>SVAY01000014.1 GCA_015059185.1 Erysipelotrichaceae bacterium
CTCCTTTATTAATCTAGCAATTAACATTGTAAGACTTTCCTTTTTAATTGTTACCTACAAATATCAAACGGTATCTATGGATTAGATTTTGATATACCATACTTTGTATGGTATAATATAATTATGATAAGAAGAGCTTATAAATATCGTATCTATCCTAATAATGAACAAAAAGAGTATTTCTCTAAATGTTTTGGATGCGTAAGGTTCTTTTATAACAAGTCTCTATCTGAAATGAACGATATTTATAAAGCCACTAAAAAGTATGAGGATATTACTCCTGCTACATATAAAGAAGATTATCCATTTCTAAAAGAAGTAGATTCTTTGGCTCTTGCTAATGCACAGATGAATAGGAACGCTGCATTCAAAGCTTTCTTTAGAGGCACCGCTAAATTCCCAAAATATAAGAGCAAGAAGAATGATCAGAGTTATACCACCAATAATCAGAAGGGCTTAGTTAGATTAAGTGATAATAATAGATACATCACTATCCCTAAATGCAAAAGAATAAGAATTAAAAAGCATAGAGACTATGAAGGCACTATTAAATCAGTAACTATATCTAAAACGCCAGATGATAAGTACTATATTTCGTTACTAGTAGAAACCGAGATAAAGCCATTAGAAAGCACTAATAATTCTATTGGCCTTGATTTAGGTGTTAAAGATCTTGTTATAGATTCTAAAGGCAATAAATATAAGAATCATAAGTATCTCACTAAGTCCGAAAAGAAACTTGCTAGAGAACAAAGAAAGTTATCTCATATGGTAAAAGGTTCTAATAACCGCAATAAACAAAGAATCAAGATTGCTAGATTACATAAGCACATAAATAACCAAAGAAACGATTATCTCCATAAGTTAAGTAAACACATCATTGATGAAAACCAAATCATATGTGTTGAAGATTTGAAGATTAAAAATATGACAAAAGAAAACGACTACAATAAATCGATGATGGATGCTTCTATGTCTAGGCTGCTTACTATGCTCTTATATAAGGCTAAATGGTACGGTAGAACATTGGTTAAGGTTCCATCTAACTTTGCTAGTAGTCAACTATGTCATGTATGTGGATGTAAAAATACTATCACTAAGAATCTCAATGTTCGTAAATGGAAATGTCCAGAATGTGGGACTACTCATGATAGAGATGTAAACGCCGCGAATAATATTCTAAGAAAGGAAATTGAAATGCTTTCGAAGGATGGGACACATCCGGATAGCTTGTTTATGCTTGATCCGTTAGGGTCATCGAGCAAGAAGCCCCCGCTTCTATAAGTGGTAGTATGTCACTGATGCTCATCCAGAAGTAGATCATTCTCCTTGGGCAATAATTATAAAGCGAAAAATTTTACTGATTATATTTATAATTATTATTATAAAGGTGAACTTTATAACGAATATGATGCTTCTAAAGTTCCTTCTTCTACAAATTTCGTTTTATCTTTAGATCTTAATGTAATGGTTGGAGCATGTAATATCTGTCATTATTCAAATGATGACTTACTTAATAGTAGAGTCTATTATAGAACCGTTCTAGAAGATGTAGAAGAATTAAAACAGTATTGAATAAAGTAAAGGAGCAATAATTGCTCTTTTATTTTAATGACTATTATATTATTATATGTATGTCAGTTGTATGTACAAGTGATATGGAGGGAATATGGCAGTAACAACGAGAGAAGAAAGGATTAACATCAGGATATCATCTAGAGATAAGAATATGATTGAAAGAGCAGCAGAATCAAATAATCTATCTATCACTTCTTATATTATTTCTGTTGTATTAAGACAAGCTAAGCTTGATCTAAAAGATAATGAAATATTAACTCTCACTAATAGTGAAAGAGATAATTTCATTAAAGCATTAAATGAAGTTGATGAACCTAATCAAGCGCTTAAGGATTTATTTAAATGAAAATAGTATCGGTAAGAGATGTATCTAAAGATCTATTAAAACCTTTTTCATCAGGAGAAAAGCTTTTAGATGTTTATTTAAAGCAATGTGCATTAAGTAACGATAAGAAAGGTGTTAGTAAAACTTTTGTTTGTTTAAGTGATGATGAAAGTGTTTTGATTGGTTTCTTTTCTTTGTGTAGTGCAAATATACAATTTGAAGAATATATAGATATTAAAGATGAATCAATACCTCATTATCCAATTCCATGTATTAGAATAGCGCGTTTAGCGGTTGATCAAAGATATCAAGGTAATAAGATAGGTGCTTATCTACTTAAAGAATGTTTTTTAAGAATTCTATCGATAAGTAAAACGATTGGAGTCTACCTTGTATTAGTGGACGCCAAAGAATCTTCAATAGGTTTTTATGAGCATTATGGCTTTAGACTTCTTAGAAAAAGTTCTTTAACGTATTTCATTAAATTATCTACCATTGAAAGAGCATATTTGAATTAATATAATGTAAAACATAATTGACAAAAAATACTATTTTGGTAAACTATAATTGACATTATGAAAAAAACTAAAGTAGTCTTATTTCCAAAGGTATTATCTAACCTTGCTCAATTAGGTGAGAATATAAAACTCGCTAGATTAAGGAGAAATCTTTCTATGCGTTTGGTATGTGAGAGAGCTAATATATCTCGTCCCACATTAATTAATATAGAAAAAGGTTCTCCTGATGTTTCTATTGGTCTTTACGCTGCTGTTCTTAATGCTTTAGGAAATAGAGACGATGAATTAAGTCATGTCTTAGAAGAAGATAGATTAGGTAGAACTATTCAAGATTTAAACATCAAAGAAAGAAAAAGAGGCCAAAAATGAAGCAACTATATCTATTTCTTTCGATAAATAATAAAGATATCTATGTTGGCGATATCACTATTAATATAAACCATGGAAGTGAAGTTTTTTCATTTGAATATTCTCAAGAATATTTAAAAGACAAGAATCACTACTTGATTGATCCTTCTTTATTTGATTATATTGGTCCACAATACGATATTCATTTTATTAATGATATGACACCTGATCGTTTTGGTTCGATATTGATAGATAAAATGGAACAAATATCAGCTGTTAAGGAGAACAGGTTGCCGAGAAAACTGCTGTTAAGTGATTATTTGTTACGCGTAAACGATTTAACAAGAATGGGAGCGTTAAGAATAAAAGAGGGTATCAATGGTCCTTTTATAAACGATGATAAGAACTCAATCCCTTTATATGTTTATTTAAGAGATATTGAACATGCTTCTATTGAACTTGAAGAAAATGGTGGGATAGATGATGAGATTTATAAACGCTTATTGTTGCCCGGCTCTTCATTAGGTGGAGCTAGACCAAAAGCTAATGTTTATTATAATGATGAAGTTTATTTAGCGAAATTTCCTTCTAAAAAAGATGATTATGATGTTGAGTTATGGGAATATATTATAAATAATATTGCTCGTACAATTGGAATCAATGTTCCACCTTCTAAAATAGATATGTTTTCAAATTATGGTCATACTTTGTTACTAAAAAGATTTGATAGAAATAAACAAGAAAGAATACATTATATCAGTGCCGTTACAGCCTTAAGCACTTATGACGGCGAAAGTAGTAAATACTCATATTTAGATTTAGCAAATTTTTTAATATCTCATTCTTCTAATATTAAAGAGGATTTAACTGAATTATATAAAAGAATGGTTTTTACTTATATCATCAATAACACTGATAATCATTTAAGAAACCATGCTTTTATCATTAATGATAAAGGAATTACTTTAGCACCTGCATATGATATTAATCCTACTTTTTATCAAACTGAATTTGAATTAGCTTTTGGTATGGGTAATAGCGTTGAAGGACTTATTAAAATTGCTAAATATTTTAGAATATCAGAACAAGAAGCACAAGATATCGTTAAAAGGATAGTTATTATAACTATATCGATGATTGATAGAACAATGGACGAATATAAAAATATTAAAAAAGAAGCAGAAATATTAATCAATATCATTAAAAGTCGATCTATTTAGAAAATGTAAATAATGTAACATTTTTTTCTATTCCTTTATTTTATTTAAAATAACAATTGTCTATACTTATTATATGAATTATTCTTTAGTGTCATTATTAGGCTTAGTTATCTTATTCAGAGGTACGAAACCTCTTTTTTTATTTATTAGTAAATAACTTTCTGATTGTGAAATTTTTTTCAACATTTTCGTATTATCTTCCGTCTTTTAAATATATATAGGAGGATATACTAATGATTTTTTAATTATTGCACATAACTAATTACAATATATGCAGTTTTTGCACATAATAATTGAAATAATATGCAAATATAATATACTTTAAGTATGACATTAAAAGAACTAAGGAAAGAAAAAGAATTAAGCCAATTAGAAGCTAGCAAAATAGCTAATGTTTCGTTAAGAACCTATATTTATTACGAGAAAGATGTTAATAAAGTCAACACCAATACATACAAATTTATCTTCGATTCATTAGATAAATATAATCAGATTGATGAAGATCACGGAATCATCCCCTTTAATAAAATAGTGGAAAAGCTTATGCCAATATTAACAAAACACAATATTAATCTTTGTTATATATTTGGAAGCTATGCGAAAGGAACAGCTACTGAGTCTAGTGATATTGATATTCTTATTGATACAGATATAATAGGCCTTGAGTTTTTTAATTTAATCGAAGAATTAAGATTAACGCTTAAAAAGAAAATCGACTTATTAAGATTAAAAGATATTACACCAGATAATCCTATTTCTCTAAACATACTTAAGTATGGAAAGAGAATAATATGATAAAGAATTATTAAAATGTATACAACATTTATATAAATAGTATTGTTTTGTTGTCTACATATAGTATATTTATAGTATGGATAGTGTTTTAAAAGGCGTATTAATAGAAGAACTAGAGAGAAATATACAAAAGCAAAAAGTATTTTCTAATGAGTTAAATAAATACCCAAAAGGATCTTTGGTTGTTGTGTTTATACATGGTGATAAATACTTATATAGGAAATATAGAGATGGTAAAAAAATAATTTCTCATTATGTTGGACCTATTGATAGCGAAGTTGCAAAAAAAGCATGTGAAGATAGAAAAAAATATCTAAAAATCAAAAATGATTTAAAAGAATTAAAGGATGAAGAAAAAAAATTAAGAAAGACGATTAAAATATATGGTTAAATATGAAAATAAAATGATTGAAATAATCGATGCTCTTAATAAGAGTAGTTTATTACAAAATTGCATTATTTCTGGTAGTTGGGCAATGTTCTTTTATAAAGAAGTGTTTGAAGGTTTTATCCCTCCAATAGCAACTACAGATTTTGACATTTTCCTTCCAAATGTTTCTAAAATAAAGGAAAATAGCCTCAATAAATTGTTAATTGATTTAGATTATCTTAGAGATGATGATAGTTTTACCGGCAAAACTAAATACTTTTCTAAAGATGGCTTTGAAATTGAATTTCTTACGCTACCTGATAGAACAATGGAACATGTTATAAAGGTTCCAGCAATAGGTATTGGAGCAGAAACATTACCAAAAATGAATATAGCAACATGGAATTATATAACAATTAACTATCATAACTACCTTGTGAATGTTCCATCACCTGCAAGTTATTGTTTACAAAAACTTTTAATCAACAAAGATAGAGAAGAAGAAAAGCGTATTAAAGATATTGATGCAATTAAATACATACTTAATTACATAGAAGCCTCAAACAAGTATAAAACTGAATTTATACAATCTTTCGAGAGTGCTCCTAAGAAATGGAAAAGATCTATTAAAGAAACACTTTTAAAGTATGAATTAGATGAAATAATAAAATTGCCCTAACTTACAATAAGCAATTCTTAAATTAATTTAAAATCAAAATTTAGCACTAAAGCCTTGACAGTGCTAATTTTTTGTTGAATAATGTTTTTAGCACTTAAATAGAAAGAGTGCCAAAAAGGAGTTGTAACTATGTTAAATAGAAGAGATACCATTCTAAAATGCATCGTTGAATACTTCATCAAGAAGGCTGAACCTCTCGGAAGTCAGACTTTAATTGAGGAATATCACCTCCCTTATTCAAGCGCGACAATACGTAATGAAATGCTTGAACTTGAAAAGATGGGTTATATCGAAAAGACCCATACATCAAGCGGAAGAGTGCCATCAACTAAAGGATATAGATATTACTGTGAAAATCTTCGTGATAACAGCGTATCGGAAGAACTTAAACATTCTCTTCAAACTGTATTAGAAGGAAAACTTCAATCAGTAGAAGAAGTGATTAAAGAAAGCTGTGAGATTCTTTCCCACATGACTAACCTCGTATCAGTAGTCATGGGTCCTGATGAAAAAAGTGAACGCTTAGCATCAATTCAAATGATTAAGATCTCTTCTAATTCCTTAACAGCGATATTTGTCACTGATAAAGGATATGTAGAAAATAAGACCTTCATCGTGCCAGATAACATTAGTGCCGATGAAATAGTGGACTGTGTCAAAATCTTAAATGAAAGATTAGTTGGCACACCAGTCAATGAACTCGTGGATAAAGTGGAAGTTCTTAAACCAGTAATTAGTGATTATGTCGTGAGTCACGATCTTGTCTATCAAGCGTTGCTTGAAACATTCGTAAGATTCGCTAGCGATAGATTATCACTTTATGGAAGAGAGGAATTACTTAATCATCCAGAATTCAAAAACGACTCCAACAAGCTCATGAATGTCTTAAAACTCTTAAATGATTCATCTTTGTTTAAAGAAGTAGAGAATGAGACAAGAATGAGTGAAGATCCATTGCTCAAGATTGGTGATGAAGTAGAAATCAATCCAGATGTAGGACTTGTATCCACTAAAATCAATCTCGGTAACGGCGAAACTTCTATCTGTCTCGTCGGTCCTAAGAGAATGGATTATGATAATGCCATTAGCGCACTTGAATATTTACAAGAAGCGTTAAATGAATATTTCAAGAATAGAGGAGGAAATAATAGTGACGCCTAATGAAGAAAAAGAAAACATTGAAGGGCTCGAAGAAGAGTTAAACGAAGAAGAAAACTTTTCTAAAAAAGAGAAGAAGAAAATCGCTAAACTCGAAGAGGAATTAGAAAAAGCAAAAGCCGACTGTGATCATTGGAAAAATGAATACTATCGAGCATATGCAGACACTAAAAACCTACGTAGTAGCCTAGAAAGAGATCATAAAGAAGCACTTAAATATCGTGCAGAAGGATTCATCGAAGAACTTCTTCCAATATTAGATAGCTTCCATATGGCACTAGGCAATGAACCTACTGATCCAGCTCTTAAAAACTATTTAACCGGATTCCAATTCATCTATAAGAATCTCGTTAATGTATTAACTAACGAAGGGGTTACAGAAATCACCCCAGAAATTGAAACAGATTTCAATCCCGCAACCATGCAAGCCGTTGATTCAGTGGAAGCTGAAGAAGCTGGCAAAATTACAAAGGTTTACGGGAAAGGATATAAGCTTCGTGATCGTTTAATTAGACCAGCCATGGTCCAAGTAAGCGTCAAGAAGAAAGAAAGCCAAAATGAAGAAAGCGTCGAAACTGACGCATAAGGAGGTAAATTATTATGGCAAAAGAAATTATTCTCGGTATCGACTTAGGAACTACTAACTCTGTAGTTTCATATTTACAAGCAGATGGCTCCGTGAAAGTCATCCCAAACCCAGAAGGTACAATGACCACACCTTCCGTCGTCGCATTTAAAGCAAGTGGTGAAGAAATCGTTGGTAATGCTGCTAAACGTCAAGCGGTTACTAACCCAGATACAGTCAGCTCTATCAAACGTAAGATGGGTAGTGCAGAAAAAGTTCATATTAACTGTGTTAATAAGGACTTCACCCCTCAAGAAATCTCCGCTAAAGTCTTAGCTTATATGAAAAAATATGCTGAAGATAGCATTGGACATAAGGTTGAAAAAGCAGTTATTACTGTTCCTGCTTACTTCAACGATGCTCAAAGACAAGCTACTAAAGATGCTGGTCAAATCGCAGGACTTGATGTTGTCCGTATTATTAATGAACCAACCGCAGCTGCATTAGCCTATGGCTTAGAAACTGAAAAGAGTGAAAAAGTCTTAGTCTTTGACTTAGGCGGTGGTACATTTGATGTCTCTATCCTAGATATTGGGGACGGCACATTCGAAGTTGTTTCTACCGCTGGCGATAATAAACTTGGTGGTGATGACTGGGATCAAGTCGTCGCAGACTATATCAAAGCACAAATCAAGATGGAGAATAACATCGATATTACTGATAAAGCCTCTTTACAAAGAATTAAAGAGGCGGCTGAAAAAGCAAAGATCGAATTATCTAGCTCCCTTGAAACCGTTATTAGCTTACCATTCATTTCTATGACAAGTGCTGGACCAGTGAACTTTGAACACACTTTAACAAGAGCCAAGTTCCAAGATATCACCCGTCACTTATTAAAGAGATGTGAAGAACCTGTTAGACGTGCTTTAAGCGACGCAAAGATGAGCGCTAGTGAATTAGACCAAGTCTTATTAATTGGTGGCTCTATCCGTATGCCAGCCGTCCAAGAACTCGTTAAATCCATGACTGGCAAGACTCCAAACCTCTCTGTTAACCCAGACGAAGCTGTTTCTATCGGTGCTGCTTATCAAGGTGGTGTTGTCAGTGGTGACGTCAAAGACGTCGTCTTACTCGACGTTACTCCATTAACCTTAGGT
Source organism: Erysipelotrichaceae bacterium (assembly GCA_015059185.1). GTDB lineage: Bacteria > Bacillota_I > Bacilli_A > RFN20 > CAG-826 > SIG220. The sequence goes on from SVAY01000014.1 coordinate 8,714, forward strand.
ATTGAAACCTTAGGTGGTGTGATGACTCCATTAATCGAAAGAAATACAACTATTCCTACTACTAAGAGTCAAATCTTCTCAACCGCTGCTGATAATCAACCAGCCGTTGATATCATGGTTTATCAAGGTGAAAGACCAATGGCCCATGATAATAAACTCTTAGGTCACTTCCAACTCAATGGTATTAAACCAGCGAGACGTGGTGAACCAAGAATTGAAGTTACATTCGAAATCGATGTTAACGGTATCGTAAAAGTCAGCGCGAAAGACTTAGATACTCAAAAAGAACAGAATATCACTATCAGTGGTTCTAACGGATTAAGCAAAGAAGACATCGATAGAATGGTCCGTGAAGCGGAAGAAAATGCAGAAGCTGATGCGAAACGTAAAGAAGAAACCGAAGTGAAGAACAAAGCTGAAAGCTTAATCAATGATATTGATATCCAAATGCAAGAAAAAGGCGCATCTTTAGATCCAACTCAAAAAGAACAAACTCAAAAACTTAGAGATGAACTTAAGACCGCTTTAGATAATAACGATGTCGAAACACTTAAAAAGAGAATCAATGAATTAGAACAAGCTGCGGCTTATATGCAACAAGCTCAAGCTGCTCAAGGTAATCCTAATGCAGGAACTGGTTCTAATCCTAAAGATGATGTCATCGACGCCGATGTCGTTGATGGCGATAAAAAGAACTAATTAAGTATTAATCAACATCAAGGGGGATGTCATGTCCCCCTTTAAGAGAATTATAGAAAGGAACATTTATGGCTGAAAAAAGAGATTATTATGAAGTCTTGGGTGTCAAAAAAGGCGCAACTAAAGATGAGATTAAAAGTGCTTATCGTAAATTAGCCAAAACCTATCACCCAGATAATAAAGAAACTGGTAACGCTGATAAATTTAAAGAGATCCAGGAAGCTTATGATGTTCTTTATGATGATAAGAAACGTCAAATGTATGATCAATTTGGTCATGCAGCCTTCGAACAAGGAGCAGGAGGCGGAGCGGGAGGTAATCCATTCGCTGGTGGCTTCGGTGGATTTGGAGGTTTTGAAGACGTTGATTTAGGAGATATCTTCTCAAGCTTCTTTGGAGGTGTTAGAAGAGGTGGATCTTCTAGAGCCAGCACTGGTCCTCAAAGAGGACAAGATGTTGCAATGAGAATCAATATCTCATTCATGGATGCAATTAATGGTAAGAAACAAGACATTACCCTTAACTATGATGAAACCTGTCCTGATTGTAAAGGTACAGGAGCAAGAAGTCCTGATGCGATAAAAACATGTAGTTATTGTTCCGGCCGAGGAAGAGTGAGAATGCAAAGACAATCACTCTTTGGAGTGATGGAAACTGAACAAACCTGTCCTCACTGTAACGGAACAGGTAAACAAATCACTGATAAATGTCCTACTTGTGGTGGTAAAGGCTATACAAGAAAGAAAAAGACCATTACTATCAATATTCCAGCGGGTATTAATAACGGTCAACAAATCCGTTCTGCTGGTATGGGTGAAATCGGTGAAAATGGTGGACCTCATGGTGACTTATACGTCGAGATTGCTGTCGCACCTCATCCTAACTTCCAAAGAGATGGTAATGACATTCATATTAGTATTCCACTCGATTTTGTCGATGCCATCTTAGGAACTCAAGTTGAGATCCCAACAGTATATGGTGATAAATTACTTAATATTCCAGCGGGTACTCAACCTGGACAGATGTTAAGAATGAAAGGCCATGGTGTAAAAGACTTTAGAACAGGTAAGCCAGGCGATCAATACGTTCATCTAGAAATCAAGATGCCTACTAACTTATCTAAAGAGCAAAAGAAATGCTTAGAAGACTATAAGAAATGTGCACCTAAAGAAGATTCATTCTTCCAAAGATTCAAGAACTCATTTAAAAGATAAAAATTTATATCAAAATGACACCAGAATAAAAATCTGGTGTTTTTTATTTATATATAAATAACTTCTCATTTTCATAAAAATAATCAAACATTTTTAATTTTTTATCCGTCTTATAAATAAATATGGGACTATTTTATGCTTTTTTATCCCATAGAAAGGAAAAAATTGAATGAATAATAAAAATAACCATCTTGAAGAAATGCTAATTAATTTATATTATTTTAATAGGTCGTTATGCCGACCTAATATTTATATGTTAAGAGCATTGCTAGAGTCTAAAAACATGAGTGCCTATAAACTTGAAAAATCGAGTCATATTTCGCATGCAACTTTAATGGATTTATATAACGAGAAAACAAATATTGAAAAATGTTCTAGTTCCTTACTTCATAAACTGGCTGCTTCGCTTAATATGAAGATGGATGATTTATATAAGGTACTCACTTATGAAGATCTTTCATTATTTACATGCAATAAAAATTTTGACTTATACAAAAGTTTTCTATTACAGGAATTAAATGAATTAAAAGATAATGCTTTTCTAAAGAAATATCTAACAAATAACGAAGTTGAAGATAATTTCAAGAACAAGAAATACGAATGTTCCTTATATCTTTTATCTTTGATTGATTATTTGTGCATAAGAAATAACTTGCCTTTAGTGAAAAACTACGAATACATTAGGGAATATAAACTTGATAAAATAGTCGTTCCAGAAAGCGTTTTTATATTATTTAGATATAAAAAAGCAAAAGTGAGTCAAATATATAAAGAGTGCATGCCAATATTTAAACAACATAACATAATAGAGGCCAAAATCGATGACGTCGCTTGATAAAGCATCAAACGGGTTATTAGATAAACAAACAATTGAAAAAGCATTTAAAGAATTAGGGAACCTAATAAGAAAAAGAACAAATGGCAATGCCTATTGTGAACTCATAGTTGTCGGTGGTGCATCCATATTATTGAATTATGGTTTCAGATTGACAACTTCGGATATAGATTGTTCTGATGAATACAAAGTATTGATGAATGATTTAATCTCTTTTGTTGCGAGTAAATATAATTTACCTGAATACTGGATTAATTCTAATTTCACAAACACAAAATCATATAGCGATAATTTGAAAAGAGTATCGTCTCATTATAAAAGTTATGGTAATGGAGTGCTTGAAATAAGGACAATTAAGGATTTGTATCTTTTGGCAATGAAAATAGTATCAGGACGTAAATATAAAAATGATTATTCAGATATTTTAGGTATTATCTCCATAATGACTGAGAAGAAAATGATAATTAATAAAGAACTCTTAGATAAAGCAATTATAGAGCTATATGGTACTCATGATGTTATTGATATAGATGCGTATGACTTTGCTTTAGAAGTAATCAAAAACCCAAATAAATATCATTATTCTGAAATAGTGGATAGAGAAAATACTAATCTAAACACCATAAAAATGAGTGTGCATACCAACATGAACCAAGAAGAATTAGAGTATGTTTTATCTAAACTTGATTTATAAAAAAATCCGCACACTCCGTCTAACAATAGTTTCGACATCTCTGCGGATAAGAATATTAAACCTTAAACAATATTTATAATCAATAGCAGATAATAAAATTTTTTATTTATATATAAATAACTTTCTATTTTAATAAATTTTTTTCAACATTTTCGATTTTTTATCGTCTTGAAAAGAATATATAGGAGGTTTTTTATGTTTTTTATCCAACAAACTAATAATCATGACTGCGGATTCACGGCCGTAAAGATTCTATTAGCAAACATTCATCATGATAGTAATTATCTTTTTTTAAAGTCCCCATTTAATGATAACGTTTCATTCCTAGACTTAATTAAAGAAGCCAAGAAATATAACGTTGAGTTAGAAGGATTAAAATCTAACGATAAAGAAGGGTTAGAAAAATGTGATCGATTACCATTTATTGCACGCGTGACTTTTGATAATGCTTCACACGCTTTATACGTATATCGAATAACCAAAAAATACGTATATTATTATGACCCAGCACGTGGAGAGAAAAGATTATCAATCGACGAATTTAAGTTCATTTGGAGTGGAGAGATGCTTACTATTAAGACATTCACTAAAACAAAATGTGAATTTAAACGCCCTAAACTCATGAAAAATAGTGAGGCAATTATTTCCCTATGCATCTCACTTATGAGTGCGATAACTTCTCTTTTAGCGGTTTATTTTGTAAGTAAAGATTCTTACATCTATCTTCCAGTGATCTTTTTCTCACTTATGATTATTTCTGAACTCGTGCTAAAGAAATATTCGCTTAGTATTATGAAAAGGATTGATAAACGAGTAGATGAGCTAATAAAGGATGTGAAGAAGAAAGATTATTATGATTTCTATATGAGTTATGAAGGTTATAAGAAATATCTCATCATTAACAACCTTACGATGTTTTCTAACTGCTATATTTTCATCATTATTGGTTTTATCTTCATCCTAAATGATAAATATAATGGCTTATTCGTCGTGCTTAATGTGTTGCTTGCGATGCTTTATATATCTTTTATCAAGCCTAAACTTAATGAAGAAGAGAAACGTATCATTGAAGAAGAAAGCAAGATTAAAACAAAGGATAACAAGTTAGAAGCATTTAACCTGATGAATAATGCAAGAAGCCTTTCATATAAATATGTGAGTATAGAATCTGCTTATAAATATGTGGTAATAGGGATAGAAGTGATTACTACATTTATCATGATGATGTATAAAGAAATAGTGAATGTAACTTATATCATCTGTTATAGTGGACTACAAATGTATTTATATAGTAACGTTGTTTCTTTATTATCACGTGGGGAAGATTATCAAAAGCAATATAACTTGCTCAATAAAATTATCAATATGAGTGAAAATAAATAGTCTTAATGACTATAAAGGTGATATATTTAAGGCATGGAATTAGATTTTAATTCATTAATTGATGGCTATGACGAATATGAAGAAGTCTATTTAGATTTATTAACCAAGACTCTTTCATATTTAAAGATTAAATGTTCACCGATTGTTTCAGTGAGTTTAGTTGATGAAAAACTTATCCATCAAATTAATCGTGATTATCGTCATATCGACCGTGTGACCGACGTCATAAGCTTTGCTTTTTTAGATAATGAAGACCGTGAAAGCATTTTAAAAAGCAAGGGGGATGTCGTATTAGGAGATATTTATATCTGTTTAGATGTAGCAAAACGCCAAGCGGAAGAATATGGTCACTCCTTAAATAGAGAATTAAGATTCTTATTCATTCATGGTTTACTGCATCTATTAGGGTATGACCATATGACAAAAGAAGATGAAGAAATCATGTTCCCGCTTCAAGAAAAGATATTAAGTTTATGAAATCCGGATTTGTTGCAATATTAGGGAGACCAAACGTTGGTAAATCAACGCTTCTTAATCATATCCTCCATCAAAAAGTTTCGATTGTCACTGATAAGAGTCAGACGACAAGAAACGCGATTAAAGGGATCTATACTGATGAAGAAGTGCAGATTGTCTTTGTTGACACTCCTGGAATCCATAAACCACTTCAAAAACTTGGTGAGGAAATGAATATTATGGCTTATAAAGCGAGCCATGAAGTAGACGCAATTATCTTAGTAGTGGATGCTTCTCTTCCATTTGGTAAAGGAGACGAATATCTCCTTAATCACCTTGCCTTAAAAGATATACCACTTATCATCGTCTTTAATAAGATTGATCAAGCAAGACTCAATAAAGTTGAAGAATTGAAAAAGATTTATAGAGAACGTTTTATTGACGCTAAATTTATCGATACAGTGGCCTTAGAAGGATTTAATGTTGATGAAATTGTAGGTCAATTAAAAACACTATTACCTGAAGGGCCAATGTATTACGATAAAGAAACCATTACCGATCAAGATATTGTCTTTCAGATAAAAGAAATTATAAGAGAAAAAATACTTAATGTTCTTTCTCAAGAGGTTCCTCATTCAATTGCCATTTATATGGAATATATAGCCTATGAAGAAAATCCAATGCATATCAAGGCTTCAATAATCGTAGAAAAAGATTCTCAAAAAGGCATTGTCATTGGAGCAAATGGTAGAAGAATTAAAGAAATCGGTTCTAAAGCCCGTCAATCTATCGAAGCATTAGTGAAAAAACATGTTTTCCTTGAATTATTCGTTAAAGTTAGTGAAGACTGGCGAAATCAGGAAAGCGAATTAACTAAATTTGGATATAAAACGAAAAAAGAAGAATGAAAATAATAGTTTTATCTTTATCAAAGTATAAAGAAAAAGACGCGATAGTAAACGCGATAAGCGAAGAAAATTACCTAGCTTTTTATGCGCATGGTATTCTTTCTCCAACCAGTAAAAATAGCGCGATTAACAACATCTTAACAATTGCTGATGCGACATTAATAACTTCAAAGAATAATAAGTTATCTCTTAAAGAAAGTAGTGTAATATCTGTTCCTTTTATTACAAATAGTAATATGGAATATCTCACCGCTATTAATCTATTAGCAGAAGCTACTAATAAGATGCTTGATGAAAGTGAAAGACATCTAGCCTTTAATTATTTAGAAAGAGCAATTAACGCTTTAAAAGATGCTAAATATCCTTTACTAGTTGCTATTAGTTACCTTGCTAAAATATCTAAATTAGCAGGATACTCATTAGAGATAAACCGCTGTGTGAGATGTGGTAGTAAAAAAGATATTGTAACTTTCTCGTTTGAAGAAGGTGGATATGTTTGCAAGAACTGTACCATGGAAGGCGATAGTTTTGATTTAACTAAAGATCAGCTTCTATTAATTAGAACACTTGCTGGATCAGTAGATTTTAACTTTAATGATGTTGCTTATAATAGTGATAGCGCAAAGATTTTACTCGATAAATTTATCGCTTTTATTGCAGATATCGGTGGAGCGATACTGAAGTCCACTCAGCTAATAATATAGAATAATTATTAAATTTTTAAAAATACACTTATAATAGGTTGACAATAGAGTTTTTTCCTTTATACTTATTTTCAGTGCATTTTGGAGAGATTATTATGAATAATAAGTTTACTTACGAAGATATTACAACTCATTTAATTACTTCTGGCTATTATTACCAAGGTAGCGAAATCTATGGTGGATTAAGCAATACTTGGGATTATGGTCCTTTAGGAGTTGAAATCAAAAATAACATTAAAAGAGCGTGGTGGAAAAAGTTCGTCCAAGAAAGTACCACCAATGTTGGTATTGATGCGGCGATATTAATGAACCCAAAAGTGTGGGAAGCTACTGGCCACGTCTCAACATTTAATGATCCTTTAATTGACTGTAAGCATTGTCATCAACGTTTTAGAGCAGATCAATTAATTGAGAGTGAATATCCTGATGAAAAAGTTAGTGCGATGACTAATGAACAAATGATGGCATTTATTAAAGAACATCAAGTTAAATGCCCAAACTGTGGTCAAACTAATTTCACTGATATCCGTCAATTCAATATGATGTTTAAAACTCATATCGGTGTCACTGAAGACAGTAAAAGTGCAGTCTATCTTAGACCAGAAACCGCTCAAGGGATGTTTGTGAACTTTAGAAATGTTGTGAGAACCACTAGAAGAAAATTACCTTTAGGTATTTGTAATATTGGTAAAGCTTTTAGAAATGAAATCACTCCAGGAAACATGACTTTTAGAACAAGAGAATTCGAACAAATGGAAATGGAATTCTTCTGTAAACCTGAAGAAGATCTTAAGTGGTTTGATTATTGGAAACAATATTGTTTGGATTTCATCGATCATCTTGGAGTTAAAAAAGAAAACTTAAGATATCGTGACCATGATAAAGAAGAATTAGCTTTTTATTCTAAGGCAACGACAGATATAGAATATTTATTCCCATTTGGTTGGGGTGAAATTTGGGGTATCGCTGATAGAACTGACTATGACCTCAAACGTCATATGTCTTATAGCGGTGAATCCCTTGAATATCTTGATCCAGAAACTAACACCAAGATTGTTCCATACTGCATTGAACCATCTGTTGGTGTTGATAGATTAGTCTTAATGCTTTTGTGTGATGCTTATGAAGTTGAACAACTTGAGAACGACACTCGTGTTGTCATGCATCTTGCACCAGCTCTTGCTCCATATAAAGCAGCTATCTTACCTCTTAGTAAGAAACTTGAACCACAAGCGAGAGAAATTACTCAAATGTTAGCGAAACATATGCCAGTCGTCTATGACGATACAGGAAGTATCGGTAAGAGATACCGTAGAGAAGATGCGATTGGTACTCCATTCTGTATCACCATTGATTTTGATACTGAAAATGATCAATCAGTCACCATTAGAGATAGAGATACAATGGAACAAATCCGTTTACCAATCTCTGAACTTAGAAAATATTTAGAAGAAAAAATCGAATTTTAATTAATATATGGCATTTGACCCATCTTTAAGAGAAGACATTTTAAAACAGGTCGATATTGTTAAAGTTATTTCCTATTACCAACCTGTCACTAAAAAAGGTCGTGAATATGTAGCGATCTGTCCTTTTCATGATGATTCAAATCCTAGCTTACACATCTCACCAGAAAAACAAATCTTTAAATGCTTTGTTTGTGGAACAGGTGGAAATGCGATTAATTATGTCGAAAGAAGAGAAAACTTACCATATTTTGAAGCGCTTAAGAAAGTTGCTGATATATGTGGTATCCATGATCCTCGACTCGAAGCCAAACAATTTGTTAAACCAGTCGATCAAAAGAAAGTCCCTTTACTCGCAGTACTTAAAGATTTAACCACTTACTATAGTTATGCTTTGGCAACTGATGAAGGTAAAGCCGGATTAGATTACTTTAATTCCAGACAAATCGATAGTGCAATGCAAGCTAAATACAAACTTGGTTACGCTTTTGATGACGGTAAGAATACAATTGCTTTCTTACAAAGTAAGGGACATTCACTTAAATCCATCGAAGATGTTGGAATCGCAATGGTCATCGGTGGAAAATATGTTGATAAAAACGCTGGTAGAGTAGTCTTCCCAATTTGTGATACCGAAGGAAATGTTATCGCTTATAGTGCGCGTACATTAAAAAAGAAAGACGAAGCAAAATATGTTAATACGCAAGAAACATATTTATTCCATAAAAGTAACGTCTTATATAACTATCACATTGCAAAAACAAAAGCACATTTAGAAGGATATATTTATGTCTTAGAAGGATTTATGGATGTATTCGCCTTATCTCGTATAGGTATTGATAGTGCGGTAGCCCTCATGGGAACAGCCTTAACACAAGAACATATCGCTTTACTTAGAAAGCTTGGGGTGCCAATTAGACTTTGTCTAGATGGTGATAAACCTGGTCAAGACGCCACTCTTAAAGCTGCTAAATTACTTGCTAAAGAAGGATTAGAATTCTCGATAGTGGATAATCAAAATCGAAGTGATGACCCGGATGAAATCTTTATCAATCAAGGTCCAAACGCTTTAAGAAGTTATTTAAATAACACGATTAGTCGAGTGGATTTTGCTCTTAACTATTATACAAATACTAATCCAATGCAAACTAACGAACAAAAGAATGCACTAATTAAAGAATTTATCCCAATCTTAATAAATACTACTAATGCTTTAGAATTTGATAGCTATGTGAGAAAGTTATCTAATGTGACCGGATTTGAAATGGAATCTATTAAGAAAGTAGTAAAAGAAACGAGGATTAATCCAACAAAATCACGTGATGAAATTGTATCGAGATACAATCCAGAAAATAAATTACTTAGAAGATTATTATTCGCAGAAAGAGAAATGCTCTATCAGATGCTAAATAACAAAGAAGCAGTAGATTTTTATGAAAAAGAATTAAGTGGCTTCTATGATGAAACATTTAGAACGATAGCGAACTATATTGTCGATTATGCTTCTCGACATGAAGAAATGAATGTCAGTGACTTAATCGCCACCCTAGAAGAAGAAAGTCCCGATAATAAAGATAAACTCATTCAAACAATGACTGATCTCCAATTTGAAAAGAATCATCCAAATAACTGTTCTAAAGAGTTGCTTGATGGTCTTATGAAAAATATGGAAGAAGAAAGAGAAAAAATCTTCGAAGAAGATCGTATGAAAAATTCCTTACAAGGAAAATCACCACTAGAACAAGCGAGATTACTCGCTGAATATAATAAACGCAAACTTAACAAGCTAAAGAAATAGGGGGAATTATTTTATGGCTAAAACAAAAGAAGCAAAGAAAGTAGCAAAAAAGAAGACCTATGAAATCACTGATGAAAACGGTGAGATCATCACTGTTGATCAAATTAAAAATGATCTTCTAAAGAAGGCAAAGAAAGATGGTACAATCGACCAATCTGAAATCATGGAGGCATTCTCCCAATTTGATTTAGATGATGAAACATTAAGTGACATTATTTCTTTCTTCTCAAAACAAAAAGACATCGAATTCACTAACGACGATGCAGAAGATGAAGAAATTGATGACATTGATCTTAACAATATCGACCCAACCAAAATGGATGATGACTATTATGATGGTGAAGTTGATGACGTTGAAGCAGATATTGATATCGAACACCTTGACGCTACTTTAGGTGGAGAAGTTAAGATTAATGACTCCGTTAAGATGTATCTTAAAGAAATTGGTAACTATCCTTTACTTAAACCTGAAGAAGAACCAATCTTAGCAAAGAAAATCTTAGAAGGTGACGAAGAAGCTAAACAAAAATTAATTAACGCGAACTTAAGACTTGTTGTTAATATTGCTAAACACTATGTCGGTAGAGGTATGCTCTTCTTAGACTTAATCCAAGAAGGTAACTTAGGTTTAATGAAAGCCGTTGATAAATTCGACTATGAAAAAGGATTTAAGTTCTCTACATACGCCACATGGTGGATCCGTCAAGCAATCACTAGAGCGATTGCTGACCAAGCACGTACCATTCGTATTCCAGTCCATATGGTTGAAACCATTAATAAGATGACTAGAGTCCAACGTCAACTCATCCAAGAATATGGTAGAGAACCAACAGCAGAAGAAATCAGTGCTGCAATGGGCGGAGAACTCACCCCTAAGAGAATTAGAGAAATTCAACGTATCGCTCTAGAACCAGTCTCTTTAGAGACTCCAATTGGTGAAGAAGATGATTCTCACTTAGGTGACTTCTTAGAAGATAAGGAAAGCGAATCACCTGTTGATTTCACTTCTAATCAACTTTTAAGAGAAGAACTTGAAAAGATTTTAAGCGAATTATCTCCTAGAGAGGAACTTGTCATTAAACTTAGATATGGCTTAGATGATAATCATCCTCGTACCCTTGAAGAAGTGGGTGCAGTATTCCACGTCACTAGAGAAAGAATTCGTCAAATCGAAGCCAAAGCGATTCATAAACTTCAACACCCAAATAGAAGTAAACGTTTAGGAGATTACCGCGGAGGTAAATAATGACTCTTTCTAAAAGACTTCAAGCAATTTATGATATGGTTCCTTATTCCGTCACCGCGGATATAGGAAGTGATCATGGTAAGCTCATGATAGCTTTATTTAATGATGGCCGAATTCCTAAAGGATACGCGGTTGAAAATAAAAAAGGACCATATAATAGACTCACTGAAGCTCTTAAAGAAGCGCATATTGAAGAAGATGTTGTCCCACTTTTTAGTGATGGCATCACCGATTTACCTATAAGCGTTAGTACAATAGTATTAGCAGGGATGGGTGGCGAGACAATATTAAAGATATTGAATGACCATCCTGAAAAACTTAAATTAGTTCAAACTATTATTGTAGACGCTCATACTAGTGTTCCTAAATTAAGAAAAGAAATATCTGAAATGGGGTTTGTCATTGCCGATGAACAAATAGTAGAAGAAGATCATATTTATTATGAAATCATTAAATTCATTAGAAGTGACGTTGCCTATTATAGTGAGAATGATTTAGAATTTGGACCAATATTAAGAAAAGAACAATCTTGTCTATTTAAAGCTAAATACGAAGCTAGACTTCAAGAAATCGATTATCTTTTACTTGATAAAGCATTACCAGAAAATAAGATAAATGTCCTTTGTGAAGAAAAGAAAAGAATCTTTTCAATTATCCAATAATGAAAACAAGAGCCTTATTAAATAAACTTGCTAAAAATTTCCCTAAAAGACTAGCAGATGCCTGGGGAGATTATGTCGGGCTGATGGTTGGTAAACTTCCTAATGAGGTTAACCGTATAGTTTTATGTTTAGATTTTGATAAATTCATCTATAAAGAAGCAAAAGCTTTTAAACCAGATTTAATCATTACTCATCACCCTTTTATCTATGGAAAAAAGAAAGAAGTATTAGAGAATGATCCTAGTAAAAAAGAGTTATATGAAAAATTAGAAAAGAATAATCTACCTATCTACTCTATGCACACCAATTTTGATGATGGAATTAACGGGATGAATGATGCTTTAAGCTATGCTTTAGACTTAAAAGATGTCTATATTCCTCATGGATGTTCCAGTATGAGAATTGGTTATTTAAATAGTAGCATGGATATAAATGAATTCTCAGAATATGCGAAGAATAGATTAAACGTGAGTTATGGTTTATTAGTAAAAGGTAACGATAAACCTATTAAAAAAGTTGGAATAGTAGGTGGAGGCGGAAGTGGGTTTTATAAAACCGCAATCGAAGAAGGATGCGATATTTATATATCTGGAGATGCTTCACACCATATCCGTAGAGAAATCTTAATAGAAGGCTTTAATTATTTAGACCTTCCTCACGAAATTGAAAAGATCTTTATGCCGAAAATGTATGAGATATTAAAAGACATTGATCCAAAGTTAGAAATCTTAATTATCGATCACGAAAAAGAGCCAACCGTCATTTAGTTAGCTCTAAATATTCTTTAATTTTGTCAATCTCTTTTTTCGGGGTTGACGCTCCAGAAGCAATAGCGACATGCTTCTTTTTATTTATGTCTATATTTTTGAGTTCATCTAAATCACTTACTAGATAGGAATCAATCTCTGGGTGATTAGTTTTAGCAATTTCTAATAATCTATTCGTATTGCTAGAATTTTTATCTCCAATCACTAAGATTAAATCTACGTCATCCGCTATATTTATAAGAGCTTCTTGCCTTAAACGAGTAGCAGGGCAGATTTCATCCATAATTCTTGCTTTAGGTAGGTGCACAATAATATCGATATATAGTTCTTTTAATTCTTTCGTGTTTAAAGTAGTTTGATTAATCACTAAAGGGGATTTATCTTTAATTCCTTTATAATCAAAGTCACCTTTGATGTCATAAAAGAGCACTTGGTCGCTGATTGAGAGAGCAGCTAAAGCTTCCGGATGATTCTTATGACCAATATAAATAACTTTATGTCCTTCTTCTATTTCTTTAGAAATAATCTTTAAATTGTTTTGCACTTTAGGACAAGTCGCGTCATATACTTTAAATTTTTTATTAATCGCGATATCGTCAAGATTCTTTTTATGACCATGCGCACTAAAAACAATGATTGATTCATCGGGTAATGAATATAACAACTCTTCATCACTCTTATTATCTCTATATAAAGTAGTGATCCCTAAACTAGTTAATTCATTAATTACTTTCTCATTATGAACAAGCATTCCTAAGATATAGACTGGCTTATCTTTATTCTCTAGTTTTGCTCTTAAAGCAATATTGATTGCGTTAGTGACGCCAGCACAGTATCCTTGAGGTTCTAAAATTGTGACTTTCATATAAAAATATGCTAGCATATTAATAATATTTATGGAAAAAGAAGTTATTTATCTTGGTAGTCATGTATCCCTTAATGGACCTGATTATTATCTTGGAAGTGTGAAAGAAGCATTAAGCTATGGAGCGAACACTTTCATGTTTTATACCGGCGCTCCACAAAACTCATATCGAAAACCTGTAAGCGAATTAAAAATCAAAGAAGGTAGAGAATTAATTAAGGAAAGCGGAATCGATGAATCTAAAATCGTGGTTCACGCTCCGTATATTATGAATCCTGCTAACTTCTCTCGCCCTGATTTATATGATATGACTAAAGAATTCATCATCCGTGAATTAGAAAGAAGTGAAGCGTTTAATGCAACTATTCTAGTTCTTCATCCAGGTGCCAGTGTTGGTCAAGATAGAGATGAATGTATTAAAGCTATTGGAACATTGCTTAATTACTGCTTTAGCCAAACCCCTTCTAACAAAGTTAGAATTGCTTTAGAAACTATGGCAGGGAAGGGAACTGAACTTGGTATTACCTTTAACGAAGTGAAAGCAATGATTGATTTAATTAATCCAGAATATCAATCTCGTATTGGAGTCTGTTTAGATACTTGTCATATTAATGACGCTGGATATGATGTTCATGATGTTGATGGTGTACTTAAAGAATTCGATAGTGTCATTGGTCTTAATAAATTATTAGTCGTACACATTAATGATTCTAAAAATCCTCGTGGAGCGCATAAAGATCGTCACGAAAATATTGGATATGGTTATATTGGCTTTGAAACATTAGCAAAATATATTCATCATCCTTTACTTAGAGATATTCCTAAGATACTAGAAACACCTTATTATAATGAAAAACCTCCTTATAAAGAGGAGATTTCCATGTTAAGAAATAACGAATATAATGAAGGATGGAGAAACTAAAGTTTCTCTATTTCTTTTTTCAGTTCATCAAAGGCTTCCACTTCGGGAACCTTTTTTATTACTTGATCTTTTTTAAAGATAACAAATTCATGATGTCCACCTGCAATACCAATATCAGCGTTTTTAGCTTCACCTGGTCCGTTAACGACACATCCCATAACTGCCACGTGGATTGGTTTATTAACAGTTTCTAAATAATCTAATATCTTAGTCGCAAGTGCTTGGACATCAACTTGGGTACGTCCGCATGTTGGGCAGCTCACTAAAGTTGGATAATTAGGATAAAGATTTAAATCGTGGAGTAAACGTTTACAAGCGATAACTTCTTCTTTAGGATCATCAGTAATCGAAATACGGATAGTGTCACCAATTCCTTCTATAAGAAGTGGAGCGAGTCCAGCGGTACTTCTAATTAAGCTAATTTCTTTAATTCCAGCTTCAGTAATACCTAAATGAAGTGGATAAGGGAAAGTTTTACTTGCAAGTCTATATGCAGCGATTGTTTCTAAAGGATTACTACCTTTTAAAGAAATCGCAATATCATAAAAGCCAAGAGATTCAAGAATCTCGACATGCTTTTTAGCAGAGTTCACTAAAACTTCTGCATTATATAGATGGGAATAGTCGTGGATTGATTTATCAAGTGAACCAGAATTTACCCCAATACGAATTGGAACATGCTTTTCTTTTGCCATATCAACCACTTGTTTGACTTTGTCAATATCCCCAATATTACCTGGATTAATACGTACTTTATCGACCCCTGACTTCATCGCTTCTAAAGCAAGACGATAATCAAAATGGATATCCGCAACAAGAGGAATAGAAGTGAGTTTTTTAATCTCTTTAATGGCTTTCGCGTCTTCCATATCTAATACGGATACACGCATAATCTCTGCACCTAAAGCAGCACATTCATTAATTTGACGTGCAACTTCTTCAACATGAGAAGTTTTAATATTACACATTGATTGGATAACAACTTTATTCTGTCCACCAATCTGGACATTACCAACGTGGATTGGTCTAGTTTTTTCTCTAATATTCATATTTACAATATAAACCATTCCTCTTTATTAATAAATAAACGAAAAAATATTTCTTTATTTGACAATCAAATGTCTACTATAATACTTAATTATGGGTTACAACATCTCATTTACCATCGCTTCAATTAAGAATCACATCGATGAATTAAAGAGGTAAAACATATGATTATTGATAGTTATGACGGAAAATCAAAACCATTCTTAAGAGCAGAAGACTTATATCAAGAAGTGGAACGTAATGACGTTGTGACTTTAGTCACCTTTAAACGCAAAGTCGTTGATTATGTTATTGATAAATATAACGCAAAAGTAGATATTCAATATCCAACTACAAATGGTACACAAGATATCTATTCATTTATCTATGAAGGAAAGAAATATCAAATCTATATGAGTCCTATTGGAGCCGCTATCGCCGCAATAGTCTTAAAAGAAGTAAGTGTGGTGACTGGTTCACATAAATTTATCTATTTCGGTAGCTGTGGAGTGCTTAACGAAGCTAAGTGCCGTGGAAAAGTCATTGTTCCTAATGAAGCATATCGTGATGAAGGCATCTCATATCACTACGCTCCTGCAAGTGACTATATCGAAGTGAGAAACTGTGCTAAAATCTCTGAAATATTTAATTTATTAAATATTCCTCACGTAAGTGGTAGAACTTGGACAACTGATGCTATCTATATGGAAACTGCCGATAAAGTGAAGAAACATAAAAAAGAAGGTTGTATCACTGTTGAGATGGAAGTAGCGGGAGTAGAGGCTGTATCTAGATTCTATAACATTGATAATTATCATCTTTTATTCTCCGCTGATTCATTAGAACATGAAGAAAACTGGGATCGCGTAGATTTTGGAGGGGATAAGGAATTAGCACTTCAAATTGAAATGTTTGAAGTCGCACTTAAATTAGCCTCAAAATTATAAACAATATTAACTATATAGTTATCTTTCTATAGAAAAAGAAAATTAATACTTGAATGATTTAATCATTATGGGTAAACTAATCATTGCAATTTAAGGAGATTATCATGGCCAAAGACGATCGTTTACACTTAACACTTACTTGCACAGAATGTGGTGAAGAAAATTATTTAACCCAAAAGAATAAGAAAGCTAATCCAGATAGATTAGAAATCAAAAAATATTGCCCACGTTGCAAGAAGATGACCATTCATCGTGAAAAGAAGAAGAAATAGTCGCGATATTTCTAATTCCTAAAGATGAAATAAATTAATAGGTGATAAGCCTATTTTTTTATATAATAAAAGATGAGGTATATAATTATGAAATCTAAAGTATATTTTATGAAAGAAATTACTCCAGAGAACTTAATCAAGATGTATGAAGTACTCGGAATTAAGCTCCCTGGTAAAGTTGCGATTAAACTCCATAGTGGAGAAGATGGTAACAAAAACTACCTCCGTCCAGAATTTGTTAGACCACTCGTCGAACATCTTAATGGAACAGTCGTAGAATGTAATACTGCTTATGAAGGAGCAAGAAACACGACTGAGAAGCATCGTCGACTCATTAAGAAACACGGTTGGGATTTATATTTCCCATTCGACTTACTCGATGAAGAGGAAGATACCGTATTAAAAGTCAAAAACGGTCATATCTTAAAAGAGAACTATGTTGGTAAGAAATTACTTAATTATGATTCAATGCTCGTTTTATCTCACTTTAAAGGTCATATGATGGGTGGATATGGTGGAGCACTTAAGCAACTCTCTATTGGCTGCGCTTCTAGTAAAGGAAAAAGTTTAATCCATTCTGCTGGAAAAGACGGTAACCAATTTACTGTATGGAATAATTTACCTGAACAAGATAGGTTCTTAGAATCTATGGCTGATGCTGCTTCTAGTGTTGTCGAGCTCTTTAAAGGTAAGATTGCTTTCCTTAATGTTATGATGAATATCTCACGCGACTGTGACTGTGATGGCAATGCTGAACCTCCTTGTATGAAAGATATTGGCATCTTAGCAAGTACTGATCCAATTGCTATTGATCAAGCTTGTTTAGACCTCGTCTATAATAGTAAAGACCCAGGTAAGGATAGATTAATCGAAAGAATCGAATCTAGACACGGTGTTCATACTATTGAAGCCGCTAGCGAACTTGGCTTTGGATCTAGAGAATACGAATTAATCGAAGTTAAATAATGATTAATGTAATTACTTTTAATTACGATTCTATCGAAGAATTACATAGCAATACTTTTATCGCTATCGATTCTTCTTTTTCTTGTGTAGTGATTGACCCTAGTAAAGATTATGATGGGATACTTAATTACATTAAAAGTCATAATTTGACTCTTAAAGGTATCTTATTAACACACGCTCATTTTGATCACTTTATTGGTGTGAATAAATTAAAAGAAGTATATGACGTTCCTATCTATATTGGCTATGAGGATGTAGAAACACTCACTAATCCAGAAGAAAACTGTAGCTATATGTCGCCATACATCTTTACTATGAACTATAAAGTAACTCCAGTAGGGGATAACGAGATTATTCATCTATTAGAAGAAGATATTAAAGTGATATACACTCCATATCATACTAAAGGGTCCGTTTGTTATTACCTAGATAAGTCTAAAATCCTCTTTAGTGGCGATTCGCTTTTCTATCACGGGATAGGTCGTAGTGATTTACCTACAGGTAACGCTAGTCAAACAATATCATCTTTAAAAAAGATTATGACTCTAGATGATGAAGTGAAGGTATATGTTGGGCACGGGAAAAACACTTCAATTAAAGAAGAAAGACGTTTCTTAAATGTCTATCTAGGGATGATTAGTAAGTAAAAAAGTATAAAATCATTTAACAAGATAAGTTAATTTGATAATATATCAAAGTTAGAAAGGAAATTAATGTATGGTTAATGTAACTGAATTAAGAGCTGGTAACTATTTCGTCGAAGACGGCAATATTTATCAAGTACAAGACATTTTATTAAACAAAACCGCGATGAGAAAGATGGTCGCAAAAGTGAAAGTCAAGAATATGAGAACTGGTGCAATGACCGAAATGGCCAAGAACAGTGGTTATATGATTGAAACAATCCGTTTAGATAAGAGACAAATGCAATATCTTTATGATACAGGCGACTTCTTATGCTTCATGGATCAAGAAACCTATGAACAAATTGAAATCTCTAAAGATCGTTTAAAATGGGAAATTCAATTCTTAAAAGGTGACGAAGTAGTGGATATCACTTCTTATGAAGGAGAAATCCTTGGTATCACCCTTCCTGCTAAAGTCGCATTAAAAATCGTTGAATGTGAACCAGCTGTAAGAGGCGATACAGTGAACGCTGCTAAAAAGGAAGCAACCTTAGAAACAGGCTTAAAGATTAAAGTTCCATTATTTATTGATAATGGAGAAGAAGTACTTGTCAGAACCGATAACGCCGAATACGACGGTAGAGCTTAAGGAGAATTAAAATGGACGTCGGAGCAGCAATTGGCTTAGCCGTAGGTGCCTTAATCGTTGGTTTAGTTCTCGGATTCTTCGGAGCAAGATATTTCTTAAAGAAACAACTCCAAAAGAACCCACCAATCAATGAAAAAATGATTCGTACAATGTTTGCTCAAATGGGTAGAACACCATCTGAAAAGCAAGTACGCGAAATCATGAGAAACATGAAACAAGGTTAATCTTAAATAGATTATAAATGATACTGCCTTTGGCAGTATTTTTTATTGTTAATACATAGATATTGTCCAGAAGGTTGAAATTAGGAATTTGTTTGTTCAACAGTATCTTATTCAATCTATAATGGTAGAACTCGTTCATAATTCTTAATATTAGTTTAAATGAGCTTAAAAGGCGTCAATTAAGGCGAAACTATATTCGTCAGTACTTTTACTAGTCTTTTATTGATTAAAGATTCAATGGGCTTAAAAACTAAATACAAAGATATAGATAACAAAAACGACTCAATAACAATAAAAAAATAGTGGTAATGAATCAATAAACATAGGTGCAATAATACTATAATAATAGAGCTATCAAAATACATGTATAATTGTGTAAATAATTAAAAAGAGTGGACATAATATCCACTCACTTTAATACAAAGTATTAATATTTACTAATTTATTACTAGATAACTACTAGACAAATTATTGAGCTTGTGCAGCTTTTTCCTTGTCTTTTTTACTGTCCATCCATTTGATTCTTCTTTCAGT
Source organism: Erysipelotrichaceae bacterium (assembly GCA_015059185.1). Taxonomy (GTDB): domain Bacteria; phylum Bacillota_I; class Bacilli_A; order RFN20; family CAG-826; genus SIG220. The sequence continues at coordinate 28,577 of SVAY01000014.1, forward strand.
TCCCGCTCTTAAACGTTGGATGTTACCGCGGTGTTGATAGATGATTAAGATAGACATAAGAGTAATAATTAAAGCGTAATGCCAGCTACAGTTAATTGTTGGTCCGTAGAATGGGAAATAGCACCAGCTACCTTGGATAACATTAGTCATACATAAGATAGCCCATATCCAGGCAAATATAGAAGCAACAACGGTCATGGTCATAGAGGTAAATGAAACATATTTTGTCTTCTTTAATACTGGGAAGTACCATAATAGTCCTGGCACCCAACCAAGTCCCCAAGAGGCTCCGAGTATTGTACCCATAAAGGCGCTAACGCCTTTACCGCCTTTGAACTTATAGAAGATTGGCCAGCAGTGACCAATAACAGAACCTAGGTTAGCAAGTAAATATACAGGCCAATTAATTAAATATGTGGCACCTTCTCCGCTATAGTATTGAGCGGTAGAAGCAAGTAGTGGTTTATCTCCAAATGGAACGAATGTTAAGATTGCCCAACAGATCCACATTGGAATAACAGTCTTAATCATATCGAGAGTAATGACGAGTAAGCCCATCTTTTTACCCCATAATCTACCTGCGTTTGTACCACCGGCATTTTTACTGCCATATTCACGAGGATCTTGGTGATAAAATATCTTTCCAATTAAAATTGAAAAAGATACAGAACCAATTAAATAGCCAAAAATTAAACAAATTAATGCGACGATTATATTATAAATAATATCCATTGTTTTTGCTCCTTTATACCGTTTTCTATTCTACTAAAACACTTTATTTTTGCAACTTAATTTTTATATAATTAAAACCGAAATTTGGATAACATATGGCAAATAGCAACTATACAGCAGACGATATTCATGTACTTCAGGGCCTTGAAGGTGTAAGAAAAAGACCTGCCATGTACATCGGTAGTACCAACGCAACTGGACTACATCATTTAGTATGGGAAGTTGTTGATAACGCCGTTGATGAAGCCTTATCTGGATATGGTAATGTTATAACAGTTACCATCCATAAGGATGGTAGTGTATCCGTTTTAGATGAAGGTAGAGGTATTCCTGTCGGTATCAATAAGGAGACTGGTAAGAGTGCAGTTGACCTCGTATTTAGTGAGCTTCACGCTGGTGGTAAGTTTAATAGTGCCGTCTATAAAAGTGCTGCTGGACTTCATGGTGTCGGTGCTTCTGTCACCAATGCATTAAGTGAATACTGTGATGTGACTGTATTTAGAGATGGTAACATCAATCATATCCGTTATGAGAATGGTGGTCACCTTGTCACTCCTTTAGAAGTGACAGGCCAAACTAGAAAACATGGTACACTGGTTAGATTTAAGCCAGATGCGACTATTTTCACCACAGTCGAATTTAAAGCTGACATCATTTCAAGCCACCTACAAGAATCAGCCTTCCTCATGAAAGGTGTACATTTTGTCCTTATTGATGAAAGAGTTAATACAAGAGACGAATTCTATTATCAAAATGGTCTTGTTGAATATATCAACAACATAAACATGAATAAGAATCATCTCACTCCAGTTATGTCTTTCTCTGATGTCGATTCTGAAACCAATATCGATGTTGAAATCGCTATGCAATTCTGTAATGAAGACTATAACGAAACTACTTACTCTTACGTTAATAACGTAAGAACAAGAGATGGTGGTACTCATGAAACTGGCTTTAGAGCAGGTTTAACTAAAGCCGTTAATGATTTCGGTGAACAACAAAACATCTTAAAAGGCAAAAAGCTTGAAGGTAATGATATCCGTGAGGGTTTAACTACCATCATCGCGTTAAAAATTCCTGAAGCTTATCTTGAATTTGAAGGACAAACTAAAGGTAAACTCGGTACACCTCAAGCAGTGACTGTTGTTAGTAACATCATCTATAACAAATTCAGTTATTACTTACTTGAAAATAAAGAGCTCGCAATGAGGATCATTAAGAAGTGTTTAGATTCTCAAGCAGCAAGAATTGCTGCTAGAAAAGCCAAAGAAGAAGTAAGATCTTCTAAAAAGGTCAAACAAGAAGTCATATTAAGTGACAAATTAACTCCTGCTCAATCAAAAGACTATAAGAAAAACGAACTCTTCATCGTTGAAGGTGATTCCGCTGGTGGAAGTGCGAAGAAAGGTAGAGATAGATTACATCAAGCCATCCTTCCTTTAAGAGGTAAACCTCTTAATACTGATTCTATCAGTATGGATAGACTTCTTCATAACGAAGAATTTGCAACTGTCATTAATACCATTGGTGCAGGTTTTGGACAATCATTTGATATTGAAGACATACATTATGGCAAGATCATCATCATGACCGATGCTGATACCGATGGTGCTCATATTCAAACACTACTTTTAACATTCTTCTACCACTACATGAGAGAGCTCATCACCAGTGGGCATGTTTATATTGCTGTCCCACCTTTATATAGGGTCTATAAAGAAGACAAATCACATAAAGTGATTCAACGTTATGCTTGGAGTGATGCAGAACTCGATGAAGCAAAGAAATATGTCGGTGCCGGATATAAGATTAACCGTTATAAAGGACTTGGTGAAATGGATGCAGTGCAACTTAAAGAAACAACCATGGATCCAAAATCTAGATTATTAATTCAAGTCGATATTGAAGATCCTTTCCTCGTTGAAAGAAGAGTCAATGTCTTAATGGGAAAAGATACTTCACTTCGTAAGAAGTGGGTAGAAGATAATGTTGACTTTAATGAAGTCGATACATTTATTAAGGAGGTCAAATAATGGCGAAGAAAAAAGCTCCTGAACAAGAAGAACTCGTCTATGAGAATATCTCGATTGAACCTCTAGAAAATGTTATGGGTGATCGATACGCGACTTATGCGAAATACGTCATCCAAGATCGTGCTATTCCTGATGTTAGAGATGGGCTTAAACCAGTACAAAGAAGAATTATTTTCTCCATGTATAAATCTGGTAATACCATCAATAAACCAACGAAGAAATGTGCTCATACAGTTGGTGCTGTTATGGGCACTTATCACCCTCATGGTGATTCATCTATCTATGAAGCCTTAGCAAGAATGTCTCAAGATTGGAAGATGAGATATCCTTTAATCGACTTCCAAGGAAATAATGGTTCAATTGATGGCGACTCTCCAGCGGCATATCGTTATACAGAATCAAGATTAAGCGAATTAAGTAATGAGCTTGTCCGTGATATTGAAAAAGATACAGTGGAGATGCAACTCAACTTCGATGATACCGAATTTGAGCCAACCGTTCTTCCAGCCCGTTTCCCTAATTTATTTGTTAATGGTACTGAAGGTATCGCAGTTGCTTTAGCAACTGAAATCCCACCTCATAACCTTAATGAAGTGATTGAAGCAATTATCTATCGTATCAATCATAAAACTGCTACAAATGAAGATTTAATGCAATTTGTTCAAGGACCTGATTTCCCAGGTGGTGGCATTATTTACCGCTCTAGCGGCTTACAAAATATCTATTTAACTGGTCGTGGCCGTATTGAAATGGCAGCGAAATGTGAAATCGTTAAAAATAAAGACTTACAACAAATCGTTATTACAGAATTACCATATAAAGCGGTTAAAATTCAGACTGTCTATGAAATAGACAAGATTCGTCATTCCAAAGCGATTGATGGTATTATTGAAGTCCGTGATGAATCAGACTGGAAGGGCATTAGAATCGTTGTTGATATTAAACCAAATGCGAAAGCAGACCTAATTTTAGCATATTTAATGAATAAGACTTCATTAAGATGCAATTATAGTGCGAATATGGTGGCAATCGTTAATGGTAGACCAAAAACATTAGATTTATTAACTTATATCGATGCTTATATTGATCACCAAGTTGATGTCGTTACTAGACAATCTAAATTTGATTTAGCTAAGTGTGAAGCTCGTCTTCATATCGTCGATGGATTAATCCTTGCTTCATTAAATATTAATGAAGTAGTCAATATTATCCGCGCTAGTAAAGATAAAGCAGATAGTAAAGTAAACTTAATGAATAGGTTCAATTTCTCTACTGAACAAGCAGAAGCAATCGTTACTATGCCACTTTATAAATTAAGCCATACTGATGAAGAAATCTTAGAAAAAGAGAAAATTGATTTAGAAAATCAAATTGAATATCTTAATGGCTTATTGAGTGATCCAAATAAACTTAATAGAGCAATTGTTAAGGACTTAAAAGCAATTTCTAATAAATATGGAGACGCTCGTAGAACTCAAATCATTGATGCGGAAGAAGTAACAAGAACTGTTGATAAGCGTGAGCTTATCTCTAAAGAAGAAGTAATGGTCGCTATTACAAGAGACGGCTATATCAAACGCAGTTCCATCAAGTCTTATAAGAGCAGTAACGAATCACTCCCAGGTATTAAAGATGGTGACGTTTTAGTCGGCGCTAGTACTGCATTAACTACCGATTATTTCTTATTGTTTACCAACAAGGGGAACTACGTTGTAGTTCCAGTACACCTTATTCCTGAGAATAAATGGAAGGATGAAGGTACACATATCAATGCTTCATTCACCACCTTAGGACAAGGAGAAAAGATCTTTAAGGCGTTCATCGTCAGTGAATTTAGAAAAGATCTCTATTTAGCTCTTGTATCTAAAGCAGGACAAATTAAACGTACCCCATTAGATGAAATAGATGTCTTAAAGCATAATAGACCTTTAAGAGCGATGAAAATACTCGATAGTGATGAAATAGCGGGTGTTGAACTCTTAAGTGGTAATAGTGATATCTTAGTAATCTCTAATACTGGTAACGCAACATTATTCAACGAGAACGATTTAACAATCGTTTCTAATAAAGCTGGTGGAGTTAAATCTATGTCTGGGCTAGGAAAGAGTAATGTAGCTGCCTTAATCACTTTCGAAGAAAGTGAGAAAACAAAGTGCTGTTTATATACCGATAAAGGACATAGACGTATCTTTGATGCTAGTAAGGTGAATAAGACTTCTAGATTAGGCAAAACAACACCTATCTGCCCATCATTCAAGAGTGATATTCATAATGTTGTGAGTGCATTTAAAGTCGATGAAAATGATAGGGTTAATATCTATTACGCTAATAAGTCATTTGAAAACTATGTTTTCAATCATGATGACTTATATCAAACTGAAGCGCAATATGCGAAGAAGAATATCGATATGCCTTCTAAGACAACCATTGAGCGTGTATACGTACAAGACATCTTAAAGATTAATAATAAGACTATATCTCATCCAGTAATTGAAAAAGCACCTAAGGTTAGCCCATTATTAAGCACTCCAGTCGATGGAGAAGAAGAGAAAAAAGAAGAAGGATCATTTGAACAAATATCAATATTTGATGATTTGAATGATTAATACTTTGTATTAAAACTATAAATAATAGTAGTAAATTAGTAGATATTTAGTATCTACTTTTTTCTTTATATTTATCTATAGATAACCTATAATAAGCATTAAGAGGTGATATTTATGATATCTAGAAAGCTATTCTTACTTTTGCCGTTACTCTTAACTGGCTGTTCTACCAAGATTGACGCTTCCTCATCGATTTCTGAAGAAGAAAAGGATGAATCAATAGAAGAATCACTTGTTCCAGTGGAAACCAATACGAATCCATTAGCGAAAAACTATTATCAACTATTAGTTTATTCATTTAATGATTCAAATGGTGATGGCATTGGGGACTTTAAAGGAATAGTAGATAAACTAGATTATCTAACAAACCTTGGTATTGAGGGTATTTGGCTATCACCTATACACGCATGTAAGAGCTATCACGCTTATGATGTTACTGACTATTATAAAACCAATAGTGTTTATGAAGTTACCATAGGTAATAAGAAATATGATTATAAATATCTCCTTGATGAATGTCATAAGAAAAACATCTCTGTCATCATGGATTTAGTGATTAATCATACCTCTAATAGTCACGTATGGAAGTCAGAACATCCTAATTGGTATTCTTCTCAAGCGGCCTTCCCAGGAGGAATGAGCGATCTTGATTATGATAAAACTGAAGTGAAAGAAGCAATGAAGGAAGTTGGTAAGTATTGGCTTAAAGAAGGATTTGATGGCTTTAGACTTGATGCTGCAATGTGGCTTTATAACGAAAGTGGAAGCGACGCTACTAAAGTAAACCACCAAAAGAACTATGCTTATTGGCAAGAATGGTGCAAAGCCATGAAAGAAACTAAGAAAGACTGTTATATCATCGGTGAAGTTTTAAATAAGAATCATGATCTTGCTTATCAATATGCAAATGCAGGATTTGATTCAACATTTGACTTTAATGTTAGAGAGCATGTCTATAAGGCTATCAAAGATAGCAGTTATGATTATGTCGGTAAAACTATTACTGACATGAATAAAGCTCTAAAGATTAATAAAGACTATATATTAGGCCGCCCATTATCAAATCATGATATTGGTAGGTTCTCTCAAGTGCATAAAGGTATGGCAGATGCAGACCCTTACTATGCAACTAATAAAAATGACTTAAGACTCGCGAATGCACTCAACATTATGATGAGAGGCAATACTTTTATCTATTATGGCGATGAACTAGGACTCCAAGGCACATGCCCACAAGGATGGGATGATATGGCATATAGAACACCTATGCCATTTAAGAGTGGTAAGACTAATTCAGTTAAGTACTTTAATGGCTTTAAAGGAAACGGCGAAACAACTTCGACCATCTTAAGCGGTAAGACAGCAGATGAAGATATGAATGATACTAGTTCTTTATATTCAACGATGAAAGCTTTGCTTAATATTAAGAAAAATAGCAATGCGATTAAAAATGGAGAGGTGAAGAAGATCTCTAATCTCCCAACAGGGTTAAACGGATATACTTTAAGTGATACAACTGAAACTATAAGTTTCATTTATAACTCTACAAGTAAATCAATCACATACGAATTTAGTGATTCGGCACTTTTTGCAACTGAGAATTATGAGTCAAATTCTCTGAATTTGTCATCAAAAGGATTTGTTGTTTTAAGTCATAAAATTTGATTTTAGTTTTAAAGTCATAGACTTTGTAATAGAATAACGATAGAAAAATTATGTTTAAAAGATTCATTCCATTCGCCACAGCCAAAAATATCTATGAAATTCCTATGGAGTTTTATAAAAAACTAGGTATCGAAGTTTTAATGATGGACCTCGATAACACTTTGGATAGTTATAAACTATTCAAACCTACTGAAAAGGCTGTTATGCTCATTAGTGATTTAAGAGAAAATGGCATTACTCCAATTGTTGTTAGCAACAACAAAGGAAAAAGGGTTAAAAGTTACGCTGACGCACTTAACATTGAATATGTTAATAGTGCAAGAAAACCATTTTCTTTTAAGCTAAACAAAGTTATTAAGATAAAAAATCTTAACAGAGAAAAATTACTTTTCATCGGTGACCAAATGATGACTGATGTGCTTGCATGTCGTGGCGCACATGTTAGAATGATATTAACGGAAAAGTTGGTAAAAGAGGACCAATGGACTACCCATATCAATAGATTATTTGGGAATAGAATCCGTCATTATTTAAAGAAACGTAATAAGTTGAAAGAATGGAGAGAGATTTATGGCTCATGCAATTAGAGTAAGAAGATGCTTCCACTGTGGAGCGGTACTACAAACCAAAAATTCTAAGGAACCAGGTTACATCCTAGAATCAACAATTGTTAATAATAAGCCTGACGCTCTTTTATATTGTAACCGTTGTTATAGCAAGGTTAAGGCTCTTAACTATAGCGAACTCGATGTTGATGTCGATGAAGACTTAAAGAAAATCCTTAAAGACGCTTTAGCAACAGATGCGATGATGATTTGGGTCGTGGACTTATTTGCCTTCAATGGTGTCCTTAATCCAGATATCGTCAAAATTGCTAAGAAACTCGATGTTTGCGTCTTAGCCACCAAACGTGACTTATTCCCACGTGTCGTAAAGAACGAATATTTAACCAGGTTCCTTGAAGAAAGATTTAACGAATATGGCATTAAACCAATCGCGACCCATATCTTTGGTCATGAAAGCGATATTAATCCAAAAGAATTATTAGATAAACTTAACACTTTAAGAAAAGGTAGAGATATCTATATGGTTGGTAGCGTTACCTCTGGTAAAACTACCATTATCAATAAGATTCTTACTGGATACGTTAATAAATCCAAATGGGCGATTAAATCTGAATTTTATAAAGACACTAAATCTAAAGTGCTTGAAGTACCACTCAGTAACTCAAGCTTCTTATATGAACTTCCAGGCTTCCCGTTAAGTACATCTACCTTATCTAAGGTTGAAAAAGAAAATGTAAAAGCCTTGACTCCAAGAAAATCAATTAAGGTCTCACAAAGATCTATGATTAAGAATGACGCTATCTTAGCAGGTAACCTCGTTCAATTCTCCATGATTAAAGGCAAGCCATGTATTGTGAAACTATACGCCGCTGAAGGAGTTGAAATCAAAAAATGTAAGATTGTACAAATTCCTGAAGTGCTTGAAGAGAATAATCGTAAACGTAATATTAGACCATATTCTGAAAACTTCACTGATTTCTCAGATTATGATGTCTTTGACTATGAAATGGAGAATGATGGCAAGTTCCATGATATCTCTATTCAAGGTTTTGGCTGGTTCACATTTGTTGGTAAAGGCCAAGTCTTTAGAGTGCAGTTCCCAAAGGGAGTTGCAGTTAAAGAATACTTAAGCAAGGTAAGATCAGATGCTTAACAATCATCAAAAAGCACAATTAAAAGGTTTAGCAAGTACCCTTAATATTCATTACCAAGTAGGAAAGAATGAACTTTCCGATTCTTTAATCACGATGTTAGAGAAAGCCCTAGTTGCTCATGAACTCATTAAAATTGATGTAATGAAAGGCTATACCGAATCAATTAACGAACTCGCTATTAACCTTTCAGTTAGATTAAATGCTGAAATCGTCCAAGTTGTAGGACGTGTTATTGTTTTATTTAAACGCAATAAAGATAATCCTAAAATCAAATTAGTGAAATGAACATTGTAATTTTCGGTGGCAGTTTTGATCCTGTCCATTTAGGTCACGTAAAAATCGCCTCTCGCGTCGCAGAAAGATATGATGCGACTGTTTATTTCGTTCCCGCCAAAATCAGTGTCTGGAAACATGAATCCGTATCAATAGAAGATAAACTTAACATGCTTAAGCTAGCACTTGGCGATAATCCTCGATTAAAAATCGATGAATTTGAATTAAAGCGTAAAGAAGAAACAACTTATAGCATTGAAACTGTAAGATATTTTAAAAATAAATATCCAAATGACAATCTATATTTCTTAATGGGTGCAGACCAAGCTCGTAGCTTCCATAAATGGCAAGAAGCTGATGAATTAGCAAGGCTTGCCAAAATTCTTTATTATCCTAGAGATAATATAGAAGCTCCAATTGATAATATCCTTAAATATCAAATGCAACTCGTAGATGGTGGTTTATATCACGCAAGTGCAACAGATATTAGAAGCCTTAGTTCGTTATATTTAGATGAAAAAGTTCTTCACTATATCATTGAACACGAACTTTACTTTGTGCGTAAGGTGAAGAGCATGTATTCAAGTGAAAGATATGAACACGCTTTAAGCGTGGCTCGAACCGCAATTGAGATTGCAAGAAGCAACCACTTATTATTTGATTCCTTATTAAGTTATTTCTTCCTTGCTGGCTATCTTCATGATATTGGTAAAGCCGTTCCTAAGGAAGAACAAAAGCAGATTATGGCGCATTACTATCCAGAATACATCGATATGCCTGAATTCTCATATCATCAATTCGTCGGAGCCTATATTGCTAAAGAAGAATTTGGAATCAATGATAGTTATATCTTAAATGCGATTAAATATCACGCGACTGGTAGAAAACATATGACTAATCTAGAAAAGATTATCTTCGCTAGTGATAAAATCGAACCAACTAGACCATATGACTCTTCTAAACTCATTGAAGCAATGAAAAATAATTATGAAACCGGCTTTATTGAAGTTCTTAAACACAATAGAAACTTCTTATTAGATCAAGGAAAGAATATCTCTAACCCATTAACAGATGAGTGCTTAGAGTATTATCTAAAGGATAAATAATGGCTGAATTAGAAAAGATGCTTAAAGGCGAACTATATGATCCTAGCGATGATACGCTTTTAATGTTGCGTCATAAAGCCCACAGGTTATGCCAAGAATATAATGCCTTAAAAGATACTGAAACTGATAAGAGGCTCACTATATTAAAGGAAATGGGTGTTAAGTTAGGAAAGGAATCTTATTTACAAGGTCCTATATATTTCGATTACGGAACGCAGATTAGTATTGGTGACTTTAGTTATGCTAATTTTAATCTCACCATTTTAGATACATGCCCAGTTAGTATTGGTAATAACGTATTTATTGGTACTGGAGTTAGTATTGTTACTCCTTTACATCCACTTAAATATAAAGAGAGAAACCTTTATCAAAAAGGTGATGGTTCATATACTGATAAAGAATACGGCGCTCCAATAACAATTAAAGACAATTGTTGGATTGCTTCAAATGTTACCATCCTTCCAGGAGTCACGATTGGAAGTGGATCAGTTATTGGTGCAGGCAGTGTTGTGACTCACGATATACCAGATAATGTTGTAGCGGCTGGTAATCCCTGTAAAATAATTAAAGAAATTGATAATAAATAGACAAAATGTAACGGTATAGGAGATTAAGTAAAGTCTCCTTTTATTTTATAATGAATATAGATACGGGAGACCGAAACATATGTATGAAGAATTAGAAGCCTTACTTAACGAGAGTTATTTAAGCAAAGTCCAAAAAGCTAACAAAGCTTATAATGTTTTAAAGCATTATTTTGTAGAAGTAGTAGGAGAAAAGAAAGCACAGGAGTATATGGATGCTTTCTGTTTAGTGTTTTTAGCTAGTGATGGGATTATTTCTAATACAGAAGTAGCCTTCTATACAGACTTCTCGATCCAATCTTATAAACGAGAAACGTTAGTGGAACACTTTAAAGAATTGAAGGCTGATAAGATCCAATTAAAGCTAAGAGAATACGTGGACAAATCTTCAAAAGATGTTAAAGAAGCCGCTATTTTATTAGCAGGATTATGTCTTGTTTGCGACAAGGAATTAACAGATAGAGAAAAAGAAGATTATATGGCGTTTAGAAAACTATTAGATAAGGCCCAATAATTGATTCCATTAATAAAATCCTTAAGCCACCATAAATTAAGCGTTATGGAGGTTTTTTAATATTTGACAAAAATCAAAATAAAAATGTATTAATACACATAAACCGAAAACAACACAGATTTTTAGATGGTATAGATCAATAAATAGAAAATTTAGGTTTCAACAAATAAATTAGAGTGACAGTGGAAGTGATAACAGATATGATTCTAAGCCAGAATATAGAAATCCACACAAAACACGGAAAACCGCGATAATATCTCAACTTCTCATAATTGTCATTATGTTAACTAATTATTACTATATACAAAGTATATAAACAAGATTTATAATCTTATTATAATGTAATTTATTTGTGGATTACGATACTTGTCCACACATCTAGTAATTTTTAAAACTACTAGAAAACTACTAAATTTGGTGATTATCTGAGTAATCTTTATTATTGTTTATCCTTAATTATTGATCAAATTCGCTGTCAATTATGATTCATGAATTATTGTACAATCTTTAAATCAAATAGGATCTTTAATAATATTTTATCTTTTTTAGATCAGTATTTAATAAGACAAATATGTTATCTTTAATTTTAAATCTTATTCTATATTATTAGTAAGCATTTATCATACACATATTTATTCAGCATTGTTTCTATTTGTGCTTATTATATTTAAAACTACATCTATCTATTTTTATTTATGTTTGATTTATTATTTTTATTCATAATTGTCATTTAATATTTATCAATTATTATGTTAACCAATATTCTAATATATCTTTACTTTTGCTATGCTTGTCATCTTTGTTTTACTTGCTATATATGCTTACATTCAAAACCGGTAGCGTTTTAATTTTGTAGGTATGTCCTACTTTGTTAATTGTTAGCAACATTCTAATATCCATATTTGATTTTG
>SVAY01000015.1 GCA_015059185.1 Erysipelotrichaceae bacterium
AAATAAATTTATTCAATATCTATGACTGACATTTGACCTGTCCAATGGAGTACTGACATTTACCCTGTCCAATCACATCGTCGCAGTAATACGTGGACTTTTTTATTGACTACACAAACTAAATTTGTTTAAATGTAGTGGTCACGTGAACCTATGGTTCGACAATTGCCCTAGAAATAGGGTTTTTATTTTTTTGGATATTTTTTCATCTTTTTTAGATAACGCCTATCTTTTGACTTAATATTCGGTGATTCTCTATATTTTCTTCTTGATATAACTTTTAATAATGTTCGATCTTCTTTGCTGAATTTCATATTATTGTACTCTGACCCGAAATTTTTTCTTTTTGCCAATAAGGGCCTGTTGTTTACATATGAATGCTTTACATTACTGCTCGTTGGTTTAGATAGAATTGTTCTGTGTGTTCCTGCGCTTGAATCCGTTGTAAACGCTAAGTATAGGTTTCTTTTATCGTTTTTCCAGTATACCATTCCTGGATGTCCGGTTGGGCTGCCTTCATGTATATGACGGAACTTTCCTTTAATTATGATCTTGGTTTGTTTTGGTTTTTTATCGTTTTTCATAAAAACCCTCCTATATATACTTAATAAGACGGATCAAATATCGAAAAAGTTGAAAATATTTTTACTTTTTATCTTATAATCAACATATGAAGTATTTTGTGTTTAGTATTGATGATGGAACAGTTTACGATAAAACAACCATCGAACTATTTAATAAGTACGGGATTAAGGGAACCTTTAATCTTAATAGTGGTCTTCAAGACTTTGTATGGTATTTAGGCGATATTCCGATTAGAAGATTAACTTTATATGACAATAAGCATTTATATGATGGTCACGAGATTGCTTCTCACACTTTAACCCATCCATACTTAGATCAATGTCCGAGAGAAGATATACTTAGAGAAGTAAATGATGATATCGCTAATCTAGAAGCAATATTTAATAGAGAAATAAAAGGATTTGCCACTCCATTTCATACTGCTGGAGATAGGGAAGTAGATATTATTAGATATGGCACAAAAGTGACTAATATTAGGCTTAGTGATTTAGATGAGTCTTTTAAAAGACCGGTTAATCAATATCATATCAAATGTACCTCCTTCAGAGTGCAACGCGCTTTAGAATTAATTGATAAGTTTATTAACGATGACGAAGCAGAGTTATTTGTCTTTGTTGGACATAGCTATGATTTCTATGTTGATAACACATTCGATAAATTAGAAGAATTATTAAAAATAATTAACGAACATAAAGATACCATTAAAGTATTAACCATGTCTGAAATGGTCGATACTTTATTTAAATAAAAACAATAACTATATAGTTAATTCTAGAAGTGATATAGTTTTCATATGGAAGAAAATAGTAAGAACAAGATTATTAAATTTTTAGATAATCTTGATGATAAATTTGAAAAGAAGGGAAAGTTATTTAAAAACCTTTGGCAATTATTTAAATTTGGCTTTGTCAGTTTTATCATCACTGTTATTCAACTTGGCTTATTATATTTGATGTATTATTTGATGAAGGGTTGGACAGAGCCTCTTCCTGGTTTCTTAGCGGTCATCTTTTCTCCCGAGACTGTTGGAGAAGATCACGCAAACTGGGGATATATGCTTCCGTTCTTCTTGTCTAACTTTATAGCGAATACAGTGGGCTATTTCTTAAACAAGAGTCGTACATTTAAAAGTGACGCCCCTATTTGGCATTACTTAGTTTATATTGTCGTTTTAATTATCCTCATCATGTTCTCTACCTGGTTACAAGGTGTACTCATGAATGTATTTATTGTGTGGGGAGTAGAGGTTATTGGTCCATTTATTGCAATGAACCTTGCAGGGTTCGTCCAGTTCCTTGTGTTATATCCATTACAAAAGTTTGTTTTGCTTAGAGAAAGAAAAGTGGAACAAGTAGAAAGTGTTAATGATGATCAAGAAAGTAAGTGAAGCTTATAAAAAGAATTTAGCGCTTATTATCTTTGGTCCATTACTTAAGATAATTGAAGCTGTTTTTGATTTGTTCATCCCGCTTTTTATGAAAGCTATTATTGATTTAAGTCAATATGATGAGCCAAGTCAAATACCTAACGCGATATCTCAATCATTAGCAAGATTTATTAGGGTCTTTTCTCCTGGTGACGCTCCAATAAGTGATGCGATTACTGGAGGAATTATCATTTTAGTGATGGGTGTTGTGGGATTTGTTATTACCATGGTCGCTCAATATCTCGCTGCTGTGACATCTACTAACGTCGGTAATGAAGTGAGAAACTCTTTATATAACAAGATTCTCCATATGTCGAAAAAAGATAGAGATGAAATCACTAACGCGAAATTATTAACTGTTATTAATAGTGACACCTATCAACTTGAAAAAGGCGTCCTCTTATTTGTGAGATTAATTATTAGAGCGCCGTTTATTTTGCTCGGTGCTTTGATATTATCGTTTGTTTTAGATTGGCGGGTTGGTATTGCCTTTACTGTTATTGTTCCTTTAATCGTCTTAGTGAATATCCTAGTTCTTAGAAAGTCATCTATTGGTTATGTTGAGATACAAAAAGATTTAGATGAATTATCTTCTTCTACTTCTGAAGTGGTGGAGGGCTCACGCGTTGTAAGAGCGTCTAATAACCAAGAAGCCTCATTTAATAAATATTCTAATAAAACATCTTCATACGAAGCTAAGAGCATTAAAGTTAATAAAATTAATGCTTTGATTAATCCATTAACGTTCGCGTTAACTTCGATTGTTTTAATAGTGATTATCTATTTATTAAAAGGCGATCTATTCTCCTCTAGTAATGTATTAATTGCTTCAACTATCATTGCTGAGATGAGTTATTTAGCCCAGATATTCTTTACGACCGTACAAATCACTCAAGCAATTATCGAGGTGGTGAAGGCGGGCGTATCATCTCATAGAATTGATGACGTTTTAGCAAAAGAAGAATCAATAATAAGTGGAGATAAAACTAACGAAGATGGCAACTATCCTCTAATCAAATTCAACCACGTCAATTATTCATTTAATAAGGACGATAATTATTTCCTTACCGACTTAGATTTTGAAGTAAGGAAAGGCGAAACGCTTGGCATTATCGGTGGTACCGGTAGTGGTAAATCAACCCTAATCAATTTAATGGAAAGATTTATTGATGTAACTAGTGGTGAGATCTTATATCAAAACACTCCAATAAAAGAATACGACTTAAAATCTTTAAGAAATGATATTGGTTTAGTAAATCAAAAAGCTTCATTATTTAAAGGTTCTATATATGACAATATGAAGATGAGTAATCCTATTGCTAGCGAAGAAGAAATTATCGATGCACTTAAGAAGGCTGAAGCATATGAATTTGTTTCTAAATATGAAGATGGAATTAAACATGAAATAAATGAAGGAGCCACTAATCTTTCCGGTGGACAAAAGCAAAGATTATCAATTGCAAGAGCCTTAGTAAAGCATCCAAAAATTTTAATTCTTGACGATTCAACTTCTGCGTTAGATTTATTAACAGATAAGAGGATTAGAAGCCAATTAAATGAGATGAAAGATACAACTAAAATTATTGTCTCTCAACGCGTTGCAACCATTCAAAATGCTGATTATATATTGGTGTTAGAAGGCGGCAAAATTGTAGAAAGAGGAAAGCATCAAGAATTAATGAAAAACTCCTCAATTTACAAAGAAATTTACGAAACCCAAGTAAAAAAGGATTAATTATGAATACGAAAGAAAGATTGTTTCATTATTTAAAACCTTTAAAAAGAGAACTCCTCTTCGCTTTAGTGTTAGCGCTTTTATTTGTGGTCAGTAATCTTGCTCAACCTTTCTTATTAGGTAGAGCACTAGATGCTTCAAACAACAATAATTTATCCGAATTCTATATATACTTAATTGTCTCTTTTGTATTAGCCCTTTTAGGCACCTTCTTTAGCTATATATTTGAAGTGATAGTGAGTAACGCCTCTCAAAAAGCTATTAAGAATTTAAGAGATGATATTTATAACCACATTAACTCTATTTCAATTAAAGACTTTGATGCGAAAAAACGTGGTGATATCGTCCAACTTGAAATCCGCGATATGGAGTATTTTGCCGGTGGCGTATATGCGGTATTTAAGACTTTGATGCAAGGTATATTTACCATTATTATTACCATCATTATGATGTGTTTAGTGAACTGGATACTTGCTTTAGGTGTTATCCTCTTATCTCCATTAAGTGTCATCATGAGTTATATCATTTCTCATTTCTCAGGCAAGTATTTTAAAAAGCAATCATCACTACAAGCTGATGTTTCTTCTATCTCTCTTGAAACGCTTAACAATATCGACATTATTCAATCTTTGAATCATGAAGATAAATCATTAGAAGAATTTAAAAAGAAGAATGAAGTATTAAGGAAAGAAGGAAGGGTGGCACAGTTCAGTGCATCTTGGGTCAATCCTTCTACTAGATTAGTGAATAACACTATATATGTATTAATAGGAATTATAGGTATCATCATGCTTTTCTATGATGAGAAGTTAGCCCTTGTCTATGCGGTGATGAGCTTAGGTAGATTATCAAGCTTCTTAAGTTATACCACTCAATATAGCAAACCATTTAATGAGATAAGTGGGGTGGCCAGTGAATATGAAAGTGCAAAGGCTTCATTTAATAGAGTGAATAACTTTTTAAATTTAAAAGAAGATATTGATGAAGGTAATAAGGAAATAAGTGAGATAGATAATATTGAATTTAAAGATGTGAATTTCTCTTATGATATGAACAAGAAATTAATTGAGCATCTTAATCTTAAAATTAATAAAGGTGATAAGGTGGCAATCGTTGGTCCTACAGGTGCAGGTAAAACTACATTAATCAACCTTATTATGAGGTTCTATGATCCTCAAAGTGGCGAGGTGCTTGTAAATAACATTCCATATAAAGATGTGAAGAAACATTCGTTAAGAAATCATATTGGTATGGTCCTACAAGATACTTGGATCTTTAAAGGTACGATATTGGATAATATTAGATATCTTAAGCCAGAAGCTTCTAAGGAAGAAGTGATAGAAGCGAGTAAGAAAGCGCATGCAGATTTATTTATCAACGCAATGCCTAATGGCTATGAAACAGTGATTAACGCTAAAGAAGGGTTAAGTGAAGGTGAAAAGCAGATGATTGCGATTGCTAGAGTCATGCTCCTTAATCCAGAAGTAGTGATATTAGATGAAGCAACTAGCAATATCGATACACGTAGTGAAAAGCTTATTGGAGAAGCCTTTGACTTGGTACTTAAAAATAAAACATCTATTGTGATTGCCCATAGATTATCTACAATTATAAACGCTGATACAATTATCGTTATGAAAGATGGTTCTATTATAGAAACCGGTAATCATCAAAAGTTAATGAAGAAGGAAGGATTTTATTATTCCTTATATTCTTCTCAATATAAATAGGAGGAAAATCCATGAGTGAATATGTAATTGAAACAACTAACCTCACCAAAAACTTCGGTTCAAAACTCGCTCTTGATCATGTTGATTTACATGTACAAAAGGGCGATATCTATGGCTTTATTGGTCGTAATGGTGCGGGTAAAACAACCGCGATGAAACTAATCTTGGGACTTATTTATCCTAAAGAAGGTGAAATCAAATTATTTGGTTCAGAAAAGAACCTAGATGTATCTAGGAAGAAGATTGGTTCTTTAGTGGAAACACCAGCTTTATATCGTAACGTCAGTGCATATGAAAACTTAAAACGTTATTCCATTTTATTCGGTGGTACAGATGAAGAGATTAAAGAGATATTAGAACTTGTTGGTCTAGCGGATACTGGTAAAAAGAAAGCTGGTAGCTTCTCTTTAGGTATGAAACAAAGACTTGGCATCGGGATTGCTTTACTTGGTAATCCAGAGATTATGATTTTAGATGAACCAATTAACGGACTTGATCCTGCTGGTATTAAAGAGATTAGAGACACCATTATTAGACTTAATAAAGAAAAAGGTGTGACTTTCTTAATCTCCTCTCATCTTTTGGATGAACTTGCTAAAATCACCACTCGATACGGCATTATCGCAGAAGGTAGATTAGTAGAAGAATTAAGCGCAGAAGAGCTTATGGCGAAATGTGAAGATAAACTTAAGATTAGAGTGAGTGATGTTAAAAAAGCTGAAGCCCTATTAAAGAAGAACAACTATCTTGACCGCTATGCAGTTAACGATGATTTAATCACTCTTTATGATCACTTTGATAAAGCGAGTGAAATCAATAAGCTTTTAGTAGAAAACAAAATTGAAGTAAGCGAATTATCTCCATCTAATACAGGATTTGAAGATTACTTCATAGAAAGGTTAGGTAGATAATATGGCTAACTTATTAAGGTTTGAATTTCGTAAATTATTATGTGGCAAGATCGTTTATATTATTGCTGCGATTGCAGTTGCGTTCGTTATCCTTAACGGCTTAGTGTTTGTCTTGCTTGACCATGTGATTAATGAAATTGATCCAGAGGCTTCAGGTATCATCAGTTCTTATTCTGCTTATTCATTTACTAAAGCAGCCCTCACTAATAACTTCACGATTATTATAGGTGTATTTATTGCGATTTATGCTTGTGAAGACTTTGGTCATGGCACTAGCAAGAACGTCATTGGTAAAGGCTATTCAAGATTAAAAGTATATTTCTCTAAATATATTGTTTCTTTAATTGCTGTAATAGTGATGGCGATATTATGTTTCTTAACTGCTTTGGGCTTTGGACTCATCTTGTTTAATAATGACTTTGGTAGTGTGACCGATAACATTCCAGTAATTGTTATAGGTCAAATCTTATGCCTCATTGTTTTCCATTCAATGTTATTCACTTTGGCTTATATGATTGGTAAAAGTGGTGCTGCTATTGCTATTAACATTGTCGCTCCATTAGGTATCACTTTAGTTTTAACAATCTTAGATTTAATTATTAACCGTGAAGGGTTCTCACTCAGTAACTATTGGATTGATGGAATCTTCTCTAGCTTTACTGGTGCTTCTAGTAGTCTCAATTTACCGACTTCTACGACTGATGAATCTTTATTTGTTTCTAACTTTATATTAATCTTTGTTTACCTTGCCGCTAGTGAAGCGCTTGGTATCTTCTTTGCTCAGCGTAAACAATATTAAGTATGAGTAATAGTAGTGACAAAAGAAAACGAAATAAAAGGATAATGGCCATCATCACCATTATCCTTGTTTTAGCGTTATTAGCAGGCTCTTTTGCTGCTGTAATTTTAAATAAATAATCCTCAAAAATATGATTTTATTTAAGTTTTAAGTGCTTTTTTGGATCGTTTTTATATTTATTATAGATACGAGTGTAATATTCTCTCCAAAGGTTTTTGACGTGTTCTTTTGAATAGTAATCACTGATAAGTTTAGAACCTTCTTGATAGTGGGCATAATACTTTTTATCACTTGCAAGTTTCTTTACTTGTTCATCAAACTCATCAACGTTTTTACCAACCGCATAAGCATCTTTATCTTTGAATAAGATTTCTTCATATAAATCTAAATCACGTAATAAAACTGGCTTACGAGAATTAACTGCTTCAAGGATGGACATTGGGAAGAGTTCGCTTAAAGAAGGCATAAAGAGCATGTCGCACATATTAAAGATTTTATTCATCTTGGTACGTGGAACGATACCGAGGAACTTCACGTTTTCTGGTGGGTTATCCATGATGGCTTTAAGTTCTTTATAGCCGTCTGTAATCACTCCAAATGAGAAGCCTCCAGCCCAGACAAACACTTTATCAGGATTACGCTTAGCAACTTCGACAAAGTCTAAGACACCTTTTCTTGTTTGTACTTGTCCGCATCCCATAACGACAAATTTATCATGAGGAATATTATATTCATCTCTAACTTTCATTCTTTCTTCTTCACTGAATTCATAGAAGACATCGTGATCAACAAAGTTAGGGATATAAGTAATGTTTTCTTCTTTGATACCTAATTCTTTAAGTGGTGGAATAAAGCTTGGATTCACCACGACGATTTCATCCGCTTTTCTATAAGTGCCAATTACATATTTCTTAAACACTTTAAAAGTAAGGGGTGGCATCTTTAAGCTTCCATCTAATGTGGAAGGGATGAAATGTACATACGCGATATTAATATGACGATTAGTGAATCTCATACGATACTTAGGGTTGACCGTATGCATATGATAGATGTGGAAGTTATTCTTTTTAGAGTTTTCTTCCACTTCAAAAATATCATCACATTCTTTGACCAATTTAACTTGTTCGATGTAGGCGCTTCCGACACCTTGCCCGTCAACAGTGGTCGCTGCTGAGAGCATATTAATTCTAATTTTGTCCATATAATCATTATTTCACATCATAAACTTTATATAAATGAAGAATTGTAATCATTTAAGGACACATCATTCTTTTTATATAAAAAAGATTGTGGTATGATTATTTAGGTCGAAAAACATATCAAAGTGTTTCGTTCTTCTATTTAATTTTTTGATTTATGATTGCCAAAACAAAAGCTATTCATGATACAAAGAACTTAGTCGGTTCTTTACCAGCGATTAGATACGTTGATCCTGAATACGTTTACTGTGCCGTCACTAATGCGCGTGCTGCTAAGGCAGATATCTTAGTAAAAGAAGGCGACCATGTTAATTGTGGTCAAAAGATTGGTGTCCGTCATGGTCCATTTTTTGATCAACCAATCCATTCTTCAGTTTCAGGTACTTATGTCGGTATTGAGAAACATTATCATAGAAATGGTAAATTAACTGACTTCTTAAAGATTAAAAACGACCATCTCGATACATTTGATCCAAGTATCAGAACGCGTACACCAGAAGAAATTGCTAAATTAACAAAGGCCGATATTACTGAAATCGTTAAAGAGCAAGCACTTGTAGGATTGGGTGGTTCATCTTTCCCTACCTACATCAAGTTCCAAACGGATAAGAAGATTGATGTCGTTCTTATCAATGCGATTGAATGTGAACCATATATTACTGCTGACCATCGTTTGATGATGGAATTCCCATACCGTATTGTGGATGGGATTAAATATGCGATGCAAGCATTTAACTGCCATCATGCGAAGATTTGTATCAAATCAAAATATAAAGATTTAAAGCTTTTATATACCCAACTACTTAAAGAATATCCTGATAGCGGTATTGAACTTTGCTGTGTGGGCAACTACTATCCTCAAGGTTGGGAAGTGGCGATGATTAAAGAAGCAACTGGTATTGAACTTAATCCAGGTGAGCTCCCATCTAATAGAGGAATTATTAACTTTAACGTTTCTACTATTGTTGGTTTATATAAGGCTGTTAAATACAATATGCCTGTTGTTAAAAGATTTATCACAATTACAGGTGATGGTATCATCTATCCTAAAAACTTTAGGGTGAGAGTAGGTACTGCGATTAAAGATTTATTACCTCTATGTGGAGGATATAAAAATCCTGATAAAGATAAAGTGTTTATTTTGGGTGGCCCAATGATGGGTGCTTCTGTTCCTAATGATGATGTTATTATCACTAAAACAGTCACTTCTATCATTATCCTTGATAAGACTGAATATAAAGAGAACCCATGTGTCAGATGCGGTAGCTGTGTTTTAAGTTGTCCAACACATCTTGAACCAGTACAAATAATGAATGCAGTGAAAACGCTTGATAAAGAAAGAATTAAAAAACTTAATCCACTTAAGTGTATTGAATGTGGCTTGTGCACATATTCATGCACCTCTAAGATTCAAGTTACCGATTATATAAGAAAGGCAAAGATGATAGCTAAGTTATGACAATAGTCAAAGAGAGTGCGCCACACATTAGAAGAAAAGCCTCAGTCAATCGTATGATGATTGATGTTTTAATCGCGCTTGCTCCAACTTTAATCTTCTCCTTTGTTGTCTATCCACTTAATACATTAATTACTTATCTACTTTCCTTAGCCATCATGATTGGGGCGGAATTTGTTTTCGTTGGTCTTAAAAACATGATGCCTAAGACTGATGAGAAGCATACATTTAAAGAAAAATTCTTATTTGCATATAAAGGTCATTATGATCTCACTAACGTGATTACTCCTGCCATCACTGCAGTTATTTATACATTAATTATGCCTGCTGGTGCTCCTGTATACGCTGTTATCATAGGCGCGATTGTTGGTATCACATTTGGTAAATTAGTGTTTGGTGGACTTGGTAGCAATATCTTTAACCCAGCTGCTGTTGGTATGTTATTTGCTAAACTTTGTTTTGGTAGCCAATATAAACCATATGTTGATACATGGTATTATACTGTTCCAGATGTGGCAGCGGGCGCTACTCCATTAGGTTTAATTAATGATGGTGCATTAACTAATATCTATCAATATCCTTTATTTGATTTATTCTTTGGTCGTATTCCAGGAACTCTTGGTGAAGTATATAAGATTACTATTCTCCTCGGTTTAATTTATCTACTAGTTAGAAGAAGCGCAGACTTTAGAATTGTTGTTTCATATTTAGGTACATTTACCTTCTTAATATTTGTTGCTGGTTTATCTGTTTATGGGCTTGATCAAAGCGTCAATCCGTTCTACTTCACCTTATACTCATTACTTAGTGGTGGCGTCTTATTTGGGGCGACATTTATGCTGACTGATCCGGTCACGAGCCCGATAAATTCACCGAGTAGAATTATCTATGGTATGGTCGCTGCTATCGCTACTGTATTCATTCGTTTATTTGCCGCTCTCCCAGAAGGAGTTGGCTTCTCAATCTTAATTGCAAATATGGTTGCGTGTGTGCTTGATCACTATGAATGGTCTAACCCACGTTATACTTGGAAGAAGTTCTTAGCGATGGGATTATTAATAGTGATTCCTACCTTAATTACTTTCTTAGCTATTACATATGGAGGTATGGTCCATGTCGGATAAAAAGAAATACATCATTACCTCCATCACTTTAGGCGCTATTGCTGCTAGCAGTGGTCTTTTAATCGGAGTTACAAACCTCGTTACCAAAGATCAAATTGCGAAGAATGAAGAAAATAAAATTAATAACGGAATTAAAGAGATTTTTGACCAAAACACTGTAAAAGTTGAAGGTTTTGATTTAAGTGAAGCCGGAATTACAGGCGATTATAAATACGTTGAATACCTTTATGAAGTGAAAGATGAAAACGATAATGAACTTGGTTGTGCATTCGTTACAAGTGGATCTAATAACTATGGAAAAATATCTTTAATTATTGGATTTGATGCGGCTGAAAAAGCGTTTTTAAATCTTTCTGTTGTTGTGAATGAACAAACTTATGCGACCACGTTGGTTGATAACTATATTAACCCACTTAATAATGGTAAGCGCGATGTTGATGATGTTAAATGTGGCGCGACTTATGGCGCGAAACTTGTAAGAGATATGATTGATGAAGCAGAAGCAGCTGTTGAGGAATTTTATAAATAATTATGAGTAGAGAAAAAGGACAAACTAAAGCTAATTTCTTAAAGGGTATCTTCCTTGAGAATCCTTTATTCGTATCTATATTAGGTACCTGTCCTGCTTTAGCGACCACTAAATCGCTTGAAGCCGCTATTGGTATGGGCTTACTCTTTACCATTGTTCTTATCTGTTCTAACGTTTTAGTCTCTGCTTTAAGAAAGCTTATTCCTGAAGAGATTAGAACACCTGCTTATATCGTGATTATCGCAACATTCGTCACTATGGTGAAGATGTTCACTAATGCATTCCTACCAGAGTTATATTCAACATTAGGTGTCTTCATTTCACTTATCGTTGTTAACTGTATCGTTTTAGGACGTGCTGAAGCATACGCTAGTAAGAATACTGTCTTTGATTCATTTATTGACGGAGTTGGTATGGGTGTTGGTTATACCTTAGCCCTTATGCTTATGGCCTTATTTAGAGAAGTGATTGGTTCAGGCATGATTACAGTTGGTAATATCTTTACCTTCATTCCTAAATCGTCTTTACCAATACTTAAATGTGTGAGTGCAGAGGGAGATGTTATCTATGATTACTCCATCTCCTTATTCCAAACTCCAGCCGGCGCCTTCATTGTCTTTGGCTTAATCCTTGCGACTATTGCCTTTATTCAAAATAGAAAGAAAGAACTCGCCTCTTATCGAGATAGACAAGAGAAGATTAGAAAAGCTCAAGAAGCTAAAGAAGCTGCATTAAAAGCTGCCCAAACTAATAATGTTGAAGGAGGAAATAAATAATGGAACAATTCATTGCTTTCTTATTAGCCATCCTTTCTAGCATGCTCATTGATAACGTCGTGTTATCTAGATTCTATGGTATCTGTCCATTCTTAGGAGTTTCTCGTAAGACCAAGTCCTCTTTAGGTATGGGTATCGCGGTTGTCTTTGTTATCATGCTTGCGACCCTTATTTGTTGGCCTTTATATCACTTTGTATTGGTACCTGCTGGTATTCCATTCATGGACACCGTGGTCTATATCTTAGTTATTGCCTCTTTAGTCCAACTTGTTGGTTTATTTATTAAGAAATATTCGCCGTCATTATATAAATCACTTGGTATCTATTTACCTTTAATCACCACCAACTGTGCGGTTCTTGGTGTCGCTCAAGGTAATACTGATCAAGGATATACATTCCTTCAAGCTATCGCTAATGGCTTAGGTACATCTATAGGTTTCTTGCTTATCATTGTGACCTTCAGCTGTATTAGAACTCGTTTAGATAGCGCAAATACACCTAAAGCATTTAAAGGTTTACCAATTGCCTTAATTACTGCGGCGATTATGGCTATCGCATTAATGGGATTACAAGGATTATTTTCGGGTTTAGCGTTATGAGTCAAACAGGTTATTTAATTCTTGCTATCAGTATCATTGCAGCGTTACTCATTACGTTTATAGTTTCTTTTGTTTTATATCGCCGTACACCTGTACCTAAGGGATGCGAGAACATTAAGATTAATGAAGAAAACTGCAGTGCTTGTCAAAATAAAGAATGTCAGTTTCATGTCTCTAGAAACGAGGAGGATAAATAAGTATGACAATATTATGGGCCGCTCTTATCTTACTCGGTTTAGGGCTTGCTCTTGGTCTTGGTTTAGCAATTGCGGCAAAGATCTTGCTCGTCAAAGAAGATGAAAGAATTGAAGAAGTCGCTAAACGCCTTCCTAACTATAACTGTGGTAGCTGTGGATTCGCTGGATGTCATGATATGGCAGAAGCTATCGTTACTGGTGCAGAAACCAACTTAAAGAAATGTAAACCTGGTAAAGAGGATATTAACTTTAAACCAATATTAGAATATTTAGATGCCCATCCAAACGCGGATGGTTCAAAAGTAAAAGCCCATCTTTAATATGAAAATCAAGAAGTTCATCCCATTCTTTTTAATGGGTGCATTAGTTTCTTGTAACAGTCAAAACTTTGTCGAAAGCAAAGTTTTTTGTTTTGATTCAGTGGTGGACTTTAAGTTATATAATGCGACTAATCAAGATAAAAAAGCAGTAGAAGATATTTTAAAATATTACGACAAGATATCAGATAATTATGATTCTAAAAGTGGAGTGGTTAATCTCACTAATATCAATACGACAAACGAAGAAATAGAAATAAGTGAAAAACTATATAAGATGCTTAAATCATCTTTTGAAGTGAGTAAATTAGGAGCGGATTTTTTTAATCCTCTATGTGGCTCTTTGGTAAAGAAATGGAAAGATAGCCTTGGTGAAGGAAAAGTATTAAATGAAGAAGTTATTAATAGTGAATTAGATAAGATTAATAATTCTGAACTTAAATTCTTAGATAATAATAAAGTCCAAAGAATAGGCGAGGCTGAATTAGATTTAGGTGGTATTGCAAAAGGCTATGTACTAGATGAAATCTATAATTATTTAAAAGAAAAGAATATCACTAATTATTTAGTAGATGCTGGTAGCAGCTCTATCTTAGTAGGCGAAAAAAGTAGTGGGGACGGCTATTATTCAGTCGGTATAAAAAATACCATTATCCAAAATAAATATTTTAAGGTGAAGAATGCGTTTGTCTCGACCTCTGCTCTTAATGAACAAGGAGTGTTGATAGGTGATAAGATGTATTCTCATATTATTAATCCTAAGACTGGTAGTGCCATTAATCTTCAAGAAGCAGTTATTGTTATTAGTGATAAAGGCTATATAGGAGACGCTTTATCTACATCAATGATGATGAACACTCTTGAAGAGATTAAAGCGATTGAAGCTATTCAAAACATTAAATGTATTGTGATTAATAATAATTCCATCACTTATCATCATCCTAGTATTGAGGTGAACGATAGATGAAAGATAAGAAATTAAGGAATGATATTATTCTTGTTGCTTCATTATTACTAATAGCAGTTGTTGCGTTAGTAGTTATTTTATCAACGAGAAAGAAAGATAACTTAATCGCGAAAGTATATGTGCAAAATGAAGTGGTAGAAACAATTGATTTATCTACTAAAGAAGAAAAAGAATATGTGATAGTTGGACTGCACGGGAATGTCATAGTTGAGACAAAAGATGGGGCGATAAGAGTAAAAGAATCTAACTGTCCTCATCAAGACTGTGTCCATATGGGATATGTGAGTGAAACTAATAGACCAATCATCTGTGCTTATAACGCGGTTTATATCGTCATAGAAGGCGCGAGTGACGTCGATGTGGAGATCGGTTAATATGGACGAGAAGAAAAAATATAACGTTCATAAAATTGCTTTGCTCGGTGTCTTAACTGCAGCGACTATTGTCATTGCAATATTAGAATCGTTTATCCCTTCTATTGGTATACCAGGAGTGAAGCTAGGTTTAGCCAATATTGTGATTCTTATCATCCTTTATGAACTCGGCATATTTGAAGCAATCATTGTTAATATAGTTCGTGTATTAGTAGTGGGTTTAGTAAGAGGCACATTCTTATCTATGGGTTTCTTTATGTCGCTTGCAGGAGCCTTCCTCTCATTAGGAGTGATGATACTTTTCTATCTTGTGATTAAGAAGTTTTCTATCATTGGAGTAAGTGTCTTAGGAAGTGTGTTTCACGTCACTGGACAGATCCTAGTAGCAATTATTTTTTTAGGCAGTGGATATGTAGTTTTGTATCTCCCAATTATTGCCATTTCTGCGATAATTACTGGAGTTTTAGTGGGTTTTGCCGCGAAAATGATTATAAAAACTGGCGTAATTAAAAAACAAAAAGAAAAATATAATTTCTAAAATATCATTCTATATTTTTGAAAAATAATAACTATGGCTTATTATATTTTTAAGGTGGATAAAGTTATGGAAGAGAAAAAAGAAAAGATGACATTTGAAGAATATAAAGCGAAATACACAAAGCCAGAAAATAAGAAGTTAATTAGAGCGGCGATGTTTATTTTAGCGGGTGGTATAGGAATCGTTCTTTTCACTTGTTTATTCCTCATCTGTTTAAGACTATATGAAATTAATGAATATGCAGGATACGTTGCAATTGGTGTATCAGTCCTCATCTTTATCTTGTTCTATATCGTTCCACTTATTCGTATCAGCAAAACCAAATACTTCATCACTAACGTCAACGACCGCACGGTGAGAAACGCTCAAAAGCACAACAAGAAACTTAGAGAAGAAATCGCTGATAAGATGATTGATTATAATTCTAAGGTGGAAGGTGCTACTTGGTATAATGAGAAACTTGTTGGTAAGCTTGCTATTGCGAGAGTGAACAAAAACGATAAAGAAGTCAAAATGTTATTAACTGAAATCTATGACAGTGATGTCAAAAAAGAATCGCGTCGTATTATTCGTGACCACGCTTTAAAGATTGGTTTAGTCACAACCTTCTCTCAATCTCACGTTGTTGATACTGCTTTTGTTGCAGTATATGAACTTAACTTAATTAAAGATTTAGTCTTCTTATATGGTTTTAGACCGAGTGACGCAAAACTTATGAAGATATATCTAGCAGTATTATCAAATTCATTAATGTCATATGGCATCTCTGCTTCTTCCTCTAACTTTGTCGGAGGTATTGTTAATGGTATCTCTAATGCAGTTGGCAAGATCAGCGCTCTTTCTAGTGCAATCTCTACAGTGGTAGGTTCAACTATTCAAGGTGTTGTTAATTCAACACTCAGTATCATTATTGGTCTACAAACACGTAAATATTTATTAAGTGAATATCATCTCCAAGACATATTAGATGAAATCGAACTTGATGATGTTGATGAAGATGCTTTAATCAACGAAGTTAAGGCTGAAATCATTAAAAGTGCGAAACCTGGCGGAAAGAAGTTAAAAACTGAGGCAGCTTAATGAATATCAATGGCTATATCAAACAGAATACTGATGAAGAGTTTTCGACCCTTCCCTTTAATTATGTTGATGGCCTCATTTTTAGTGAACTTTCTTATATCAACTTCGATCTCCTATTAGACAAAAGAAAAGAATTAAAGTTTAAAGAGATCGACGCGAAAGAATTAACTAAAGATATCTTTGCTGGAAGCGTTGATGCAAACAAGAATAAAGTCATGCTCAACCTCATGCGTAAATCTAAACGTTATGGGGAAGTGGTGGTGAAAAATGTTAAGCGTTATTTTTCAAATAAAGAAACTAACCAGTTCCTTGCTTTAACCCTTGTTTTAGAAGACGGGACAATGTTTATCTCTTATCGAGGGACGGACACTACCATCATTGGTTGGAAAGAAGATTCCTTAATGATTTATCGCGATATTATTATGGCCCAAACTCAAGCCTTAAATTACGCGAAAAGGATATTAAGGAATAATGATAGCAAGTTCTATTTAGGCGGTCACTCTAAAGGTGGTAATCTTGCTTTTTATACTGCACTTAACTTACCTCAAGATAAAACTCCTAATTTAATTGAGGCATTCTCATATGATGGCCCAGGATTTAAAGAAGGAATAACGAAATTTCCAAGCTATATAAGTGTCCATAAACGTTTAACTAAATTTAGAACTTATAATGATGTTATTGGTTCAGTCTTTAATAATATGAAGAAATATAAGGTTGTGCATTCTCCAGGTCTATTATTTGGAGGACATGATCCTTTCTATTGGCAAGTGGTGGCAAAAGATAATGACTTTAAATATGCAAAAGATATTTCTAACGCTTCTAAGAAGTATTCAAAACGTATTATGAATTGGATTGAGTCATTGACCTATGAAGACCGTAAACTCGCGACTGACGCCTTATTTGATGTCTTTAGTAATAACGACACCATCTATGATTTATTTAGAAATTTCTTAAAGAACATACTTGATATTAAGAAGTCACTAAAGAAATATAGTAATGAAGAAAAAGAAAGACTAAAAGCGATTATTAGGCGATTCTTTGGCTTCTTAATCAATTCATCAAACATCAAAAATATTAAAAGAAAACAGGCTATCGTTGATCGAGAGCTAAAAAGAGGAAAAAGAAATGGAAGAAAAACTCAAGGAACTAAAAACTAATTTATCTCTCATGAGAACCTATCGTCATGCCTTAGGTATCATGAACTTTGATTTTGAAACAATCGTCCCAGAAAAAGCTAGAGAAGAAGAAGCGGATACAATTAATTATTTCTCTAACGAATATTTCAAATTAGCGAACTCTGATAGGATGAAAGAACTTATTGTAGAACTATATAAAAATAAAGAAAATATTAAGGATCCTTTAGATGTTTCTTTAGTTGAAAAACTCTATGAAAGTTATATGAAAAATAAAAATATTACTCCAGAATTTGATTTAAAAATGTCAAAGATATTTTCTGAATCATATAACACCTGGCTCAAAGCAAAAGAAGCTAAAGATTATAACTTATTTAAAGACATCTTCAAGAAGGTTATTGATATAGAAGAAGAGGCAATTAATTTAAGAGAAGATAAGTTAGATAATATTTACGATAATCTTTTAAATGACTGTGAAAAAGGCTTAATTCAAGAAGATTTAGATCCATTTTTCTTAGAACTAAAAGAAGGATTAATTGAATTAATTAATAAAATCAAATCTTCTAAACATGTAATTAGAAATGATTTCCTTAATCGTAAAGTTCCTATTTATAAACAAGAATTATTTTCTAAATATCTCTTAGAATTAAACGGATATGATTTCTCTAAAGGTGTCCTTTCTACAACTGAGCATCCTTTCACTTCTGAAATCTCTCGTAACGACTCAAGGGTGACCACCCATTATTATGAAGATATGGTCTTAAGCAATATCTATTCAGTGATTCATGAAGGGGGTCACGCAATCTTCATGCAAAACGAAAGAGATATAGATCATGACCACTTTATTAATGACTATGTCAGTAACGGTATGCACGAATCTGTTTCTAGATTTTATGAGAATATCGTTGGACGTAGTAAAGAATACGTTCATCTTATCTATCCTAAATTCATCGAAACATTTGATGAATTCCGCGATGTGAGCGAAGAAGAACTTTATGAAGCTGTTAATATCGTAAATCCTTCACTTATTAGAACAGAGGCAGATGAAGTAACATATGGTCTGCATATCATCATCCGTTATGAGATGGAGAAGTTACTTGCTAATCATAAGATTGGTATTGATGAAGTCCCTAATATGTGGAATAAGCTCTATAAAGATTATTTAGGAGTAGATGTACCTAATGATGCTTTAGGGGTCCTTCAAGATGTCCATTGGACCGGTGGATTTGGTTATTTCCCAAGCTACGCGATTGGTAACTGTTATAACGCGATGTATTTAAAGAGAATGGAAAAAGAAATTCCATTTAAAGAATGTGTGAAGAAAGGCGATTTTAAAACAATCAATGACTGGATGAAGAATAATGTCTTTATTCATGCAAATGTCTTGTCACCAAAAGAATGGATTAAAGAACTTACAGGTGAATCATTATCTCCAAAAGCATTCTTAGAATATTTGAATAATAAATATAAAGAAATTTATAAATTTTAAATAGCGAAAGCGTAGAATAAAGCGCTTCCGATAACAAGAGTAACGCTTGATACGCTTAAAACATATTTCAAATATTTATCCGTCTTTTTATCAGTTGATAGATAGTGGATATTTTTACTTGTTAATATTCCTAATGGTAAAAGAATAGGAACGATATATCTCGCGTCCATAGAGCAGCCATAAGGCATGCTAATTTGTAGATATAAGTAGAAGACGATAATACTTAGTGTTACTGCAATCGCAATCATATAAGTGATATCTTTATTTTTCTTAATGAGATTATAGATAGTGATAATAATGGTAGAGAACCAGAATACATATCCAGCGATTAAAGCGACGAGTCCAAATCCTTCTCCACCCCAATAAGCAAATTCACCAAAGATGGTGGACTTAATCGCATAGGTCAAGATGTTATAACTAGAGAAGGCATTCGCATATAATCCGCTTTGTTGATAGTCACTCACTAGTAGAGGAGAAACGTATCTTGCAATAAAGTTAATAAAACCGTTTTCATATATTAAGCCAAAGTTATTTGCATCATAATAATTGATATCTAAATACGGATGAGATAAGACATAATTTCTCGTGCCAGTAAAGAGCTTAGAATTAAGGTTTCTAAATACAAAATTAAATGGGATCCCATAAACGTTATGGGCATAGAATTGGAACCATAATCCAATAGGTACAGAAACCACTAAGAAAGAAGCGTATTGAATAACTAACTTCTTTATTGTCATATCGTCTTTCTTTTTTAAAATAGTAACGATTAATAAATATAAGAAATAAGCGGCGTATCCTAAAGCTACAATAACCGCGCTTAATTTGGTGTTCATCGCTAGGCCTAGATATAGGCCGCTAAGAACGATATCTTTATATTGATGACCTTCTAAATGATAACGAAATAGCCTAAAAATACTGCAAATTACCAATAAAGTCGCTAAAACATCATTATTTAATTGTCCAGAGAATTGGAATAAACGTGGATAAAAACTAACAAATATTACCCCGATATATGTAGCGGTTTTATTAAGGTTAAGTAGTCTAATTGTTTTAACCGCGTACCAGGTAATTAAGAAGGTATAAAAAGTTGATAATATTTGTACTGAAGAGAAGAGCATTTCAGTATCTGCTACTAATGAAGAGTTAAAACCAATCCCGCTATAAATTTTCATCCATAAAGCACTCACGAAATAGTGGAGAGGAGGATGATAAAATTGATAGATATTTGCCTCAGTAAAAGTGTGGTTAGGAAGTGACCAATTATCAAATATGAATAAGGCATAATCATAATGAGCGTTATGGTTTGTGCTCCAGGTATCATATTGACGTGTATGGCCACCCGTATAAAGCATATAGACGAGCCTAATAATAAAAGCGACCAGCATGATATAAAAGATATTCACTTCAAAGGTGTTTTTCTTTTTTATTACGAGATATAAATATGAGAAGACAGTAAGGGTGAATAATATCGCTCCATAGGCTTTCGCGATCATCCCATCTGTGGTATTAAACTGCTTGTTAAGCGGTTTGATGATTGTATAGCTTAGATAGATGAAGAATAAAACTAATAAAGCAAACAAAAAGTGGACGAGGAGTTTCTTAGGTGTGATCTTTTTTTCTTTCACACTTCCTTCTTCGCTCGTAAAGAAATTAAGTTTAAACCAATTTAAGACATTACTCATTTTGTTTACTTTTCTTCGTGATACTCTTTTTCAGCATTCACTTCCCATAATGCTTTCTTATCAGTTTTACCTTCTTTAATATAATCGCCTGCAATTAAGCCTGTGAGCATTGAGTGATCCATATTGTTATAACGATGTTGTCCGTTACGTCCAACACAATATAAGTTATCTATCTTATCTAATTCATTCCTAATAACATCAAAGTGATCATAACTACCAAAATATGCTGGATAAGCTTTCTTCACTTTAATACGAGTGGAGTCTAGTACATTATCTTTAGATTCAATGATGCCCATTTGAATCATCTCGCTTATGGCCATATCGATGAAGTCTTTATCATTCATTTCCCATAGTTCGTCGTCTTCACTAGCGAAATATTCAAGCCCCATCCAAACGGTATGAAGTGGGTCATTTACCATATAAGGAGACCAGTTATTAAAGAGTTGCATTCTTCCCATCTTCACATCTCTTTCTTGTACATAGATCCATGTATCAGGAATGAGATTGTTAAGTGTTTTAATCTTGGTCTTATTTTTAATCTTAAGTTTATCTAGTAATAATCCGACAGTAATGAAATCTCGATATGGTAAAGAGGTAGCAAGTTCATAACTTTCTTTACTCGTTTGTTT
Organism: Erysipelotrichaceae bacterium; assembly: GCA_015059185.1. Lineage (GTDB taxonomy): Bacteria > Bacillota_I > Bacilli_A > RFN20 > CAG-826 > SIG220. The sequence continues at coordinate 21,276 of SVAY01000015.1, forward strand.
CTCACCTAACGCATAGAACAAATCTTTAATTGGCATCGAAGAGATAACGTAATCTGCTTCATATTCTTTACCTGATTTAGTAATTACTTTCTTTATATTATTAGAATCATCTTTAATTAATTTATTTACTTCTTCTTGATAGATAATTTTGACCCCTTTTTCTTTAAGGGTGGAGGCTAAGATATTATATAGTTCACCAGGTCCAAATTTAGGATATTCAAATTCTTCAATTAATGAGGTTTCAACCTTATTTTTATTCCTTTTAAATGGTTTAGTTAAAGCGCTTATAATTGCTTTGGATAAAGATAATCCCTTTACTCTTTGAGCGCCCCAATCCGCGCTTAATTTGCTGGGATGAACACCCCAAAGTTTCTCGGTATAACTTTCAAAGAAAAGTTGATATAAAGGTTTACCAAAACGATTGATATAAAAGTCTTCTAGTGATTCTTCTTTTCTTTTGTGAAAAGTACTACCAATATAACCAAATCCCGCTTTCATAGTACGGGTGAATCCCATATTGATAAATGTACGAGGTTTCATTGATATAGGATAATCAAAGAACTTCTTAATAAAGTAGATACGGGAGACACGGTGACGTTTAAGCATGACAACATCTTCTTTTTCTGGATCTACTCCGTTTGGATCTAGATTAACATGCCTATCTAATAGCTTGTCATCTAGTGATGGTGCAGACTGTAAAGGCATAATCTCATGCCACAAATTAGACACCCTTTCATTCTTAGTGAAGAAGCGGTGGCCACCGATATCCATCCTGTTATTTTTATAGTTCACTGTGCGTGAAATACCACCGACAAAACCTTCAAGTTCTAAAATGGTAATATCAAAAGTATCATCTTTACTTAATTCATATGCACTAGCAAGTCCAGCCGGACCTGCTCCGATGATAATGACTTTCTTTTTATCCATAATGTTCACCTATCTATTATAGATAACTAGCATATAAAAATCATTGAATAATATTAATTAAGGTGTCTATAATTACACACGGAGGAAATGAAAAATGAAAAAGTTTTTAAAGGTTATCTTAGCTGGATGCGGTACTTTATTAAGCGCTTCTACATTTATTTGGCTTTCTTTAAGTTTTATGAACGTTGAAGTTACCTTACTTGGTAAAAAAGCAGTTGAATCCGTTGGTAAAGGATATGAATTTGCTTTCAATCAAATTTCTGCATTAGAAGATGGTGAATTCTTAGGAAGCTTATTTGCTTTCATCTTCACAGTTTTAGCCGTTTTATGCGGTTTATGTGCTTGCTACCTCGCATTAACTAAGAAAAAAGGCAATGCTGGCTTATTAGCTGGTGGATGTGCTGCTGTCTTTGGTATCACTGCTGGTGTGTTATTCTTCTTAACACTTCAAACCACAGGTGCTGCTGAAGGTATTGATTTTGGTGGATTAATTAAAGCCAAAGCAAACGTAGGTGTTGGCGCTATCCTTTCTGGTATTACTACTGCTCTTGGTGGATTACTCTGCTGCTGCAGTGCTGTTGTTAAAAGCAAATAATTAGCAAAAACAATTAACAAATTAGTCACTCCTCGATGAGTGGCTTTTTTGGTGCTTCAAATATTTGTAAATTTTTATCCCAATATTTATATTAATATTTCTATTTATTTAAATACTTTGTATCTAACTAAATATAAATATAGGGATATTTTTAAGTTTCAAAAATTATTGTTGAATTTGATGATTTGTTGTCGTTATCATATAGCCACTTTATGGCAAAGAGAAAAGGACCTACTTATGAAGAAATGATGTCAAATTTATTGAAGACACTTCCTTTCCCTATTGTAGATAATAGGCATAATATAAATATTTATTTTTATGACGACAGGGCAAGAAGCAATCAAAATAGATTTGATCATATAATTGATTCTCGCCACGAATTGCTTCCTGGTGATATAAAACGTATCCAAAAGTGCATGAAAAAAGCAATTTTCAAAAAAGATAAAGAAAGGACAAATACTTTTAACATCTATATTACGAGAAATAATTACGGCAATGAATATATAAAGATTTCTTTAAAAATAGAGCCAGAAGAACCGCATAGAGCTTTGGTTAAAACGGTTTTTATAACAAAGGTAATCAAATAAAATGGTTTGAAAAAGAATGAAAGTTGCTATAATGAATTTACCAAGGGTGGAGATGTAGTATCACTACGGTAGAAATACTGACTGTGACGCTCAGCGTACGACCACGGCGCACCTCTAGCAGGTGGTACAATGCGATCCAGGGTTATGCTGGCCTGGTTGGTGAATATGAAAATTTCTCAGGTTGACTGAGATTTTTTTATACACTTTTTAAAATAGTGTAACACCCGTGTATATAAATATATAACCCGTGCTTTGAAACGCGTGCCCATATATGAGATACTAGTAACTGCCTTATAAAGTATGTTCAAAAAGAAAAGACAATGTTGTTTTTAGTATTTTAGTACCTACTTTTAATGTGCCTATAAGCCTAATATAGGCCCAAAATTATTAAAGAAAGGAAATGATATTAGTTTAGGCCTAATATCTAAGTTATCGTATGAACTCTAAAAGACTTACGAAAAAGCAAATGATTATCTTTGCTTTTGGTCAATTAGGATGGTCAACTTTAAGTGGTATTATCACTACTTGGTTAGTTACATTCTATTTGCCAACCGCAGGTGACAAGGCTGAAGGTGCTATTTCTTACCTCATTCCAGGCTTAGTCATCGGTGGATTCATGACCATTCTCGGATTAATTTCCGCGTTAGGCCGTGTTTTTGATGCTGTTACTGACCCATTAATTGCATCTCTCAGTGACCGTTCTAAGAACCCACGTGGTAGAAGAAACCCATTCATGCAAGTGGCTGCAATTCCTCTTGCTATTATCACAGTCTTAGTCTTCACTCCATTATGGGGAGCACAAAACCCACTCAACATCGTTTGGGTATCAGTGATGCTCGTCTTATTCTATTTATTCATGACAATGTATTGTACTCCATACAACTCATTAATCTCTGAATATGGTAAGACTCAAGAAGATAGAATGTTCATCTCTACATCCATTTCTTTAACATTCTTCGTTGGTACATTATTAGCCTATGTTCCATTCGTCCTTGGTGGACCATTAAGAGCAGCAGGCTTATCCTTTGACTGGAGCTACAGATTACCATTTATCGTCTTAGCTGTGATTGCTGTTGTCTGTATGCTTTTACCAGCTTTCTTAATCAAAGAAACAGATTATGTTGAAACTAAACCAAGTGAAGTTAACGTCTTCAAGTCTTTAGCGGCAACATTTAAAAACCGTGACTTCAGAGTCTTCGTTGGATCTGATGTTATGTACTGGGTTGGCTTAACTATGTTCCAAACCGGTTTACCATTCTTCGTCAAAGTCTCTATGGGACTTGATGCTGGTACAGTTTTATACTTCATGGGTGGTATGACTCTCTTAAGTGCCATCTTCTACCCATTCGTTACTGGACTTGTTAAGAAATTCGGTAAGAAGAAACTCGTTATCTTTGCCTTCTTTGGTTTAGCGGCTGCTTACGCCGTTGCTGCTTGTACATACTTTGTCAATGGTCAAGGTGGTGCCTTAGGATGGATCCTTGGTATCGCAATCGTTGTTCTCGCTGCCTTCCCAATGGCTTTACTCGGTATCATTCCTCAATCAGTTGTTGCTGACGTTGCGGAAGCTGAAGGTGTTGTCACTGGTGAAAACCGTGAAGGTATGTTCTTCGCTGCTAGAACATTCGCAATGAAATTTGGACAATCCTTAGCCCTTATCTTATTCACCTCCTTATCCTTAATCGGTGGTGTGGAAGTAGAAGGTGAACTCGTTCCAAGTGTTCTCGGATTATTATTCGTTGCAATCGTTGCCATTGTCTTCTGTGTCTTAGGTGCGATTATCTTAATGTTCTATAGAGAAAAACACATTATGAAACTCATTGCTAAAGAAGGCGATGAAGCATTCATGAAAGCTATTGAAGGCGAAAAGGAATAATTTAAATGGAATTCTCATATTTAAAAAAAGGGAAACTAATAAGAAGTAGTCATCCTGTTGATTTAGATATAGATTTAAAGATTCAAAGCAACCACATTAAGGTGTTAGCCAAAGCGAAAGCTGATATCACCTTAGTGGAAGTACGTAAAAAGTTCACCCTTAAAGTCGTTCCAGGACAAGAAGCCTTCTTTAACGGCTATCAATCTTGGACTGATAGTAAGGAAGTGAAACTCGAAGCCAAAGAAAGAAATATTTATAAATCTCCTCAGATAGTTGTTAAAGCCTTCGCGATGGATAAATATGGCGATGCGCCATTCTATAAGTATGAAAACTATATCTTACACGGATATGATATTTGCTACTCCAAAGGTAGTAACGGCTTCTTCATTTATAACCTTAACTATAAAAACGCTTATTTAATCTTTGAATATGATAAGCGTACAAAGGAACTTACCATCATCAGTGATGTGAATGGTATCAAGGTCGAAAAGGGAGAAGAAGTAGTCTTAATGGATTATATCTTCACCTATGACTATGACGAAGGTTTAGCCTTATTCCAAAAAGACTTCCCAAGAAGAAATATCAAGAAATACTTCGGTTATACTTCTTGGTATAACTATTATCAAAACATCAACGAAGAAATTATCCTTAGAGATTTAGATGGCGTTGATTCTCGCTTCAACCTCTTCCAAATCGATGATGGGTTTGAAACATTTGTTGGTGACTGGTTTGATATCGATCCAAAGAAGTTCCCAAATGGCTTAAAACCAATTGTTGATAAGATTCATAGTAAAGGCCTTACAGCAGGTGTCTGGCTCGCTCCATTCGTTGCTGAAAAGGAATCCAAATTATATAAGGAACACTTTGATTGGATTAAGAAAGATGAACATGGTAATCCAGTCAGTGCCGGTGGTAACTGGAGTGGTCAATATTCTTTAGATTTAGAAAATAAAGAAGTTATCGACTACATCAAGAAATTCCTTAATTACTACATGGAACTCGGATTTGATTTCTTCAAACTCGACTTCCTCTATGCCTCTAGTATTGTGGTTCCAGAAGGCTATTCTAGATGTCAATATCAATACAAAGCATATAAATTACTCAAGGATACATTAAAGGGCAAGATTATCCTTGGTTGTGGTGCAAACATTGTGAACTCTATTGATAACTTTGATTATCTTAGAGTCGGTATGGATGCTTCTCTAGATTGGGATGACAAAATGTATATGCGTTTATTCCATAGAGAAAGACCAAGTACCAAAGCCACATTACAAAACACTATCTTCAGAAGCTTATTTAACGATCGTTTCTTCGGTAACGACCCAGACGTCTTCCTTCTTAGAGACGACAATATCAAGATGAATGATGAGCAAAAGCATTCTTTAGCAATCATCAACTCATTATTCTCTGGTGTCCTTATGACAAGCGACGATATCGGTAAATATGATGAAAAGAAACAAGCCCAACTCAATGTTGTATTAAATAACTTCTTACACGCGACCAATCAATCTTTTGAAAAGAGGGGCGGAAGAATCATTATTTCTTACGATATTGAAGGACAAAGAAAAGTCTATGCATATGATTATAAGAAAGGAATTTTAACCGATGGACAACAGTAGTGTAATCTACGGCAATAAGATGCCTAAAAAAGTAGTCAAGAAAGCTGAGAAAAGTAAAGCTAAATATATTAAAAAGTATGGCGATGATTCTCAAAAAGACTACAAAATCTCATTTAAACCAATTTCTACTCTTGATTATTTAGGAGCAGATAACATCGTGTTTGGTGAAGAAAATCAAAAGTTTGAAAAGAACGCTTTAATCGTTGGTAACATCCGTATGGGATTTGGTCACTACCGTATCTCAATCGCGATTGCTAGCTGTGCAAAAGCCTTAGGCTTTAAGCCATATTGGCTTGACCTCGCAAGCTTTGATGCGACTGGTAGTAAGATGATTAGAGAACAAAACGATATGTATTCTTTAGCCTCTCGTATCTCTCAAAAATCCAAACTCTTCAACCACTTTGTGTGGGAACCACTTAACTGTGAAGGATTTAAGAAGATCAGCTATAACGCTAAAGACCAAAAGAACAGTGAACTCCTCGTTCCAATCTATCGTAACATCGATAAGGAAATCCCTTATGTTGCTACTCACGTCTGGCCAGCCCAAGCTGCTGTCCACGCTGGTATGAAACACGTTGTTAACGCTGTTCCTGATAACTGGCCAATGGGTCTTCACTTAGCGGAAGGTTCCATTATGACCGTTCAAACTCCATTTGCTTATCAAGGTTATAAGACATTAGATGGCTTTGATAAGAAAAAATTAAATGGTCTAAGAGATGACCAACTCAAACTCGTTGGCTGTTATGTTGACCATGAACTCCTTGTTGATTTAGATAAAGATAATGAAGCAAGAAGAAAGAGACTTAAGGAAGGTAAACCATTACGTTTCTTAATGACAGTCGGTGGAGCAGGTGCTGGTTTCAATCAATACCTCGCAATGGTTAAACACCTCATTCCATATGTCAAAGAAAAGAAAGTTGCCTTATTCATCAACTTTGGTGACCATAAGACAGTTTATGAAAAGTTATTAGCGAAGATTCCAGAACTCAAATCTCAAACTAAAGAATTCTTCAATAAATATGAAGATCTTAAGAAGCTTAGAGATGAGCTTCTCCATTCTGAAGCAGAAGGTATCTACGCGATTTATAACAAAGACATCTTTGAAGCGGTTTATTCTACAAACCTTTTAATGAGAACTAGTGACTTATTAATCACTAAACCAAGTGAACTCGTCTTCTACCCAATTCCAAAACTCTTTATGCGCCACATCGGTGGACACGAAGTTTACGGAGGAATATTTGGTAGAGAATATGGTGATGCCACACCTGAAAGACCGGATGAAAAGAGTATCAACGATATGCTCGACTATTTGATTAATGATCCAGATTTATTAACTCAAATGACACGTCGTATCGACCAACTCAAATCATGGGGTCATTATGATGGTGGCTATGAAGCCGTGAGACTTGCTGCTGGTTTAAAGAAGTAATAATCTCTATATTTACTAATTAGCCCTTTTTGTTACAAAAAGGGCTTTTTATTTATAAAAAGATATGGGAAGATATTATTATTTTTTATATAATATTAAGGTAAAGATATTCAGCATTACATATTTGATTATTAGTGATATCAAAACCACATTATTTATTTATGGAAGAACGCATTCGATTATTAAACCGAACGATGGGGTGTTTGCTTGGAGGTGCAAGCGGAAGCGCATTAGGCCATCCAATCAAGACTTTGTCAAAACAAGAGATTAAAAATAGATATGGTATGCATGGACTAATCTATTTCTCTGTTGTAAACGAGCAAGGACATTTCCCTTTAGGGGATGATATAATGTACACTTTATTTGCTACTAACGGCCTTATTAACGCCCTAAACGATTATTATAGTAATAATAAGCCTTCTAAATATTTAAGCGGCTATATCCGTAAGGCTTTACATGATTATGCTTCTTATATAAATGGTAGCCATAATAAACACAGCTCTATCCTTATTAATAAAAAAGAATTATTTAATACAATAGATAAGAATGATAAAACCATCTCTATCATATTAAACAAAGAAGCAACAACTGAACGCGATATGAGTGCGTTAAAATATATCGCTCCTCTAGGTTTAGTGAATAAAGAATATGGTGACCCATTTTATCTAGCATTAAATGTCGCTTCTATTACTAACTTACATCCTTTAGATATCTTGTCCGCCCAATTATTAGTAATGTTTATACATAATGTTGTTTATGATCGAGAACGTTCTTTCTGGCGTATAGGAAAAGATACTGTTAGAGAATTAGCCAAGCGTTATAAAGAAGCACCTAAAACTAATAAAGCATTATTTAATAAAGTCAAAGAATATGTCCCTGGTTTCATTGAATATATGAAAAAACCTTTAATCTATGTGCAATATGCTTTAACAAAAAATATTAAAGGGGAAGAATTTGATGAAGCAACAAGGATTATTGATGAATTAGGAAAAGGCAATACCTCTGAAGAAGTTATTGCGATTGCTTTATATTGTTCAATCAGATATCAAAATGATCCAGGTAAAGCAATGAAGGCATCAGTGAATGTTGATGGTGATAGTGAACTAGTTTCAATGATCACCGGCCAAATCTTAGGAAGCACAAGGAGCTTTATAGATATCCCTGATATGGTTAGAACTAATATTGAAAACGATGATATTATTGAAGAACTCGCTAAAGATCTCGCGCTTGCAAACCGCGTGATAAGCGAGGAAGAAAGACAAGAATTAATCGATAAATATAAATGTTAAAATAATAGCGAAATATTAGAAAAACACGGTATTTGCCGTGTTTTTGCTTGATTTTTAAAGGTTTTTTAGAAATCTAATTTGCTGAAATAATTTTCTTTTACTTCTTCAATTTCTCCGTTATCACAGAGTTCAGTTAACTTAGGATCAACAGGAATTCTACCTAAGATTTCTAGGTTATATTTCTTCGCAACTTCTTCAAGTTTTGATTTACCAAATACTTCAAGATGTTTACCACAATCTGGGCAGACGATATATGACATGTTTTCAACGATACCATAGACTTTGATATTCATTTGTTCTGCCATCTTAATTGCTTTAGATACAATCATAGATACCAAGTCTTGAGGAGTGGTGACAATGACAATTCCATCAACATCCATAGATTGGAAAACGGTTAATGGAACATCTCCTGTTCCTGGTGGCATATCGACAAACATATAGTCCACATCACCATACGCAACATCGGTATAGAATTGTTTCACTGTTCCAGCGATGATTGGTCCTCTCCAAATAATTGGATCAGTTTCATCTGGAAGTAATAAGTTACTAGATACAATCTCTACTCCCTTTTTACTTTTTAAAGGATAAGCATTTACTCCATCACTCATTAAGGAGCCATGTACACCAAAGCATTGAGGGATAGATGGTCCGGTGATATCGGCGTCTAATATTGCTACTTTCTTACCTTCGTTAAGTTTATTGACCGCTAGTAAAGAGGTGACAAGAGATTTACCAACTCCGCCTTTACCAGAGACGACCCCAATGATTTTTTTAACATTAGAGTTTTCATTCATTTTTTCTTTTTGTATTCCTTGGCGGGATTCACAGTTTTCCACATCGCAAGAGCTACAGTTATTATCGCAATCAGGCATATTTTTACCTCCTCACATATTCTATATGTTTATCCGTTTTAAAGAAACATAAATGCTCAAAAAGAAATGGGCGTCAGTAATAACGCCCATTATTTGTTAACTTTTATTTCCTCTAATATCTCTTGGGGTATGTATTTTCTTAGTGCATTTAATACATCCTCTTTTTTGTTTCTTCTAGAAGCATAGGATATTAAGGTTTTATAGTTGATTGTATAATTCAAACATATCGTATTGATAATAGATTCAATATCTTGACCAGAATATAAAGAATAATAATGCTTATTGCACAACAGGTTCACTAATAGGGTCTCGACCTTTATTGATCCATCCATAGATACAGGGCACCTTTTATATAGTTCTACTAAATATATAACTCCCGGCTCCCAATAATTATGTTTTTCGTCATCGTTAGGTTTGAGTAACACCTTGTTTTTTAATTTTAACTTAAGTAATTCAAATACGGTTTGGATATATTCTTTTTCAACTTCAACAATGTAAGTGGTAGAACTTATTAATTGATTAATGTAGTTATTGAGTGAAGTGGATGAGAATAAAACCCTATTAGGTTTATTTGGAAAACTATTTAAGAGCGTGTTGATTCTTTTAATTACAGCGTCTTTTTCTAAATCAAAGTGTTGAGGATTGTCAATATAAAATCCATATCCTAGATTGCCAAGCTTATGACTTTTGACAAGTCTAGATATTTTCATATCGTTAAACCCTTGATTATGTAATACATCGATTTGTTTCAATTTATCCATGCTTCAAGTATATGTTAAAATTACCAAAAATCAAGAAAAATGGAATAAATAACATAAGCAATACTATAAGTATTTCTTTTATTGGTATGCTTTTTCATTTATATACTCCATTGATTATTCTTTTACACCTATTCTTAATTACCTCAATCATTTCTTCGTCTTCCATCTTATCTATCTGTGTGAATTTGTTACCGATATAGTTGAATGATGTTCCAATATGATAATAAGTAGAATCGTCTATGATGAGGTATCTATCATGAATCTTGTCGTCTATATACATTGATAGTGGTCCATGGTTATTATTGAAGTCTTCGTATTGTTTGTTACTTATATCATTCTTGCTTGAGGTAATCACTACTAAGGGAACACCATTTTTCTTATAGCCTAAGATTTGTAGAGTTTTGATAGTAACATAAGGATCTATTATTACTAGCGAGGTATTTGCAGCTTCCACTAAGCCTGATACAAATTCAATTCCTTCGTAGAATTGATTCTCATAGATGTATTTGTGCTTTGGTAGATAGATTTCTTTTTCTTTCTCTAGAGTATTCACTCGACTTTCAAGATTATCTACTTTTGTGACAAGGTTATTATAGTTTGACTGACTAACCATCACTCGTTTTTCGTCAAGAGCATAGCCTTTGAGCATATATTCTTTTAAAACACGAGTTGCCCATCTTCTAAATTTGATACCGCGGCCACTGTTAATCCTATAACCTAAGGAGATAATAAGATCCAAGTTATACATCTTCACTAATCTATTAACTTCCCTATCTCCTTCCGTTTGAACTTGCAAAATTTCTTTGCATGTTGCCCTTTCCTCAAGTTCGTTTTGTTCATAGATTGAAGCGATATGATACTCAATATTTTGTCTAGTTGTGTCAAATAATATACATAGTTGATCTTTATCTAAACATACTGTCTCTTCTTCTGGTAAAACCTTAACATCTAATGATAGATTATCTTCCTCAAATCTAATTATATTAGATTGAATCGGTAATAATTGGTTATTTAATTTATCTAGTTCTTCTTTACACCAATTAATAAAGTATTCAGTTAATGATGGATTGATTTTATAGCCAATTTCCTTAATTATGTCTAAATTGTAAACCTTTATACCTCTTTCTTTTCCATCTCCACCAACTTGTCGATTTTTTCGACATACTGCCTCTCTTTTGTATATGTTTTTGGATAATATGTTGCTTATATGGGTTCTAATTGTTGAACTACTTTTTGAAAACAATAATCTCATGTCGTCTTGACTTAACCATACGTTATTTTCTTCAGGTGATATTTTAATATCAACTGATATGTCTTCGTATTTAAATGTTTTTGTTTGCATATTTATTTCTCCTTATTTCTTTGTTATTTTGCTACACGTTATCTTTCTAATTCGCTATGTTTAAATTGTAATGAGCAACATTTCTTCTTTTTCCATCAGTTGCAACTATTTCCAAAACGGAAATACTTGACCTGGTTTTAAGCATCAGTATGTGCAAATTTGGAACATACTGAGTCAATTAGTAAGCTTAATAAGTGACTTTTTATAGATGACCAGTATTATAAAAGTTATTTTTTGCATAAAATGCCTCCTATATATTTAATAAGACGGATGAAAATGCAAAAATGTTGAAAAAATTTAAAAAACTTAATAAAAAAATAAATATATTAAGAGGAATACGCGTACGCAAATAAGGGACTAATTAAATTTTTATTTTATATAATAAAATAACAAAAAAAGTTAAAAAATTTTTGAAAAAGTATTGACCAAAAATATTGAAAAGAGCATAATAGTAATCACCCACACCAAGAAATTGGTTGAGGGCGAGATAATAAGTAATGATAGTTACTTATAATCTCAAATCTAGGTAAATCAACCACCGCAGGACAGAAGTTAAAACAGCGGATCCTAGGGATTAAAGAGCCAAAGGTTAATGGTTGTACTAGTAAGAATAATTCGTAAGAGTTATTCAGGGTGAGCCTCCCTGTTACAGTGGTAGCTGAGTTAGAACTTGACAGCAGAAAACCACCGCCCGACAAGAACGAAGAGGAAAAGATCCTATAAGGGTAACGGCCTTATAAGGGAACCGAGTCACGTTAAATTAACTAAAAGCGTGGAATAAGTTAAGGAAACACTTAACGAAAAGGTGGTAAATAGTTCGGCCCGAAAAAAACGGTCAACCAAAAGCACGAAGTTGATAGTGAGGTTCTAGGGTTAAAAACCTAGTTAATGACCAAAAGAAATTGAGCCAATTCCTATTAAGTGGGAATTAGAGGGTGTTCCTCCCTGGTACAGTGGTAGCTGAGTTATAGCTTAACAGCATAAAACCACCGCCTGACAAGATCGAAGAGGAAAGAAAAGAAAGAAGCCTTAGATGATAAAAGGTCTAAGGTAACCTAATCCACATTAGCAACATGTGTGTGGAGATAGAGGAATGAACTTCAAACTCCGGGTATCATTCCCTGAAGAAATGGATTAAAGAGCTAGAGACTAGATAAGTCAACCAGGTCCTTGAATTGAGTGGGGACGATAGGAAAGTAAGAAAAGCCTAATGTGGTTGCGCTAGCAAAGGGTTATGATGAAAGTCATAATCATCGGTACGTCTCTCAATGATAGCTTGCTATCACCGGCCTCTGCGTTGAAGTTTGACAGAGTAAGCCCGGCACCGGACATGACGAAGAGGGAAAGAGCCTCGAAGTTAATAACTAGAGGAAACTGGCCATTGATGCGCAAAGCAATTATAAACGCATCGATATCAAGAAGCACCACCAGTCAGAAGGAACTTAGCTTGGACATATGGATGGGGAAACCCAGACGAAGTATGTAACGGTTAGAGGTCAAGAGTGAGCCTCATTTTTTTTTGGCCTTTTTTCTGAATGTACAATTATTTTATTAATGTAACTATTAATAGTTACTTTAATAATTAGCACTCTAGCACTGAAAGTGCTTGCTTCTCTCTCTCTCTCTCTCTATGATATAAATATAAAATTTATGTCTATAAGAATAGACTAAAGGGTTAACGTTACTAAGTTCGTAAGTAATTAGTAACGGTCAGGGGATGCACTTTTAATGAAACTCAAGAATGTCTTAATGATATCTTTTCTTGCAATAGCAGGAATTTTTGGTGCGTCCAGCGCAATCGTTAATAATGAAGTTAAAGAAACTCCAGTTGTGGAGAAGGCGGAAGCTGCAAAAACCGAAACAAAATTACGTTTATTGTGTAACACGGGTTCTTGGTGGAAAAATGATGGCACTTCAACAACTACTTGGTTTGCTGGTATAAACAAAGATATTGTTAGTTCTACGGAATCATCCTTCGATTTTGCAACAGCTTTAGGTAAATACGATGATGAGTATAGATGGAATTCGGTCTATCCAAACGGAGGTACTACACAATATTATTATCAAGAATTTGACCTAGGTAGTAAGCAACTGCAAAATATAACAGCCGCCTACTTTAAGAGGACCGTCTATACTAGCAATCAACTTGATCTTGCAAGCGGAACCCCTTTAACACAAATCAAAAACGGTACCTGTAATACTGTTATTATTACAAGTGGAACTGCTTTGGACACTTCATCTAGCAACGCTAAGAATTATTACAGAATTAGATTGTTTACAAGCACTAGCCAAAGTTGGAGTTCTGGAACAGGTTATTCAGTTGCAAATGCATATTTGTATAGTAATTCATACACTGCGCCAAGTAGCGTTACATCAACACCTAGTGGCTACTCATTTAGTGGATGGAGAATAGGAAGTGTTGGTGGTAGTGCTTATACCACAAGGACCCCTACCACTGATTTAGATTTATATGCTGTATATAGTCCAATTAACTACGAATTAAATAGACGTTATTTTTTGTGCCTTGATGATTATTCTTCTTGGTTAAATGATAAGGCTAAATTCGCTGTTTATTTATATGAACCAGGCGATACAGGTGTACTATGGTTACCTCTTACCCAACTTGGTAACTCTCGTCACTTTTATTTCGATATGCCATCTAGTGGTTCATACAACAAGCTTGTTTGGATAAGATTAGATCCTAACTATAATCCTAGTAATTTACCAACATATGATAATGCAAAGGGCTTTTGGAATCAGTCTCAAGACATATTTAAAGATGGGGACAAAGACTTTTGGGCGGTATCTGGTGCAGGTGGAGATTCAAAAATCTATGGAACGTGGTATACGGCAAATGAAGGTAACTATGGAGTGTTTTATGAGAATTTATCTCCTACACCATCAACAATGAGATATTGGTTTGTTTTTAGGAATGATGGTGGATTCTTTAGTGGAGATGCTAGATTCGGCCTTCATGCTTATAACGATAGTGGTGAAAACGATTTCTATTTTGGTACGGCTTTGAAAAATAGTGAGACTGCAGGTGGAACGCATACTTTCTATTATTTTGACGTACCTATCACGGCAACAAAATTACAGCCTATTAGAGTGTCTTCTGGCAGTTATAATGCGGGTAGAACCTTTATTTGGAACTGGATGACAAACAGTCCGGGTTATTTAAGTGTGAGTGATTATCCCCCATCAAAAATGTGGATCTGTGATTATGAGGGTCTAGCAGATTATAAATCGAATTTTACAGCTACTGCAAACGACACTTTGAATCCCGCATGGACAGCATCTGCGCCAGTAATGGCAAAGGTTCTTGAAGCATACTATACATGTTCTACATCTTCTCTTAATGGAAATCGAGCTGCTTCTAATTTGAAAACCAATTTCTGGGATCATCCTTTTGGAGATGGCTACAATACAACAATGTTATATGATTATACTTATGCAGATTACCATAGTCATGGAGATAGTTATGATGGATGTTCAAGGTCAGGCACTTACCAAATAAGTGTAACTGATAAGTGGCTTTCATTAAGTACTGCTCAAGGAAAATATGGAGCAATTAATCACTTTAATCCAATGGTTATTCTTACTAATGATGAAAACAACTTATCAACCATCATTATCATCATTGCTGCTTCAGTATCATTATTAAGTATTACTGCTCTAAGTATCCTTCTAGTAAAGAAGAGAAAGAGAGTGGACAACTAAACTAGATTCTTACTAGTCTAAGTTCCACTTAAACATCCCTTAGGAACTTAGATTAGTTGGATACTGGGTCTCCTCGTGAGACCCTTTTATTTTGTTTGAGCCAGTCCTGCAAAGGCTGAGCGAGTCAAAACCCCCAGATAGTCTGGGGAGGAGGTTTAAACTTATAGTTTT
>SVAY01000020.1 GCA_015059185.1 Erysipelotrichaceae bacterium
ACAGCATATAGAAATTATAGCCTAGAAAGGAGAAAGTTATTCAGTCATCAAACTAGGCTTAACTGAATAATACGAAAAATAAAATGAGTAAAATCTTATTAACAGGAGTGGATGGTAATTTAGGTAGTCATGCTGCCGAATTATTACTTAAACTCGAGGCCAAAGAAAATTTAATCTTTGTAGCGTATTCCGCAAAAGCATTAGAGAAGTATAAAGCGATGGGTATTGAAACCCGTGTCGCGGACTTTAATTATTATGAAGGCTTAGAAGAAGCATTTAATGGAGCGGATATATTAGGACTTATCTCAATGCCATTTGTCGGTCCTAAGCGTCAAGCAGCCCAAAAGAATGTCGTGGATGCTGCTAAAGCCGCAGGAGTGAAGAAGATTGTCTATACCTCATTAGTAAATGCAGGTGATGAGACTAATCCAAGTGTCGAGAAGAAAGATCATATCTATACAGAAAGATATATTGAAGCAAGTGGTTTAGATTACATCTTCTTACGTAATTCTCAATATGCGGAAGCAATGATCACTAATTACTTCACTTATGTCCATTTAGACAATGTGCTTAAGAACTCTCAAGGAGATGGCTTAATGGCTTATATCTCTCGTAAGGACTGTGCGAAAGCCATGGCCTATGCGCTTCATAGAGGATTTGAACCTCAATATCATAAAGCGACTCTAGATATTAATGGCTTAGAACTTATGACCATTTCTAAATTCATTGAATATGGTAATAAGGCGACTGGTAATAACGTCTCTTATAAAGAGCTTACTGATGAAGAGAACTATCAAATCTTTGATGCAATGGGTGTTCCTAGAACTACCGATGGAGTATTTAAGAAAGATAGTGAAGCACCATTCTCTAGTGATGGCATGGTGACATTCGCCCAAGCGATTAGAGAAGGTAAGATGGCCGTGCACACCGATGACTTTAAGAAGTTAACTGGTGATGATCCTATCTCAGTATTTGAAATGTTCTCCCATAGTGATGAATATCAAATTGGGGAAAGACATTCTAAAGATAAATAATTAATTATTAACGAACTAACCTTGATCAAGTGATTGGGGTTAGTTTTTTATATAATTTACTTTGTAATTATGATTAAATATACTTATTACGAAACTAATTATCAATAGTTGCGTTATATGTTTACTAACCCCCTCATTGACTGACCTTTTAAATGTTAATAGTATATGGTTGTGAGGTGAAAAAATGAAATACTTCTTGGTGATATGTAAATGTGGTCATGTTAAAAAAGGAAAATATGTTGATAAAGAATTACCTATAATTGCAAAAGATGCTAAAGAAGCTGCCAATATAGCTCGATATAAAGGAAGAGTTAAACATCATGCAAAAGATGCAATCAGAAGTGTAATAGAAGTTACAAAAGAAGAATTCGATAAAGCATTAATAAGATATAAATCAGATCCATACTTCCATGTATCTTCAGTACAAGAGCAACGAGAAAAGTGTCCTGAGATATATGATATGGTGATGGCCGAAGAAGAGCCGATGTCATATAGAAAAAGTCATGAGAGAAGAAATTTAGTAGAAAGAAGCTTGTTAAAGGAAATAACAAAATACAAAAGTTACTTAGATTATGAATAAAAAAGAAATAGGAAAATACTTAAAAACACTAAGAATTGATAGAGGTTATAGTCGTACAGATGTTGCAAAGGTAATTGGTACTACATATAAGTCTATTTTGGATTGGGAGGGTGGTGTTTTTCCTTCCGACAGTCGCATTCTTTTAGATTTAGCTGATTTATATGAAGTTACTGTAGATGATTTACTAGAATGCGGAAAACAAATTACTCAGGAGGAACTGGTTGAAAAACATCCGTTATTCAAACCATTTACTTTTGGTGAAAAATATAATACGGATAAAGATTATTACACTCCATACCAAAGTAAAGTGCTTAAAACAAATAATAGGCTAAAAGAATTGATTTTGCTTTTTAGAAAAAGAGTACTGACAAGAAGCGAAGATTATGAGTTGCGTTTTCTATTTGATAACATGTGTACCTTTACGAACTATTACCGAGAAAGATTTGACACTAAAAAAGATTCATATATTTGCTTCTTAAATCTTCTTAAAACCGTGATTAAAAATACCAAAACCAGTAATGATTATTATTTTGAAGTAAGAAAAAATATTACCATTAACAAACACCCTTTATCTAATCCATTTCCTAGATATGGGGTCTCGCAAGATGACCCTATTAAAGACGAACAATTTAAGTCACTAGAAAATTGGGAAAAAGATAGTTATCTAGCACTTATTCAAAACAATGATTTGATATTAGATCCTTCTAATAGCGTTGATCGATTAAACGAATACAAAGAATGTATCGGTGAAGAATATAACCGTGATAAAGCAACCAAGAAATTAATAAAATACTTTATTGACAATGGAGCGATGTTAAACCCATATTTCTTCTCTTTTATACAAAAAACAAAAAGAAAATGTAGCGTTTTAGCAAGGCTTGAAGACACTTACATTGATTATATCAAACCTATCTTTATTCATTACCATAACCCTGATGATTTAAGTGACCCGGAATACAAGTATGCTTATGTTCAAAACAATGAATACAATAGATTTTTGGATAATTATTTTGATTACTATGTTCCGTTCCATACGACCAAAAAAAGTAAACCTGGTGAGATATATTCTTTATTTCAACATAACGATGAAAATGAAGTAATAGATTATCTTTACCAACTCAAAAATTTGTCTTTTGACGATTCAAACGACTTAACCAAAAAAGCAAAGGTACAATATGACCTAAATAACTATCTTAGAGCATATGAAAAGTATCTAGGCAACGTTATTGAGGCCAATAGTAGATTATCTAGACTAGAAGAAATAGAGAAAAAGCTAAAAAATGGCGAAATGTATTTTTATGAGTATGAACTAGTAGATATTTCAAAAAATTCAGATTTCAACCATTTTGATTCAATCGAAGAATGGAGAGCGAATATTACTTATCAGGAATATTTGAATGGACGAGATGAGCAAGCCACAAAAAACTTGCTTGATGATTTGGATAAACTTTCATTAGAAGAAATAAGGAATAAATATTTTGCAAAAGAGGAGGTTGAAATGTTCGATGAATAGTACATGTAAACTAATCAAAGAGCTTAGAATGGAAACAGGTTTGAAAGCTTCCCAATTTGCAGATGTAATGGGAGTTAATAAGTCTAGTGTTTCGAAATGGGAGAACGACGAGGTTCCAAGTGTTGAAATGCTATACCGTATTGCAAGGTATTTTAGAATTACAGTAGATGAATTAATAAAAGGGAAACTTAACAATAGTAGTTCAATTGACAAGTTTGTTATAGATTATAGTTTAGAAGAATATGACATTCCTCAATTAATAGACGAAAGAAATATAGCTTTGTTAGTTGAATATTATAAAAAATGCCAAAAAATAAAAAAGAAATTTTTGTCATCGCTTCGTAAGGCAGCGTATCAAGGATTGTCTGATATTGATTTGAAAGAATTCAATTACCTATCTGAATATGTTTATGTAAATCCGGACATTATCAAATATAAAGTTGATTATAATGCTAGGTATAATAAACTTCTTGATCCAAACGAAATGGCTGCAGTTAAAGATTATTTTGATAGAATTGATAAACACCATAAAGATGAAAAAGATTGGGAACTTGATAACTTATGTTGTTATAGATTCAAGCTGTTTGAAACAGAAATAGTCGAAGCTCAGTTGTTTGAACCTTTTGTCGAAATGTATAAATTATTAGATCAATATGGAAAGAACGCAATATTAAACAACACAATTAGTCGTTTACCTCCAATCTATTCGATTAGAAATAGATATGTACTAGCTATGATTCTTGATGGTGGAATGGTGCTTAAGAATGGTTATACTCATTCGACACTATGGGATGAAGAAGTGATAGATGCTTACGAAGGTGAATTAAGAATTGTGGATATGGATAAGAGTGGCCTGGCCCAGGATAATCAATACTTCAGGTTTGAAGGTAATTGCCCATATCAAGAATACGCGTCGGTAATAGATAAAGAAAAAACATCATTGCTTAAAGAAGCTAGTTTATTAAGAAAAAATAAACCTATTGAATATTATAAAAGGTTGAAATCTGGTGAATTTGATAAACTTCTAGATTGTTAAATATAAGCAATAAAAAGTACGCGCGTTCGCGACTTTCGTTATGCCTTAAGGAGGATATAATGCATGAAATCTTTTGTTAAAAAATGGTGGTCTAACTTTAAAGAGTTCGACTGGAAGATGTATCTAGCACTTTGTTTATTAGCTTTGGTGCCAGCCATCTATCAAACAATTATTACAAAGCTAATTACTTCAACAGTAAGCCCAGGTGCATTAGACATCGTGGGGCAGATGGAATGGTTTGATCTTATTGATGAAACCATATGTGCTTTCTTAATCGTGCCTATGTATTCAGTCTTATCAAAGGCACATAAGAAAGATAACTTTAATCAAGTAGTATTTAAATTAGGAATAATAGTCGTAATTCTATATGCCTTGTTCTCATTAGGAACATTCTTTTATGGCATCTATATTGTTGGCTATATGAATCCTAATGATATTGATATAGCGGCAGCATATCGATATTTATCTTTAGAGACTATTGCCTTTATGATAGGCATTATCTTTAGTTATGTGAATGTGGTCTTCATCGTTATTGATAAGTCTAGATATATGTATGCATTCCTAGTAGCTCGAATAGCGTTAAGCCTTATTTCTGACCTAGTCTTAGTCCCTAATATGGGAGTAGATGGTATTGCAGTATCAAACATCATATCTAATTCCATTATGGCGATAGTAGGTGTGGGTTTACTTATTATTATCAAGGCTTTAAAACCATCTAAATATGGTAGAAGTGATTTAGGATATTTTAAAGACTGGGGAAGAATTGGATTATTCGCTGGTGGACAACAATTCCTAGATAATATCATCTATGCTTTGATGATTGTGAGAATGGTTAATGCGGTAAGTGAATCAGGTAACTATTGGGTCGCTAATAACTTTATCTGGGGATGGCTTCTTATCCCAATTACCTGTTTAGCAGAAATCATTAGGAAAGATGCTGGTGCAGAAGGATATAAACTTAAACAGATTAATTATTACTCAATTAGCATCTTTGCCATTATCATTTGGTTTAGTTTGATTCCTACATATAATTGGTTCTTTGGGACGGTTGAAGGGATAGATAACTCAGCAAGAATATTTGAGATAGTAGTAAAGAATCTTGGCTTCTATATTGCCTATGCATTATCTCAAATACCTGATGCGATATTTGTAGGTATGGGTAAAACCAAATACAATGCTATTAATTCTTTAATATGTAATATCGTATATTATGGTATCTGGTTTATCTTCTATCAAACAGGGGTGGTAATAATGTCGATGGATATGATTATCATTATGTTTGGCGTTGGGAACATTGTTCACTGGATAGTGTCTCTACTTGAAGAGAAGATCTTCTTAAGAAGAGAATTATCTAAAGAACTAACTATTAATTAATATCTAATGCCCACTCAATTTGATGGTTTTTTCATTTGTTATGTTTTAGTCCAGTTAACTCATTAAGTGAGATTCTTACGCCACTTGTGAGTAATAATTTACGAGAATAAGTATCAATCTTTTTTATCGTGTCAGTAACGTTATTTAGTTCACCGTTTCGATAATATTCAATATCTAATAATTCTCCGTGATAATTGACTAATATTTCATTTATAATCTCTGCCTCTTCGTTACTAATAGTGGGGCGAGGAACTTTATATCTTTCTCCCATTGTTCCTCTTATTGCAGGATCATGTTCAGGGAGAGATTTATAAGCATTCCATTTCTTCATTCCACGGTCACTCATTTCCTATGTCCTCCAATAAATGAATGTCTTTCTTTTGCGGTACTTGCGTCAGTTAAAGCAGACATCCTCAGTATAATATCTTTTCCATATCTATTATGAATCTCATCAAGCATGAGCTGGAGATTCCTTCTTCCTTCACTTTCCTTTGGATCAGTGAATAGGTCTAGTTGTTCAACATTACTACGAGGTGCAAGTCTACCATAAGCGATATGGACACGTCTAATTGGTAAATCTTCACAGTTCTTATTATATATAGAAGATAAAGCCTCATATAAAACTTCAGTGTCATCGGTAGGCCTAAGTAAAGACATTTGTCGCGAGAAGCCACCTTGATTAGATGAATAACCAACGGATACGCCTACTACGGAAGTGACTTCGCCTCGACTTCTAAGTTTTGCACTTAAATCATCATTAAGTTCTCTAATAAGTAAGAGAGCCTCATCACGCTTATAATCTCTCATCAATGTTTGTCCAAATGTTAAGGATGATTCTTTAGGTGTATAGACTTCGTGAATATCACTTTCATCGATACCGTTAGCTTGGTCAACGAGTTGATCACCCATAATACCAAATATTTCTCCCACCCTCACTCTATCGGCTTTTGCGAGTTGCTCCACAGTAAAGATGCCCATTTTATTAAGTTTCTTTTCGGTGTTTGGTCCAATACCCCAAATTTTAATTAAAGGAGTGATAGGCCATAACTTAGTTTTGATATCTTCATCATATAAAGTACCAATCCATTCTGGTGATTTTTTAGCAAACACATCTAAAGCAACTTTTGCTTGAAAGAAGTTGTTACCTATGCCTCCGGTTGCTTGTAGACCAGTCTTTTCTTTAATGGCCTCAATGATAGTGCGGACTAGTTCTATCCCTGTTTTTCTATAATAAGATAGATAGCTAGTTAAATCTAAGAAGGCTTCATCAATAGAATAGACATGGATATCTTCTTCGGCGACAAAATCCATAAAGACGTTTACTACTTCACATGATTTACGGATATATCTTTCCATCCTTGGAGTAGCGTAGATATAATTAAATCCTTTTGGTAATTCTTTCACTCTTAATCGAGATGGCACGCCATGCGCTTTTAAGTAGGGAGAAACAGAAAGAATAATCGTGTTTTTTCCTCTTTCCTTATCCGCTACGATTAAAGGAGCTTTCCATGGGTCGAGTCCTCTATCGAGACATTCGACATAAGCATAAAAAGCCTTGAGATCAATAACCGCAATTGTACGTTTCTTTTTATCCATAAGAATTAATCTTTATTGATAACCATTTCTTTCGCGTACTCAAGCTGACTTGGAGTGACTTTACCTCCACTTATCATGAGTGCGATTTCATATATCTTTTCTTCTAAATTGAGTTCCTTGATAGAGGTATAGGTTCTCCCACCTTTTACTTCTTTTGATATCTTAATATGATTATTAGATAAACTGGCAACTTGTGGTAGGTGAGTAATAATAATCACTTGACTGGATAAAGAGATGTCACGGATTTTAAGAGCTACTTTTCTTGCAATCTCACCACTGATACCAGTATCGATTTCGTCAAATATCACAGTGGATATTTTTTGTGATTTAATGAATAAAGCTTTAATCGCGAGCATGATACGAGAGATCTCCCCGCCACTAGCAATCTTGGCTAATGGTTTAAGCCCTTCACCAACATTAGTTTCAATATAGAAATCAATATCATCAATACCTGATTCTAAAAAGATAGAGCTGGATAAATCTTCACTAGTTTCTTTAACATTAAAGATTATTTCAAATCTATTCTTTAAACCTAAATCATTAAGGTTAGCCATTAATTCTTTTTCAATGTTTTTAGCAGTTTCTTTTCTTATAGTTGATAAGTCACTAGCAAGTTTATATGTTTCGCTATATTTAGTTTTTAATGCTTCACGTTCCTCTTTTAAGGAGATATCTAAATCTTCATCATTTTTAAGTAAATTCTCAAGATTTGCTTGGTATTCGATGAGTTCTTCAATCGTTTTATGATATTTTTTAGTGGCGATATTAAGTTCTTGTTTGCGATCTTCAAGCTCACCAAGTCGACGTGGATCATAATCTAGGTGAGAGAATTTTTTAGATATCGTTTCATAGATATCACTTAATTCGTAGTAGTGGTCATTTAGTTTCTCTAAAATCTCTTGATAATCACTTTGATATTCATTCACTTTTTCAATGTTATTCTTAAGTTCATAAATATCGTTCACACTATCGCGGTCGATAATCTCTTTGCATTCCGCGAGGAGGGAATAAATCTTATCATAGTTTTTAAGAAGAGATATTTCTTGAGAGATAGATTCAAGTTCACCTTCTTCTAGATGGAGAGCTTTTAATTCTTTTAATTCATATTCGTAGATATCTCTTTTATCTTTAATCTCTTGAATCTTATTTTCTAAATCATGATATTTCTTCTCTTCTTCTTTCAACTCATTTAAGGAAGCAAGATATTTGTTTTTATATTCCTCGATAAGTTCATATCTAAAGCCATCAACGATATCTAAATAATTATCTTTATTAAGAAGTTTAATCATATCAAATTGTTGATGGATATCAGCGAGATATTTGGCGATTGATTTAAGCTCGTTAAGGGTGACAACTTTGTTATTCACTTTCACAACACTTTTAGAGGTGGAGATAGTTCTATTTATTTCTAATACATTATCAACGTGCTCAATTTCTAATTTATCTAATAAGGCTCCCAACCTTTTATTATTGAATTTAAAAGTTCCAATGATTGTGGCTTTATCTTCGCCATTACGGACGAGTTCGGAATTTGCTCTTTCGCCGAGTAATAAATCAATAGAATCAATGATTAAACTCTTACCAGCACCAGTCTCACCTGTAAGCACAGTTAAACCATCTCTGAATGATATTTCAGCGTCTTCAATAATCGCAAAATTTTTAACAAATAAATGGGTAAACATACGTAGTATTATATTACTCTAAAACTCTTTACTTTTATAGAGAATTATTAAGCTTTAAAACTTAATAAAGAAGACTAATAAAACCATCAAAGAAGCATGTAGTATAATTCCAAAAATATTCACAAAAGTAAAATACCAATGTTCCCTTGTTGTTTTATGACGGAAGAGAAGCATTGCGGTATACCCTCCAAACGCTCCACCAAAAAATGAGAATAGTAATAGAGTGGCTTCCTTGATTCTCCATTTACCTTTCTCCGCCTTTCTTTTATCCGCATGATAAAGAATAAAAGTTATAAAAGACATAACAACTAGATATATTGCATAGACAAGTATGACGGAGTGGTGTAATGATAGTCCAAACATATCTAGAATTATTTTCTCATATTCATATCTAAAAGTTGAAAAAAATATATAAAATATTTATGATAATTC
The DNA here is from genome assembly GCA_015059185.1 of Erysipelotrichaceae bacterium. Lineage (GTDB taxonomy): Bacteria > Bacillota_I > Bacilli_A > RFN20 > CAG-826 > SIG220. Next base: position 9,248 of record SVAY01000020.1, read on the forward strand.
TTGCTTGGGCCATTAGCTCAGTTGGGAGAGCGCATCGTTCGCAACGATGAGGTCGTCGGTTCGATCCCGATATGGTCCACCAGCAGATATTCATGTTGTCGTCGTCCAAACCCGATCGTCCTTAGTTGGGCAAAACGGATTGACCTCGGCAGTTAGAATATAAGTCATCAGGAATGGTGGCTTTTTTTCTTGTCTCGAACTCGTCGACCTCCTCGTGAGGTCTTTTTCATTGTTCGGAACATTGTATAATTATTATTGAAAGCAAAATGATTAGATTTGAAAATTT
>SVAY01000016.1 GCA_015059185.1 Erysipelotrichaceae bacterium
AGATGATTCGAAATTTGTAGGTATCTATAAGAAAAAGAAGGTGAATTAGTCACCAACTTTATTCTTTACTGCTGGAACAATATATCATTTTGTTATGAAGAATGTTTTAACTATTGCTTCTAGAGAAGAATTTAGAGCGTGGCTATTGGAACACGCGAAGAAAGAGAAAGAATGTTGGGTAAACGCTTTAAGGGTGAAGCCTGACGATATTCACTTCACTTATTTAGATGCGGTTGAAGAGGCGTTATGTTTTGGTTGGATTGATAGTGTCTATAAAGAAGTAGATGGAGAGTTATTACAACGCTTTTCACCCCGTAAGAAGAATAGTCCTTGGACAGAACTTAATAAAGAAAGAGCGAGAAGGCTAATAAAGTTAGGGCTCATGACCCCTCAAGGAAAGAAAGTGCTTCCAAGCATGCGATATAAAGAAGATAAAGATGTTATAAACGCACTTAAAAAGGCGCGCGTATATTCTAAATTTAAAAAGTTTCCACCTCTATATCAAAGAGTCAGAATGTATAATGTCGCTTTTTATAAAAGAAAGAATAAATATGATTATGAAGCCTCTTTACTTCACCTTATTGAAAAAACGAAAAAAGGTGAGATGTATGGGGAGTGGAATGATTATGGAAGGTTATTAGATTACTAATAATTTTTGCTATAATGATAGAGATGAATAAACCGGTATTTATTTGGGACTTAGACGGCACTTTGCTCGATTCTTATGATGTGATTGTTACCTCTTTAAAAACGATCTATTTAGAACAAGGCATAGAGTTAGATGAGAAAGAAATATTAAAAGAAGTTATTTCTGAATCCGTTGCCTCTTTTATCGCAAAGATGGAGCGTGAGCATGGGATTAACTTTGAAGATTTAAGAGAACATTATATAGAAATCAGTCGTACAAAGATTATGACTATTAAAGCGATTAAACACGCAAAAGAATTATTAACTTATTTAAATAATCACGGTGTTTCTAATTATGTTTATACTCATCGCGGAATTACGACTGAGACAATATTAAAGAATATTGATTTATATGATGAATTTATCGAAATAGTTACTAACCTCAATCACTTTAAAAGGAAACCGGATCCAGAAGGGCTTAATTATCTAGTTAATAAATATCATCTAGATAAAAATAATACGTATTATGTCGGTGATAGAATCATCGATATAGAGTGTGCATCTAACGCAGGGATTAAAAGCATCTTATATCTTCCTGAGCCATATATCATCTCGCCAAGTGGAAAAGAAAGTTATGTTATTAATGACTTATTAGAGATAGAAAAGTTATTATAGATAAAAGTAGGTATATAAATATGGATAAAGTATTAATGAGAATTAAAGATTATGGGGAAATTGAATTAGAGCTTGATAGAAGTGTTGCTCCTATTACAGTTGATAACTTCCTCAAATTAGTGAATAAAGGTTTTTATAACGGCCTCACCTTCCATAGAGTAATTAAAGGCTTTATGATTCAAGGTGGCTGTCCAAAAGGAAACGGAACAGGCGGACCAGGATATCAAATTAAAGGTGAGTTTATGTCTAACGGAGTAAACAATCCTCTTAAACATAGCCGTGGAGTTATTTCTATGGCGAGAGCCATGAATCCAGACTCTGCTGGCAGTCAATTCTTCATCATGCATAAAGACGCTCCTCATTTAGATGGAGAGTATGCTGCGTTTGGTAAAGTTACTAGTGGGATTGAAGTGGTAGATAAGATTGCAAGTGTCGCCACTAACTATATGGATAAACCTCTTAAACCAGTCATCATTGAATCTATAGAAGAAATTAAATAAACAAGAATTAATGAACGCTCTTTTTGATGTAAATAAAATTAGACTCGAGACCTCTCGACTTCTTTTACGTCCTTGGGAATTGACTGACTTAGATGATTTTTATGAATATGCTTCTACTAAGGGAGTAGGCGAGAACGCCGGTTGGTTGCCTCATGAGAATAAAGAAAAATCTTTAGAAGTTCTCAATCGTTTTATTAGTGGTAGAAAAACATTCGCGATTGTTTATAAAGAGAATAATAAAGTGATAGGTTCTTTAGGTGTTGAGTTATATAACCTTGAAGATAAACTTTTAGAATTTAAAAACCTCAATGGCCGTTCTATTGGTTATGTTTTAAGTAAAGACTATTGGAACAAAGGTATCATGACTGAAGCAGTGAAAAGAGTCATTGATTATTTATTTAATGAACTTAATTATGACTTCTTGCTTTGCGGTCGTTTTGACTTTAATGTGAGGAGTGGAAGAGTGCAAGAAAAGTGCGGCTTTAAACCATATCGAAAACTCGTCTTTGATACGAAGATGGGAACTAAAGAAAAAGGCGTCTTATCTTTACTCCTTAACCCTAAGAAAAATATCGAATTAGATTATTCACATCCGGAAACTTTGTTGATGAATTATAAATTGTTAAAAAGCGAGTTTTTCAAGCAAAAAGACGCTAAATATGCGGAATTTTCTAAATCTTTAGCCAATAGTGATTATGAATTTATTGGAGTGAGATCCCCTATTTTAAAAGATTTTATTAAAAGACATTATGATGATTTTACTCTTGATTTTGAGAACTTCGAATTAGGTAAATATTTTGAGATAGATACCTTCTATTTTATTAGTCATATTAAAAGATTAAACACAATCAAAGAGCAGCTTGATTATATCGCGAAAAATAGTAGGTATATGTTAGGGTGGTCAGTTACTGATACATGTCCTCAATATCTTAAAAATATTAATTATGAAGAATATGAATCTTTCTATTTAAAAATGTATAACTCTAAATATATTTACACTAGAAGAGTAGCGTATGTTATTGGCCTTAAGTTAGCTAGAGATAGACGCATATTAAACCTCTTAGATAAATTCACCCTCAACGAAGAATATATGGTCATGATGGGTGAAGCATGGTTACTTGCCACTATTGCAATTACCTATCCTTTTGAGGTGTTAGATTATCTTAAATCAATTGATGATAAAGTGCTTATTAGAAAAACGATATCTAAGATTGTTGAATCGTATAGAGTAAAAGAAGAATATAAAACCTTATTTAAACAGTTAAGAGAAACTTTATAATAAAAGAAAGGAGCTAGATAGATGAAAAAATATCAATGTGGACCATGTGGTTATATCTATGATCCAGAAGTTGGTGATCCTGATAGCGGTATCGCTCCAGGCACAGCCTTCGAAGATCTTCCAGATGATTGGTGCTGCCCACTCTGTGGCGTCAGCAAAGACATGTTCGAACCAATTGACTAATAACTAGAGGAGCAATCCTCTTTTTATTCATCTATTTTTATAACTTTATTGATAATCATACCAATGACGTCGGTAATTAATATAATGATTAAAGCGATTAAGGCAATAGCGAATATCGGGGTGAGGTCAGATGGGTCAATCGTACGATATGCACTGATCATGCTACCTAGACCATAATTTGTATCACCAGTTATGATTTCTGCCATGATTTCTGTTTTTAAAGATAAAGCAAAGCTAGAAGCTAATCCAACAATGATATAAGGCATCGCTAGAGGAATTCTAACCTGCACAATTGGTCTAATAATACTATTTGACTCTAACCTTAATGATTCGTTTATTTCTTGTGGGATTGATTTAATACCACCTGCAATTGATTCATATAATATTGGGAAGGATAATAAGAAGACGATATAGGTAGGAGCAAACCTACTACCCGATAATATTAAGAATAAAAATACTAAGGCAGCGGTTGGTATACTTTTGAGCACGGCGATTAAAGGTTTTAAGAATGTATAAACGTGTTTATTGTTACCACCTATAATTCCAAGGATAAAAGCAGCGATAAATGCTATTCCAAAACCTATTAATGTTCTTAATAAGGTCCACCCAATACTTTCCCAGGTATATTTACTAACAAATAGTTCACCAAACACTTTAAATGTTTCTATTGGTGAAGGAATTATTAAACTAGCTTTTCCTAACGCGTTAGATAGGAATAGCCATAACAAAAATATGAATACGATTCCTAAGGTATATAAGAAATAGTTATTAGTAATAAAGGTCTTCGCTCGTATCTTCATTAATAAAGCCTAAGTTCTTCAAGAAGGCATCGACATTAACTTTAAAGTCAGTGGCTATTTCATAGCCTAAGCCAATGGAATTGGCCTTAATTGTGGATTTAAGAATGTTGATATTAGGTGCTCCAAATTTAGCAGCGATTTGAGCATCTGTTAAACCTGCTAATTTTGTTTCTAAAGCGGTAGTATCTTTAAGCACACCCTTAACTGTGGTATCAACATGCAATAAGAATTGATTGATTAAGTTAATCTTGTTTTGATCAGTAGTTGGTCTTACAAATAAAGCAGCTTGAGTGATAACAGAGTTATTGCTCTTAGCTTTATAATCTTCTTGGACATCTTTTACTTGTTTGATTTTTTCAGCCTTTTCTGGTCTATTTTGTTTTGCTTTCGCTAAACCTGCGGTTAATGCTGGTTGTGGGACTAAAACATAGTCAACTGAATTATTGTTATCAGTGGCATTAATACCATCCATTAAACATTTATTAGCATCGTTTGCTTCGCTTACGTAATGTAAGTTTGAATAGTCGGTACCATAAGTGTATTTGAATAACTTATCTGGTAAACCGTTTTGTTGGAATAAAACGATATAGTCATCTTTATCAAATGTATCGTTATCATCGTTACCAGTAGATGCGATATAGAAGTTACCGAATGTGAGAATAGCAGAAATCTTATATGGAGCATTACCAGCCATAATTTTTGACTTTAAAGCATTGGTTGGAGCAATAACTATATCTTTATCGCTAGCAGCATCTAAATAAGCAAGAACATTATCTGGAGAATTAATTTCTACATTGCTCTTATCGTGCATATCGTATAAAGCAATAGCGGGAGCGCCTTTAGGAGCAGCAATCTTTAAACTAGAGAAATCTGGTTCAACATAGCTTGATGTATCAACGCTTGAAGAGACTTCGCTTTCTTTTGAATCTTGGCTACTTGGTTCTTTTGTTTCTTTACACCCTACTAAAGTAGCGAGAGATAATAGGGAGATCATTGGTATAAATATTTTTTTCATTTTTATTTCCTCCGTGACATTATATATAATAATTCCATAAATAAATGTGATTTGAATCACGGAATTGTATGATTATTGATTTATTGACTGTTGAAGAAAAGAAAGGTTTAGAGTCGTTCAACTATAAGAAAGGTGAGATTCTTTTCTATGAGAATGACGTCTGTGACTCTATAGGAATAGTAATAAGTGGTGAGATAAAAATATCATCACTAACATTTGAAGGAAATGAAATTATTTATAATCGACTAGCTAAAGGTGATATGTTTGGGAATAATTTGATATTCTCTAAAGACAATAAATACCGTGGAGATGTTAGAAGCGAAAAGGACAGTGAAGTCGTAATTATCAAAAAAGACAAACTTATAAAAATATTAATGATGAATGAACACTTCTTAGAGGAGTATTTATCGTTCAATTCAGAATTTGCTAAATCACTTAATCTCAAGCTTAAATTATTAACGTTTAGTAATGCGAAGGAAAGGTTTCTATATTACCTATTTATTCATGATAATCGCATTAGTTATAAAAGCATTGTCTCTCTTGCGCAGGATTTATATTTAACTAGAGAAGCTACCTCTAGAGTGATATCAATTTTAGTTAAAGAAAATAAGATTATTAAAGGTAAACATATTATACAAATTAAATAAAACTTTTATATCATTTGTTGACATTTTGCTTCCGTTTCTTGACCAGTGTTATCATTATTATTGTTAAAGAAATAACACATATAGATGAGCATATTATTACTATTATTACTGCGTTATCGTTTGTTAAGTTTTTTACTAAATATTGATTATTAATATTAGGGTTTGTTCCGAAGGTATTGCTATTACCACTTCTATTAAGGAAGTCATCCACTCCATACCCTTTATAAAACACAATGTAGTCATATCTAATAAGTGCTTCACTTGTCATTGGATCAGTTAGTTCACCACTTGCAAAAGCATCTTGATATTCAGCTGACAAATTTAAAAAATATTCTTTAACTTCACCCCATCTAGATGTAATCATATTTTTATCATTTTGGTCACCTCTACCAGAGCAGCTTATTGTTTCTAAAAAATATGATGGGAACCAAGATAGAGGTTGTGTATAGACATTTAAAGTTTGGTTAGATATTGTTGTCCCAGTAAATGTATATGTAGTGATTGTTTTCCAATGCTCATATGTATACTTATTTGTCTTAATCTTCACGACAAAGTTATATGCTCTTCGTCCAACTTTTGTTTTGGTATTGATTTCCCAGTGAACAGTCACCCTATTTCCGTTTTGTTCAGGTTCCCCTGCAGAACGATATCCTTGTAAGGTGCTACCAGAATCAGTGAGAGTAGCGCTGCCAGCTTGATAATCTTCGTTATCACCAATAACAAACGTCCAATTCACTGTTTGCCATAAAGATGTTCCTTGCGTTCCTGATATTGTTCTTGTGTATGTTCCAGTTAAACCTGAATATACTTTTTGATTTAAATCTTCTGATGTTATTTCTTCGTTATAACTAGATGTATAGTGAACAGAATTAAATAACAACCTAATCGTATTTATTGATGAATCGATATTGAGATTAGATAGCGTTAAATCTTGTAGATAATATTTATCAGGGGTGGACAAAGCGTTTCCATTTAATGTAAAAGATAGATTTTTTATAAACGTATCACCCATATACCCTTTTACTGTTATGTCTTCACTAGTGATATAGGGTTGTTCGTTATATGTTAATGACCAGGTATCATATGTTGCTGTAACAGTAGTTCCTTCAATTGTATCTACAGTTCTTTCTTGATAATATCGATTCTCACTTGAGGTGTATAAGAGATAGGGAGCTTTTATTAGTAGGGACTTGTTAGTATAAGAAAGATCTATTTCAAGATTTTCTATATAGTCATTTATTGAGTGACCAGCGTCTGTTAAGTTGTAGGTACCATATTCATTTTTAAAAGGGGAATCTACACTAAAAGAGACAGGGTATTTTTGGGATATGTTTGTATGTAAAGGAAAAAAAGCCTCTTTATTACATGGCACCAGAGGATTTATAGAAAAGAGTAGTACCATTAGGTTTACAAAGGATTTTAGCATAGATTTCCCCCCTATATTTCTTTATAAAGACGGAGGAAAAATGCAAAATGTTGAAATTATTTTTCAATTTTTATCCTTATTAGGATTTCTTAATTATATTAAGAGTCAACAATAAAAAAATTCAAAAAATTTTTAAGCCATATAAATATATAAAAAACACGTATAATGAAATTACGAGGTTATTCATATGAGTGAAAACAAAAGCGATTTAAGCGTGCAAAAAGTTTATACACCAAAATTTATTATTGGTATTGTCGCCATCATTTTAGGTGTCATTATCTTAATTGTTGGAGGATATGTTGGGTATGTGTTACTTTCCTATTCTCGTATTGGAGATAAGAAACTTGAAGTGACCGGTACAGCCACTAAGGAAGTGGTGAACACTGGTGACGAATTAGTGATTACAACTTATAACATTGGTTTTGGTGCGTATTCTCAAGACTATACATTCTTCTTAGATACTGGATACGATGAAAATGGTAATCCAACATGTGGAACATCTAGTACTGCAAAGAGTTATGATGATGTTGTCTTTAACACGAACGGAGCAATTAAAGCAGTGAAGGATCAAAACCCAGATTTTGCTTTATTCCAAGAAGTTGACACCAAGAGTACCCGTTCATATCATGTGAATCAAGATAAGGCAATTGTTGATAGTTTTACTGGTTATAATCATACCCATGCGGTGAACTTCCATACCGCTTTCCTTCCGTATCCTTTATACGATATGCATGGTAAGGTTAATGCTGGATTAACCACTATGTCTAGATATACGATTTTAGAAGCGGAAAGAAAACAATATACAATTGCGGATGACTTTTCTAAATTATTTGACTTAGATCGTTGTTTCTCTGTTCAAAAAATGAAGGTGAATAACAATAAAGAACTCTATGTTATTAACTCCCATATGTCTGCTTATGATGAAGGGGGCAAGATTAGAGAAGCCCAAATGAAAGAGCTTAATGACTTCTTATCTTTATGTAAAGAAATAGGAGCCTATGTCGTCATTGGTGGAGACTTTAATCACGATTTATTAACATATAATCCAAATTTTAGTTATAACACTTCAACTAGTAGACCATTTAACATGACTAAAAAGACACCTGACTGGATTAGTTATCTCTTTAATGAAGAAGGTAAGGCCCCATTTATTGATGGCTATTCTGTCGTGATTAATGATAACAATCCAACATGTCGTAATAATGATATTGAATGGGATCCAAAAACATCATTTGTTACCACAGTTGATGGCTTTATTGTCAGTGATAACATCAGCGTGGAAAGCGTGGAAGTGATTCAAACTAAAAATGGCAAAAAGGGAATTGATGGCTTTGCTTATAGCGATCATGAACCAGTCAAAATGACATTTAAATTACAAGCATAATTATTGAACGAAAATATAAGAAATGGGTATACTTATGAACATAAGGAGTTTTTAATTATGAAAAGTGAAGAATTAAATCTTAAGTGGCTCGCTAAAGACCGTGAAAAATATTTAGCAGATGATAAAAATACCGTCCTTAGACACGCTTTAAGCGCCAGCCCGTTTGATAATGTGGTGAAGAGTACAGACAAGGCTGAAGATACTCAATTTGTGTTCTCAATTGACGTTGAAACTCTTCCAGTCACTAACCAAAAGAGAAGTGGCAGATGTTGGATCTTCTCAGCTAGCAACGTGCTTAGAGAAATCATTGCTAAGAAATGTAATATCAAGGGACAATTTGAAATCTCTCAAAACTATATTGCTTACTTTGATAAGATTGAGAAATTCAACTATTTTGCTCAAAGTTTAATTGAGTTATGCGAGCAAAATGCCAAACATGACGATCGTAAAGTTGCTTTCCTTTTAAGTGGTGTTGGTGATGGTGGCCAATGGCAAATGTACGTCAATTTAGTGAAGAAATACGGCATTGTTCCTAAGAGTGCAATGGTGGAAACTGAACAATCAAGTTCTACATTCGCATCCACTAGATTATGCAATGCTGCACTAAGAGAATTTGCGAGTAAGATCTTTAAGAGTTGGAAAGCAAATAAAGACCATGACAAGCTTATGAAACTTAAAGAAGACTTTGTGGATAAGGTCTATAATATTTTGACTAGTAGCTTTGGTTTGCCACCAGAAAAGTTTGATTTTGAATATATCGATAAAGATAACAAATATCATATCGAATCCGGTTTAACTCCTATTGAATTCTTTAATAAATATATCGGAGAAGATATCGATGATTTTGTGAGTATTATCCACGCTCCAACAGATGATAAACAATATAACAAGACCTACTCTATTGAATATGTGAATAACGTTTATGGAGGCACACCTGTTACTCACCTTAACGTTTCCTTTGACCGTATGGAAAAGGCTATTATTAATCAACTTAAAGATGGAGAAATCGTATGGTTTGGTAGTGATGTTGGAAACTTCGGCGATAGAGAAGCAGGTATCTGGGATACCAATATCTATGACTATATGAGCGCATTCAAAGTGAATCGTGTCTTTGATAAGGCTGATATGCTTGATTTCTATCAAGCTGCAATGAATCACGCGATGTGTATTGTCGGTGTTGATTTAAAAAGAGGCAAACCAATTAGATGGAAAATTGAAAACTCTTGGGGTGAAGCAAGTGGTAAAAACGGCTTCTACTTAATGAGTGAAGATTTCTTTAAAGCCTTTACCTTCCAAGCCGCAGTGAGAAAGAAATATCTCGTTAAAGAAGAACTTGATGCATTAAATAAAGAAGCTAAACTTCTCCCACCTTGGGATCCATTTGGCACTTTAGCGGACTAATAAAATATTTTTAAGATTTAACACTAGCATAGCTAGTGTTTTTTCTTTGCTTTAAAAATTTTTTCAACATTTTGCATTTTTCTTCCGTCTTTATAAAGAAATATAGGGGCAAAAACTGCCCTTATAGTCAAAGCAAAGACTTTAACACTCGGAAGGAAGGCTCCCTGGACCACGGTCAACGTAACCACGGTGAAAGGGGGTGATATCCATGGAACAATTAGAGACCGTGCTCTCATATATTGTTCTATGCTTACTTATTTGTCTAATGGTGCTAATCGTTAGATAAAAAAAGAAGCCGTTGGCCCGATAGCTATTAAGTGGTCTTGGGGGCTTCCTTCTTTATAGCTAAATTATATCAAATAATCCGTCAAAGACAAGACGTTAAAACTCGGAACGGAGTGCCCTTTGGACTATGAATACCCCATTCGTTAGAAAGGAGGGCACGCTATGGAATATGTTGTGACAGCGATGTCATTAATAGTTCTATGCTTGTTTATTTGTTTATTGATGAAAGTCAGTAAATAAAAAAGAAGCCTATAGGCAATCTTGCTAATTAGTAGTCTCTAGGGCTTCCGTTCTTATAGCAATATTATATCACAGTTATTGTTATGGAAAATAAAAAGATTGATTCAAGTTATGTATGTCCTATATGCGGGTGTAAAGACCCTAGGTTTTTTGGTGTGAAAAGTGGAAGGACGTATTGCCGAAGATGCATCTCGTTTAGAGGTGAAGAGGCTAATAATGATCAAGCATATCCTAAACGCGCTCCGATCTATATTGATTATGAATTATCAGAAGATCAAAAAAGATTATCTAATCAACTAGTAGAGAATTATAAACAAGGTATCAATTCGCTCGTTCATGCGGTATGTGGAAGTGGTAAAACCGAGATTGTTTTAGAGGTGATTAAATATGTTATTAACTGTGGAGAAAAGGTGGGATTTGCCATTCCTAGAAAAGATGTTGTTATTGAATTAAGCAAGAGATTTAAAGCGATTTTTAAGCAAAACTCGGTTATTTCTTTATATGGAGGCCATACTTCTAATAAGAAAGGAGACCTTATAATTTTAACCACTCATCAACTATTTCGTTATTACCATTATTTCGATTTACTCATTATGGATGAGATTGATGCTTTTCCATTTAAGGGGAATGAAATACTCAAAGCATTCTTTTATCGAGCGATTAAAAATAAATTCATTTTGATGAGTGCGACTCCAAGCGTAGAAATGGTAGATGCGTTTAAAAAAGATGGCTTCCAATTATTAGAACTTTATTCTAGATTTCATACCTATCCTTTACCTGTTCCTCGATGCTATATCAAAAGCACGATTGTTTTATTTTTTCTACTTGTTGAATTAACGTCTAAATATGTTAAAGCACATAAGCCGGTGATGATTTTTGTTCCGACCATTGAATATAGCGAGAACATCTATTCATTGTTATCAATATTTGTTAAAGGTGGGATGCCGGTTCATTCTAAAAGAAAAGATCGAGAAGCTATTATTGACGGCTTTATGAATGGGAAATATAAGTATCTAGTAACTACTGCGGTACTAGAAAGAGGAGTAACGGTTAAAAACGCTCAAGTGATTGTTTTTCGTGCGGACCACAATATTTATAACCAATATACCTTAGTCCAAATATCTGGAAGGGTGGGGAGGAAGAAAGACGCTCCGACGGGGGAGGTGATATATCTTGCAAAAGAAGAAACAAACGACATGGCAGAGTCCATTAAAGAGATTAAAAGAGCCAACAAGAATTTGCAAACTTTGCTTTAAGGAATTTAAGATTGATTCTTTAAGGACATTATTTAATAAGAATATTCATGTGTGCGATAAGTGTTTTAAAAAATATCACGCTCAATTTATTAATTTCAAAATACTGAATGTGAAAGGGGTATCGATTTATAAATACGATGATAATATTAGAGAATTGATCTATCAATTTAAGGGTTGTTATGATATTGAATTAGGTAGTTTGTTCTTAGAACAATATCTACTATATTTTAAAACGATGTTTAAAGGATATTATCTTATCCCCATTCCTTCTTACTATAAAGATGATATAAGAAGAGAATTTAATCATGTGATTGAAGCATTTAACTGTTTAAAGCTGCCATATTTACCCATCATTGAAAAGATTGATGAATATAAGCAGTCTGATCAACATAAAACGGATAGGATGAACATATCTAAACACCTAAAAGTGTCCGATTTAGATAAAGTGCATGGAAAAAAGATTTTGCTTGTTGATGATGTAGTAACAACAGGCTCTACATTAAAAGCATGTATTGAGTTAATAAGAGGAGCCCATCCTAAAGACATCAAGATACTCACCATTGCAAAGACAATGAACCATTCCTAACTATTATTTATTAATGCTATAAGCATTGCAGGAGAATATAGAATAATGTTATATTATTTAAGCGGCTCGAAGGTCGAGCTATTAAGAAAGGTGCAATTTTATTGCATAGGGTATCAATATGGGATTCTTTGATAAACGTGCTCTTAAGAAGTATCAAAAGGAAGCTAAGCAAGTTATTTCTTATGAATCAACTATGGCAGCTTTAAGCGATGAAGAATTAAGGGCTAAAACAGATTATTTTAGAAATTTATTAGCGAACGGAAAAACACTTGATGACATTAAGTATGAAGCTTTTGCAGTTGCTAGAGAAGCAGCGAAAAGAACGCTTAAGGAATTTCCTTATCCAGTTCAAATCATTGGTTCATTAGTTCTTCATAACGGTGATATCGCTGAAATGAGAACTGGTGAAGGTAAGACATTAACTGCTACTATGGCGGTTTATCTTAATGCTTTAGCAGGTAAAGGTGTCCATGTTGTCACTGTTAACGAATATTTAAGTAGTCGTGACGCGGAATGGATGGGCCAAGTATATCGTTTCTTAGGTTTAACTGTTGGAGTTAACCTTAGAAGCAAGAGCCCAAGTGAAAAACGTGAAGCATATTTATGTGATATTACATATACCACTAACTCAGAATTAGGCTTTGATTATCTTAGAGATAATATGGCAACATCTATGGATAGAAGAGTCCTTCGTGGTCTTAACTTCTGTATCATCGATGAAGCTGACTCTATTTTAATTGATGAATCAAGAACCCCATTAATTATTTCTGGTGGCGCTAAAGCTAGCGCCTCCCAATATACCGTTGCGGATAGATTTGTTAAAACTCTTAAGAAGGAAGTTGATTTCACAATTGACGTGAAAGAAAAGACCGTTAACTTAACTGATGCCGGTAATAAGAAAGCCGAAAGAATGTTTGGCATTCAAAACTTATACAACCCTGAATATGCAGACTTAGTCCACCGTATCCATAATGCTCTTAGAGCAAACTATATTATGGCACGTGATGTTGACTATTTAGTGGATGCTGAAGGGCAAGTACAAATCATTGACCAATTCACAGGTCGTGTCCTCCCAGGTAGAGAGTGGAGTGATGGTTTACATCAAGCCGTTCAAGCTAAAGAAAACGTTCAAATTAAACAAGAGACCGTCACTTTAGCGACGATTACATATCAAAACTTCTTCCGTCTATATAAGAAGATGGCTGGTATGACTGGTACTGCTAAGACTGAAGAAGAAGAATTTAGAAAGATCTATAACATGAGAGTTGTGGTCATTCCTACTAATAGACCAATTCAAAGAATTGATGCTTTAGATTATGTCTACGCTCATAAAGGACCAAAACTTGCTGCCTTAATTAAAGAAGTGAAAGAAAGACATGAGAAAGGCCAACCAATCTTAATTGGTACTGTTTCCGTTGAATCTTCTGAAGAGATTTCTAAGTTATTAACTGAAGCCGGTTTACCTCATGAAATGTTAAACGCAAAGAACCACGCTCGTGAAGCTGAAATTATCGCTGAAGCTGGTAAAAAAGGTAGAATCACCCTTGCTACTAATATGGCAGGGCGTGGTACCGATATTAAGATTGATGATGAAGTAAGAGCTTTAGGTGGTTTATGTGTCTTTGGTACTGAAAGACATGAATCAAGACGTATTGATAACCAACTTAGAGGTCGTGCTGGACGTCAAGGTGATCCAGGTTTCTCAAGATTCTATGTTTCTTTTGATGATACCTTACTTGTGAGATTCGCGGCTGATGGTATTAAGAACTATATTGAAAAGAACTTTGGTGATGAACCTCTTGAAGCAAGAATGGTAACTAATGTTATCACCTCTGCTCAAAAGAGAATTGAAGGCATGAACTTTGATACTCGTAAAAACTTACTCGATTACGATGATGTTTTAGCCAAACAACGTCAAATTGTTTATGACAAACGTGACCGTATTATTGAGGGTGCAAAAATCGATGACATTATTGACGAAATTTTCTCTACCACTGGTAACTTCTTAGCACGTAAAGCGGTACCTTTAGGTAGTACAGATAATACTGTTAGTGGTGAATTACTCAAGAAAGAAGTAGAGCCACGTTTCTTACCAACCGGAAGTATTAAAGTTAATCTTTATGATGAGTCTCCAGTTGAAGATTGTGGACCAGATTTAGGTGATGTCATCTATGATTACTTCTTAGAAAGACGTGCTGGTTGGGTACCAGGTAGTGAAGAACAAGTTACTCGTAATATTATTCTTCATTGTATTGACCAAAACTGGACCAAACATATCGATGCAATGGCGAGACTAAGAGAAGGTATTCACCTTAGAAGTTACGCTAATGTCAACCCACTTCAAGACTACGTTAACGAAGGCTATCGTATGTTTAGAGAATGTTTAGAATTAGCTTCTGTTGATGCAGTTTTAAATCTTGTTAATGTTGTGGTTAAACCAAACGAACCTCAAGAAGAAAAGAAAGACGTTATCGATAACAAAGAAGAACCTGCAAAGGTTGAGGAAAAGAAATAATGAAAGACCTTGTAATCTTAAAGCAAGATTTGGGTGCTGTTGGCGAGAGAATCCGTCAACTCGGGTCTTCACTTTGACCTCGATAAACTAAATAAAGATATTGCTGAATTAACTGTAATAAGTGAAAAAGAAGATTTTTGGAACAATCAGAAATCTGCTTTAGAAGTGATCGAAAAACTCAACAATTCGAAGGAAATTGTGGGGAATTACAAGAAAATCAGTCAAGATTACAAAGATTTAGTAGAGCTATTAGAACTTGAAGACGAATCTTTATATGATCAAATCGATGAATCATTAACTGAACTTGATAAGATGGTAAAAGAGTTTCAAATTCAAATCCTTTTTACTGGAGAATTTGATTCATTAAATGCGATATTAGAAATCCATCCTGGCGCAGGCGGAACAGAAGCGCAAGATTGGGCTGATATGCTTTATAGAATGTATGTTCTTTATGCTGAAGCGCATCGTTTTAAAATGAGTTTATTATCATTTGAAGCCGGTGAAGAAGCTGGTATTAAATCTGTCACTATTAAGATCAGCGGAAAGAATGCTTATGGCTTACTTAAAGGCGAGAAAGGCGTTCATCGTTTAGTAAGAATTTCTCCTTTTGATGCGAATAAAAGAAGGCATACTTCATTTGCTTCAGTGAACGTCATTCCAGAATTTAAAGATAACACCATTGATATACAAATAAATGACGCAGATTTAAAGATTGATACCTATCGAAGCGGAGGTGCTGGTGGTCAAAACGTTAATAAAGTTGAGACTGCTGTTAGAATCACTCACCTTCCTACTGGTATAGTGGTGTCATGTCAAGTTGAGCGTAGCCAATTATCCAATAAGGAGCTTGCGATGCAGATGCTTAAGGGCAAACTCTATTTACTCGAAGTCGAGAAAAGACAAAATGCCTTAAATAATATCGTTGGAGAAAAGAAAAATATTGAATGGGGAAGTCAAATCCGATCCTATGTTTTCTGCCCATATACTTTAGTGAAAGATAACCGCACTAATTATGAAGAAGTTGATGTCAACAAAGTGATGAATGGTGAGATTGATGGCTTCTTATATGCATATCTACAAATGGAGGCTAAGAAAAATGCTTAAAAAACCTACCAAGATACAAGTCTTTAGTTTTATTTGTAATAACGCTTTGGTATTAATCGGTGCATTCTTTTTAGCGATTGCTTCTAGTATCTTCTTAGTTAAACTCAATATCGTTGCTGGTGGTCTTAGTGGTATCGCTATTATCGTTCAACATTATGTCGACTTCCCTGTTATTGATATCGTTGTATGGAGTTTATCTGCAGCGTTATGGATAGTGGGATGGTTTACTTGTGGTAAGGAGTTCTCATTAAGAACGCTTTTATCAACACTTGCTTATCCTGGCTTCTTAACGTTAATGATGCGTGTAGATTATTTCCAAAACATTGCTACTCAAATCGCAGGGGATGGTAGTACTGGTAACATCTTAATATGTGGCTTGTTTGCTGGTGTCTTTATTGGGGCTGGAGTAGCGTTAACTTTCTTAGGAAAGGGATCAACTGGTGGAGTTGATGTTATTATCTATATACTTGCTAAGCACACTAAGCTTAAAGAAAGCATATGGTCATTTATTGTTGATGGTTCAATCATCGTCTTATCAATGATTTTGATCCCACATCAATGGATTAACTCTTTAGTAGGTATTATCAGTGCCTTTATTGCGTCCTTAATGATTGACTTTATTTATAACTCTAATATCTCTAGCTACCAAGCTGATGTTATTTCTGATCATTGGGAAGAGATATCAAGGTTTGCTCAGGATGTTCTTGGTAGGGGCGCTACCATTATTCACGCTGAAGGTGGATATAAAGGGGAAGCTAGAATTATTGTTCGTATCGTTTTTGAAAAACGTCAATTTGATAAATTAAGAAAATATATTGCAAGTGTTGATCCAAAAGCATTTGTGACTTATACCCAAACAAAAGCGGTGTATGGAGAAGGATTTACGGAACATAAATAATGGAAATGAATCATCCTTTTGAACTTGTTAGTAAATTTAAACCAACTGGAGATCAGCCAACCGCGATTAAAGAATTAGTGGAAGGATTAAACGAAGGAAAGAGACTCCAAGTCCTTTTAGGTGCGACTGGAACTGGTAAGACTTTTACGATGGCTAACATCATTCAAAGGGTGCAAAGACCAACACTAGTTTTAGTCCATAATAAAACTCTTGCAGGGCAATTATATTCGGAATTTAAAGAGTTATTTCCTAATAATCGTGTAGAATATTTCGTTTCTAACTTCGATTTTTATCAACCTGAAGCCTACATTCCTAAAAGCGATACATATATTGATAAGACCGCTTTAATGAATGATGAAATTGAGATGCTTCGTACTAGTGCAATTAACTCTATCTTAGAAAGAAATGATACGATTGTTGTTGCTTCTGTTGCCTCAATCTATGGCTTAACTGATCCGGATGAATATCGTAATTTAGTCTTTAATATTAGGGTGGGTGAAACGATTAATAGAACAGAATTTTATAAGTCACTCGTGGACGCTCAATATAAGAGAAATAACTTAGATCCTCTTCCAGGCACTTTTAGAGTGAGAGGAGATATCATTGAAATCGTTCCTGCTAATATGGAAACCAATTCGGTTATCCGTATTGATACATTCGGTGATGAGATAGAAAAGATTTATGAAGTAGAATTATTAAGTGGAGAAGTTAAACATACTTATCATACTTATCCTATCTTCCCAGCTTATGATCACGCTTCTACTAGAGAACGTATTAAAGAAGCATGTATCACCATTAAAGAAGAACTTAAAGAAAGACTAGAATATTTTAAAAGTGAAGGTAAGTTACTTGAGGCTGAGAGGCTTGAAATGCGTACCAATCAAGATATCGAGAATATGGAAGAATTTGGTATGTGTCCTGGTATAGAAAACTATTCACGCCATATTGATAAACGTAAGCCAGGTCAAAGACCATTCTGTTTAATCGATTATTTTGATAAAGATAATATGCTTTTATTCGTGGATGAAAGTCATGCAACCTTCCCTCAACTTAGAGGTATGTATAATGGTGATAGGAGTAGAAAGACTACTTTAGTAGAATATGGTTTTAGATTACCTAGCGCCCTAGATAATAGACCACTTAATTTTGAAGAATTTGAATCATTAATGCCTCAAACCATTTGTACTAGTGCTACTCCAGGTGATTATGAACTTGATAGAACTGATAATAAGATTGTGGAACAAATCATTCGTCCTACTGGATTACTTGATCCTCGAATTGAAGTAAGACCTACTAATGGTCAAATTGATGATTTATTACACGAGATAAATATGAGGGTTAAGAAAAACGAGAGAGTGATGATTGTGACTCTTACTATTCGTATGGCTGAAGACCTCACTAATTATTTAAAAGAACGTGGAATTAAGGTTGTGTATCTTCATCACGAAACTAAGACGCTGGAAAGAAGTGAAATCATCTATCAATTAAGAAAAGGTAAATATGATGTTTTAATTGGTATCAACCTCCTAAGAGAAGGCTTAGATATTCCAGAAGTTAGTATGATTGCGATTTTAGATGCGGATAAAGAAGGTTTCTTAAGAAGCACTCGTTCTTTAATCCAAGTTACTGGTAGAGCGGCGAGAAATGAACATGGTTTAGTGATTATGTATGGTGACCATATTACTGACTCAATGCGAGAAACAATTGATGAGACTAATCGTCGACGTAGTATTCAACAAGCATATAATGATGAAAACGGCATTATTCCTACGACCATTGTGAAAGCCATTACCCCTCCAATCCATAATACTGATGACGAGATTGATGAGATGGTGAAGTTAACTAAACATGGCACCCGTTCTCAAATCACGACACGTATTAAAGAGCTTGAGAAACAGATGAAACAAGCAGCAAAAGAATTTGATTTTGAAAAAGCCGCGGAGTTACGTGATATCATTTTAGAAATGAAAGCGAATCTTAACGCTTAAGATTTATTAAGAATTAATTTAGAATAATAAATAAGTATGAATCAGTTTGAAAGTTTAGAAGATTATTTAGAAAGAATATTAATGCTTAGTGAAGAGAATAAACCTGTTCGTAGTATTGATATTGCTTTAAGCATGGGTTTTAGTAAACCAAGTGTTTCTATCGCGATGAAGAAACTTAAAGAAAGAGGCCTTATTGAGATTAATGATAAAGGCCACATCACTTTAACTGGTGAAGGCCATTGTATCGCTTCTACAACTTATGAGAAACATAAACTTATTACTGATGTCTTAATTGCTATTGGAGTGAGCGAAGAAGTAGCAAGAGAAGATGCTTGTAAGATTGAACATGAAATAAGTGATGAAACATTTGTGAAACTTAAAGCCTATAAAGATAAACTAAGATAACATGGAAGAAGTATTAGTTAAGAAAAGTAATTACGAAATCATTGATAGACTTAGTTCATATCTATTAAAAGTTAAAAAAGATGATAAGACATATCTAGTCTATGACTTTTCTATTAACCCAGAAGGATTTGGTGACTTTAAATTTGCATATAAAAGACTAAAGAGTAGTGGAGTCACTATACCTACAGTTTATGAACTTGATAAAAAGACTTGCCGCGCTTTAGTAGAAGATGTTGAGGGTGATACTTTATTTGATACTTTGTGTAAGCGTGATTTATTAGATGAAGAAATGGAACAAGTTTTTATCGCTAACTTTAAAGCGCGTGTTAATCGCATTAGATTAGATTTTGATCCAACTAATTTTATCTATAAAGAAGGCAAATTATATTATCTTCCTTTTACCTTTACTGAATATGTGAGAGACGCTGATTTCACCCAAAAAGAAATTAGGTTATATTTCTACACCAAAGAATTTAAAGAACTCTTAATCTCTAAGGGTTTACCAATTGATCAAAGTAGACTTAAAAACGAATATGAGAGGAATAAAGAAATCGTCCTCACAGTCGTTAAATATTTTAGATGATAATTAAAACTAGCGATATAGCATTTACTGCAATAATATCTGCATTATACGTGGTTTTTACTTTGATTTGCCATCTTTTTAGTTTCTTAATAACAAAGTAAAGCAATCAATAATATTACGATACTTGATCCAAGCATTAATGTTGCGAGTAGACCTTCCGTATAGGTGATGAAAGGTTTATCCGGAACTTCTTTTTTCTCTTTATGGAATTTTAAATCTTTTCCAAGATAGTGGAACATGAGATAAGCGATGGTGAAAAATAAAATAGCTAATCCAAATAAGATTAAGGCCACATAGAGTAAATTCGTTTTCATATATTCCATACTATCTTATAATTTCATTTTTTGAAATAATAAAGAGTGAGGTAAATCGTTATGAAATTATTAATGTTATTTGTAGATGGCTTTGAAGATACTGAAGCAATTGGAACTTTAGATGTCCTCACCCGTGGGGGAGACGAAGTGACCTGCGCTTCCTTAATGAAAAGAAAAGAAATCACCCCTAAACTTGGTAGAAGAATAGTAGTAGATACTTGTATCGAAGATATCTCGCTTAAGGATTTTGATGGATTAGTGATTCCTGGTGGTCCAGGTTCATTTAGAATTATGCCTAATAACCCTTATATAGATGCGATTATAAATTATTTTAACGACGAACATAAACTTGTTAGTGCCATCTGTGCTGCACCTCACCTTATCGGTAGACTAGGATTACTTAAAAACCATAATTTTACGGTCCATCCAGGCTTTGAAGGTGAATGTATAAGTGGAAATTACTTAAGAGAATTAGGAGTCGTTAGAGACGATAATATTATCACCGCTAAATCAATGTGGTATTCTCTTGAATTTGGTTTAGCGATACATGAATATTTCCATGGTAAGGAAAGTAGAGACAAACTGCAAAAAGCTTGCCAAGGTGAATAGTTAATATAATCTACGTTAATATATCTTTATTTTGTCGTAATCAAGCTGTCTTTTAAAGAATTCATCCGAAGATGAACCGATAAATATTACATCAACTTTTTTCCCCAACGCTTCTTCTAATTCTTCTTCAAATTTACCTTGGTCTATAAAAGTTTTGATATCACCAACGTCACAGTAAATATCGATATCACTGTTATTGTTTGCTTCTCCTCTAGCGTAACTTCCAAATAGATACACTTCATTTATGTTATGCTTTTTGATTATAGGTAACATTCTTTCTTTTATTTGTTTGATTGTAAGCACTTTGTTATTAATATCTTTCTCGATTAAAGAATTAAGATATCCGTTTATACTAGGCACGGATATAAGCTTGTTCATTGTTTTTGTATCATCTTTTCTCACACGAAAAGGAAACATCTTATATGTGCTTTTATTGTAATTACCTATGTATTGTTTTTGATTGAAAGACATATTACATCTAAACATATGATATCATATGTAAAAATAAAAACAATATCCTTATTAAGATATTGCTTTATTCTGCTAAATCACCACGACGTATATGAGCGTCAAACTTCTTACGTTCTGCAGTGTTTAAAATCTTTTTACGCATCCTATAGGTGGTTGGAGTAACTTCTACTAACTCATCACTATTGATGTAGTCTAAACAAGCTTCTAATGACATCTTTCTAGGAGTTTTAAGGACTACTGTATTATCTTTAGTAGAACTTCTGACGTTGGTGAGGTTTTTCTTTTGTACAACGTTGACTGCTAAATCGATATCATATCTATTTTCTCCAACAATCATTCCTTCATAAACAATCGTACTAGGAGTGATAAACATCGTTCCTCTTTCTTCAACGTGTTCAATCGCGTACGGAGTAGCTTGACCAGCTTCAGTTGCGACAAGAACACCAATCTTTCTTTCTCCTAAATTAGAAGAAGTCACTGGACGATATTCTCTATAGCTATGAGAGATAATGCCATATCCTTTAGTTAAGGTCATGAAGTTTGTAGTGAAACCAAGTAGGCTACGAGAAGCAATAATGTAATTAAGGATTGTGATAGTGTCTCTAGTATCCATGTTCACAAGTTCGCCACCTCTTTCGCCTAAGGTAGTCATAATATCACCAACATATTCGTTAGGAACATCGATATATAAGTCTTCATATGGTTCACATTTGACCCCATCAATTTCTTTGATGATAACTTGAGGTTTACTGACTTCAAGTTCGAATCCTTCTCTACGCATATTTTCAATTAAGATAGAGAGATGTAATTCACCTCTTCCTGAAACAATCCAGGATTCGGTATTAATGATTCTAGATACTCTTAGAGCAACATCTCTTTGAGTTTCTCTAAATAATCTTTCCTCAATCTTACGAGCGGTTAAGAGCTTACCATCTTGTCCACATAATGGAGATGAATTAGTACCAAAGGTCATTTGTAAGGTTGGTTCATCTAATTTAATTAATGGGAGAGGATTAACATCTTTAGGATCACAGATTGTTTCTCCAACGTTAATATCGGTTAAACCTGCAACTGCAACGATTTCTCCTGCTTGTGCGGACTCAACTTCGAGTCTTCTAATGCCTTTATAACCGAATAATTTAAGGATTCTAAAGTTAGTAACGCTTCCATCTAGTCTTGAAACTGCAACGTTATCATTTACGTGGATCGTGCCTTGTTTAATAGTGCCGATACCAATACGACCAACGAAGTCGTTATAGTCAAGTAAAGCGACTTGGAGTTGAAGTGGGGCTTTAACATCGACTTTTGGAGCAGGGATATATTTAATAATAGTTTCTAGTACGGCATCCATACCTTCTTTTTGGGTAGAGACATCGGCATCGTAACTAGATGTACCTTTTAATGCACTTGTATAGACAACTGGGAATTCAAGGAATTCATCAGGTGCACCGAGTTCGATAAAGAGTTCTAATACTTCATCAACGGCTTTAGTGATGTCACTATTAGGACGGTCTACTTTATTAATAACAACAATTGGTTTAACGTGTGCTTCAAGAGCCTTCTTAAGAACGAATCTAGTTTGAGGCATGGTGCCTTCAAAAGCATCGACAAGTAATAAGCAGCCATCGACCATATTCATGATACGTTCAACTTCACCACCAAAGTCTGCGTGGCCTGGAGTGTCTAAGATATTAATCTTGGTATTATGATATTCAATGGAAGTGGTCTTCGCTAAGATAGTGATGCCTCTTTCTCTTTCAATATCGTTAGAGTCCATCACTCTATTGTTAACTTCTTCATTATCTCTAAAAGCTCCTGATGTTTTGAGTAATTGATCGAGGAGTGTTGTTTTACCATGATCGACGTGGGCAATAACTGCAATGTTTCTAATTTCCATAAAAATAACCTTAACTATGTTAAATGAATGTTAGGGGCTTAGCAATAATTTTTTATAAATTATCAATCATTTTTAAAACGATTCTAGAAGAATGATAGGCGGCTAGATCACCAAAGTCTTCATAACTTTCGTGAGCGTTACCATCCGCTAAATCGCTTAGTGCACGAATAACGACATAAGGTGTATCAAATTCGTCACAAACTTTTGCAACAGATGCTCCTTCCATTTCACAGGCATAAGCATTGAATTTTGTTTTAAGCAGTTCTACATATGAGCTAGAAGCAATGAATTGGTCACCAGTAGCGATAGTGCCTTTATAGGTATGGTTTTCTCCCATTACTTCAACACTAGCATTATAAGCGAGATTCACTAGACCTTCATCGCAGTAATAATAATCACCTTCTGCCGGTTCTAATTTACCTGGATCTCCTCCTGTCCAAACGAAGCCATCATTATTGATTGAGCCATAATCATGTTCTACTAAGCGGGTAGCAATAACTTCATCTAAGACTTCTGTTTCTTCCTTTACTCCGCCTGCTATACCAGTAAAGATGACATTTGAGATGTTATATCTATCGAGTAAGACAGTAGTGGCACAACTAGCATAGACTTTTCCTATACCGCTTTTAGCGATAATAACATTCTTATCATGTAATGTACCAATGTGATAGGTGGTGCCACCAATCTCATCTTTTCTATCAATTTTTGCTTCTTCTAATAATAAGTCTATTTCGTTATCCATGGCAGATATGATTCCTATATATGATTCTTTTGAAGAATTACATCCGATTAATAGTGGACTAAGTAATAATGGTAAGGCGAATAATTTAATACGATTCATTTTCGCTTCCTCCTTTTGGACGCTTGTATATTATATTATTTTTTGTTTTTACTGATAGATTTTTCTTTAAATAGAAAAAACTATTGTATTTGATATCTTTTGTTTTAATCGTCAATTGTTAATATATAAAATGCTAATATATTGTCAAAAGCATTGAAAAATAATATATAAAATGCTAATATATTGGCATATGGAAGAAGTGGCATTACAATTTGTAACATATTATGAAAAGCAATTAGAGATTGCTAAACGTTTTTGTATTATTAGAAAAGATAAACGTATATCTAGAAAAAAGCTTTCAGAATTATCTGGTGTACCTTATTCAACTATTAGAAGGTTTGAGGAAACTGGCAATATCTCTCTTTCGTCACTAACTAAACTCGCTATCGCTTTGAGGCTTTATGATGATTTAGATAACCTTTTCAAACATAAAAAAGAGTATAAATCCATAGAGGAAGTTATCAATGAAAAAGACTATTAATGTATATATAGATAAAAAGAAAGTTGGGACACTTGCTTATACACATTCCAAACAAGTTGCTTTCCAGTATAGTGATAATTGGGTGAAAGAAGGTTTTTCTTTAAATCCATTAAAATTGCCTTTAAACAATAATGTGTATATCGCTACTTCCCCTTATTTCAAAGGGCTATTTGGAGTGTTTGCTGATTCGCTTCCTGATAGTTATGGCGAATTATTATTAGATCGTTTTCTCAAGAAAAAAGGCATTGATATTAATTCTTTAACAAGCTTGGATAGGCTTAGTTATGTAGGTTCTTCTGGTATGGGAGCATTAGAATATGTGCCTGATTATAGCGAACAAATAGATGAAGATAACATTGATTTTGATTTCATACAGAAAGAATGTAATAACTTGCTTGATTCTAAAGAAGTTAAAAATATTGATACCTTATATTCTTTAGGTGGGTCTAGCGGTGGTGCTAGGCCAAAGTCTTTAATCAAATATAAAGGAGAGGATTATATTGTTAAGTTTTCTTCTAAATATGATCCTAAAAATATCGCTGAATTAGAATATAAATATATGTCTTTAGCTAAAGAATGCGGAATAAATATTCCTCCTATCGAGTTAGTCACCTCTAGAAAGAAGAATAAATACTTTGTCATTAAGAGGTTTGATAGAGAAAAAGGAAAAAGAATTCATATGATTAGCGCAGCTGCGCTTCTTGAATGTGACTACCGAGCGCCGTCACTCGATTATAATGAGTTAATTAAGTTAACGAGAGTGCTGACTGGTAGTGAAGATGATGTATTAGAAATGTATAGGCGTATGGTTTTTAATGTACTGATAGACAATCTAGATGATCATGCGAAAAACTTTGCGTATTTATATAACACTGAACAAAAGCGTTATCGTTTATCTCCGGCGTATGATATTACTCCTGGGAAAACTTATTATGGGGAGCATACTACTTCAGTAAATGGAAAAGGCAAAGATATAAGTGAAGATGACATGCTAAAGGTAGCGAATAACAATCATATCCCATTAAAGGAAGCACAAGAAATCATTAACAACATAAAAGCAGTTATTAATAATAAGAAAAAGAGTCGCTAGCAGCGACCCTTATATCATTGATTAGCTATCTTTTATCGACCCAAACTTTTGTACCTTTAACAATGGAGTTTTCTGGATAGACACCTCTAGCCATAGTTAGTGGATACATTTGAGTATTTTTACCAACGACTGTGCCTGGGTTAAGAACTGAACCACATCCGATATCAGCTTTATCACCTAAGATACCACCAATCTTTCTTAGACCGGTTTCATAGTCTTCATCACCATGGATGACGATGTTCTTGCCATCACTCTTAAGGTTAGAACAGATACTACCTGCACCCATATGAGAGTTGTTACCTAAGATTGAGTCACCTACATAGTTATAATGTGGGACTTGAACATGTTCGAGCAATAAGCAGTTCTTAAGTTCACTAGAGTTACCAATAACACTTCTAGGACCAATAATGATTTGTCCTCTAAAGAATGCACCTGGTCTAATTTCGGTATCACTACCGATAATAGCAGGACCTTTGATAGTAGCAGTAGGAGCAATCTTCACATTCTCTCCAATTAAGACGTCATCACTATAGAAAGTGTAGCCTTTTGGAGGGTTTTTTAAGAGTTCTGCAAGGATTTCTTTAATTTTAGGAAGTAATTCCCAAGGATAAGTAGTGGCTTCAAAATAAGGTTTGAGCCATTCAATTTGACAGTCGAATAATTCGCTGGTCTTTACACATCTTTTATTCACAGACAAGTCCTCTTTTCTTGATAACTGCATATAATCTTTCGATATATTCATCGATTCCTTCTAAGGTTGGATATTCCACCATAATTCTGATAACTGGTTCAGTACCAGATTCTCTAAGAAGGATTCTACCGTTATCACCAATCTCTTCATTGATTTCTTTGTATTTAGCTTGAACTTCTTCGTCGTTCACAGTTGCAGATTTACTTGTGACTCTTACGTTCTTAGTTTTTTGTGGTAAGAGTTTAACTGGAGCAACAAGCTTAGATAAGTTGGACTTCTTTTCAAGCATTTCTTCTGCAATCATGATAGCGGTTAAGACACCGTCACCAGTAGTCGCATATTTCTTAATAATGATATGTCCACTTTGTTCACCACCGAGGACATAACCACTCTTTTGCATTTCTTCAAAGACGAATCTATCACCGACTTTGGTTTGGACGTTACCCACTCCAATGGCTTTAAGAGCTTTATTAAGTCCAGAGTTAGACATGATAGTGGTGACGACTGTGTCGTTATTGAGAGAACCTTCACTCTTAAGTTTATTAGCGAGTAAGTAGATAATTTTATCTCCATCAACGACTTTACCATTTTCATCAACGGCTAAACATCTATCTGCGTCACCGTCGAATGCGAATCCAACATCAAGATGGTTATCTTTTACATATTGTTGGAATTTCTCGATATGAGTACTACCTGCATCTTTATTAATATTTAAGCCATTAGGGTTATTGTTAACAATGAATGTTTGAGCACCTAATGCATCAAATACACTCTTAGCGATCATCCAAGAAGCACCGTTAGCGGTATCTAGACCAATTCTTAATGGTTTCATGGAATGTTTAGCAAGTGAGATTAAGTAAGCGATATATCTATTTCTACCACTGGAGTAGTCTTCGATACATCCAATCTTATCTTGTTCGGCAAATGGGAGATCATTTCCTTCAATACCTAATTTCTTTAAATCACCATCTAAATATGCTTCACATAAGACAGCGACATCATCTTCAAGTTTTTCACCTTGCGCGTTAATAATCTTAATACCATTATCATAGAATGGGTTATGGCTAGCAGTGATCATCACACCGCAATCGAAGCAATCTTGTCTTACGATATATGAAACGCTTGGGGTTGATGTAACGTGAAGTAAACAGACATCTGCTCCGCTAGCGGCAAAACCTGCTGCCACTGCGTATTCAAGCATATATGAACTTCTTCTTGTATCTTTACCGATAACGACTTTAGGTCTATAGCCTTCCTTTTGTAGGGAGAATTCTGGGTTAGAGAAGAACCAACCAAAGAATCTACCAATCTTATAGGCGTGATCACATGTTAAGACTTTATTGACTTCCCCTCTAAAGCCATCAGTACCGAAATATTTGGTCTTGGCGTTAGGATCACTTTTCACTTTATAGTTCTTGCCACGATGGATGACGATGTTGTCATGTAATAATTCATCAGTGGTGACTTTAAATAAATCACATAATTCTAAGATCTTATCAATTTGAGGCATTGATTCACCGCTTTCCCACTTAGAGATAGATTGTCTGGAGACATCAAGTAAACTCGCTAATTTCTCTTGAGAGATGTTGTTACTGATTCTTAAGTGAGTAATTTTTTCTGCTATTGTCATTTGTACTTTACCTCCGCAACTGCTCGTTGCATGACTATAATAATATTTCCATAATAATATATATTAAGTCAATGAGAAAAAATGTTTATAAATAAAAATATCAACGTAACCTAACTTTACAAATATTCCTCTTTACATTAAAAAACAAGGTTATTACAATATATGCCATTAGGAGAAAAACTATGGAAGTAAAAGTTTTAAAAAGCGAACAAATCAACCGTGCCATCGCTGACACATTCATCGAATTAATTAAAAAGAATCCTAAGGCTGTCTTAGGTTTAGCAACAGGTAGTTCCCCAGTTGGTGTCTATCAATTATTAGTGAAAGCCAATAAGGAAGGTGTTATCAGTTTTAAAGACATCACCACCTTCAACCTTGACGAATATGTCGGTTTAGATGGTAGTAACGATCAAAGCTATAGATATTTCATGAACTATAACTTATTTGATCATGTTGATATTGATAAAAAGAATACCAATGTCCCAAGCGGTGTTGGAGATATTGAAGCTTTAGCGAAAGAATATGATAAGAAGATTGCCGCTCATGGTGGTATCGATCTTCAAATCTTAGGTCTTGGTAGTGACTGCCATATCGCATTCAACGAACCAGGCACACCATTTGATTCATTAACTCACGTTACTGATATTGCTGAATCAACTATCAAAGATAATGCTAGATTCTTTGCTAGAATTGAAGATGTTCCAACTAAGGCTGTTACCATGGGCCTTAGAAGCATCATGAACGCGAGAAAGATTGTCTTACTTGCAACAGGCAAGAACAAAGCGCAAGCCGTCTATGATTTAGTGAAAGGTTCTCAAGATGAATCCCACCCAGGTAGTATTCTTAGAGATCACCCAGATTGCACCATCTACGTTGATGAAGATGCAGCAAGCTTACTCTAATTGATTAAGATATAAGTTAATATGCCTCATTCCTTAGGGAGTGGGGCTTTTGTTATAGAAAATATAGTTGCTTGTTGCATTTTTTATAATATGTCACTATAATTTAAGTAATTCAAACATACCTAGTAAACTAGGGATAAGAAGTATTCGCTTTATTTTGAGGGATGTGTAAAGTGAGACGATTTTTTAAGTTAAAGAACTTCTTTTTGATTTCATTCCTCGCAGTTGCGGGGTTTTTTAGTGCGTCCACAACCGTATTGAACAACAGTGTGAGAGACTTTAAAGAAGCTGATGCTATCTACTCAGGTAAAATTTGGTTTACTAGACCGGATAATTTTGAATATACCGATCAGGGTATAAACCCATGGCTAGCTAGATGGTGGCAAGATGGTGGATATGATTCGCCTGGTATGACTTACGAATTCACTAACTGGGATGATTGTTGTGTTTTCTCTGGACAACTCGAATCAAACATGAGCAGTTGGGAAGTTCACTATAAAGAAAAAGGTAATAATGAGAAGTATTCAGATAGATGGTATGATTATGATGTTTCTAGCAATAAAGTCGGTTTTTACCATAATGGATGGGATGGAAATAAATTCCATCTTGGAACATGGACTGTTAGATATGTAACATTTAGTTATAATGGCAACGGGGCTGATGGGGGATCGACAGCCAACACGTCAAATTTTATGCCGGATAACAAAAATTCTACGCTTGCTAACAATTGGTTTTTTAAAGTCGGATATAAGTTTGCAGGCTGGAACACAAAAGCAGATGGCACAGGCTATTCTTTTACGTCGGGTGGTAAGTTAGTTAAAGAATACGCAACTAATACCACTGTTCTCTATGATGGAGCGACTATTACTTTGTATGCCCAATGGACAACCACAGACGCTAAAGGTGTTTTGTGGGAAACCAGCACTGGAAAAAATTGGAATTATGTTTATACATGGCAGCAAGACGTTGCAGGAAAAAGAGATAATTGGCCTGGTGTGCAAGGTTCATCGGTAACAATAGGTGGAAGAAATTTTCTTTATAGAGATTTAAGTGAATTAAGTTTTGACCCACTTTACTGTATTTTTGATAATGGCGGTGACAGTGGAAAGACTGGCACAGTAACTATTGGTAGTAATTTAGACGGGACTTCATTTTATAGAATGTCTGATGTGGCTGGTGAAGACTGGACATGGTTTAAACTTACTCGTTCAGTAACTTATAAAGATCAAGGTGGTGGAACCTATTCAGGAAATAATATAGGAAGCTTGCCAAGCACATGTTCATATACATCAGATACCACGTTAGTTAGTGGTACGAAAGCTGGTTATACTTTTGATGGTTGGCACTTAAAGTCTGATTGTAGCGATGATACAGTCACAAAAATCTATGCTGGTGGTTATTACGAGTCGTCAGGCACTAATGTAACTTTATACGCTAAATGGACAGCAGCAACATATGCTGTTTCGTTCAATAATGGTGGTGGTACGGGTGGTAGCATTAGTGCATCTTCATATACATACAAGCCATCCGCAAGTTCTTCTATTACTATAACCGCTCCAACAAAAGTAGGGTATAATCCTTCATATACAATCACTAGAACTGGGGATTATGGAGGCAGTTCTCCAACAATAAGTGGGAATACTGTAACGATTCCAGCTGGCTCATATGGTACATTCACAATTGGTACAACATGGAACGGAAACTCTTATGATGTTACTTTTGATAATGGTGGAGGTTTAGGTGGATCGATAAGTAGAACAAGTTATTCAACTTCAGGTAGTTCACAAACTATAACAGTAACTGCTCCAACAAAGACCGGTTATAAGAACCCAACTTATAGTGTTACTCGTACAGGTGCCTATGGCGGCAGTGCACCTACAGTAAGTGGTTCAACAATCACTATTCCTGCTAATTCCTATGGTACTTTCACGATTAATACAGCATGGTCACCAAACACTGATACTCCATATACTGTTAAACACTATAAACAGAACTTAGATGGAACTTATCCAAGTTCACCAACTGACACGGATAATTTAACCGGAACTACAGGTGCTTCGGTTACGCCTGCAAGAAAAAATTATGAAGGATTTACTGCGCCTGCAGGTCAAACAGTAACTATCTTGGCTGATGGCTCTAGAGTTGTAACGTATCAGTACACAAGAAACAGTTATACGCTTACATGGGATGGAAATGGTGGAACTGTCACTGGTGGAACAAGCGGTAGCGTCAAGTATGGAGCGACTATTACCCAACCAAACTCTGTCACTCGTGAAGGGTACACATTTACTGGTTGGAATACAACACCAGCTGCGACAATGCCAGCTGCTAACACAACATACATTGCTCAATGGAGCATTAATTCATACAACCTTACATTAACTGTAGGTAGTGGTATTGCTAACATCTACTACAAGATTAATGGTGCTGTTAACTATACCTCTATTACCTCTACAACAACAGTTACGGTCACTTACAACTCAACTTTCTATTTATATGCCACTGCTAAAGATGGTTATATACTAAATTCACCATTTAATGGATATACATCGGATAGTCCTTATAGTGCTGCTATGCCTGCATCTGCTCAAACATGGACACCAACATTCACTAGTGGATTAGGTGCCGCACAAGCATTTGCGCGAGGCTTTAACGATAGTATTGGAGATGCCTGTACTTATGCCGGTGGTACCCCTAAATCTGATTTAGTAGGTCCTTGGGCTACTCAGGCTACAGCTTATGGTGGACTAGCTGATTATGTAACTTATTGGCTTGATCTTGAACATAGTTCTGATTCCGATATTGTAGAGTGTATTGGTAAATACAATTATGTTTACGGAAAATATGGTACCGAATATGAATTGGCTGACTTCATGGGCACTGGTGGAAAATCTGCATCTGCCATTAATAACTTCAACCCATATTCCTTAATTAATGGTGAAGATGGTGGCAATAATGCTACTACAATCATTATCATCATTGCATCTTCTGTTTCACTCTTAAGCATTACTGCGTTAAGTGTGCTACTTGTGAAGAAGCGTAAAGCTAAACAAGATTAGGAATATAGGGGTGGTTAACTACCATCCTTTTTTTGTTGAAAATAAGTAATAATAATGATTAAATAAAATTACCTAAAAAAATTTTGGTAAAATTAATTTTGGTAAATTGAAAGGAATCATTTATGTTTGTAGGAAGAAAAGAAGAATTAAAAGAATTAAAGGATAAATACAATACTGATACAACTGAAATAATAAGTGTTTTAGGTCGCAGAAGAGTGGGAAAATCACAACTCATTTTTCATAGTTACAAAGATTTTGATGGGTTAGTGATTTCTTATGAATGTTCTGATACAGGATATAAAGATAACCTTGAAGGGATAGAAAAGTTAATTAAAAAAATTTTAAAGAATGAGTATATCCATTTTAATTCTTTATACGATGTCATGATGTTTTTACAAAATGTAGCTAGCAAACAAAAGATATTATTTATTATTGATGAATATCCTTATATGAGGGAGAGTAAGGCTACTGACTCCATGATTAAGAACGCGATTGATGAATTTGATAAGATGGATAAAAAGAATCCATTTAAATTCGTGTTGTGCGGATCAAGCGTACAAGTGATGGAAATATTGGATAACGCAAACATGCCTTTACATGGTAGATTCACTAAAACAATTCATTTATACCCACTTAATTATTTAGAGAGTTCTTTATTTTATAAAGACGCTTCGTTGGTAGATAAAGTAAAATATTACTCTACCATAGGAGGCACCCCATATTTTTTAAATCAAATTGATCCTAAGTTATCTTTTGATGAAAATATCGTTAATTTATATTTTGGTGATAACGCATTGCTTAAGAATGAACTAGATAGTCAAATAAATGGTGAAATAAATAAGATTGAAAAAGCGACATACATTCTAAACATCATTCAAGATAAGATGGTTTCTTATTCTGATATAAACCAAATATATAATTCACGTTATAAAGAAGGTTCAATTGATTATCCACTAAAAAAATTAATAGAAATGAAAGTGATAGAAAAAATAAATGTGCAACAAGATAACGGTAAAAATAAACCTTATTACCGTATTATAGATAACGCTATTAAATTTTATTATTCATATTTAATTCGTTCTTTAGCAAATAGGAACCTATTCTCTAATAAAGACTATTATGAAAAGTTTATAAAGGAAGATCTGAATCAACACTTTATTCCTTTGATGTTTGAGGGTGTTGGTTATCAATTTATTGCGTTAATGAACCAACACAACAAATTAGATGATACTTTATATGACTTATTTACTTACATCATTAACGATAAAAAGACAAAGAATAATTATCAATTTGATGTCGTAGGGAAATCTAAAAAAGGATTAATTAATTTTGAATGTAAGTTTAAAGATATGGAAGTCAATAAAGAAGAAGTGGAGAAAGAAAATAGACAAGCAGAATTAGCAAATTCTAATTTCTATAAAACTGTTTTCATCTCTAAAAATATAGTTGATACCAACGAGAAAGTGTATAGTCTAGTAGATGTATATAATTACGGATTATTAGATTAACCATATTGTTTTGTTGAGTATTGTTCTTTTATTTTTCTTTATAAATAAATATACTTAAATCAATTAGGAGGATAGATTATGTTTTCTAAATATTTAGAAAGTAAACATGACTTATGTAAAGATTTACTATCTAGATTAGTAGACAAATATCCATATGTTTCTATATTAGGTAAACATGTTGCAGGTGATAGCATTCGTGTATCAACATTCGCGACCTCTATTAATGATACTATGGAGAAACAATGCGGTTTTGTTGTTAAGATCTATAATGGTAAGTCTTATAGTGAATATTCATTCAGTGATATCACTAAAGATAATATTGACACAATTGAACAAGACATCTTAACTAAGACCAAACTTAGTGATGATATACTTGCTAACCATGTTGAAGGAAAGATTATTCCAGATGAACCTTTAGTGAAGTCATTCTCTAGAGAAAGAAAGGGTAAACAATTATCTATAGAAGAAGCTGTTAATAAGTTAACTGCGTATAAAGACTTATTCCATTCTAAGAATCCTAAAGTGATTCAAGCCCTTTGTTTATTTGAGAACTATGAAGTAAGTAGTTTCTTTATCTCAAAGAATAGAGACTTAAAGCAAAACTACCCATGGATGATGGCTATTGGTATGGCTGTTATTAGAGATGGTAATAACGTGAAGAGTGCTCGTCAAACTAGTGTCGGTATTGATACCGATGCAATCTTTAAAGATTTTGAAAGTAAGATTGATGGTACAGTCAAGTTAGCAGAAGAGTTACTTGGTGCAACAATGATTGAACCAGGTGAATATGATATTATCACTAACTCATCAATCACCGGTCTTATTGCTCATGAAGCCTTTGGACATGGTGTTGAGATGGATATGTTTGTGAAACATAGAGCTAGAGCTCGTAATTATGTTGGCAAACCAGTTGCCTCACCTTTAGTAGAGATGCATGATGGTGCAGCAGCTGCTGATAGTGTAGCCTCCTATTTCTTTGATGATGATGGAGTGCTTGCTCACGATACATTAATTATTAAAAACGGCATCCTTCAAACTGGTATCAGTGATGTCATCAGTGCGATGGAACTTGGTACTGAACCTACTGGTAACGGTAGAAGAGAATCATATAAGCGTAAAGCCTATACGAGAATGACTAACACCTATTTCTCAAGAGGTACATCTAAACTTGAAGATATGATTAAATCTATTAAACATGGCTATATGCTTTTTGATACCAATAACGGTATGGAAGATCCTAAGAACTGGAATATTCAATGTACCGCAGAATATGGTAGAGAAATAAAGGACGGTAAGTTCACTGGCAAGATTGTTTCTCCAGTCGTCATGAGTGGATATGTACCAGACTTACTTATGTCAATCTCCGCGGTCAGTGATGACTTTGAAGTGATCGGTGCTGGCCACTGTGGAAAAGGACATAAAGAATGGGTCACTGTATCTGATGGTGGACCATGTTTGAAAGCGAGGTGCAAATTAAGCTAATGGAAAAGTTAATTAAAGTACTTAAATCTAGTAGAGTTAATGACTATAAGATTACCGTTACTCACTCCGAGTCAGTAGAATTATTTTATGTTTTAAATAAGCTTGAAACTAACCGTGCTACTGATATCAATGAAGTAGAAGTTACTATCTACGTTGATGAAGGAGATAAAAGAGGACAATCTTCTTTCTCCTACTTCCCATATATGAGTGAAGAAGAGATTAGAAACGAAATTGATAAAAAGATTTACGCCGCAAAATTCGCATTAAATCCATTTTATGAAATTCCTTCTAAAGACGAGGAAAAACCTTCAAAAATCCCTTCAAATCTTGAAAATTACTCACTTCAAGAAGCGAGTGAAATTGTCGTAAAAGCTTTATTAAACGCTAAGCAATATAAGGAAGCAGTTTTCTCTGCTACTGAAATCTTTATCACCAAAACCGATAAAAGAATTATTAATTCAAAAGGTGTTGATGTGTCTTCTTCTAGCTATAAAGGATTCATCGAATTCATTCCTTCTTGGGAGAAAGATGGAGAAGAAGTTGAAACCTATAACAATTTAAGTTTCTCCACCTTAGATGAAAAAGAATTAACAAGACTTATTGATGAATGCGTCTTACTCACTAAAGCTAGATTTGAAGCTAAGAAACTTAAACTTGATAAGCCAGTGAAAGTGATCATTGAAGGCGAAGATGTTTGTAACTATTTTGAATATTTCGTTGATAACACTTCTTATGGTTATAAATATCAACACATGAATAGATTTGAGTTAGGCGATAACGTGCAAGGAGAAGATGTAAGTGGTACAAAACTTAACATCTCTCTTATTCCTAATTATAAAGGTTGTGCTTCTAGTGCAGCATTTGATAATGATGGAGTGATTCTTGAACCTATCCAAATAGTAAAAGACGGTGTAGCAGTAGCGAGACACGGTGCCTATCGCTTTGGATATTATTTAGGTGAAAAGAAGCCAACAGGTTTACTCCCAATTGTGAAGGTAGAATGTGGTGACAAATCATTTAAAGAAATGCAAAAAGAACCATATGTGAGATGTGTGAAGTTCTCCAGTTTCCAATATGAAGAATTTAGTGGCTTCTTTGGAGGAGAAGTGAGACTTGGTTTCTATTTTGATGGAGAAAAAGAAATCCCTGTCACTGGTTTCTCAATTGCCGGCAACCTTCAAGAAGTTAAATCTAAAGTTATTTTGAGTAAAGAAGAGCAAGTCCATTCTGGTTATCAAGGATTTGTGGGACCAAAATATCTTGAGATTAAAGATATGACTATCAATTAAGAAATCTATTGTGGCTGGACAGGTCAAATGTCAGTAAGAAATGACTAGATTGGACACGTTCAAATGTCAGTCGTTGGACAGCGGCA
>SVAY01000003.1 GCA_015059185.1 Erysipelotrichaceae bacterium
GAGAAAGTTCCACAAAGAGAACTGTTTTCATTATGTTTAATCAATTTTCACTTGATTTATTAATAGTTAAATCTCCTATGCATCCAATATAGCATGAAAAGTGTTAAAGAAGTGTTAAAAAATTTTAATTTTTATTATTTTTTCTGTTTAGAAGATTTAAATGCTATAGAGGGCTTTTCCACTTATTTGCTCGTAAGGTAGATTGTTACTAACAAAACCGTTAACACTCACAAACCCAATCTTAGTAACAGTTATTTCTTTAATTAGTTCGATATCGTCTAGTTCTTTTTTCATCACACTAGGTTTAATAGGTTCTTTATAGAATTTTGCATCATATATTTCATATCCATCTTTCACTTTTAAAGCGATATCAAATTGTCCATTTGTTTTGTTCTCTTTATCATCAAAATAATAAGTACCAATTTCTAAGATATCGTTTCTCATTCCTTTATTGCTCATGATAGAGAAATATTCTTTTACTTGATCTTCAAATCTTAACGAGACAAAAGTTAATATTGTATCCTTTATATAATTATTAAAATAATTAACTGAACCAATATCGTTGATAATGCTTTTATTTTGATAAACGTAAGTATAATAAAATCTTAATAAATTATCGCTTATCTCATAATAGCCTTTACGCTTATTATTCTTATCGTTGATAGGCTGAACTTTTCTTACTAGTTCAAGTTCAACCAAAGACTCAAGTGCTCGATTAATAATTCCAGATTTCTTAGTGTCTAGTTTATCTTCAATCTCTTTATATTTTCTTTTTGTATTTCCTAAATAAGAAAGAATCCTTCTAGCTTGGAGTTCACTACTGACATCAGTGATTAAAATTTTATCTGCATATTGATAAACTGCACTATTTTCGTCAAGTATTGTGTTGATGATATTTTGTTCATAACTTAAAGAAGGATCAATGTATTGATTGACAAAAGGAGAACCGCCAAATACTGATCTCATAATGACGGAATCATAAATGGAATAAGTATCATAAAACTCTCTGGCTTCAATGTAACTAAGTTCTCTTAATCTAATAACTTTGTTAAAACGACCGAATAAAGGATTACCTTCCTTAAGCACACTTTCCATCATTTTGATCTGAGAACCAGAAATCACTAAATCGATGTTATTAATATAGTTATCGATAATTGTTTGGAAATGGCTATCAATCGTACTAGATTCATTTAATTCTTTAAGATAAGGATATTCATCGATTACAACATATAATCGCTTATTTAATGAATCTAAATAATGAAAAACATCAACAAAAGAAGAAAAATTAATATATGAAGGAATATCAATACCTTTATTAAGACAAACCTTTATAAATGAATTAATATTTGCCTCGATAGTATCTTTTAAACATTCAAAATATAAATAGTTGTCTTTAGACTTTAAAACATTATCAATTAAAGTGGTTTTACCCACTCTTCTTTTCCCGTAAATGGCAATCGCTTTTTTAGGTGATTTAAATGTTTCTTCAATAACTTTAGCTTCTTTTTCTCTCCCGATAAACATAGTTTATTCCCTAACTGACATTTTTGTAACTAACATTTTTGTCAGTTAAATTATAGCCCATATCAGTTAACTATTCAATATGGTTAAACAAATCAAAAAGGGGACGAATCCCCTTAATGATTATAATGTATAAGTATTATTAAAGATCCACTACACCATCACTGCAAGTGACTTTGTTGAACTTCATGGCACCTTTACCAGAGCCATTATTTGCATCACACCAGTTTGTGGCCTTATCGATTGCATTCCATTGTGCAACGGTTCCTTCATAATTTACGCCCACGATATGGCGTTTATCTCCTGCTGTAGCGGTATTGATGCTATCTTGAATAGCACGCGCTTCAATCTTAGTCACGCTTAGTGGAATATTTACTGTAGTATTTACATTTGGATATAATACACCCCAGGTTCCAATTGTAGTCGTACCACTAGGAATATTTACTGAACCTTTTAAAGCACCAATAGGAATACGGATTAATTTTGTTCCTGCTTTATCGTATAGATAATTACCACGAGTAGAATAGGATGGATGACTGGTGCTGACTGTAATCGTTTCTAACTCGTCCATTTGTATAAACATTTCAGGACTAAATTCAGTAACTGTTGATGGAATATTGATAGAAGAAAGAGGGGTGAATCTAAAGGCATCACCTAATACCACTAAACCTTCTGGTAAGATGAAGTTAGAAAGGTTTGTGTGATAGAATGCACCTTGGTGTATTTCTTTCAAATTAACACTCAACCCATCAATAGTAACGCTTTGTAAATATTCACAATAATCAAATGCATGAGTACCAATGATTCTTAATGTTGATGGAAGAGTAAGGTATCTAATATGTGTATTACCACTATATTCACTACCAGAATAACTGCCAAAAGCATAAGGATAAATGGTTTGACATCCACTAGGTATTACCAAATTATAATCTGCATAATTTTCACCATTGAATAAAACCATGTACTTATTAGTGGACGAACCTAAATATTTGATATTATCTTCTGTATATAATGGCAATTTTGTACAACCATCAAATACACCATAACCAAAGCTTGGAGCGTATTGACCAAAGTTAATTGTTTTTAATTCAGTACAATTACCAAAAGCATACCTACCAAAACTCTTTAAATGATTATCCATGGTAATTGTGGTTAATTTAGAGCATTTTTGGAAAGCGTAATCACCAACAGTTTCGACGCCACTAAAATTAAATGAACTAATACCAGTTTCTGAGAATGCATATTCACCAATACTAGTGACGGTCATGCCTGAGGCAAATGTGATACTTTCGAGTTTAGAAGAATATCTAAAACATTCGTCTGGGATTTCGGTAAATGTGCCATCTAACTCAATTGACTTAGCATTTGTCATATAGAAGGCTTGCTTATCAAGAGTAGAAATAGAACTTGGAAGAATGATTTTTTCTATCTTATCTCCAGTTGAACTTACCCTAAAGGCTCGTGCACCAATTTTATTAACTGTTTTGCCGTCATGTGTCGCAGGAACAACAAGTGTCTTTACTTGATGACCAACAGATGTTAATCCAGTAATCTCATAAGTGGATCCATTAAGTTTATACGTATAGATTAAACTTTCATCTACACTAGTATCTTCTTGACTAGATGATCCACCTTTTTCTGATGTACTAGTTCCACTTGATCCAGAACCACCTTTTTGAGATGTTTCAGATGTGCCTCCACTTCCACCCTTCGTAGAATTAGAGATAATCATTGTTAATGGATAAAGTGTCATTGATAAAGCAATCATCGAAATGACAAAACCAAAGATGAATTTACGTTTTTTCTTTTTGGTTGGTAAAATCATACAGATTAAACCAGAACCAAGCGCTAGAACAATCGCGATAACAAATAAAACAATCGCGATAGTTTGTCCACCCTTTTCAGCCGCCTTAACACCTGCAAGAATTGATAAAACTAACGATGCAATTGGTGCGAGTATGCCAATAAGCTTCACATACCACTGAGGCTTAACAGCTTTTTTAGCGGCTTTAGCTTCTTTGGCCTGTTGTTTAGGGTCGACTTGAGGAGCAATTTCGTCTTTTTGCCCACTCTCAAAATCTTTCTTTTCTTCTTCTGACATATAAAGAACTCCTTTGAAGACACTATAAAAGAAGCAGTGTTAAAGAAGTGTTAAAAATATCAACTATTTTAAAATATTTTCAAATTCGAGTGACCAGTCGTATTCTGGCAGTAATGGACTATTATCATACTTCTCTTTTTTATTAATAACGTCATAATAATCGCATTCTATATTAGAAGTATCTAGATAAGTTTCAGCTCTTTTAAATGTAATATTATTACATTTTATTTCATCAAAATAATCTCTTAGTTTCATGATTGTATTTCGATATAATCCTTTTGCCTTATCAACATCTTTATCAGGCCAGAGATAAGTGATGGCTTTATCAAGCGTTAAAGAAGACCCTCTTAACATAATTAATAAAGCGAAAAATTCTTTAGACTTTCTAGAAGGAAAAACAAGTTCTTTATCATCATATTTCACACTGAAAGAATGGAAACATTTGACTACTAAATGATGGGATCTTTTCTCTTCTTCCTCTTTCTTTTGATCTTCATATTCATAAGTTGTTTTGGTTTTTTTAATAACGAAATCTAGATAAACCAATAAGTATCCAATCGCAGGAATGAAAAATAATAAGGTTGGCACCCCTACTAAATTAAGGTCTTTAAGATATAAAACATTGATTGGTAAAGAAGCGGATGCCGCTAAAGTCATCACTAAACTGATTAAAGCGGGTGTAATATCATTTTTATCTTTTAATGATTTTAGATAGATGAATGTAAAAATAGATGTGTAGATAAAACTTAAGGTTGCGACAATAATAGTCGCTATAAATAATTTTGTTAATGAAAATATAGTTATTGAAATAACTAAAACACCAAAAGATATTAGATGAATTTTCCTATATTGTTTAAGTTTATAGTCGTTCTCTAAAAAGATAAATAGGAACAGCACAAAACCAAAAAGGAATATTTGATGAATGATTAAAAAGATAGTTGGTACTATTTCATGATACGTATTATTTGTAAAACGGATTGCAAACAACATATCATTCGATAACAAATAAGATATAAGTAATGAAATAATCGCGAATAATGTTGTTTTTGTTGCTGTTCGATCAAATTTCAGCGATATTGCTTCTACCGTAACAAGCAACCCAAAACTCACAGCATTAAAAATGAATAAACCAAAGAATATCGATTGATAGATGCTTGAGTCGGCAAAATGAAAAACATAAGAAAATAACGAAAAGATTAAGTTAATCGATAATAGTCCAATCAAGATAAACGGATAGGAAAAAGTTCTTTTCATCAATTGTTATTCAGTTTGCTTTTTCTTAAAAATCAACCCTTTACTAGAAAGGATGAGGAATGTTGTATATAAAGCAAACAATACGAAGAATATTGCAAATACAATATAGCATTTAACTTCGCTAGTTGCACTCATATTTAATAAAAGTAATAAAGGGGCGACAAATATCATCGCTGGAAGCTGAGAAATAATAAAGATATTGCTCATCGGAGTTTCATTATTTGGATCGATTTCTCTAAGGAAAATCATTCCGTTACTTGCAGTACCTGTTAATGTACCAAAATTCACTAAGAATGCTTCATGTTGATAATTTTTAAAGCACATCTTGGTCATCATTCTGACATAGATAATGGTGATAATTGTACCAACAGCTGAGAGGACTAAGATGAATGGGAGATAAGGTCCCACTGCTTCAACGTCAATCGCGGCAACGCCTGCCACAATCATTAAGTCAAAAGCAAAGCCACTGATACGATCCATTTGATAGTTATTGATATATCTTCTATGCATGAGGTTTTTCTTACGTAAGAATTTGACCACGAGTTTGATTAAGTTAGCGGCTAAAACACCCCAGATAAAGTTAAAACCCCAAGCGACAGAATTAAATAAAGCAACGCCAGTCCAATCGGTGAGTTTAGCAAAGAAGAACATCACTAAGAAACTTAAAGCAAATGCGACACCGACGAATGCGACTTGAATAGACATCTTATCAACGGATTCACTATCTTCAATTTCATCGTTAAGCTCAAAGTCTGAAACACTTCTTTGTAGTTTAATATCTTTATGAACGATTTCTCCTTTATGACGGTAGATATTCATATAGATAACTCCGACTATTGAAGCAACTAAGAAACCAATAGAAGCAATGGTTAATCCAACGCTTCCTTGACCATCAAATTTATTACTCGCCCAGTCTTTAGTCATCTCAGTGAAGTTGATATCCCAAGTTAAAGCATTACCTGGACCTTGACCAAAGCCTAGAGGCAACAATACACCAGCGTCATAAAAGAAGTTACGTGTCGCCCAGAAGAAGATCAAAGAGACAGCGATACCAAATACAGCTTGAAGCATATATGTGCCACCGGTTATTGCACCATTTTGAACTGATTCAAAAATAGGAGCCTTCTTTTCTTTAGCCACAATCTTTAAGCTAGAAGCGATAAAGCCAATCGCTAAACCGTGATAAGTAATAATCTGCATGATTCTACGATCAACTAAAGAATAGGTTTGCAAGAATGCTTTTGCGTTATCTCCTTGTACAAGGCCCACAATTCCTTCATAAGAAATATTTATTATAAATAATAATAGACCACCGATTAAGGCGCTTGGGATGAACGCTTTTCTTAAAAATGGAATAACTCTTCTTAAGGTATTACCAATTAATAAAAAGATTAATAGAATTGCAACTTGAAGCATGGCTTTCCATACTTGATCAAATTGGCTTAAATCAAAACTCCATCCTGTCGACATAAAACATCCTCCTAATCTAAAGAATAATAATTATCTAAATTCTCTTTATGCATTTTAGTATCTAATTTATGGAAAATTAAAGCATATTTAAGAGCGTTGAATCTCTTATCTCCTTTAATTTCATAGTTATCATTATTATAGGTAAAGCATAACTTTCTTCCACTCATTGGAGAAGCGCTTACGATATTAGCGACATCAATAGAATAATCACCAACAGTTAAATGGTCTTTATATAAAGTAAGCGTACCTTTTGCAAGTTTTTCTTCCTTGATAAATGGATTAACTTTTCTTAGTTTAACGTTATTATCTTGGAAGATTATTCCTTCACTGATATCCATATTTTTAACAAACTCTTTTTGATATTGATACCAGTCATTAAGACGATGATATTTGAAACTGCTGTCATTAGATTTGAGGGTTAAATTTTCTAAATATTCAACTTCTAGTCCACAATCATTACACTTAATGATATTTCCTTTACTAACTAAGGTATTCATATGCTGACATTTTGGGCAAACAAAATACATTCTTTCTAAATATTCAGCGCGTCTCTTGCTCTTATATAGTTCACCGGATTCACTATCAAAAACTTTAAGGTTTTCTTTAATAAGAGTAGAGAGTTCTTCCACTTTCATATCTTTATATTCTTCATATTTAAGCACATGTTTAACTTCGCCATATAATTTACCTTTACGACGTTTAGCGCCGAATCGAGGCATCACTCCAAATCCACCATGAATATTATATAAAACAAGTGTTCCTTTAAGCTTCTTTAATAAGGAAGCAAAGTTATCAGCAATATAAAATTGGAATTCTGCATAACTTCTATTTCCTTCAGGGAAGATACAGATTGATCCACCGTCTTTTGCAATTTGCATAAGTTTTCTAATGCTTTCTAAATCTGCAATTCCTTTCCTTTTAGGAATTCCACCTAGACATGTGAAGAGTTTTGCTAAAAATGGTCGAGAATAGATGTTATCACTAGATAACATATACATGTAGCGGTTAAGCGATATCCTCACAAACGCTGGATCCAAATCTGTTTGATGGTTACTTAAAACGATTATTTTCTCGTTTTTTTCTGGTTTGTAATCACTGATATATTTAAAATGTAAAAATAATTTCACATACAAATTAACTAGAAACTTTAATACCCTAGCAAATATTGGCTCATTTATTCTAATCTTTTGTTTCATAGCTGTTTTAAAGCGTATGCTTCATCCTTTTTAATTTGTTCTACCAAATCTTTTTTATCTTCGAATCTTAACATGTCTCTAATACGGCCAATAAATTCGACAAATAATAAGTCGCCATAAATTTGTTCGTTAAAGTCTATTAAGTAGACTTCAATGATTGGGGCGTCAAGTTCTCCTAAAGTTGGATGAGTACCAACAGAGATTAAACATTTATATTTATTTTCATGGATATAGCCATATCCCATATAGACACCATTAGAAGGAATGACATACGCAAAATCTAAATCTAAATTCGCGGTCGGGAAGCCTAGAGTAGTCCCGTTATGATTGCCGCTAGTCACAAACCCACCTATACGATAAGGATGACCTAAACAAGCATTCGCGCTTTTA
Organism: Erysipelotrichaceae bacterium; assembly: GCA_015059185.1. Classification (GTDB taxonomy): domain Bacteria; phylum Bacillota_I; class Bacilli_A; order RFN20; family CAG-826; genus SIG220. The sequence goes on from SVAY01000003.1 coordinate 7,933, forward strand.
ATATCGCCATCATATATCATCTTTCTAATCGATTTAGATGAAAACTTATTCTCTTTATATTTTTTAAGTTCGGAAACATTTACTTTAAAGTAATGACTTAAGAATTTAGGAGTACCTAAAGCTTCTTTACCAAAGCGATAGTCTTCACCACAATAAATCTCTTTAGGATTAAGGACTTTTAAGACTTTATTAATAAAGTCTAATCTTGATACATTCATGATGTTTGCATCAAAAGGCATGACAAATAAATATTTAACGCCCATACCTTCTAAGATATCGGCTTTATCATCAATACTTGTCAAACTTCGTTTATCATCTTTTCTTCCAATCACATAGGCCGGAGGAGTTGAGAAAGTTAATACCGCGACATCATTTTTTGTTCTTAAAGCATTTTTAATAAGGGCTTGGTGACCAAGATGCACGCCATCAAAAAAACCTAAACACAAACTAGTGTTAGGATATTCGGTTGGTACGTTATTTAAGTCAAACTCAATAATCTTCATTAGAATAAGCCTCTCAGCGATTTATATAGCCCTCTATCTACTCTAGTATATACAGCAAGGGCTACATTATTTTCATCCACGAGTAATAGATTATCATATTTGACATAATTTTTAAAAATTATTGTCAATCCATCTTTTACTTTTTTCTTTGTCACTTCATCAACGGTAACATGAACCATGTTTTTTAATCCTTCAGATATGGAGATTAAATCTTCCTTTTTAACTTCAGTTAATTTATGTGCGTCTTTTACATCTAAATCTGCTACTTTCTCTCGATGAAGCGCTTCTAAATATCCAACTGTACCTAATGCTTTAGCGATATCTTCACCGAGGACACGGATATATGTTCCACTAGAGACATTTGTCCTAAATACAATTGTATTATCATTAAATTCTATTAATTCTAAAGAATTAACTTTTACTTTTCTACTAGGAGGAGTCACTTTCTCGTTGTTATAAGCATAGGTATAGAGTTTTCTTCCTTTAAAATGAACGGCGCTTTTTAAAGGTGGAACTTGTTCTATTTCACCAATAAAAGAATTAAACACTTCTAATATTTTCTCTTTAGTTAAAGACGGGACATCTTTATGTTCCATTACTTCACCAGTCACATCTCCACCATCACGAGCTTCACCTAATTTAAGAGTCGCTAAATAGGTTTTGTCTCCACTTTCTAAAAACTGACCAGCCTTAGTGCCTTTTCCAATAGTCACTACTAATAGGCCTGTCGCAAAAGGATCTAAAGTACCAATATGACCAACTTTTGGTAAATCAAAAATTGACTGGACTTTATTACAAACATCTCTACTAGTCCAATCACTATCTTTATTAATTAATAAAAAGCCATCCATATTATTTATCTTTTGACCATGACTTAGGGATTGGTCTAATATCGAGTTTTCCGCTGACCTTAACTGCTACTTGATATTGATCTTCATAAACTATTTCTCCAGGAAGAGAATTGGTATAGACCAAATAGAAAGGATGATTATATCTTTCTAGTAGCCATAAAGCAGGAAGAATCATATTAAGCATTTCTTCAGAATTCTCAGTTTTAAAAAAGCAAACCACTTTCTCTTGATTATTGCATTGAGGTGGCCAAGGTAGATGAGTAGCAAACCAATCATCAATCTCTTTATATAAGCTAGCATCCTCTTCATCCATCACATCATGTTGAATGAGTTCCCAACACATAGAAAAAACACCTTTAGCGAACATCGTATTCATCGCAAGTTCTTGCCCTTGGATACGAGCGTATTTGAAACGCGATAGTAAGTCTTTTGCCATAATGATAATATTTTAAAGCAAACAAGTTATTATATAAATAACTATTTTCACCTTATCTTTTATAAGATATACGAGTAATATAGTAGATATATGAAAGCCATTCGAACAATCTTAGCTTGTATTAGAAAAGCAGATAACAAATATAATCTCATCAATCATGGGGATAAAATCGTTATCGGTCTTTCTGGCGGGAAAGACAGTGTTGTTTTGCTTTATTCTTTATATCTATATCAAAAGTTTTCTCATACTGATTTCATCATTCAACCAGTCACTTTAGATCTCGGATTTGATGGATTTGATGCAACAAAAATGAAAGAATTTTGTCAGTCTCTTGGCTATGAATTAATCGTTCATGATTCTCGTGAAGTTTATCCAATTCTTAAAGCACATCAAGAGGATGATAAACATCTCCCTTGTTCCATATGTAGCAGGATGAAAAAAGCCGCGATTAATAAGGTTGCTAATGATCTCGGATTTAATAAAGTTGCCTTTGCTCATCATGCGGATGATGCAATCGAAACTCTAATGATGAATGAAATATATGGAGCAAGAATTGCTAGCTTCACACCTAAGATGCATTTAGAAAAAGCGAACATTGATTTTATTAGACCACTGGTACTTTGCAGGGAAAATGACATAATTCGCATGGTTAAAGAAGAAAACCTCCCTGTTAGTGATTCTCACTGTCCAGCTGATAAGACCACCACTAGAGAAGATATAAAAAACATGCTTAAAGACATCTATAAGAAATATCCAAGCAGTAAAGATAACTTCTTAACTATGATGGATAATTATTTTAAAAACGAACTCTGGGACGATGAAATCTATTATCATGTTTCTCAAGATAACTTAACGCTTAAACCTGTTTTAAAAAAGAATGATGAAATATATGTTAGAGACATAAGAACAAAATGTTATATCGAAGAACAAAATTGTCCAATTTGGGAAGAATTTGAAACTGAGAAAGATTTAGCCTCTAACGAATTCTTAATTTGTTTAAAAGAAAAGCCTATCGGTACGATAAGGTATCGAGTGACTGATGAAGGCTATAAGATCGAACGATTTGCAATATTAAAGGAATATCGTAACTTTGGTTATGGTAAAAAAGCTCTAAAATATTTATGTGATGAAATCATTGCAGCTAGATATAACCCATGTCGTATCTATATGCATGCACAGTCACGTTTAAAAGATTATTATGCTTCTTTAGGATTCACCCCAATTGGTGAGGAGTTTATGGAAGCAAACATTCCCCATATTGAGATGGAAAAATTATATTAGTTAGGTGCGCAAAAATTATTGCGCATCAATCTTTTAATTGCTACACTTTTAATATGGAAGACTTAAAAACTATTAGAAAAGATTTAGGTTTAACGCAAGTTGAAGCCGCAAGAGCACTTAACATCTCTCGTAGAGCTTATCAAAACCACGAGAATAAATACATAATTGATGATAAAGATTATGATGATTTGATAATGAAACTAAAGACTTATTGCACCATTAGTGAGACAACTGGTTTCGTTACATTAAAACAGATTAAAGACGCTGTTTTAAAAGTTGTTAAGTCCTTTCCTAACATTTATACAGTTTATTTATTTGGTAGTTATGCCCGTGGTGAACAAACCACTTTTAGTGATGTTGATTTATTAATTGTTGATGATCCTATGGGTTTCAGTGATACAAGATTTATGTTAAGAATTAAAGATATATTACATAAAAAGGTAGATGTTGTTTCATATAGAGAGATTGTTGGAGACCAAGAAATAGTCAAAAGAATTCTTCAAGAAGGTATCAAAATATATGGATGAGCTATATTTCGTTAAATAATAAGCATATACAAAACTATTATGCTGTTATATCTTTTATCAACTAATAATTTCTTTTTGTTTTAAAAAATAACTACAACTTATAAGATATTGATATAATCAATGTATTAAGTATTCCACATCTAGAAATGGAGAAGTTCTACTAATGAAAAAGAAATTATTGATTGTTCCACTATTATTATCAAGCTTAACATTATCAGGTTGTTTCTTTTTAAATCCTGATAAAAATCCGCTCAACCCTACTACAAATAGCGAGACTGATAAAAGTCAAAATGATAAATATCGATTAAGTGATAAGGAAGTTAATCTTGTTATTGGACAAAGCCACACCATTACTCTTTTTGAAAAGGAAAAAGATGGGACCGAAAAGGAATACGATAATATTAGCCATTATATTAAATATACAGTTATTCAAGTTGAGGATACCTCCATTGCTTCTGTTACTAACTCTGGAATGGTTACTGCTTTAAAACTTGGCACTACAGTATTCAAATATACAATAGGCGGCATTAACAAAACTCTTGAATGTGTTATCAATGTCGTCGAAAAAGAATTGGATAGTATATCTCTTAAGAGATATAAAAAGAAATCATTAATCAATACTGATTATGATAAGTCTAAAATTATTCTCAATGCAAAATATAAAACAGGCTTTATTGAAGCAGTTACTCCAACCTTAGTCGATGACTCTAAAATCAATACATCTAAGTTAGGTGATTATGATTTAACTGTTTGTTATACTCTTAAAGGTATTACTAAAGAGGCAATTGGTAGAGTCACCATTGTTGAATCTAGTAGTGATCTTGCTGATACGGTAGAACTCAAACACTCTATCTATGAATACTCTTTGAGTAAACAAATGCCTGGATTACCTCTTGAAGGTGATATCAAAACCTTAGTAGTTCCAGTGAAATTTACCGATTCCACTTCTTACATTACTAACTTTGATAATGTTAAAGAAGATATTGGTTATGCATTTAACGGCACTAAAGAGCAAACTGGCTATGAATCCGTTAAAACATTTTATGAAAAAGAATCAAATAACAAAATCACCTTTAATAGTACAATTTCTGATTGGTATGAAGCCCCTCATCCTTCTACCTATTATTATGATTCTGATAAGCAATATGATTTAACAGCAGAGATTGCAGATTGGTATTTCACTAATCATCCTGAAGAAGATATTAAATCCTATGATGTAAATCATGATGGATATTTTGATGGCTTATATCTAATATATGGTTCGCCAGATTATAAGACAGGTAATTTAGATGAAGAAGAAGCTGGTGAAATGTGGATGGCGATGAAAGGTAAAAATTCTAGACCAGCAGATTTAGATAAGCCTACTCCTAACTTTTATATGTGGGCAAGCTTTGATACCATCTATCCTTCTAAAGAAAAATCTGTTTTAAGAACTGGAAACGAAAATGGATATTCTGAATCTGCAGCAAGTGGACAAGGCAATAATTATGAACTTATTCATACCCACACTCTTATCCATGAAATTGGTCACTCATTTGGATTAGACGACTATTATACTTATGGAGGAGACACCTTATATCCTGCTGAAGGCAATATGCAAACCTTAACGATGATGGGGCATGAACCAATGTCATTATTACTTTATAACTGGGTTGATCCAATCATTCCTACAGAAACAATGACTATCGATATTGATGATTTCCAGTCATCACATAATGTTATCCTCTTAACTCCAGAATGGAATGATCTTGATTCTCCATTTGATGAATATGTTTTATTAGAATTATACGCTCCTAATGGATTAAACGAATATGATGCAGTTCTCCATCCAAAAAGCCATGAGGGAGAAAGCGCTGCTTCTCATAATCAAGTTGGATTTAGAATCTGGCACTGCGACAACCGCTTAGCAAAATCCATTGGAGGAGATGAGTATATCTATCCATATTTTGATCCAAACGAAACAAATACAATAATAATGTCCAGCAATACTCCAAAGAGTAATAAAGATGAGTTCCAAGATATACTTAAATTATATCTAATTAGAAATGACGAGTCATATGATTACCAAACTGCTGGTGCGATGAGACCAACAGATTACTTTAGAGCAGGTGATACTTTCTCCATGGAAAAATATGCTTCTCAATTCCCTAACGGAGGCAAGTTAAATAGCGGGAACGATTTAGGTTGGGAAGTAAGTATTGATGATATCTATGTTTCAGGCCTAAATAGTTATGGCGCTACTTTAACACTTACTAAGAAATAATAATCACCGAACAACAAAAAGGGCTCGTTATTTACGATGGCGTTTTAATTGACAACACAGTTATCTTTAATTATATTATTAATGTCATGTAGGACTTTCGGGTCGGACAATTGCCCTTGACTAAAGGGACACCCGTCTTCGGACGGTTTTTATTTGTGAAAGAATAATATTTTAAAATGATACCTATATTTTTTATGCATTTATTTCCACATATATGTTATATATTAAAAACATCAAACAACAAAAAAAGAGAATTTAATTCTCTTTCTTATTTGCTCTAGCTAATGCTTCAGTTATCTGAGCTTCTTTTTTAAATCCATCATCTAAGACAAATCTTATTTCTGGACATCTTCTTGTATCAAGTGTCTTGCTTAATTCCGTTCTTATAAATCCTTTAGCCTTTTCTAATGTCTTCATCCCTGGCTTCTCATCTTTTTCTAAGATGAAGCTCACTAAGGCAGTCGCATATGAGAAGTCTTTAGAGACCTTCACATCAGTAATGGTACAAAAGCCAAGATGTGGGTCCTTAAGCTTATAAGTAATGATTTCAGCAATATTCTTTTTGATGATGGTTTCAATACGTGATTGACGATCGGGCATTATTCTTTTTCCTCCACCATCTCATATCCTTCGATGATATCGCCTTCTTTTTCATCGTTATATCCTTCAATTGTCATACCACATTCAAAGCCTTCTTTAACTTCTCTTGCTTGGTCTTTTTCTCTTTGTAATGATCCGAGTTTTCCTTCGAAGATGATAACACCATCTCTTAATAATCTAATCTTGCTATTAGCCTTGATGGATCCATTAGTCACCATACATCCAGCGATAGTACCAATCTTAGATACTTTAAATAGTTTTCTAATTTCTGCTTGGCCAGTCACATTTTCTTTAAATGTTGGAGCAAGCATACCTTTCATCGCAGCTTGAATCTCTTCAATTAAAGCATAGATGATTCTGTGTAAACGGATTTCAACGTGTTCTTCTTCTGCTTTTGCTCTAGTTAATGCATCTGGACGAACGTTAAAGCCGTAGATGATTGCGTGAGCAGCACTTGCAAGAAGGACATCACTTTGAGTGATTGCTCCAGAAGTGGCTCTAACAATATTAATCTTAATATTGTCATTGCTTAATTTTTCTAAAGAGGCTTTAACAGCTTCCGCACTACCAGTTGATTCCGCTTTAACAATAATGTTAAGAGTTTGAGTTTCACCCTCTTTAGCCATATTAAATAAATCATCTAAACTAGCTGCGCTTGTCGCGTTTCTAGTTTTGCTTTCTTTAATTAATTTACGCTTAGTTGCAATTTCACGCGCTTCACTTTCAAGTGAGAAAGCCATGAATTTATCACCGGCTTCTGGTACTTCACTTAAGCCGATAACGGAAACTGGGGTAGAAGGAGCAGCTTCTTTAAGGACTCTCTTATATTCGTTAGTCATTCTACGTGTTTTTCCATAACTCGTACCAACAACTAAGAAGTCACCTTCTTTTAATGTACCGTTTTCTACAAGTAAAGTAGCCTTAGGACCTTCAAATTTATCTAATGAAGCCTCTAAGACTGTACCCATTGCATAACGGTCTGGATTAGCTTTTAATTCTTTCATTTCCGCGACTAAAATGATGGTTTCAAGTAAGTTCTCAATACCTTTTTTAGTCTTTGCACTGATTTCTACACAGATATTTTCTCCACCATATTCTTCAGGAATAATATCGTGGGCCATAAGTTCTTCTTTCACTCTATTTGGATCAGCGCCTGGTTTATCCATCTTATTGATAGCAACAATAACAGGGACACCTGCTGCTTTAGCGTGATCAATCGCTTCAATAGTTTGAGGCATCACGCCATCATCCGCAGCGACAACAAGAACAACAATATCAGTGACAGAAGCACCTCTACTTCTCATCGCAGTAAAGGCTTCGTGCCCAGGAGTGTCAATAAAGGTAATTTTTTTACCTTTAATTTCTTTTTGATAAGCACCGATAGCTTGAGAGATACCACCAGCTTCACCAGCGACAAGATTAGAATTTCTAATCGCATCGATTAAGGTGGTCTTACCATGGTCAACGTGACCCATGATAGTCACAACTGGAGGTCTTTCTTTAAGTTTAGAAGGATCGTCATTAATGACGAGGTCTTCAAAGTTTTCCGCTTCCACAATATTCTTCTTTTGGAAGTCATATCCAAATTCAAGACAGATAGTACCAATTAATTCATCATCAAGCATGGTGTTAATGGTAATCATCTTTCCTTGAAGGAAAAGGAACTTAATAATATCACTGACCTGAACATTAAGTTTCTCAGCAAGTTCAGCGGTTGAGATAGCACCGGTATAGACAAAGACTCCACCGTTTACTTTACTTTTAACTTTATCCGCTCTCACTTTCGTAGAGACGTTAGTTTCTCTTTGATTTGGTTTAAAATTTTTCTTTCCCATAAACTATCTCCTTTCATTAATTAATGTTGAATAATAGATAATTAATTATCTATCTTCATCATAGTATTCGTCGTAATCGTCGTAATCGACATCATCGTCGAAGTTATCTTCTTCCTCGAGTTCTTCTTCTTCGAAGGCTTTTAATTCTTCATCAGTATAGATGGACATTTGTGGTCCAGTTGGAGTAAGAGGAGCAGCTTCTTCCTTCTTTTCTTCCTCTTTCTTTTTATTCTTAAAGGATTTTTTAGCTTTATCTTGAGATTTTTTAGCATCTGCTTCTAAGCTAGCTTCAAGATCAGATAAGGAAGTTGTAGTTTTAACAGCAGTATATTCAACTGGTGCTTCTTCTTTCTTTTCTTCCTTAACTTCGTTAGAAGCTGGAGATTCTTCCTTAACTTCTTCTTTTTCTTCCGTGACTGGAGCGATTGGAGTTTCCTCTTCTTCTTCACTAGCAGCGACTAAAACGTCATCGAAGTCATTCTTTTCAGCTTCATAAATTCTTTGTTGAGGAGCAACATATCCTTCTGGAAGTCCTGGGAGGACACTTGTTGCATTACTTGCTTTAGCAAGTTCTTTCTTTTGAAGTTCAGAAATCTTTTCAGCTTTAATACTTGCTGCAAGAGATTGAAGTTCTTCAGTAGTTGTATAGGTGAATCCTTCTTCTTCGGCTTCACTTTCAGTTTTAATATCAATCTTATAACCGGTTAAATTAACAGCTAAACGAACATTAACACCTTTTTTACCAATCGCTAAACTTAAAGAATCATCTTTTACGACCGCTGTGCATTCTTTAACTTCAGGATCATCACTCATCTTAATACCAGCAACACGAGCAGGTTTAAGAGCTTCTAAAATGAATAAGCTTGGGTTATCGGAGTATTGGATAACATCAACCTTTTCTTTATTTTCACCATTTCCTAAGCTAGAAACGATCTTTTGTACTCTACTACCATTAGGACCGATACAAGCTCCGGCTGGGTCAACATTAGGATCTTCACTATAAACAGCAACTTTGCTTCTTTCACCTGCTTGTCTAGCGATTTTCTTAATGACGATATTTCCGTTATAAACATCACTGATTTCTTCTTTGAATAAAGCTTCTAAGAAACCTGGGCATGCTCTAGAGATATCGATTTGTAATTTCTTTGTGTTGTCAACTTTGTTGACATATAACTTAATGGATGAACCAGCAGCAAACTTTTCGTCCCCAATCATTTCTCTTCTTGGCAAGAAGATGGAAGTTCCACTGACGTTAACAGAAGCGCCTCTATCATCGATAGTTTCAACTTTACCTGTAATCATTGTGCCAATCTTATCTTTAAAGGCTTCATAGAGGTTACCCTTTTCGACTTCTTTAATCTTTTGAGAGAAGATTGATTTAATAGAACGTAAGGTTGCACTTCTAAGTTGGTTTAAATCAGCATATACAGGATAATAATCACCTAAGTTATATACTTTACCTTCCTTATTCTTATTCGCATCTTCTAAAGAGATTTCAAGATACTCATCTTCCACATCTCTTACTACCGCGTATAAACGTGCGAGTTCAATAACTCCTCTTTCTAAGTCGAATGTTAATTCAACTGGCATTTCATCAATTCCCACTTCTCTTTTATAGGCTTTGACAATACCTTCCTTAAGGGCTTCAAGAGCGGTCTCTTCTTGAATACCGTTGGTTCTTTCAAGCATTAACAATGCTTCTTTGATTTGTGCTACATCCATTTTCATAAATTTTTTAACTCCTTAAAATTTAATGGCTAGTCTTATTTTTGAGATATTGCTTTTAGCAATATTTATCTCCTTAATTCTACTCTTAATTCTAATTTCTAAATCAATTGATTCCTCGTTCACTTTACGAATAAAACCTTCGTAGATGTTTTCTCCATTAATTGGATTAATCATTCTCACTTCGACATAACGGTCAATATAGTTAGAAAGCGCTTCAACCTTGAGAGGCTTTTCTGCTCCTAAGCTAGACACCTCTAACATATAAGGATCATTACTATCATCAATTTCATCTAAATAAGTACTTAAAGCTTCACTGACTTTGACAATCTCGTTCATGTCAATTGGTTCTACCTTATCAACAACGATAGATAGATGTTTCTCGCCTTTCACCACATTAAAGAGGATAGAATATAGGTCATAACCCATACTTGCTAATTTTGTCTCTAATAATGGTTTAATCTTTTCTAGATTCATTTTGACCTCCAATTAATACAAAGAGTGCCCCAAATAGGACACTCTTAAGAATTTAGAGTATACGTTAATCGCTTAACGCAATGATATTAAACACATTTTTTTGAGTTGTGTCAATACTTATTAACCAATTTGCGACTTTTTTCTTTGGTTGGAAAGTATTTAAGTATATCAAAAAGTTTTAAAAGAGTTATAGAAGCACTATTAACAAAAATTCTTTATCTTAGTTTCTTTTTATTAAAACAAGCCAAATATATTTTTTTAAGCTTTCTTCGACCAGCAAAAAATTCATTTTCACTATTTGATAAGTTGCTTTCATGCACTTTATAATCAAGCAAAGATAATGATGCTGCTAAATCTGCTACCTGCATAAATGGGTGCTCACTTTGTCGAGCGAGAACCATTTCATAATTTAAAAAGTTAGCGCTGAATATTCCGAGAAGCAAGGATCTTAATTGCGATTGTCCATTATCATAATAAATAGTTATTTTATCAAAAGAATGAAAATACTGAATATTATCTCGAATTAATATCGATAAAGCTTTCGCCATCGCTTCGTCAGTGCTTTTATCGCTTTTTTTAACTTTTGTGTCTAAAATCGAGATTGGGGAATTTAATAATAAATCAAATAATGTGTCAAAAAGAACTAAACGAGACTCATAATTTAAATGACTATAAGGACCTTCTCTTCTTATTAAAGGACCAACATGAATCGGAAAATTGCCACATTCTTTGTTTTGAAGCCTCCTGAAAAAACTTCTTAAATATGAGTCGCATTTTTCTAAATCTTCGCACAATACAAAAGCAACTCCATAAATTTTAGTTATAGAATCATATGGTCCAAAATCACCAGTTTCATCAATATAAATAGATAATTGTTTTTTCATGGAAATAAAAATGCGGAAGTACTCCCGCGTTTCGGTGGACCTAGAAGTTTCCCTCAGCCCACTATTATAGTACAAAATAAAACCCTATTTTTCAATAGGGAATAATTTGAAAGTTATATATTAATAAGTATTAACGAAGCTTCATTCCGACTTTAAATGCATCGGCAATTTCTTCTTTTACTACACGATATTTGTTATTAGCAGGATCATAAGAAATTGGTTCAAATTTGTTGAAGTCAATCTTGCCATCAGTTAAGACGCTTTCGTCCACACTGACATTTATAATGTCACCAACGACAGTTGCGCCTTCTCCCATCTCGCCATCAATGCTATTAAGTTCACATTCAATAGTGACAGGAAATTCTTTGAATAATGGAGCGTTAACTTTATCACTCTTCACTACTGTTAAACCTGCTTTTTCTAACTTATTAGGTTCTTTCTTTAAAGAGACAATACCAACGTAATCGCTTGCTTCCACAGTTTGTCTAGTAGCAAAAGAGATAGTGAATGCTTTATTCTTACGAATATTGTCTGTAGTGACGTGACCCGATAAAGAAATCATCACTTGGTTAGTGTCATACATCCCTCCCCAAGCAGCGTTCATCGCGTTAGCAACACCATTTTCATCATAAGTCCCAATAATAAATACTGGCATTGGGAATAGCCAACTTTTACTTCCAAAATCTTTTCTCATAATTTTCTCCAAAATTAAATAGATGCAAAATCTAACTCTTTTAATAAAGCATAATTAACTTCTGGAAAGTGCATGCCCATAAATCTTGTTGCTAAAGACATATTACTAACTAAAGAAGCCGCTACACTTATACCAGCAGTCGTAACAAAGTTAACAATAACATTGGTATAATCTTTTAATTTTGTTTTATCGAAACTTACTTTATATTCATCAAGAATCGGTGATAAGAAATTATATAGTCCATCTTCAGATAATAATTTCATTAATTCAATAGGCTTTTCTTTGTAAATCTTTTTTACTTCACTTATCACTTTATCAATAGCTTTTTGATCTAAGTTAAAATATAGTTCGATTAAATAGGTGATAGCACTTTGATAATTAGCATAATAATGAGCGCGGTCATGCATATCTTTACCATTTTCACCTAAATCGGTTAATAAAACTCTTAAAACATACGCTAATAATTCTTGATCATTTTGAAAGTTGCTAGTAGCGGTAAAACTAGGTAAATCTATTCCATAAGTATTTTTAAATATTGCGTCAATTTCATTTTTATAGATATTAATATCTTTACCTTCTCTAGCAAAAAGATATTCACTAGGTGGAATTGATGCAACAACATCACATTCATTATAAAAATTATAGACATGAGTGGCGTTAATAATATTAGATTCAACTATTCCACGAGGCGCTTCAAAAGTATAAGCCATTACTTGATGATCAGGGAAGATGTTATCTTTAATCAATTTATGAGCAACTATATTACTCACTCCTCCACCACGGGAATAACCATTAATCCAAAGCTTTATATCATTTTTATTAAGTTGTTCATTATTAATATATTTATTTAATTCATCAATAACTTTATTAGCAGAGCTAGTAAATCCTTCATGGTCGCCAGTTTCACCAACTTTAAAATTATTGCTCCATTCAACCCCATATTTCCCGCTTCTAATAGCAACCGCTAATATGGTCTTATCATTTATTTTTTTATTAGCAAGAGTGAAAGCAATGTTATCTACTTCTTTAACGTCATAGTTATATGTTTTTATATCGTCAAAAGCTAATTCTTGATAGAAGTTTTTAACGAGTTCTTCTTCCATACTAGTTAAACTAGAGGCATAAGATATAATTGCTAAATCTTTATCCGCTTTATCACTCATAAATGAGCTAGGTTTATAAGTATAGGTATATTTGATATCTTCTTTAGTGAGATAACTAGCAAATGATCTAGTAATATCCTTATTATCTCCCCATAAAGCATTAAGGGTGATGTTACCTTTAGAAATATCCCAGGTGCCAGTACTAGGGAAGAAAGTATCATTGTTATAAAAACCTAAGAAATATTTATCTTGATAGACACCTTGAGTCGGAGAAGAAAAATTATACTCTTCTTTATCTGCTAGATAATAAGTCTTAGCTTCACTACCATCATTATAATTAATAGTGACCATACTCTTATCACTGATAGAAGAGCTAGAATTTGAATCATTAGAACAAGCTGCTAATGAGATAGATGAAATAGTTAAAAGGAATAATGCTATTTTTTTCATGGTTACATTATTACATATTTTTTATTTAAATAAAAAGAATACGTTAAAGAAATTATATAAAGGTTTTAAATATTGATTTTATATAAAACAAATTTCCTTCTTATATCTATAAAACGATAGATAATAATTTAGAATTTATACATTAATTGACACATTTCGTCTTAATCGACAAAAATATAGAATTCTATAAAAAAATAGATTATAACAATTGCGGTATATAATAAAATAGGCTAAAATATAATCGACAAAAATATAGAATTCTATAAAAAAGGAGATTGAATGATTAAAAGAGATAAATACCTTAATGAGCTAATTGACTCAATGAATTATAAAATGCCAAAAGTAATAACCGGAATAAGAAGATGTGGAAAATCATTTTTATTGAAGGAAATATTTTTTGAGTATTTAGTAAACGAAAGAAAAGTTAGTGCCGAGAATATTTTGATAATTGAATTAGATGATATTAATAATGTGCAATATCGTAATCCAATTAAATTGTCAAATTATATAAAAGAAAATATTAAAAATAAGAACACATATTATGTATTTATTGATGAGATTCAACTGGTAACCTCGATAATAAATCCTGAATTTACAAATGGAGAAACTATAATTGCAAAAGAAGACGATAAAAATATTATATCTTTTGTTGATGTAGTATTAGGCATTTCACGAATAAAAAACGTCGATTTATATGTGACCGGTAGCAATTCAAAACTTTTATCAAAAGACATTGTTACTGAATTTAGGGATAAAGCAAGAAATATTCATTTGCAGCCATTATCATTTGAAGAATTTTATGCATACTATGGCGGCGATCAATATGCTGCTTTTTATGAATATTTAGTTCATGGCGGAATGCCAATGGCAGTTCTTGAACAAGATTTAGCTAGGAAAGAAAACTATTTAAAAGATTTATTCAATACAACATACTTAAAAGATATAATTGAACATAATAAGTTTAGAAAAATTGAAACTCTTGATGAACTTTGCAATGTGTTAAGCTTTGCAACAGGTCAATTTTTAAACACCCAAAAATTAGCTAATATAATTGAAAGTAGAAAGAAAGAAAAAATAGATAAATCAACGATTGATAATTATTTGAACGCATTTATAGACGCATATATTGTTGAAGAAGTGAATAGATATGATATTAAAGGTAATTCTTCAATCGGTGCATTAAGAAAATATTATTTTTCAGATACTGGTTTAAGGAATGCAAGATTAGATTTTACTTCTCTTGATTTAGGACAGCTAATAGAAACTGTTGTGTATAATGAATTGATATATCACGGATACAATGTTATGGTTGGTTCATTTAATCAATTTGAAAAGAATAAAAACAACGAAAGTGTTGTAAAAAAATACGAAGTTGATTTTTATGCTACCAAAGGTATAGAAACTGTTTACATACAAGTGGCTGAAAATATAGATGATGCCAAAACTAAACAAAGAGAATTAAGGCCGTTTCATTTGATAAGAGACGCAAATAAGAAAATAGTTTTAGTTAATCGTCCAATAAAAGCAATGAAATTAGAAAATGGCATTGTTTTATATGGAATCGTAGATTTTATAATGAATTTAAAATAAATTCATGCGCATGCGATTAAATCATGGTGCGTTCATTTTAGTTTAAAAAACTGCCTAGATTTTACTCTAGACAGTTATCGTTCATATGTTGTTCGCTCGTTAATCCAATTTCTATTTAAAGCGAATGATATTTATTCTTTTGTATCTTCTTCTACTTCAGGTTCAACTACTTCTTCTTGTTTTTCTTCCTCTTTAACCTCTTCCTCCACTGGAGCTGAAGCTTCGTTTTTAGGAGCACCGATAGCTAAAGCAGCTGGGATGAATAACATTGAAGCGCAGGTGAATAAAGGAATCAAAGCGTTGGTCCAGCCATATTCATTCGCTGCCATCACAATACCAAAGATCCAATATAATAATCCGGCAGGTAAAATACCTAAGAAAACGTAATGTGAAACTTTTTCTAATCCTTTAAAGCTGAATGCATTGATTAACACAACAAGGACTAAGTAGGCAGCAACCACTAAATCAAAGACTAATCTAAAAATCCAGAATGCGATGTAGACGCCAGGTGCATCGCCTAACACTGAAATGCCCCATGAGTCACCGACTAAACCATTCGCTACTGTTAAGACTAAGAATGAAATAAAGGATGCAAATAATAATCTAATGCTCTTTTTAAAATAGCCAAACATTAATCCTGTTAGGATTAAGCCATAAAATACTAAATAAAAGAGATAGTGAAGGAATTCACTTCCATCATTTGTAATACCACCAACGAAAGTGAAAAAGATTGATGCGGCAAAAGCGGCAAATCCGACAATCGCGAAGATGTGTTTTGCTTTGACAGCAATAAAATCATAAATGTTGTCGAAAAAATTATTTCTCATATTTCCCCTCCAGAAATAAAATACTTATTAAACTTATGATAGCAAATTGCTTTTTATTAAAAAAGACAAGAATGTAAAAAAGTGGCATTTGACGTGCCACTTATTATAAACAAGATGATTATTAATCTTTAATAATGCCAGATTCACTGACAAACATCACTAATCCGCCAATTAATGAGAAATAAGCGGTGAGATAGGCTCCAATTCCTAAATAGTGACCAGCATATGCTGTATTTTGATATGGAGCAGCAATATCAACAGAAGCGAGGCAGAGGAATAAATTGATAATGCCACAAATGACAAATAATCCTCCGACTAACATCTTGAGTCCGCCTTTACCTTCTTTTGGCTCAGCCTTAAGTCCTTTAATCTTTAAGATTAAAGCAATCACACCATAAACTAGTCCAGCTACCACAAAGATAAGAGGGAATAATGTTCCTAAGTTTTGTGGGAATCCATCAAAGTTAAGAGCGAGTTGCCAACCTAAATAATCTGCGTTACCAGTATAGCCAACTCTTACTAAGACAAAAGGTAATAAGAATCCTACTCCTGCTCCAATTAATAGAGCAATGCCAACTGCGTTAACAATAATTTTTGCTTTTTTCCTATTCATAAATATCTTCCTCCCATTATGCTTCAGGATTATATTCTAGTGCTCTAAGAAGCACATAGCTTGATTCGTGCCAGTGGAAATATAAGGCTCTTTGAATATTGCTTAATGCACCCGCTAAAGACATTACATCTCCAAAGTCTAAATGCATCAATACATTATAAAATGTATTACATGTAGTCTTTAAGTCTTCTTCATCGAATTCATAACTAACAAATTTGAGGTATGGTTGCGCGATTTCATATAAGCCACCTTCACTCACCACTTTACTCGCTAGTTTAAGCATTTGAGCTGGTGTATCCATCCATCTCTTTTGGAAATCTTCCATAATATAGAATAAAGCGTATTGATCAATAGAGAAGAAGAGTTCAGTCATAAATCTTGCAGCGGTTTGTACGTGCATGACGTAATGTTCTCTATCTTGAATACCAAATGTTGGGTCATCAGCGGCTAAAATACGGGAAACAAACACTTGCATAAACTCAGTTTCATTCTTATATTTCTTTGAATCCTTGAAGGCTGGGACTGTATCAATCCAGCACTTCGCTGTTTTATGTTTTTGATCATCAGTTAACTGGTCATAAGGGATATCGTTACCACTACTATCCTTAGGATAAGTTTCCGCTGGATAAAGTTCATACATATAATCAGCAAATAATTTATCAAAGTCATCTCGTAAGATATCTATGTCTGTTCCAGAACGATATAAACCATATTCTTTTGGTGGGACATTAACAACAACGTCACCACTATTAGAAAGGTTCCAGATGTTCTTATAATCGTATCTTACGTTTTCTTCACTAAAACAGGCTGGAGCTTCAAATGTATAACAATACATATTTTCTTGCGTGAAGCCAAAGCTATTATCATTTAATAACTTAGTGGCAAACATATTGGCAAGCGCTCCACCACGAGAGAATCCGTTAATCCATAATTTAACTTTCTTATTGGCGTAATTTTTCGCCATATAATCATTAAATTCGACTATCGCGTTATTGGCGGAATATTCAAACCCTTCGTGATTACCTTCTTTACCTAAGGTAACGTTAGATACCCATTCTTGTGTATAGTCATAACTTCTAAATGATAAGGCAACAACTGTGAAGTCATCAACTTCCCTATCAGCGATATAAAAGCCATAAGTATCTGTTCCACATCCCTTATCATATACTTCAGTATAGTAGTGATGATTAAAGTGAATAGCGTTATAGAACTTCTTAGCTTCTTTCTTTTGGCCACTATTAGCAGTCGCGACAAATGACATAAGGGCAAAGTCTTTATTAAACTTTGTTGGAGATTCCCTAAAGTAATCATTTGAATAAGTGAAATGCGCCTTAGTGTCCATATTGTTACCGAAAATGAAATAATAATCGGTATCAATTTCTTCTGTATCAGGAGCTGGGCCACTGCTACAAGAGGTAGCAATGAGAGGTACCATTAATAATGGTAATAATAGTTTTTTAAGCTGCATAACCAAGTTCTCCTAAAACATATTGAGCGTAAGTTCTTGAATCATACTTATTATCCATATAAGTATTTAACTCATTGATGTGTGCATCTCTCAATTCATCCGTAATAGTTGTTGGATCAATATTGATATCAACATCAGCATATAAATTACCTGTAACAATCATGTTAACAGAAGCAGTAATACTGGCTTTAAGGTATTGTAAGAAGGCTTTTGTCTCTTCACTTTCAGTGTGTTTGCCTCCGAATAAAGCAATATCACAATTGCTAAGCATTGTATTATTGAGTAAGTTATCTAGGCCAACATTAGCGGTCCAAATACCATATGGGTTTTCATCTGCTGTCCATGTATCAATGTATGGGTCAGTGAATCCAGTTCCAGGTTCATAATAATTATAGGACTTTAAGACTTTTGAATATGTTGGTTGATAATCGCTTTCAACATGGTAATTCCACATATTAATGAAATCATCATTTTCTGGAGCGCTTGTTAACATGTTAAGTGTGTCATTATTTAACGCACCTAAACATGTCCACTTGGAATCATCAAATGTTCCTGAGGTATCTTCGATACACTTATAAAGCTTATAATCCACTTCTACAAGATCATCGACGACATATGAAGCCGAAGAGTTATATTTAGGATACATTCTTTGGGCATATACATCAGATATACCATCACCATTATTTCTTGGTTTAATACCAAGACCAAAGTTTAGTAGATAATGGGATAAATTATCCATAAATTGATCCATGGTCAGTGAAATTCTTCTTGTATGACCATTAGATGTTGATTCTATAACAACAAATGAATCACGCTTTAAAGCTCCGTCACGATAAATATAATTATCATCTTTATCTTTTACTGGATTACCATAAGAATCGGTAACTAGAACTCGTTCATATACTGGAGCTCCATATTGGTCACGCTGTGCTAAATTAGTAACATAAACAGAGAAATTACGTGAGCTACTGGTCCAGTCTAAGTCGCCTCTATTTTCACTTACATAATAAGCGACTCTACCAATTAGAGGTACATCAAACCCAATGCTAATTGATGGTATATTAGTCAAATCGAATTTAGCATAATAATCTTCAACATTGTATGTTTCGTCATTCACTATATGCATGTAAGAACTAATATTAACTGGATCATAATCTGCAAATTGGATATGTCTTTCACTACCCAAGAAATCGAAAGATATATCACCTCTAATATTAATGGTGCCGTTAAATGCATAATCGTCATATAAAACAGTGTTGATTAAATGGTCTGCCAATGCAGAAATACTAGTGAAGTTATAGGCACTAGCTCTATATGTACTAGGAATCTTTTCAATTGATGTATTGGTTTGAGTTAACGATAAGCTGATTGGTTGACCAGTATATCTACCACTGACCTTAAGTTCAGCAATATATTTCTTATAAATTGGATTATCATCCTCATCTACGCCAACTTCTTTATCAGCTGTTCTCATAATAACTGTGATTGGTTCTAAGATATCGTCATCATGTAACTTAAAGAGGTTCTCATTAAGGACAATACGATATGTTTGAGTACCTGCATCATATGTAAAGCTATCAATAACTTTACTACGTAATAAGACTTCCATATCGCCACCTAAGATTTGCATTAATAAAGTCTTAGGACCTTCAGTCTTAAAGATTTCCATAATGTTAGCGATTCTACTATCCTCGCTATTAGCGACTCTAGTAAAGACATCGACTAAATCAAAGACACTACTGAGTTTGAGTGCGCCATACATCTTATCAGCGGCGGCTGGTTCTGCACCATGTCCAGTTGGCTTTTCTTCATCAGAATCATAGATAGAATCAACATCACCATAAGAAACATAGATATGACTATTTTCTGCCGCTTCTTCCACTCTTGCTTGGGCTTCAGGATCATCTGATTGATAATCTTCCATACTAATGAGTTGAGCGTTTACATCAGCCTGGACATAATGGGTTTTACGGCCAGTTGTAATTGCTGCTTTGATTGATCCTTCATTTGTTTTTGGATCTAAGACACCGTTATCTTTATTAAGTTCGAAGTCGATATCGGCATCGATCATTAATTCATCATAAACACCACTTAAGCGATATTTGACGGTCTTTTGGTCACTACTGAAGAGTGATAAGACATCATCTAAGATATCGTTGACATAGTCAAGTGGGACATATGTTTCTGGATTAACTGGGACGATTGGATCTTGATAATCGTCTTGTTCGATAGCGACACTACCACTTAAGTAATAGCCTAAGGCATAGAAGTTATTAACATATAAGTGATGGATACCTTTACTACCGATATCTAATCCGATAGAGACGGTAGCACCTGAATCCTTAACACCAATTAAACTACCCTTAAATGTTAAGACTAATTCTCTTTCGTTATTTTCTAATGTTCTAACGTTGCTAGAAACATAATATCTAAATAAATCTAAATAATTACCACTACTTAAGATGTTATTAAGTGGGGTTTGATTACCTGTTGATACATTACCGCTAGGAATCACTGCGTCCACAAGTTTCTTAAATGTTGGGTTTTCCGCAGAATAGTGATTAATAACTTTAGTTAAGTCATCTAACTTGGTTAAGTCGTATCTCACTCTAAAGTCTTCATGAATATTATCGTGAGCGTAATAGAAATATGCTGTCTTATTGACTAAACGGATATCAAATAATGAATTGAATAAATACTCTTCACTATTATCTTTCATTTTAGAAACACTACCTTTAGCTTCAAATAAGGCATTCTTGAAGTCGCTTAAGTCGTGTAAATCTACATCAAGTGTACCATTAAATACTGCTAATGGAGCAACATCGGTACGACGTGAGACATCAACATCAAAGACTAAGTGAGCTTTCTTATTTTCCATTAAGTCTTCGATTTGATCGATAACAGCCTTTTGATAATCTTTACCTAAATCTTTAACATATCCAGTTAAGACATTGATATCATCTGCACCAATCCAGCCACCTGCTGGGATTTCTTGAGCTTTGAAATCGGTTACTTCAGTTGGAACTGGAGAAGTTTCATCTAATAATTCAAAGTTAATGGCGACTGGTTTAGTTTCCACTGTCGCACCACCAACGATAGAAACAATCTCGTGATTATCATTAAAGGTAATAGTTAATGTTGGGTTATTATCTAAGCCGAGTTCACTGCCATTGACCTCAATCACTAATTTCTCAGGTTCAGTTGCAGTTTTTTCGTAATGCTTAATACCATTTTCAAGGAAGTAATCCTTATATAATAAGGAAACAATATCAAATCCTTCACTTGTAGTTTGTTCAGTTTCATCTTTCTTAGCAAACATATCGGTTAAGTTACCAATGAACTTAGAAAGATATTCGTTGAGATAACTATCTTCACCACTAATCATTTCTTGAATGTCACTGGTAATCTTTTGAATTGTCGCTTCTTCAATACTTAGTCTCACCGCATCTTCTACTTCACCATTTTTGGTATACATGATGTAGCAGGTTGAGCCGTTATTACTGACATTAATGACATGGATATCACGGTGATTTTCTTCGTCTTCTTGACCTTGGAATTTGATATAAACATCATAGACACCGTTTTCTTTAGAGAGATCTAGATTCACATAAGCATCAAGAATCATGTCGTTATATGTGGAATTAGTGATTTCAAAGATTACTTTCTTTTCACTAATAATGTTCTTGATTTGATTGATAACGTATTTAACATTTGCGGCGTTGATATAGTCGCTGGTATTGATAGTACTAGCTTCACTATAATCGCGTAAGGCTACTTCAAAGTCGAGCTTATAATCGCCATATTCAATGCCTTTAACACCGATAGAGTTAATACCGTTCTCATCGATATTAAGAATCAAATCAAATGTGGTTGTGCTTTCTGCGTTAAGTAAGCCATTTGATAATGTTAAGGTAATGACGTTACCATCGTTTTCACTGACCATTACACCCTTGAAGGCTTTGATGATCTCTTGATATTCACCATTATTTAAGTATTCAAGGATTGGTAAAGAAATCGCGTTCACTGTTTCACTTACGTTAGCCGCATCTCTACCAAGTAATTCATTTAATGAATTAATGATTTCTTGTACTTCAGAACGCTTACACGCTAACTTAATGGCTTTACCTAACTTCGCGGATAATAGCTTTTCGCCAGTTGGATTACCCTCACCATCTTTAATATCTTGATAACCAATTAATAATTCAAGATCACGATCAGTAATAACATGGGTGGTTTCATCTTCTTCTTGAGAGAGGATATGGCCACTGACCACCATATTAAGTTGATCAAGTAAATCTTCTTGATCGTTAAGTTTATCTCTTAATCCGATATCAGCTTTACCGTTACTGACACTGAAGACAGTATCATATGTATCAGAAGCATTCTTCTTAGAGAGGGTGCCACTGAAATCGAGTCCGATTTGTTTAGTTTCATAAATATTGGTTAATTGTTCGATGAACTTGAAGGTACCATTGGTAGACTTGCTAGCCATATACTTTGCAATTGTTGATAAATTATCAACACGTTCAAAGTCGCTAGTATCAGTAATGTATCTTCTAGAGCCGTCTGCCCCTTTCATCATAATCTTTGCGTCAACTTCAAAGTCACCATATTGGGTGGCAATTCTCACACTATCAATCTTGTCATTCTTAAGATGGATTTCTAAGAGTAAGTTCTTATTTAAACCTAATAAATCTTTATCAAGTTCTATTGTATAGTCGTTAGCATCTTCAATTTCTAATCTAAGGATTGATTCATCTCTAAGGATAGCAAACATATCGCCATGCATAACTTTGGCTAAAGTATCACTTGTCGCGTTAGCAATAATGGTGCCAATAGGACCGAGATTTTCTCCACCTTCTTCACTTCCTTGATTGAAGGCTTCCATAATTGAATTATAAATAGAAAGGATAGAATCATAACTTGCAACAGCCTTAACTGGTGAAGTTGGAGCTACATCCTTATTATCTTGATAGACGTAATAAGCATATAAGTCATTCTTCTTATTCGCGTCTTCATATGTATCAAGTTTAAGGGTATGAATATGATCATTGAAGTCTTTGACTTCCACATCAAGTCCACCCTTTATTGTGTTCTTTAAATTAAGGGAAGCGTTACCGTTAAGAGTGAGGTTCTTGTTATTTGAAAGATTCTTTACCTTCACGTCTAAACCTAAATCAAATTCCATCGCACGATAATACACGCCGACATCTTTAATGATTTCGTCTAGATTATCTAAAACGCTATATTGGTCTTTGTTAATACGTTTGATACCAGTAAATTCGGTGAAGGTAAATGTTCCATCAACGATATAAGTATTGATATCAACGTGAGACATAGTTAATGAAGTAATGGTTTCATCGTTAAGGTTAAGTCTAATATAACCATGACCACTACCACCAAGGAGGTAGTTATCAACATCAACTTCAATATAATTGGTAGTAAAATTAATTGTTCCGTATTTAGTGATATCACGATATTTAGCATCGGTAATGATATCTAAGATTGGATATTCTTTACCACTTGCCCCAAAGATGAGGTCAAAGATATTGATACCAAAGATATCGCTATCACCTAAGACTTCCCATAAATCACTTAATCCCGCATTGGTGTAAGCAAGTTTATATGGATCTCTACCATTATTGAGGTAGTAATCTAAATAGATACATTCATCACGATATTGACCATTATATTTAGTCTTATAATCATCATGGCCTTCTGTTGCTGGATCATTGATATAAATATCACCTTCAAGGTTTACCACTGTATCTTTTAAGTCCATTTGTAGGACACCTGTGGTATAGCCTAAATAGACAATATTATCTGGAGTAGCGCTTTCATAATGAGACAATTCTAACTTATAGTTAGTCGCCACTTTTTCTTCATCTAAGATGTTCCTAATCTTTCTTAATGCACCAAAGTATGTTGAAACATCAATATATGGTTTAGCTTCTGTTTCAGGAGAAGTAATTGGATTAGTTAAACTATCTAAGATGTTAGTATTCATCTTCACTCCAATGGTGAAGTCTTGATATTTGATGCCAGTGATTTCAATTGAGGTCAGTTTATAATCTGTATCACTAGTAAGAGTTAAATCAGGTTGATCGCCTGTTGTATGCGCGACGTATTCATAATATGTTCCTTTATCGGTGAAGGTCATATTAGCGACATTGGTGATGATTTCTGCAATGCCACTTGTGGTTAAGTTAGTGACGTTCTTTTCTTCTTCACTACTCTCTTCCCCTTCGCCAAGGACGAGGTCTAATAGTTCACCAAAGTCATCAGTCTTAAGTTTGAGGTTACGGTTACTAATGCTTAAGTAGGCAGTATCATCTAAATATGTCATATCGAAGTCAACGACAGGGAGTTTTTCTTTTTCAGTCATTGAAGCATCGTTCATATCAAGTTTAAATGAAGCATCAAATGCAAGATTTTCTAAATTTTCCATTGAGGCTGTGGCTTTACCATAGACACGGTAATTATCAGCCTTTTCTTTATTAGGATCTTTATAGCTGACATTGATATCTAAATCAGCTTCTAAATATCTTGTGTCAAATAAGGTGTTAACAAGCTTATCTTGACTGCTTTCTTCAATTGGTTCAAAGGATGGTTGGGTCGGTGTGACACCACACGCCGCCAAAGCAAAACCTCCAAAACCTAGTAACCCTAGTCCACCTAGGAGCCAGAATCGTGACTTCTTCATATACATAACCTCCAAGTATATGCGCGTAAAAAAAGACAAAAAACTCTCAAAGCGAGAGTAATACGATTATAGTGATAAGATTATATAATCTCGTCGCATAATTGATTTACTATTGTTTTCGTTTGTTCTTAAATATTCTAACGACTTCTTTATATAAATAAAATATAAAAGGGAGTCATCACTCCCTCATGTATCTTTCAAAATCGCCAATATTCGTTATTTTGTAATTACTTTCTTCGCCTTCCACTACTACGTATTTGTCTTTTTTAAGTTCTACGAGATTTATGTCGTCTGTTGGGAAGAAATTCTCGTCATTTATAAACTCTTCATAAAGCGAATAAATATAACCTAATTTAAAGGATTGAGGAGTCTGGGCTAAGAAAGGAATGCCATTAATCATATGAGCAGTATCAATTCTTTCTTTTTGAGGATTACCTCTAATCGCAGTAAGTACGGCCTTTGCCTCCATAAGTGCAAAGATGTTTGCTAAAATAATGATCTCACTGGTATTAGGTCTTACTGCATCTGCAATCAAGACATTATCATCTTTATCATATAAATTAGCGAGATATTTAATTCCTAGGTAGCTAGAAATAAATCTCTCTTTCCCTCCAGGAATCACGTCTATCACTTTTTTAATGTTATATGTTTTTAGATCCTCTTTAACTTCATCAATATAATCTTTATTCACCACTAAAAGGATATCAGATATTGAATCGACATTTTGATATTTATTAATCGCATCAATATAGATAGGAATATTATTCTTTTTGATGAATTGTTTAGGTGTTTCTCCACCAAATCTTTTCCCACTTCCACCTAAAAGAATTAAAGCAATATTTTTCATTTTTGCTTCCTTAAATTCTTAATGGAAATTCCTAAAGAAATCAAGTATGTTACACAAAGCATAATTGGTAAAACTAAGGCAATCGCCCAATCTTGACCTCCAAATGTAAATCCATAGAAATCATTCCACACTCCCGAGAGTACAAATGATGCGTAGAAAATTCCATATATTGCCATTGGAATAACACCAATAAGAACAAATCTAAACTTATAATGTGGGTGCTTCGTAAAGAAATAAGAAGCCACGATTAAAATTGGGTTTAATAAATGATAAAAGAACATATCTTCTTTATACATAAGATCAAAGCCAGATCTTGGACCAAGGAATAAAAGCACTGTTAAAGCGGTTAAAGCTAAACTAGTCGCTGCACTTAAATGGAGGAAACTTAACCAACGAGGTAATGTATATCCTTCCTTTTTAAAATTGATAATAGCAAATACCACTAATACCGCTGCAACAAGTGAAGCCCAGACATTACTTAATGTAGTAAAAAATTCTAAGCAGTCATAATGTAATTTCTTCCCATCCATTGGGGAAGCAGTACCTAAAATAAGCATTCTCCATAAGATAATTTGTCCACTAATAAAAACAAACAAATTTAAAACTAGAGCAATAATTTTAAAGACTTGTTCTTTTTTCATACTATACTTATTATAAATAAGAGGTAACAAAATGGAAAAGAAGAAAATGGATGACCTAACAAAAGTAAAACTCATTTATAGTGGCGAACTCATCATTATTGCGATTGTTGCTTTAGTCATTGGTATCCTCCAACTCACAAATGTCTTAACAGTCAAAGAACTATTTAGAAACATCTTTAACTGGGTCACCATCTTTGGCTCTCCAATTTTAATTATCACTTCTATCTATTCTTTATGTTCAACTAAAAGACGTAAGAAGATATCAATATTTGATAAGATTACTCTTTTCCCACTTGCTATCTATATTCTTGTGATTGATATTATCTGTTTTGCTAACTATGGAACACTTGATCAATCCTTCTATCAAACCTATATTCCTATTGCTTTATTATCTTTAGCCGTTATTTATCTCGTTCAAGGTATATATCACTGGTATCGTCCACTCCCATCTTTACTTGCGGAATTAGAGCAGGAAAGAATTGATAAGATTACTTATAAAGTATTAGAAAAAAATGAAGATGGTTCAGTTAAAGCCTTACATATCGAATCTAATAAAGAATTTCTATTTAAAGATGCTCATATCATAGAGAATGTTGATGAATTATTCTGCTTAGACCAATATCCTAACGCTAAATACGAAGAGATAAAAAATAACGAAGAATAATCGTTTTTGTATACTACAGTAAACACTTTTATCACTTTTAGATATTATTTGGTTTTTAAATTAATACTAGTTAACAAAGACTCCATCTTGATAGATAATGCTTGACTAATCTTTAATAAAGACTGAGCTTCTAATTTATTAATGTCTCTTTTTGCATATCTTAAAGCATTAATTGTTCCATAAGGAATGCCTGTCATTATCACTAAATCATTATTAGAAAGATTCTTATATTTCATAATATAGTCTAAGTACGAATGGGTTATCTTTTCCTTTAATAAATCATCAACATGAGAAAAACTCATTTCGTGATATAAAGGATATAAATCAATCATTTCTTTGAATGGAAATAAGATAAACAAGACCTCAAATGTTATTTGAAACTTTAAAAATAACCTGATATAGCACTCCGCTATCCAACCATATTTTCCATAAATATTTGATATAAAGAATTCGTTATCTTTATAAGGAAAAATATCTTTGTAGTTCTTCTCTACACTAGAAAAAGCAATTAAGGTAATGTTGGATTTCTCTAATTCGTTAATCATAGTTGAATAAGCGATGCTTTTTTCAATCACATCAAATGAATAATCTTCGCTTATTGATCTTTCTAAAAGATAAGAAAGAGTTTCTATATATTTTTCAACATAATCATCAGAAAGATATATCATTATTTATCACCTTGAATAATACTATATATTCTCGTCCCTTCTTCATCCTTAGATAACAAATCATACATCTCAGTCGCACTGTTGACGCGAGAGAAATACTTTTCAACGTATGTTTTTTCAGACATAAAGCATTCTTCAAAAACCAATAGATCAATCGCCTTTTGACTCATTAAAACATATTGAATGCCTAATTCACCCAATTCAAATGAATGACTTAATTGTTCTAATGTAATATTTCCTCTAATAAAATCAAGCGGGAATCTAAAATATGCATCATCCGCACGATATCCAATAACAATGTCATAAGAATACGGGTTAATAAAATAATGATTTTCAATAAACTCTAATCGAGTTTTAAAACTTTTCACAAAAGACGGGCTTAATTCTCGGAAATGAAGTAAGATAGCAATCCAATTTAAAACAGAATATTTGCTTTTATCCGTCAAATCTAAAACATTAAGTTTTTTTATATCGATACTATATTTATTTACATATCCAATAACATTATTTCTACATGCCCATTCATGCGCACTCTCTAAATCTCTTGTTAAATAAAAAGCTGGGCCATAATCATTATCAATCTTTGATCCTTGAAATATTGGCTTTTCTATTTTAAATTTGCTTCCGTGGTATAAAATCATACTCAAATTGTATCATTTTTGTATACTACAGTAAACATTTTTGACACTTTTAGATATTATTTAAGTCTTTTTACTTCGATCAATTTATCTTTTTCGTATAAGAAAGACATTTCAAAATATGGTTCATTATTAAGTAAAGGTTTAATGAAATATTTATCCCCTTCCCACATCGGAATCTTACTAAAGTTATGATAATCAACCCATTCTAAGGTGCCTTCATTACATTCTTTCATCTCGCCTTTAAATTCTTTAGAAGTATATAGATACATATGTTCTATAAATTCATCAAAATAGAAGATGATAAGGGCTCTTAATTCTTTAGAAACAATATCAAAATTTGTTTCCTCTTTTACTTCTCTATCTATCGCCATTTCTGGAGTCTCGCCTTTTTCAATGTGACTACCTACTCCAATATATTTACCATGGTTAAAATCATTCTTCTTTTTGTTTCTATATAATAATAAAAACTCATCACCACGGATGAGATAACAAGTAACAGTGTTAACGATTTTATTAGCCATTAGACCTTAAGGTCTCCTTCGCCATATAACTTAAGTTTTCTCGCTAATAAATCAAGGCCAAACACAAGTAAAGCAGGGGCAACTAGTTCAAGTACAAATATGCCAACCCAGGTTTGCCATGTGTTACCCATAGAAGCATAGGTTCCAATAATTCCGACTAGTCCCGCAGTACCCATACCAGCACTGCTACCCATACAGACAACATGGAGCCAACAAGTAGAGATTGGTCCTAATATCGCACTAGCCACTATAGTAGGTAACCAAATGGCAGGCTTCTTTAAGATATTTTTAAATTCAAGCATCGAGGTACCAATACCAATAGATATTACCATACCAATAGAATTATCCTTACGAGCTTGAATAGCAAATCCCACCATCTGACAGCAGCATCCTATGACAGCTGCGCCACTAGCAATAGCAAGTCCTTCACCTTCACCAATAAAGACCATTGCTGCAATAGCAGCACTACTAATAGGAGCGGTAAGAGCCATACCCATAACTACAGCTACTACAATACCCATTAAGAACGGCACTGCAAGTGTAGCTTCGTTAACAATCCACTGTACACCATAGGTGACAAATATAGCAGGATATCTAATACCAATTGATAAGAATATAGAAATAAGAACGCCTAATAAAGGAATAATTAATATGTCTACAGGTGTTTTCTTTCTTAAAATGAGTTTAAGTAATAAGGCAGTAACTATAACTACTAAATAAATAGTTAAAGGATCACCAATTTGGAACTTACCCCAGAGCTGCACTCCATCTGTCACAAATTTAGTGGATAAAGAGAAATAGCTAGCAATTTCACCAACTGCAGCTAGCACGATGACTTTTAAGGTATCAAATTTAAGCGCTAAAGCAATGCCAACACCAATACCTGCTCCAGTTAAACACGATAATACCGTTCCAGTATTAGTGAGCACGATATACATGAAACTGGTAAAGCTATTAATCTCTTCTGCCTTTGGAAAGAATCCTCCAATAGTCGAGATAATTGTACCAATAATTAATGTTGCAAATAGACCAAAAGCCATACCATTTAAGGTAGTAATAAAAAAGTCTTTGACTATATTAGGTTTCTTTTCAACTTTGGTCTCTACATTTTCCATCGAAATAATAATATTACTAATTAGAAATAAATCAAAACAAAGTTTGATTTTGTTTATAATTACTTATCAACCTATGATTTACATTTGTATTAATATGTATTACAATTGAATTACACAAACTCGGGGGAGTAAGTATATGGGTATGATTCAATTAAGGGTTGATGATGATTTAAAGCAACAAGCAACCAAAGTGTTTGAAGAATTAGGATTAGATTTATCAACAGCAATACGTATTTTTTTAAAAAGGAGTGTTATGAAAAACGGCTTACCATTTGGAATGATAAATGACGTAGTTCCTCCTCCAGCAACAAAAGCATTGGAGGCGTTAAAAAAATCACAAGAGCATGCTGAAAAAAATGGGACATGCAATTTAACGCTTGATGATATTAATGAAGAAATACGATTAGCGAGGTTAGAAAGAGAGAAGAAATGATTTATTATGCTGTAATAGACACTAATGTCATCGTGTCATCTTTTTTGAAAAAGGGATCAATACCAGACCAAGTAGTTAGTTTAGCACTAGATGGTCCAATTATTCCTTTGATTCATGAAGATATACTAAAAGAATACAAGGATGTTCTATTACGAAACAAATTTGACCTACCAGAACAAGATATAAACGACTTTATTAGTGATTTGGTTGATAGAGCGCATTTTTTAGATACTACCAAAACAGATGAAATGTTTATTGACCAAAAAGATATTGTCTTCTATGAAATAACTTTAACAGCAAAAAAGGAAAAAGATGCTTATTTAATAACTGGAAATAAAAAGCATTTCCCGAATGAACCATTCATAGTGACTCCTAGAGAAATGCTTGATATTATAGAGAATGCTAAAGCCTCAGATTGAGGTTTTTATTAATTATTTAATAACTCGATGGTCTTTAAGCACGACATCATGTGCGCCACCTTCAACAATAGAAGTTGGACTGACTAGTGTTAAAGTGGCTTTTTCTTGCAATTCTTTAATGGATAAGGCTCCACAGTTACACATCGTAGATTTTACTTTTGCTAAAGTAGAAGCCACATTATCTTTAAGTTTACCGGCATATGGGATATAGGAATCAACACCTTCTTCAAATGATAACTTCTTATCTCCACCCATATCATATCTTTGCCAGTTACGGGCACGGTTACTACCTTCACCCCAATATTCTTTATAGAAGGTACCATTAATCATGACTTTATTCGTTGGTGATTCATCAAAACGGGCAAAATATCTACCAAGCATCACAAAGTCTGCTCCCATCGCTAAAGCGAGGGTGATGTGATAGTCATAAACTATACCACCATCACTACAAACAGGGACATAGACGCCAGTTTCTTCAAAGTATTTATCTCTTTCTTTACAAACGTCAATTAAAGCGGTAGCTTGGCCTCTACCAATACCTTTAGTCTCACGAGTGATACAAATAGATCCACCACCGATACCGACTTTTACAAAGTCTGCACCACATTCAGCAAGGAATCTAAACCCTTTACCGTCTACAACATTACCGGCACCGACTTTGACTTTATCTCCATAAGTTTTTTTAATCCACTTAATGGTTCTTTCTTGCCAAACAGTAAAGCCATCACTAGAGTCGATACATAATACATCTGCACCAGCATCTAAAAGGGCTGGTACTCTATCTTTATAGTCTCTAGTATTAATACCAGCACCGACCACATAACGTTTATTTTCATCTAATAATTCGTCTGGATTCTCTTTATGAGATTCATAATCTTTTCTAAATACTAAAGATACTAAATTACGATCTTTATCAATAATTGGTAAGGAATTAAGTTTATGTTCCCAGATAATATCATTGGCTTCATTAAGTGAGATACCATCTCTACCATATATAATATGGCGGTATGTCGTCATAAAGCTTTTAACTGGAGTATCTAAACTCATCTTAGAGACGCGATAATCTCTACTAGTAACAATACCTAGAAGCATGCCGTGTGGGGTGCCATCTCCTGTCACTGCCACTGTTGAGTGACCAGTCTTTTCAGTTACTTCTAAGACGTCTTTAAGAGTCGCATTAGGTTTAACTGTAGAATCACTTACTACAAATCCGGCTTTATATGCTTTAACTTTTCTAACCATCTCGGCTTCATTTTCAATAGATTGACTACCATATATAAATGAGATACCACCTTCAGTTGCTAAAGCGATTGCCATCTTATCATCAGAAACTGATTGCATAATCGCACTGGTTAAAGGAATATTCATCGAGATAGCAGGCTCTTCACCTTTTTTAAACTTCACTAATGGGGTTCTTAAAGAAACATTAGTAGGTACTGCTTTTTCATCAGAATATCCTGGAATAAGTAAATACTCATTATAGGTATGAGCAGGTTCATTAATAATCTTGGCCATTTTATATAATCTCCTTACTAATTTTTAAAAATACTAACCACTTTTTTATATAATTACAACTTGAAATACAAAAAAGTAGATAGTTTTTATACATATTATTAATAGAATAACAATTTTCTCAACACTTTTATTATTCCTTTAATCCCTACTTTCTAATTCAATATAGAAAAAGCCAGAACAACATAAAAAGAAAAGGTGATATACCTCACGAGTATACCACCCTAAACTTTATAGGTTTTGTTTTATGACTCCACCTTAGAGAGTTTATAGAGCCCTTAATAACCTTAATTCTATTTAGACTTAATTAGCTTGGCGAATGACTAAATCTTGAGAGCCTGTACCAACTGTAACTTCAGCTGCGGCGCCTTCAGCAGTAGAGCTAGTTTTAACTAAAACGTTATCTAAATCAACTTCAACAGAATAGGTATTGGCATTACGATAACCATAAATAGAAGGAAGATTGGTAGCATTTATGATATCAACATCTCTTAATGATAATGACATATCATGTGCATATGCAGTACCTGCACTTCTATCACCAACAACAATTGCGGCAGTTGGTACTTCATTACCTGATCCCCAATTACTATCTAAATACTTTTGAGTTTCAAATGCACCAGTATAAGCAATGGTAGTATCTTCAACAACAGCATTACCACTTCTTACTAATAAAGCTTGTCTATCACCGACAATAGAACAATTATTAACATTCAATGAACCAGGAACATTAATCATAAGAGTACAATCATCGTGATCAAAATTGTCAGGATAGCCTTGGTATCCAAATGAAGCAAATTCGGAATTATTTAAATTAATAACAACGCCATAGTTTTCAGGTCCACTTGCATTTGTTCCAACAGCATAAACACCTGCTCCAATGCGAGAGTTGTTGACATTAACTTCAGTTGCAGCTCCTCTAGGGTAAATTGCAGTACCGGTAGTTTGAATGTTAACATTATTTAGATTGAAAATACCAGCTCTATCAACAGAGAATAAAGATGTTGTTCCATATGGAATATTTACAGCTCGAATTCCACCGTTTAATCCGAGACTTTGTTGTAATGTGAATGTTTGCTCTTCCTTAATGTCAATGCCAGATGAACTATTATAAATTAAATGATAACCGGCAAAATCCAATATCATGTCATCTCCAACTAAATTAAGCTGTTGTTCAACGGTAATATCAGATGCCATAACAACATAAGCTTCATCGATACTAAGAGCAGCTTGAAGTTCAGCGGCATCTTTGACTAAGAAGGTTAGTCTTGCATCTTTACCATCCTTGCCATCTTTACCTGGTTGGCCTTGTGCACCAGGTGCACCATTTTGACCATTGGCACCAGCAGCACCGGTATCACCTTTATCACCCTTATCACCTTTAGGACCTTGGGCACCGGTATCACCTTTTTCACCTTTGTCACCCTTGTCACCTTTGATGGATGCTAACCATTCTTCATAGGTTTGAGTTCCTCCGTTAGCTTGATAGAGTTCATAAATTGCTCTAATGTCTTCATTAGCAGGACTGCTTTCGTTTTTTGCAGTACTACATGCTCCGAGGCCTAAAGCTAAAAGAGAGAGCATGCTTAATGTAAACAATTTCTTTTTCATAAAAAATCCCCTTTGTTTATTTGATATTATAAGACGTTACACTTGTAAAAGAATAAACAATTTTTAATAACTATCATTAATTGAAATACGATGTTACAAATTTATATCGTTTGTATCATTTTTTAATTATTGTCCAATACTCGATTGTTTGTTTATAACTAAAAAGTCCCCCAATATAACATAGTAAAAAGGGTTACTAAGTACGTGGCTTAATAACCCTCATAAGTTTACAGATTTACTCACCATTTAGCGGATGAGTGCGCTTTTTTATAACCTTTTATAGGTTTTATTGTTGTTTTTCCTTAAGTAATAAGGGAAGTTCGTACGTATTATTGATTTACAACAAAATCACGTTCTGGCATGCGAACAACACCTGAACCATATACCTCTATAGTAACATTTTTTGGAATAACATCGTTTTCCACATCAACTATTATATTTGAAGCAGAAGGATAACCACTACCATTTTTTCCATAACCACAGAACAATTTTGAATTATTGCCATAATTAAATGTTCCACCATTTAAATTGAGTTCTATTCTACCACTATATTTCAAAGTAAAAATACAAGAATTTTCTAAATGACTTGTTTGTTCAAAATATCCACCATAAATGTTAAGTTTTTGTGTTTCGCTAGTAGCGTTAGCTAATTGTATTACATTTTGATCATCAATGGTAGTATTGTTTCTATTGGCCCTAAATGTTCCAGAATAAACATTTATTGTACATGCATGTGACTCTGACCCATTACTTGATATACATGGCCTCCATGTGCTGAATGATGGACCCGCTTCACCTTTTACACCTAAATTTACTTCCGAAGCATCCGTAATATAGATGCCATAATTTCCATCAGTTGGTGTTGTAAAAGTACCACCTAAGAAATTGCAAGAACATGCATTTCCTAAATATGCAAGATAATTTGAACCTGTTGCTGTTGTAGAGAAACTTCCACCAAATGTAGTCACTATGCCACCCAATACTTCAAATGTTGATTTGAGTCCCACATAATTACCATCATAAATATCGAGCGTAGAAGTAGGACAAACAGTTAACATATATTCACTAGATGAAGAAATTGAACCATTACCACGTATAGTAAGATGACCAATTGACGTTGATGAACCAACTTGAACAAGATATTTCGCTGAACCAGTTATTGTTTTTTCATTCATATTTAGAGTAATCGTTTTATTAACAGTAACTTTTTCACTAGATCCTAAAGCAATATCATCTAATAGAACAATAACATCACCATCTTGTGCTGCATTAATTGCTGCTTGAAGTGTAGAATAACCAGTATTATTGATAGCAACAGCACCTTGAATAAGATCATCTGATGCACTAGCAATAGCAGCTTCTTTTTGTTCGTTCGTCATTGTATTAAAGTCTTCAGGTAATGTTCCGCCAGTTGATGAATAAATAATATTATTCGTTGTTGGACTAATTAAACCATTATTAGGGTTAGCACCCCATAAAACTTCAGAGGTATTAAGAATAATCGGAACCTCTTTGTTTGCACTGTTATCTGCTGATAAAGTTTTAACTGTTGCAAGTTCTGCTGCAGTCATATCAATTACAACTGCACCTGCGGAACAATCGTTATGAACAACAACTTTACCCTTTTCAAGATTAATATTACCAGCTATGTCGCCATGTTCATTATAACAATTGTTATTATCAACTGCTGTAATATCAACTTTGTTCGCTTTACCATAATGTGTAACTGTATCATTCTCTGCATTAATGGTCAAAACTGTGCTATAGGAATTAGTACGAATAACGACGCTATGAACATCGGTTGCTTCATGTCTATCATAAGTAATGTTAGAGATAGTAGTAACATCACCAACATCTAAACCAACGGTTAAGTTATCAATATCAGTCCAACCTTCGCCAGTAGCGTAGATGGAATAATCTTGAGTAGTTGGCATTGATTCATAGATTTTGAAATATCTGTAAGCATCCACTGGAGCTTCATTAAAACTATAGAATTGATCTCTTTCAACGCTATAAACATAGCCTCTTTCTTTAACAGCAGCTACTTGAGATGCATCTAAATCTAAAAGAGCATCATGCATAGTGTCATTAGCGCCTTCAAGTCTAGATGTACCTAATGTAGTGTTAATTGCTTCTAGAGTATCATCGGTATAAGCATTACCTTGAACAGCTTCATAACCTAAAACAAGAACAGCTTCCTTATCTTGGTATTGATTATCATTATTATCATTACCAAATAAGACTTCACCATTGTCACCATCAGGGAAATTAACAGTTACAGTATATGAAGTTGGATTTTCGAATGCATTTACGTTTTCCCAAGTAGTATAAGATGTGCCTTCTCCTTTTAAAGCAAATTGTCTAGCATCACCTAATTTAGCTTCGACTTCTAAAGCACCCGCTAATTCACCTTGGAGAGAGACGTATAAACGTGATTTGATATTGATATTGGTTTTAGTGTTATCTAAATTAAAGCTGAATTTTGCGCCATCTCCTGGGGCGAGTTTATTTAAATGAATAACATTGTATTCATCTTTTGAGATAGACGCTCCAATGCTACTAGTATAGTTGTAATCACTATTTTTAGTCATTGAGACATTGCCTAATTCCCAAGCGTTATCAATTTTAAATCCGCCTTGAGAGCGATTTTACCTGCTTTTACATCGATTGTTGTTTCCGCTTTTGATGTAAATAAAGCGAAAGTTGTACCAACTGCAATGCCTCCAAAAGCTAGAGCGGCTGCAGCAGAGAGAATAATAGGTTTAATTTGTTTTCTCATGATAATTTCCTTTCTAATATATTTATTTAAATATTTTGGTAATTATTTAATTCCTTCCCAACCTGCATATAAGGTTAGATCATCTGTTACGACACTATGATCAAAATCCCATTGGTTTTGGCAAGTTGCTTCTTTGTACCAGCCAGTGAAATGATAACCATCTATTGGACTTTCACTTATAACAATGGTTGATGGATTAGTTGGTTTAGTGACTAAATTACCTGATTTAATTGTTTGTGAAGCAGGCGCTGCTTCAGTAGCGTGATCATTATTTAAAACAAATGTAACAGTTACATCATAAGCTTCTACATAAGCATTACCTTGTACTGCTTCTTGGGTAAAGGCAATAATACAATCAGTGTTTTGGTATTCATTATTGCCATTTAATTCACCAAATATAATTTCACCATGATCAGCATCAGCAAATTCAATAGTAACTACGACTTTACTTAGTAAATAGCCAGTACTGGTATCTTGAGCAGCTTCGTATGTAGTCCATCTTTCAGGATGAGCAATTGGATTATCTTCTTTATCAAAAGCTTGATAAGAGAATGCTAATTGATCAAATAAGTCTTTTTCAGATGTGTGAGTGTGAGAAACACTTAATCTTGAAAGGATAGCAACATTACTTTTGTTAACATTATTGACTTCAATAACAGCCTTATCACCAGGGGCCCATTTTTCAAGATGTAAAAGACCACTGTTATCAAGATATGTTTTACCACCGATTGAGTTAGTGTAAACGCCTTGAGCATCAGGAAGAACAGCAACATCATGTAATTCAGTGACACTTACAAGTTGTGATGAAGATTCAACATTAACAATACCTGATTGAACATTGATTGTTGAAGTTGATTTAGATGTAAAAAGAGCGAATGTAGTTCCAACTGCAACTGCACCAAAAGCAAGGACAGCAGCGGAAGCAAGAATAACTGATTTAATATTCTTTGTCATAATTATTCACCTTCATATTGCCAAACGTTGCCATTAACATTGAATGTTGTTTCGTAAAAGGCAGCCTCAGAATTTAATTGAACTAATCCATATGTATCAAGATCTTGATATGAATTAACCTGTTTTGGTTCTTCATTATATGAATAATTACAATTAATTGAATTAATGGTACATCCACCACCATGGAGAAGATATGCCCATTGAACATTGTTGATGGTTTTGGTATCAACATAAGTATTGGTTAAATTAATTGTTGCATTTTGAGCACTAGCATAAGTTACGATAGTAGCAAAACTGTTTGTTGCACCATAATTCCATTTGTTATTACCAATTAATCTTGAGTTAGACGCATTAAATGTAGTGTTGTTCGCCCATGTTTGTAACGCACAATAGCCACTAAAAGTACAATTATCAAGATTAAGAGTGGCATTAGTGGCACCTGAACAAACGTTCAATGCATAATATGTCATATGATCAGCAACAACATTATCAAGGTTGATGGTTACATCAGCTACATTGCTATCAATTTGAACAGCTCTTTCACATTTTGTACCAGCATTTGCAATGTGTAAGTCACCAATGTTTAATTCAACACCATTTGTTTGAACTCTGAATGCACGGTCAGCGTCAACAGTGATTGTATGACCAAGACCGATAATAGTTGTATCTGCTACGATAGGTAAGAATTGATTAACAGTGATATCTTCCTTGATACCAATTTTTCCACCATTAGGCAAAACTTCGATTAATTTGGCAGCAGTATCAACTTCAACACCCTCTAAGAAAGATACTTCAAATGGTGAGAAAGAAGATGTTGAGAATGAAATATAACCAGTTTCTGTATCATAGTCATATACTGTGATTTCTGTGGTTTTATGTTTGACTGAGGCAATAATTAAACCTTTACCAACATAGATTTGAACTGGTAAAGGTTTACTGAAGCCATTAGCTTCTACACCATTAACTTTAACGACTAAGTCGAAGTTTAATGATGTTTCAGTTGTATAAACTTCTTCAGTTTTACCTAAATCAGTAACTTCAATGGTTAAGACATCAGTTGGAGAGACTGGAACATTATCACCATACTTGACGTTTTGTGGAATAGTCACGGTGAATTCTAAATTA
Organism: Erysipelotrichaceae bacterium; assembly: GCA_015059185.1. Classification (GTDB taxonomy): domain Bacteria; phylum Bacillota_I; class Bacilli_A; order RFN20; family CAG-826; genus SIG220. Next base: position 46,693 of record SVAY01000003.1, read on the forward strand.
GATGTAGCAGATTCAGCAATAATCTCGGTGTCTTCATTTGCAACAACGACCACTGGATCAGAAACGATGTCTTCTTCAACGAGAACGATTTCAGCATCTCCATCAGTGTAAGCATTAGCTTGTACAGCTTCAAATGATACTAAAATTTTAGCATTTTTATTTTGATATTGGTTGCCTGCTGCGACTGGTAAAGATAAAGAGTATTCAACATTATCTAAAGATGCATCTGCTGATTTGACTTCCCAGGCTGTTTGATATTTTGCTAAGCCACGATAAGTAACAGGTTCAGCTGAACCGACTTTAATTGAAGTATCCATACCTTTAATTAAATCTAAATAAGAGGTATCTGGATTCTCGTCTGTGTCAATAGCGACATAAGAGAAGCGATATTTGAAACTGACATTGCTATCATTTGCAACAGCAAAAGAGAATTTAACTAAATCCCCTGGAGTGATGCGATCGATGATAAATAAGCTATGAGTGTCATCATAAGCTGCATATCCACCATTAGAGAATAAATGTTGGGTTAATCCACCTTCTTCTCTAGTTCCAGATTGTAATTCTTCATGGTATTCAGTTTCGCTATCAAAAACAGCGGAATAAACTTGAAGACCACTTAAATTAGCACTGACATTAATTTTACCTGAGCTAACTTCAATGTTAGTTTCAGTTTTTGAAGTGAATAAGGCATAAGTTGTACCAGCTGCTATAGAAGCAAAGCTTAATGCCGCGAGAGCTGATAGAACCAAACCTTTAGTTGTTTTAGTTTTCATAATTATATTTCCTTTCTTTTTATGAACTTAATTATTTGTTACTTGTGTGCATAAGACACTGATATCAAAAGTAACATTTTTACCCATCGCATTGTTATTTTTACCAACGCCTTCTTCGTCCACTCCTTTATCTTCAAATAGATAGCTTACACTGAATGAGGCATTATCTCCTTTATTTAAAGAGCTAGAAGTTTGAGGGTAAGATATTTCTAATACATCAAATAGAACTTGATCGCCGCTTATATTAACTGCGTCAACTGTGTAATTAAACGCAATATTACCTGTGTTATATAATTTGAAGTTTGCTTTTCCTTTCATCCCAGGAATAAGCAAAATATCATCAAATATTGAGTCACTATAGACGGATAAATCAACGCCTTTATCTTGGTCATACCCAACGTATTGACTTAAGTCGACGTCTTTATCAGCTACCCAATGTCCAGTTTCATCAACTTCGTCTCTAACAATGCTAACTAAATATAGCTTCGCTGAAAGACTTCCAGCTTTAAGATGGACATTGATTGTTTTATTACTCTGATATAAGGCTAATACTGAGCCTACAGCAACCGAAGCAAACATTAATGCGGACATCACAGTTCCTATAATTGCGGTTTTTCTGTTCATTTTTCCTCCTTTCGTTTTTTTATTGCATATCCTAGGATATTACAAACATTTGTTATTTCTTATTCTCTATTTTGTTATCTTTTGAGGATGAATTATCTTTTTTCTTTTTAAATACATCCATACAAAAGAAAATAATGAATAAGATGATACACACTAGTAGGCATATCGCGATAATTAAAAGAATGATATCATTCATCGTCATGGTTATCTCCCTTCTTATCGTTAATTTGTTCTACGTCATTTTGAACATTTACGCCTTGTTCTTTTTTAAGTCTCTCAACCTCTTTTTTGAGTAATTCAATTTCATTAAGTTGATTACCTTTTTCTTCGTTAATCAAGGCTAATTGTTTTTCCTTTTTATTCATATAGATAGCAAAAATGATTTTTCCTACCTCATATAAAGCAAGTAAACTAGCAGGCACTATTACGACAAAAATTAACACTAATTTATTGCTTGATAAGCCATATAGGAGATTACCTAAAAAAGCATTTGTTCCTGTTACTTTTCCAATAATTTCTCCTGTATCAGAATAGGCATATTGAAGATATTGATCATTATCATAAACAAGATTATCCCCTTTAGGGTTATCACCTCTAAGGGTAAATTTAATATGATGTTCATTTTCTTCAATCTTCATCACTCTATGAGTAACTACAACATTCCCACCTTTCTGATAGATAAATGTTAATACATCCCCTACTTTGATGGAGTGATAGAATTCTTTTTGTTTTTCTTCGTCTTGAGGTACTGTATCAATAAAAACTGCATCGCGAACGTTAATACGTTTTATCTGATATTCAGGATGAGCTTTATAAATTTCTTCATTTCCTTCCATCGAGCCAGATAGTACAATGCGCGTCTCATGCCCAAAGAAATTCATGGCACCTGTTTCGCTTTTCATCGATAACTTACTAACGAGAGCGAAAATATCAAAAGCAAGCAAAAGAGCAAGAACAGTATATAAAAAGACATTCAAAGTTATCTTTAAGCCTTTTTTATTCTTCGTCTTATTTTCCATAGCTTAATCTAATGTGGACATCGCTAGCGAAGATATTGATACTGAAATTATATTCATCTCCAATTTCTAAGCTATAATCATCTTTTAATGAATAATGCATCTCCACATTCTTCGTTTCTTTTGCTTTTACATCAAGCGAATATTCATTTTTGTTTTCTATTAATGAATATAATGAGGAAGAAGTATCCTGATCGTCAAATGATATCATGAGATATTTATTAATTTCCTGTTGAGTACCATTAATAGTGATATTCACAACAATCGTACGATCAAGCTTAGAAATGAGAGGGATTAAAAAAGTTGCACTTTCTCCAGCATTTATTGACTCTAGTTCTGCGTTAATTGAGCGAGTATAGGTTTCATCATAAATATACGCTGATTCAAATTTATGGTTTTTTTCCTTATTTACAAAAATAATAGTGAAATAAGTGCCTAAACCAATCGCTGTTGACATCGCTATAGCGAATAAAACACTGAGGAAGATTTTAACTTTATTCATATCACCTTTTTTCTAAATAGGCTCACGCCTACGCGTAAACTTATTAAATCATAAACGTCAAATATAAAGAATGTCAATAAATTTGAAATTTAGTAACAACAGGATTTTACAATTGTAACTTTTATATATAAAAATGAAATAGAGATGCTAGAAAATATAAATGAATTAAATAACATCAATTAATTCAATTAATCTATATACCCCTTTTCAATAAGCAAAGATATTATTGTTAAACAAAAAAACTCCCCATTATTGGGGAGTTAAAGAATGGAGTGACTCTTTCGTTTACGGTTAATTTAATGGAGTGATCGTGACCTTATCATCAACATAGTCAACAAGGTATTTAATCTTGGTAGAAAGCTTACCTTGAATGATTTCTGTTGCGATGACAGTTTCCACTTCGTTTTGGATAAATCTCTTGATTGGTCTAGCACCGAAGTTAGGAGAATATGCACTATCAAGGATCCAGTTCTTAAGTCGAGGAGAGAACTCAACCTTATAATAAGATTCTTCAAGTCTCTTATTGAGTAAATTGAGCATCTTATCAACAATCTTGAGTTGCACTTCTTTGCCTAAAGGTTTGAAGTATACAATCTCATCAATTCTATTTAAGAATTCTGGCTTAAATGTTTGATGGAGTAAGGCATCGACCTTATCGGTTTCACCATTAAGTAGATATTCACTACCTAGGTTACTAGTCATAATGATAATGGTGTTCTTGAAGTCCACTACTCGGCCTTGAGAATCGGTTAATCTTCCATCATCAAGGATTTGGAGTAATAAGTTAAACACTTCTGGATGGGCTTTTTCAATTTCATCAAATAAGACAATGGAATAAGGATTACGTCTTACTTTCTCAGTTAATTGACCACCTTCTTCATAGCCAACATAGCCTGGTGGGGCACCAATTAAACGTGAAGTTGAATATTTCTCCATATATTCACTCATATCGATACGAATGATATGGGATTCACTATCAAATAGAGCTTCTGCAAGTGTTTTAGCAACTTCTGTTTTACCTACACCAGTAGGACCGAGAAACATAAAGCTACCAATAGGTCTATTCTCATCTTTAATACCCGCTCTTTGACGTAAGATTGCGTTACTTACTAAGGTAAGGGCTTCATCTTGACCGATTACTCTTCTTTGAAGGATATTCTTTAAGTCTAAGACTTTTTCTTTATCACCTTTTTCAATCTTAGTAAGTGGGATATTAGTCATCTTAGAGATAATCTTAGCAATGCTAGATTCATCCACTACTTCAGAAACAAGTTTAGAAACATTAGGATCTTTACTTTCAATATCTTTAATCTTCTTCTCTAATTCAGGAATAACACGGTATTGAAGTTCTCCAGCTTTTTCGTATTGAGCGTTACTATAGGCAACATCTAAATCAAATTTAGCTTTCTCAAGTTGCTTTTTGATTTCTTTCACATCACCGATAGAAGCTTTTTCTTTCTTCCAACGTTCACTTAATTCCGTTTCTTCTTTCTTATACTTATCTAATTCAGTAGATAGAGCTTCTAGACGTTTCTTACTTGATTCATCTTTTTCTTTACTTAAAGCCGCTTTTTCTATCTCAAGTTGTCTAACTTTTCTAGATACTTCATCTAGTTCAGTAGGAACTGAATCAATTTCTACTTTAATAGAAGCACAGGCTTCATCAATTAAGTCGATAGCCTTATCTGGAAGGAATCTTGAAGTAAGATATCTATTAGATAAAGTAGCAGCTGCAATCAAAGCATTATCAAGGATTTTCACCCCGTGATAAGATTCAAATCTACTCTTTAATCCTCTTAATATAGATATAGTATCTTCAACACTTGGCTCATTGATTAAGACAGGTTGGAATCTTCTTTCAAGCGCACGGTCTTTTTCAATATACATACGATATTCGTTTAAGGTTGTTGCACCGATACAGTCAATCTCACCTCGAGCGAGCATTGGTTTAAGCATATTAGAAGCATCCATCGCACCATCTGTTTTACCAGCACCAACAATTAAATGGATTTCATCGATGAAGAGAATAATCTTACCATCACTCTCCTTAATTTTATTAAGGACAGCTTTGAGTCTCTCTTCAAATTCACCACGATATTTAGCACCTGCAATTAAAGCACCCATATCGAGTTCATATATTTGTTTATCTTTTAAACTATTAGGAACATCAGCTTTCACGATACGTTCAGCAAGTCCCTCTAGAATAGCAGTCTTACCAACACCTGGTTCACCAATAAGGATGACATTGTTCTTAGTCTTACGGGCTAAGATCTGAATAATCTTACGAATTTCTTCATCTCGACCAATGACTGGATCAATCTTATTAGCCTTGACGTCATCGTTAATGATACGACCAAATTTTGTTAAGATGTTTTCATCTTTTTCATAATTAGGCATTCCGTTATCCATAAATAATACCTCCTTTTAGCACTCTCACACTCTAAGTGCTAATTATAGTATGGACCTGTTTTGGCACTCTGTCAAGTAGAGTGCTAAATATTTTTTTAAATTTCTATATTCCGTTATATGACAACGAAAATAAAACATCAGCAAATAACAAAAAAAGCACATATGTGCTTCTTACTAATATTATTTCATTATAGGTTTGGTGTTGATAGATTACCGTATTTAGAAATAGAACGTTTTATTTTCTCTTGTATCTCGTTTTCCAAAAACACTTTTAACAGTTCTGGATCCACCACTTGTCCACTTGTTTCTTTTAAATATGTAATAGTATCTTCAATAGAAATAGCATCCTTATAGGCACGCACACTAGTCATCGCATCAAAGATATCACAGATAGTAACTATTCTAGCGCTTAAAGGAATATCTTCTCCTTTTAATCCTTCTTGATAACCACTTCCATCATATCTTTCATGGTGATAGGTCACGACATCGTTGGTGAGACTTAGAAATTTTATGTTCTTTGTATCTTTTAACGCTTCTTCTATAATCTCGTTTCCATATTTTATATGGTTACGCATTATTTTTCGTTCCTCTTCATTTAAAGAATATCTATTGTAAATGATATTGTTAGGAATCATTAATTTTCCAATATCGTGTAAAGCAGCTGCACAAGGAAGCATTTGAGTAAATTCTTCGTCGATTACTTCTGGATATAACTTTTGTTTATATAATTCAAGCACCAGGAGTTTAGCGTAATATGCAGTTCTTAAAATATGGCCTTTGATCCCAGGAAGAAGTTTTTCAGCATATTGAGCGATAAGAAAAATAGACTCTTTGTTTAAGTAATTAATTCGACTCACATCTTTAATGAGCGTAATTTTATCTTCTAAACTCTCAATCATTGATAGCGAAATCATATATGTAACAATAAGGAATGTCAAGTTCCTACTGTATAGATAACAATTTACTAGGTAAGTTATATCCTTAGTGGTCTTCGCTTTTCCGGTCTTACATCCACTTAAAGTCTTACATCTTTAACAAAGTGGAGCTATAGCGAAGCAAATATCCGGATTTAATCCTTCTTTCATCTAATAGGTTGATGTCTACATAAAATTCTTTATATCCATCGCTCCAATTGATGAATAATATTTTGCCATATTGATAGACAAGAATTTTATCAAACGCTACTCCCTTTTGAGCCATAAATAATGATTGTAATTCATCCTTTGTCAATACTTCGTCATTTTTTGGAAATATAAAAAGAACGTTATTTGTATTCATATATTTTATATGACCTAGTTCTTCATCATTTAACACTGAATGAATTTCATCTAAATAGCAAGTATAAAGGAAAAATGAATTATCATTTATAAGATAACGATGCTTGTTATTATAAACATATTTAGATGAATATATTTCTGGATAACTAAATAATTTGACATATAACTGTTTTGCTATATATAGATTATAATCTCTATCATTAAATGATAGCTCTATATTCTTTTTACTACGCTTTTTCCTTATTGCGTTCATTTTCAAGTTATATCTAATCTTACTCATAAAAATCACTCTCTCTTCACTAAGAGTGTGATAAAGTTCATAGAAATCAATGATATCTTTATATGGAAGTTGACTCATAATTGCCGAGAAACTTGTAGAGGTTCTGTAATAAAACTTTAAATAAATATTTACTACATAATACAAAACTAAGATATCTGGGTTTTGATTACCTTTTTTTATATCCACTTCTTTTACAAATCTTAAATACACTAAACGAGGATTGAAATATGTGATATCTGAATAATCGATGATTTGTTTAAATGTTTGTGAAACAAAAAAGGATGTAATAAAATCCTCCATATCATATTCATCTTGATATGCTAAAGAAACAATTTCTTTAATTAAGTTATATTGATGCAGCTTATCCTTATCGTCCATAATTCATTATTTTTCTATTTTTAATTGCTTCAAATTTAAGTGATTCATCTCTTTTGCTTTTATCCGTTTCTTCATAAGCTTTTTTAAGATATTTTTTTCTACTAGATATTAACCCTATTAGGTAGTTCTTTAATCTAGTCTCTATATGATATTCATCTACCCATTTAAGTGACTTCGCTACGGTTTCGTTTTTTAACACATATTGCGGTCCAATATTTGCAAACTTCAAGGCCTTTTTAACTTCATTAATGTCGCTCACTTCATCAAAAAAAGCATCCATAATATCAAAATTATATGAATCCGCAATTTCCCCTTTTAGCACATCATATTGAGCAAATTTCTTGTCAAAATATTCTCTAATAAAAACACGGTCTCTTTCTTCTTTAATCTTATAACGATTGTAACCGATAAAAAGCACCCAGTCTTCTTCTCCTAAAACCTTATCATCGTAAAAAGAATAAATCTTAGTTTTCAAAATATCTTTTTCATTAAAACGATATATAACAGGATGGGGATATGTTATCACATAACTAATAGCAGTTTTAAAAGTTTCACTAAGATAAAAACCATTTCCAAAGTCTATTGGCTCATTAATATTTCTAGTTGTTGATATATCTCCGATAATCCCTCCCACTTTTGATCCGTGAAAAAGGTAACCATCATTTCCTTCTATATCAAACAAATCATATATATCAAGATTGTTATCATTTATTAAAGAAATAATCTTATTAAATACTATTGGTGAAGGATTATTATGACGATTAATATAATTATTAATTTGTCTAGGTTCAACACCCAAAAAATCTGCTAAAGTGGCCGATGAATAATTCAATACATTCATTAATCTTTTGATTACAAAAGAAATATTTAATTCTGTTTTCATACTTCAATTATAACATTTTTGTAAATATTTCCTAATTATTCCAGATTTTACTCAAATATTTTAATACATTAATAATTATATTAATATATATAAATATATATATTAATAACATTTTATAAAATATTTCCTATGTACATCTAATCGTATTAGATATCATTTATTAAAAAGGAAAAAGAAGAATGGATTCTTGTAAAAAAATGTAGCTAATAACTATCTATATACTTCATCCTTAAATGCACTATTTTTATGTGAAAATGATAATCCAATTAACAATATCCTTTTAGAATTAATACGTAGCGCATCTGAATAGTATTTATGTTCTTTAATTTGGTTTAAAGCTTTAGAAGCGGATTTTTCTAAATCACTTATTGAAGGTCTGTTTTTTAAGTATTTAAGTTCTAAAATAATTGAATAATCGTTATTTGATATCGATCTAATCACTATGTCGCACCTTCCTTGGCCTTCTTCAATTTCACTGCTGACAAGAGCGTCGTCCATCAAAACAGATCCCAAGGTGACAATCATAATTTGATATGCTTTTTCAGAATTTAAATCTAAATATGAAAGCCTATTTTGAATATAAAAAGCAAGATTGGAAACAAATTCTTTAGTATTAAATGATATTAACGATTCCTTTATCTTTTTTAGAATCATAAAATTATCTTTATTCACTAATGTTTCCATGATTTCTTTGTTAAAGGCAATTTTAATTTCCTCATTCACTATCCTTACTGTATAGTAATTGCTTGGAAAATTAGGATGTATAGATAAATAACCACTAAACGCTAATAAAGAATATAGATTGATATTGTTATCAACGAAATCATAACTTATATTTTCATTGATTGTTGTATTAACATTTTCTCCATTAGTTAAAGATACTAAATCACTATTTACGTCACCACTTAATAGCTTCACGGTCTCATGTAACAATTTATATGATCCTGTATTCGTCCAATAAGCCTTATATACAAATATATTTGATATAAAATTTAAAATTGACCAGGGATTATATACTTCTTTATTTTGGAAAAAATATCCACCATACCACCTCTTCACTTCGTTATAATCACCATTGAAGTTTGAATATCTCAATAGTTTTTCAACCTCATCATCAGTAAAGCCGAAAAACTCATCTTTATTAGATAAGATATTATTAACCATCAAATTGTTTAAATCTGAAAAGATAGAAGAATGTGATACTTGGGTTATTCCAGTTACGATAGCTTTATATAGATAAGGGTTGCTTTTAATCGCATTACCTAAAAAGTCTTTCATAAGGTCTCTAGCATCATCAAAATAGCCATTCACATATGCGGTTTCTAAAGGTGTATCGTATTCATCAATTAAAATAATAGTCTTGACATTATTTTTCTTATATAACTTTTTAGTAAGGTAATATAAAGATTCTTTTAATTCATTATTAGTACATTTACGATTTATGACATTATTTTCAAAATCATTTTCAGGGTTAATTAAATCACTATAAATATCAGATATCTTAAACTTCAATAATTCAATATAATCAGCATAACTACGTCCGTTTATACCCTTTAAGTTAAGATGTATAACGTTATATTTATTTATATATTCAGCATATCTATGATCTTTATTAATAATATTAGTGTCTTTAAATAAGGTTAATGAATCTTCATTGATATCAAAAAAATATTTACATAAAGAAAGCATTAATGATTTTCCAAATCTACGTGGACGGGTAAAGAGAAATGTCGCGGATTCAGGGGAATTAATTATATCTTCTAAAAACAATGTTTTATCCACATAATAACAATCTTTTTTTACTGTTTTGAAATCATCAACGCCTATTGGCAAATACAAATTTGGAATCATACTTAATACCTCTACAATCATAGAATAATATGCTTTCGTGCAAAAATCAACTTCTTCGTGCAAAAATCAACTTATTCGTGCAAAAGTGCATTTCTTCGTGCACATTCGTGCAATTTCGTACAGTCTTGTGCAAATCAAATAATATTACTGTTTATAAGGATTATTAATATAGAATTAAAGACATGGAATACTTCAAACTAAATAACGGCAATCTTATACCTAAACTCGCTTATGGCACATGGCTTATCAAGAATTCTGATGCCTATAAATGTGTCTCTATGGCGCTTGAAGCAGGATATCGTCACATCGATACCGCGCAAGTGTATAGAAACGAATGCGAAGTAGGTAGAGCAATTAGAGAATATAATCTTCCACGTGACGATATTTATCTAGTAAGTAAAGTTAATGCTTGTCATAAAGATTATAAGTCCACTAAAAGAAGTATTTATAACTCTCTTAGGCGATTAGGAGTCGATTACATCGACTTAATGTTAATTCACTGCCCTCAACCATGGAACGAATATGGTGGTAAGAATCACTATTATAAAGAAAATGTAGAGGTTTGGAGAGCACTTGAAGAAGCTTATAAACAAGGAAAAGTTAAAGCAATAGGTGTTTCTAACTTTAATAAGAAAGATACCGCGAATATTTTGGATCACTGTGAGATAAGACCGATGGTGAACCAAATAGAGGTTCATATTTATAACACACCTCTAGATTTAATTAATTACTGCAAGAATAACGATATTATTGTTGAATCCTACTCCCCAATTGCTCACGGAGCAGCGCTTGATGATAAGGTTATCAAAGATATGGCGAACAAATATCATGTATCAGTTGCTCAATTATGCATTAAATACACTCTTCAATTAGATACAGTATCTATTCCTAAAGCAAGTTCTAAAGAACATATGCTAGATAATATGAAATTAGATTTTGAAATCAATGAAGAAGATATGAAATATTTATCCAAGTTAAATAAAAACATCATTTGGTAATATAAATGGAACTGAAATATATCAAGGTTGATAATAAGTATATTCATCATAATCAGATTAAACATCTATTTGAGCATGCTTTCCCACCAGTTGAAAGACCAAGTTATAACATGCTTATGTCTTTTCCTCATCATGAGATGTATGCAGTAGAAGATAACTCTACTTTTATAGGGCTAGTTGATCTATTAAAATATGAAGATACATTATATATATTTTTCCTTGCAATAAAAAAGACATATAGAGGAAAAGGATATGGTTCAAAAGTATTAAAAGATATCACTTCAAAATATAGTAACGACTATCGTATCTATCTATTAGCAGAAAATCCAGATATCGAAAGCAATAACAAATTAGAAAGAATGAATAGGATCAACTTCTATAAATATAATGGACTAACGTTAAGTGATGAAGTAGTGATTGAATATGGTGTTAACTATAGGGTTCTATATTTTACTAAGCCGGTTCAAAAAGAGGAGTTTATTGCCTCTATGAAATATTTACTTGGCGATGATTTCTTTTATAAATATTACGTACATAATGTGAAATAAAAAAAGAGGATCTATTAACAATTTCCTCTTATATTTTTCTTTAAAAGTGCTTATTTAACAAAATCTACTAAAAAACTACTAATTTTTGAATCGTACCCTTCAGTATTATTAATTCTTACATGAGAGTGCTGACCATGTGGGAAGAATTCGATTCTTTTTTCTTTAACGGGGCAAGTTTCATATAACTTCTCACCTAGCTCAGGAAGAGAATAGAAATCCTCTTTACTATAGATAAATAGCATTGGTTTATTCATCTTTTTAATAACGTTGATTGGTCCCCACTTTTTAGCGGACTTTCCAGCAACAATTCTCATCATTCCCATGATCTCACTAACAAATGGGAAGATTGGTTTCTTTCTTTCAATAAGATGCTGCTTAAGCGACTCATGGAAGTTTACATACATACCATCAGCAATAAGTGCTTTAACATAACTTGGACAGCTCTTATCAGTAATCGCATATAACCCAGTTGCAGAACCAATACATAATCCATGAATGATTACACTACTATTTCCTAATTCATCATGAGCGAACTTAATCCACGCCAAGATATCTTTATATTCTTTAAGTCCGATAGTGTTATATCTTCCTTCACTTAATCCATGGCTTCTATTATCAATAGCCAAAACATTATATCCAGCTTTTCTATATGGTTCAGAGAAGTAATATGAATAAGTTCCTGACTCCATTCTTCCAGGGATAACAATCACAACTTTATCGCTACCAAAGTCGAAATATTCTCCAATTAAATGGAACTTTTGAGAGTTTATTTCCACTCTTTTACGATTCTTTTCATATTTATTGCCCCACTCTTCACCTTGTCTAAACATCTCTTTTTGTTCTTCGTCATCCCATGAAACTGTACGACTCCATTTATCTTTAGATGTACGTACAAATAAAACAGTATAAATGACATTAGAAATGATCAAAGTTGGTAATATATAGAATAAGAGCAATGCTCCTAATAAACCTAGTACAATATAAAGTGCAATCATATCCTTAACCTATAATAATCCAATCATTAAATCTTCTTTTTCTTGTCCACCATTTAAAATAGTGACTTCAATATTTTCATATTTAGAGCTAAATAATTCATTAATCTTTTCTTCAAGATCTTCATCAACATTTTTACCTAAAAGAATAAAGGCACTGCTCTTAAAAGAGATGTCATTATAGTTAGCTAATCCTTTAGATAAACACTCTAATAAATCTACATCACTAGAAAGAATCTTTTCATTCATATAAGTGACATAATCTCCAACGTTTACTTTAGCTAAATCATTAGAATAACTCTTAATCGCTTTCGAAACGTTTAAACACTCCACTCCTACATCTTCTGAAATAGCTTCTAGTCTATTTTCAATGGAACTATCAGGAACGTCCATCGCTAAAGCATAATAGCCTTCAATCACATTTTTTGTAGGAATAATAACAATGTTTTTCTGAAGTGAGATCTTCACTGCTTGATTAGCAGTCTCGATAATGTTTTTGTCGTTTGGAAGAATGACGATCTTTTCTGACTTAATTCTTTTAAATGCATCAAGGAAATTTTGAGTAGATGGATTAGTTGGAAGGAATACATCTACACCCATATCTTTATATACATCTTTTATACCACTACCACTAATACAAGCAATATAGACGATTGCTTTAAATGGAATATCTGGTATATCGATTTTATCTTCTTCTTTCTTTTTATTTTCGAGGTTAAGTGATTCTACATCTCCTAGTCTTCTCAGGCTTTTGATTATTAAACTAGCTGAACTTGTATACGCTTTTAGAGTTAAAATTTTATCTTTGATTTTTAAATCATATGAACTTGACAATTCTTCAATTTTTTTAGATATATCTTCAATGGCAAAATTAAGGTTATTAAGTTTAATAGAGATTTCTAAATAATCTCCTTCACCTTCTAATTTTTCTTCCTTATTATCTTCGTCCATTACTAAGTCTCTATCAACGATTTGACCTAATAGATATTTATACATTCCTTCGATAATAGTGATGTAACCTTTCGCACCACTATCAAGAACATTAGCTTCTTTAAGAACTGGTAATAATTCTGGAGTAAGTTCTAAAGATTTATTAAGTTCATCTAGATATAACTTAAAAGCATCCTTTTGTGAGATACTACCTCTAATCTTATCTTTAATGTTTTCAATCCCCATTCTAGTCACAGTAAGGATTGTTCCTTCCACTGGTTTTAATACAGCCTTATAGGCTGTTTTATAGCCAATAATAAAGGCATCACGGAATTCACCAGGATTAACAATAGAATCGTTTCTGAGGGATAAATACATTCCTCTAAAGAGTTGAGATAAGATAACTCCTGAATTACCTCTCGCACCTAAAAGCATGCCTGTAGATAATTCTTTAAGATATTTTCCTAAATGTTTATCACTTTTTGCGGTATTAAGTCCGTTTTCAAGAGTTAAACGCATATTAGTGCCAGTATCACCATCAGCAACAGGAAAAACGTTCATGTCATTAATTTCTTTTTCATGAACGTATAGATTATTAAGAGCGTTACGCATCATCTTTTCAAAGATGAAACCATTAATTTCGTTTCGCATTATTCTTTGTCTTTATTTTCTTCCACTAATTCTTTTGGATTGACAAGCTCAATATTGGTTGCTTCCTTTTTCTCTTTACCTAATTCCTTAATTGATTTAGGTAAGAAGAACGCTAAGATGAAAGCGATAAAACAAGCAATTGCAGAGATTACTGTAATAAAGTATGTGCCTGGCAAATCAAAGATTTGATTAGTCTTAAGCACTGTTAATATAGTTGCGCCACCTAAGCCACTCGCTAAAGCACTGAATAAGCCTTGAATAGCAAAATACATCGCTGAATGAGAGATGCCTGTTTTCTTTTCATCATCTGCCGCAAGTTGAGAAGGAATGCTATAAGCAACAGCAAACATTGCTCCAATGGAGAAGGAAGCAAATATACCACCACCAACACAGCATAATGTTTTAGCTAGCCCAGGAGCAACATAACGGGCAATAAAGAACATTGCTGTCATCGATATTACAAAAACAAGTAATGTATATTGATAAGCAAACTTAAAACCTTTTTTATTAATGAGTTTATTATAAACAATGAATGTTAATGGAACAGGAGCAAAACTAGAGCCCATTGTGATCGTCATATCCATCTTTCCAATTGAGAAGAATTCATTAATACCACTCAGGAATAACTGTAACCCTAAAGTCATAAAAGAATAAACAATCATCCAAATAATGAAGTCTTTATTCTTAAATGTATAACCGATAGATTTAATGATATTGACTGGTTTACTAACTTCACCAAAATCACCATCTTTAGTAGATTTTTCTTTTATCATAAATAAAGGAACTAGCATCACCAAAACAAGTGGTAAAACAAGTAAAGCAACGATACGAATATTCATTCCTTTTAAGATCATAGGAACAAGCGCAAAACCAATAATAAAATAGAAAATATCGGCGATTGACTTGGTATTTGTTAAAAATCTGCGGTCTTTTTCGTTATCCACTATCTCAGTAAACGTCGCATAATATGTGACCATTGTTAAGGTGTATGAACAGTAGAATAAGACGAGCATTAAGAAATAATAAACAGTGTTTAAAACTGTTGCTTCTCCGCTATTAGGCACAAGTAAGAAACAGCAATAAGATATAACCATAGGAATGATGCCCAAAACAATCGCAGGTCTTCTTCTACCCCAACGAGAACGTAAGGTATCAGTGAACTGGGCCATTGGTATATCAATTAAACCATCAATCACTTTAGCAATAACACCAAATACAGCCCATATCGCAGGGACGATTAAATCAACACCTTCAAATGTATGATTAGCGACAGCATCTGGCCCAAATCCTTGAGCAATAAGAGCACTACATAAATATGAACCTACAATAATATTGAGTAAGTTCACACCTATTGCCCCAAAGGCGTATAATGCTAATTTCCACTTCTTATTAATTACTTTCATCTAATTATTCCTTGATAGAGGCTTTGATTTCATTAAATACTTTTGTTTCTTCAACTAATCCTTCTGAAATTGGCTTACCGTAATAATAGGCCGCCATTAAACCTGGACCAATATTGACTCCACAGTTAGGATATACATCGTTGATGTACACTGCTTTAGGATGAATGTTATCTTCAATTAATTTCTTATATACTTCTGCGTTAGCATGTCTATTACTAGTAGCAACGAAGATAATTTGTTCTTCTGGCTTAATAATATGACGCTTAATGTATTCGATTAAGACTTTATAAGCTTCTTTTTCGCCTTTACATTTACCAATAACAGTAGTCATACCGTTATAGTCAAACTCTCCAACAGGCTTAATACCTACTAAAGAACCAAAGAAGGCTTTAGAATGAGTTAATCTACCCTTTTTTGCAACGAATGATAAATCATCCATCCAACCTGTTTGATGGAAATGGTTCTTATTTCTCTCTAACCAAGCGACAACATCATCAAATGATTTGCCATCACGTCTAAGTTGCGCAGCATAAACTGCTAATAAACCAAAACCTGGACCAAAACGCATAGAATCGACTAAAGCGATTTGTGCCTCAGGGTAGTTTTCTTTAATTCTATCAACAGCTTGTTTCATAAATGAATATGAACCGCTTAAAGTTTGAGAGATGGAGATAGCAATAACTCCTTCACCATTTTTAATATGTTTTTCAAATGCTTGATAACATTCTTCAACATTAGCTGGAGATGTTTTATAAGCATTAGGATTCTTTTTAAGATCCTTATAGAATTGGTCTCTATTTACTGTTTCCCAGTTTAAGACCGAAGGGTGTTCCACTCCATCTGGAGTTGTGTAGTGACCCATAATGACGTCAATATCATATTCCTTTCTAAAAAAGTCATTGAGGTCTGAGTTAACGTCAGGCATGATGGCAAAGTACTTATTCATTGTGTTCTCCTGTAATACTTTCTAGTTGATCTAGATATTTATCTTTATCGTGTAAGGCACATAGTGCATGAGCAGCATCGTCCACGATAATTTTATATTTATTGCTTAAGCAATTATTATAATTATCCTCAAAAAACTTATTTATCGCAATACTATCTTTAGACGCGTGAACAAAAACACTAGGAATATGGTTTTTTTGTAACGATAAAGTGGTTGAAATATTATCCCAACTTATTCCTGCTAGACGCTTACTAAGCCATCTAACTGCACCTGCAAAAAAGAAACTTGGGACATGTTGAGAAGTCATGATATGTGTAGTTAATTCATTAACACTAGAAAACATACTTTCAAATATTAATAATTTAACTTTTTTATTAACGATTTTTTCTGAAGCATACGCTAAAGCGGTTGCCCCCATACTAATACCATATAAATATATGTTATTAATCTTTTCATTTTGAGACACATAATCAAGCCAACTTAAAACATCTTTACTTTCTTTTTGACCATAAGTTACATATTTACCTTCACTACCTTCATGAGCTCTTTCGTTAATTGCTAAGATGTTATAGCCTTTAGCTAAGAAATATTTAATTTGATAACCAAAGTTATTAAAAGCATGGGTGTGTAAACCATGATACATAATAATGGTCTTATCACTATTATTAGCAAAATAATAACCAGTTAACTTAAGTCCGTCAAAAGAGGTAATAGAGACTATTTCGTATTTAGATGAATTTAATAATTCATTTCTAATCGATATCATCTCTTCGGCATAATCTTTAGAATAAGATGTTTTTCTACTACTTTTATCAATACTCTTTAATGAATTCCTACCAAAGAATTTAAGGAATATTAAATAGATCACAGAGAAATGAATGATGAGAGAAATAATGATAAATGCGATAATAACGTATAACCAGACCATTACTTTTTCTTTCCTTCACTTAACATGAATTCTTGTAATTCTTTTTCTTTTTCTAATACCACTTCCGTCGCGCGTTTCATATCTTCACTCGTGATAGCAGTACCACTTTTAAAGCTACTAACGTCTAGAGGAGAGCCAATCGCGACTTCGAGTCTAGAATAAAAATGTTTACGTCTTTTGATATATAAAGGGATGATTGGAGCGTTCCCTCTCATCGCCATCATCACCATGCCACTTTTAAATTTATGGACCTCTTCATCAGTCTCATTAATCTTTCCTTCTGGGAACATGGTGACTAAATTACCTTGTTTTAAATTTGAGATGATTTCTTTTACCTGGGCTAAAGAGGTGTTACCTCGAGTAATACCAATACATAAAAACCCTTTAGTAAATGCCCATTTTAAGAATTTATTCTTAAATAATTCATCCATACAAATGCAGTGATGTCTTCTAGATTTAATCGTGAGCATCAAATACATGGGATCAAAAAGCGTGATGTGATTAGATATAACAAGCGCCCCGCCTTTAATGCGCTTTTTATCTTCTTTATGCAGGAAATATTTCTTTGGTCTAAACCAAAGTAAACCAGGTATCGCACTGAAACGAATAATATCGTATATCAAATATTTAAACGAAACGGCTCTATTTTTCTTCATATAATTTTCCTAATTCAATGATTTTGTTTCTTAAGATATTGGTAATATTTTTGACGTTTTCCTTTTCATTTATAGAAGCATCATAAAAATCTCTGACGTTAATTGGTTTACCAATAAGAACGCCAATTCTCTTCTTTTTAAAATAGCCGCCTGTTATATAGGTAGGAATAATCTTCACTCCCGTTTCTAAAGCAAGTAAAGCTGCACTTTCCTTAAAAGGAAGAGGAGATGATTCACCCTTTTTAGGTAAGCGTGATTCAGGGAATATACCTACTATTCCACCTTTAGATAATATCTTTTTACTTTTATCCATAAATGAGAAATCATATGTATCACGATTCACATAGATTCCACCCATGCATTTAAGAAATAATCCTAATAATTTCTTTTTATAAAGAACTTCCGCCATTTGATAACGTAAAGTTCTAAAGAAATAGACAAACAAAAATACCGCGTAGTCATAGACAGAAGTATGGTTAGAGATAATAATCGAAGGTCCTTTTAATCTTCTTGACTGCACTTTCTTATCTTCATATTTAATCTTCCATCGACAAATGATCTTCGCAGGAAGCCATCCAGTTATTTTTACAAAATAATTAAATAGAGCAATCATAGTTGCTCCTTAATGAAATTAGCAATATCTGAAGCGCTTTTTAACGTTACTCCACTAGCCTCATCAACAATCTGCACTTCGAATTCGTCATATATAGAAGAAGCAATAGCGAAATAATCTAAACTATTCGCGCCTAAATCAAGCATGATATCTTTATTTACATCAACTTTATCTAATACCAAGATGTCTTTAATAATATTTACCGCTTTATCTAATACCGCATCTTTTATTTCTTGATTCTCTTCTTTATCTAAAGAGGCAACTAATAATTTATTATTAATATAATCTCTAGCAAGTCTTTTACGGTTGATCTTAAATTCGTCACCTTTTAAGAATGATTCTTTTATATAAACTGTTTTACTAATTAAAGTCGCAAGGTTGTTTTCTTTAATTTTTTCCTTCATGCGTTTATCTAAATCAATAAGCTTATCTAACGTAATATATTTATTTACTTCAACTAATAACGTCACCTTCTTATTATCATCTAGGATTAAAGCGAGGTTAGGAGTATCAATTAGTCTCACTCTATCTTCGATAATGTTAGGGTTAAGGTTTTCGCCGTTAGAAGCAATGATTAAATCATCTTCCCTACCTAAGAAATAATAACGACCATTTTTATATTCCATTAAGTCATGAGTATTGAAATACTCATCATCTTTACGATATTCCTTATGATGGTTGGAGATGATGTATCTTGCAAGAGTATCTCCTTTAACGAGTAATTCATTTTGTTCATTAATCTTATAAGATAGACCGGTTAATGGTTTACCAATAGAAGCATCCACTAAATAGTTATAATTAGATGAAAGATCAACTGAGGTAATACCAATCTCTGTCATTCCATATCCGCTAGTAAGTTCATAGCCAATAGAATTAAAGAAAGATAAAACATCTTTAGAGATGACGCTTCCTCCACTAATAAAAATGGAAATGGAATCTTTAAACATTTCTTCCCTTATTTCTTTAAACGCTACTTTTGAGAATAATTTACCTAAAGAAGAATTACCAAGCTTACGTCTAATCTCCATTCCTTTAAGGAATTTGTTATAAGTCTTTTCTCCTCTTTTCTTGATTCCTTTAATCGCCACTTCATAAGTCTTCTGCCAGAATAAAGGAACGGCAAAGATATGAGTCACTTCATGTTTAAGAATCGTATTTTTAATCGTTTGAGGCGATAAATCATTTAGTCCCACAAACGTGCGTGAATAAAAACTAAACCAAGTATAGACAGCGATAAAGCCAAATATATGATAAAGAGGAAGGAAAGTTAATAATTTAAGTTCACCTTTATAATGACGTTTAACATTTTTACTAGCTTGAATGATTTCGGCACTTTGTTTTAATACACCTTTTATTTCTTTTGCAGTATAAGCGGAGATCTTAACGTTCTCACTTGTCCCACTCGACATAAAAAGGATTTCTTCTCCAAATTTATTTAATGTATCTTTCTCTTCTAACTTTAATAAGTCTTTATAGAATATATAGTTGGTCTCAAATTTCTTATGATTAGAAATCACTAATTCACATTCTGTTTCTTTCATCGCTTCGTAAAGCGAAGTGTCATCAAGACGAACATTAAGTAATAAAGGACGATGTCCACTTCTAAGGATTGCCCAAAAAGTTTCAATCCAAGTTAAGTCATTATCTAAATAGATGCCAATAACAGATTGAGGTTTAAGATTTAAAGAAGCAATCTTTCTAGAAAGAGAAATGATGTTATTTTTACTTTCTAAATAAGTAACGCGTTTAATATCAAATCCATAGGTATATTCATAGATGATGTTATTACCTTCAGAGAACATTAGTTCAAATAAAGCATCAAAAGAAGCTTCACTATTATCTAATGAAGCTAATTTATATTTTACAAAGGCATTAATTGATGAATACTCACCAAGATTATGATATTTCATACATAATAAAATACCATTAAATGATGGTATTTGTTAATAGATAAATTTATTTATCTTCTTTGACAACTCGACGATCTTCTTGACCGTTAGCGATGAAAGCAAAGACGGAAGCAACGATGTTAACTTCAACACAGCTAATAACGCCAAAGACAATATTTAAAACCGCTAAAGAAGTAGATGGTCTATCTTTCTTAGAGGCAATAAATGAGAAGACTGAGTTAATAATAGCTGCAGCCATCCAGATGAAGAATGGAACACTAATAGCAGCGAAAACACCTTGGAATTCTGCTAATGTGATATTGGAACTAATAGTACCATCAGCAACACCTCTATTGTAGGCTTCTACGAAAGCATCGGTATTTGGTAAAATAACGAAAATTAAAGCAGTAATTAAAAATCCAACTGCCGCAACGATGGATAAAATACCACCGACGAGATAAATGATTTTTGAAGCTTTTCTCATAAAACTTCCTCCTATAACTAATAAGATTTTAACATAGTAAAATCTGTATTTATATATTTTCTTTAAGCAACGTATGCGTATAAATCGTAATTATGTGTGATTGGAGTATCAAAATCAAATGGAGTAGGGATAGGGGCTGTCACCTCTTCTGTCCATTCATAATATGTGCCTTCTTCTTTGCCCTCTATTTGAATTAATAACTTTTCAACTTTATCTCCAGGCCTAACATCCACTGTTTGCATTTTTTGAGTTCCACTCTCTTCATAAAAGAAGGACACTTGAAGAGCATCTTCGTATTTTGCATAAAGAGAGAAACTATTTGTAATAGGGGTATTATCAAAGTCAAACGGAGTATCATCGTTTAAAGATACATACCAACCATCAAAGTAATATCCTTTCTTCTTTGTCGCATTAGGAGCTTCGCATAACTCCCCTTCGTTTACTATCACTGTAGCATATAGGTTTTCATCGATATAAAAGCTAAGCTCGTATTGATTTACTACCGAAGATACCTCTATTGAGCTTGATTCACTAGATATAGATGAAGGAGGTTCACTACTATCTTCAATAGAAGATAATCCACTAGTCACACCATCAGAACTACTAGGATCTTCACTAGAAGTTACTTCACTAGTTGTTCGAGAATTTTCTTCATTTAATTTAACACTTGAATAGGTAACTAACGTCGCACCTCCTACAAGTACCACTGAACTAATACCATAAAATGCTAGATAATTTTGTAATAACTTTTTATTAATTTGTTTTAAGATTCTCTTTACTGTTCTAAGTAAAAGCTTAACAGTTTTCTCTTTTTGCTTTTCTTCCTTAGTCTTAGCTTTTTCTTCCTCTTTATATATTCTTTTAAGAATGAAGTTAGAGATAGTAAAAATAGTGATTGAAAGAACACTGATGCCAGTTAAGATGATTCCAATAACTAAAAGCGTTTTATTCATTTGAGTGTATTTTACCAAAACTTATATTAATATTTTAGATAAAATAACTGATAATAATTGTATGGCATTAAACTATTTAGAACTAAACGAAATTTCTAATGAGATAATTGATAAAATTAGAGGCAATCATATCGCTAATATTTCTTTGATTAATTCAAGCGATGTGATTCTTACTTTTTCCTTTTATCGTAAAGAGAAATTATTAATCTCACTTAACCATAACTATCCTTTAATTGGTATGGTTGATAAAGATATCAGTTTTCCTACTATTTTAAATAAACTTAGTGATGAATTACGTAAGCATATCAAAGACACAATTGTGACTGATATTAGGTGTGTTGAAAAAGAAAGAATAATTGAGATAATCCTACAAAAAACCGACGAATTCTATGTAAAACGCGAATATTTTTTAATTTTAGAGCTTATTCCACATCATCAAAACTTACTCATATTAGATGATAATAGAACTATTCTTTTTGCGAATAGATACACCTCTTTAACCGATAAAAGAATCATCATTAAGGGTATGAAATATGAGCTTCCAATAAAGCAAGAATCGAATAAAGAATTAAGCGTGAATCTAGAAGCATATAGAGACTATTTAAAAGAATATTTATCTACCTCAATGTCGCTCAGACTAAAAGAAAAGTATTCTAAGTTAATTGATACGATTAAAAGGAAGATTAAAACTGCTACTAATAAGACTGATGTATTAACTAAAGAAATAGAAGAAGCAAAAACAAAGATTGTCTATCAAGAATATGGAACTACTCTTCTAACTATGAAAGACGATAAGGAATTTATTGAACAATATATTAAAGATAATAACGTTCCTATCGACACTACCAAAAGTTATATAGATAACGCAAATATCCTCTTTAAAAAATATAAAAAGAGCAAAGAAACTATTACTCGTGATAATGAACAATTAGAGTTAAATAAAGAGTTATTAGATAAACTCAATAATGATTTAAGTAGTTTAAATGATGCTGATGAAAGTCTATATCTATTCTTAGCTAGTGAATATCTAAAATCACCTATTCCTAAATCTGAAGTAAATAAGCTCGCTCCATTTTATGTCACGATTGACGGCACTAAAATTGCGTTTGGTAGGAATGCGGTTCAAAATGATTTATTAACATTTAAAAAAGCTCAAAAAGATAATTATTTCTTTCATATTAAAGATCAAGCTGGATCTCATGTTGTCATCTTAAAAAAGAATCCTAATGATAACGATAAAACTAATGCTAGTGAATTATGTTTAGCTTTAGTTAATAAAGAAGCAGGCGAAGTACAAATGGCAGAAATTAGAGACATTAAAAAAGGCCAATTCCTCGGCCAAGTATTATTTAATCATTATACTGTTATTAGAATTAACAAAGTTAAGGATAAGATCAAGGTTGCTCTTAATAAAGTATCACGCATTAACCTTTAAGCTTCTCATTTTTTAAAAAGTCAGGTCCTTTTATACATTCGCTGGTCGCAAGATTAGCGAATTTTTGTTGTCTCAGCACTTCATAAGCAACAAGCGCAACACAGTTAGAAAGATTTAAACTTCTTGCATCAGGTACCATAGGGATACGGTAAACACGATCAAAATGTTCTCTTAATAAGTCATGAGGTATGCCAGTTGATTCTCTTCCAAACATTAAATAATAATCTTTACTTGAATCACTATAATCATAACTTGAATAAACATTATCTCCATATCTAGAGATATAAGATATATCAGCATATTTATGAGTGTTAACAAATTCTTCTAAATTATTATAGTAGGTTAGTTTTAAATCATCGATATAGTCCATACCAACACGCTTTAAATCTTTTGAATCAATAGAAAAAGTTAATGGTCCAATTATATGTAGATGTGCATTTATAGCAACACACGTACGCATAATGTTACCAGTGTTTTGAGGTTTTTCTGGTTGATATAAAACGATATGAATCATTATTTATTTTTTGCAACGTTTAAACGGTTTTCCGCTCTTTTTAAAGCATCTTCAGCACGCTTAACATTGATTTTATCATTACTGTCATGGAGTCTTTTCTTCGCTCTTTCAAGTGATTTTTGAGCTCTAGCAACATCGATTTCATCACTTCTTTCAATGGTTTGCACCATTAAAGAGGCTGTACCATCTTGTTTCATATTAAAGATTCCACCTGTGGTTGCATAACTTCTTCTATTACCTTTAATCTTAATAACAATTTCAGACAACACGACTGGAGTAATAATTGGGGTGTGACGAGGAAGAATACCTAAAACACCATCAGGGTTTCTGATTTCTAAATATTCCACTTCTCCATTAAAATAATGGCCAAATGGAGTAAGAATCTCTAAATGGAAGGAACTCATTTCTTAAGTGACTCCGCTTTCTTTCTTGCATCTTCAATTGTACCAACATATAAGAAGGCAGCTTCTGGAAGATCATCTGCTTCTCCGTCTAATATGGCTTTGAAGCTTCTCACTGTATCTTTAATCTTAATATAAACACCTTCGATACCATTAAATCTTGAAGCAACATGGAATGGTTGAGAGAGGAAGTTACGAATTTTTCTTGCTCTTTCAACAGTCTTTTTATCTTCTTCAGATAATTCATCCATACCTAAGATAGCGATGATATCACTTAATTCTTTATATCTTTCAAGGATTTCAATAACTTCTCTAGCAACATCATAATGTTCTTGGCCTACAATCATTGGTTCAAGAGCAGTAGAGCTACTTGCAAGAGGATCAACAGCAGGATAAATGCCTAAAGAGGCAATGCCTCTATCAAGAACAGTCTTTGCATCAAGGTGAGAGAATGTTGTCGCTGGAGCAGGGTCAGTCAAGTCATCAGCAGGAACATAAATCGCTTGAACAGATGTAATAGATCCATCTTTAGTAGAAGTAATTCTTTCTTGGAGTTGTCCCATTTCAGTTGCTAAAGTTGGTTGATATCCAACCGCGCTAGGCATACGACCAAGTAAGGCAGAGACTTCAGAACCAGCTTGAGTGAATCTGAAGATGTTATCAATAAATAAGAGAACATCACTATGTTTTACATCACGGAAATATTCCGCCATTGTTAACCCACTTAAGCCAACTCTCATTCTTGCTCCTGGTGGTTCATTCATTTGTCCAAAGACTAAAGCGGTTTTGCTTAAAACTCCACTTTCTGTCATTTCTCTATAAAGGTCGTTACCTTCTCTACTTCTTTCACCGACACCGGCGAAAACTGAGATACCACCCTTTTCGTTTGCAATGTTATTCATTAATTCTTGGATTAAGACGGTTTTACCAACACCAGCACCACCGAACAAACCAATCTTACCACCTCTAACATATGGGCAAAGGAGGTCAATAACTTTAATACCAGTTTCAAACACTTCGGTCTTCACTGATTGATCTTTAAATTTAGGAGCAGGTCTATGGATAGACATTTTAGGAGCCTTCTCTAAATCTTTATTATCTTTTTCATCAAGTGGTTCACCAAGAACGTTGAAGATTCTTCCTAATGTTGCTTCTCCTACAGGAACTTCAATAGGTCTTTCAGTAGAAACAACTTCCATACCTCTTACTAAACCTTCGGTTGCACCCATAGAGACACATCTCACAACATCATCTCCAATGTGTTGAGCAACTTCCACCGTTAAAGTTTTCTTATTCCCTAAATCAATCTTTAAGGCTGTGAGAAGTTCTGGTAAGTGTTGATCAACGAATTGTACGTCGACAATTGGTCCAACTACTTGTACGATTTTTCCTTTAGTGTTATTCATGTTCTATCCTCCTAAAGTGCATTAGCTGCGGCAGCAATCTCAATGATTTCTTGAGTAATCGCTGCTTGACGTGCTTTATTAAATTCAATTTGTAAATTGCTGAGTAATTCTTCTGCGTTATCAGTCGCGTTCTCCATCGCATTACTACGTGAGGCTTGTTCACAAACTTCACTCTCTAAAATACAGGAATACATGACGTTATTGATAACGAATGGAATGAGTGTTTCCACTAACATATCTTTACTAGGTTCAAGTAAAGGTGGACAACCTACAACCTTACGATTTTCATCATCGTTAGCAAGAGGTAATATCACCATATCTTTACTAGTAAATACGATTGGATTAGTGTACTCGGTATAAATGATGTGAACTTCTTTATATTCACCCTTTTTATAAACATCGATTATATAGTCAGAAAGTGTTCTAATAATAGCAGCGTTCTTAATGGATTCATATTTCCCAAAGCCTTCTAAAGTATTGAATTCCCCATTCACAAAGTGAATTGTTCCTTTCTTTCCTAAGATAATCGCATCATCTTCTTTTTTAATTGTTGATTCCACTAATTTAAAGACATTAGAGTTATACGCTCCACATAACCCTAAACTAGAAGTCACAACGATATATAGATTCTTTTGAGCCTCTTTATTACCTTTAACCAAAACATTATCGACATCAGTTAAGTAATCAAAAACACAATCAGAAGCTTTTTTCACTTCTAAAGCATAACGCTTATTAGCAATCATCTTACTCTTCCAAGTTCTAAGTTTGACACTTGAAACGAGTTTCATCGCACTAGTAACTTTATAAGCGCCTGTTACAGAACGGATTCTAGATTTGATTTTAGTAATGTTTTGACTCATTATTCTTCTTCTCTTTGATAAATTTTCGCGACATCACCACCGCCTGCGCCTTTTGCGCCAGCTTCCGCAGATGCAGCTTTCTTTCTATTGGCTATCCTAGCCTTTTCAGTTTTGCCGTCATTCATATAGTCTTTTTTATAAATTTTTAGGAAATCACTTATATTTCCTTTCAATTTTTCTTCCATTTCTGGGGAGATGACCTTATCTTTAGCAATTGAAGCAATAACT
This sequence comes from Erysipelotrichaceae bacterium, assembly GCA_015059185.1. Taxonomy (GTDB): domain Bacteria; phylum Bacillota_I; class Bacilli_A; order RFN20; family CAG-826; genus SIG220. The sequence continues at coordinate 73,521 of SVAY01000003.1, forward strand.
TCTGGGTTTTTGTTTTCGAGGTATTTGTATCCTGCTTCTAATAATGCTTTAACATTTTGAAGTGATACATCATCAATATATTTGTTCTTCGCCATATATAATTCGTAGATTTCTCTAGTTAAAGAATATGGCGCGTATTGTCCTTGACGTAAGACTCTCATGAGCACTTCACCGTGGCGGATAATACCTTGAGTGGATTCGTCTAAATCACTACCGAATTGAGCGAATGATTTCATTTCGTTAAAGTTCGCTAAATCAATCTTTAAGCTACGAGCAACTTGTTTCATCGCTTTAGTTTGGGCATCGCCACCAACACGGGAGACACTTAAACCAGCATCAATAGCAGGTCTTTGACCAGCATTGAATAAATCAGTAACTAAGAAGATTTGACCATCGGTAATAGAAATAATATTGGTTGGAATATAAGCAGAGATATCTCCAGATTGCGTTTCAACAATTGGTAAAGCAGTAATCGAACCTCCACCATTTTCTTCATTGAGCTTACACGCTCTTTCAAGTAAACGGCTATGGAGATAGAAAACATCACCTGGATAGGCTTCTCTACCTGGAGAACGTTTAAGTAATAAACTTAAAGCACGGTAAGCAACCGCGTGTTTACTTAAATCGTCATAGACGATTAAGACATCTTTTCCTTGTGACATGAATTCTTCGGCGATCGCGCATCCAGCATATGGGGCAACATATAATAATGGAGCAGGCTCGCTAGCAGTAGCAGCAACAACGATTGTATATTTTAAAGCATCGTGGCTCTTAAGTTTATCAACGATTTGAGCAACTGTAGAATTCTTTTGGCCAATAGCAACATAAATGCAAATGACATCTTTTCCCTTTTGATTGATGATAGTGTCGATAGCAATCGCTGTTTTACCAGTTTGTCTATCACCAATAATAAGTTCTCTTTGGCCTCTTCCGATAGGAGTAATTGCATCAATCATCGTAATACCAGTTTCTAAAGGTGTATCAACACTCTTACGAGTCATAACACCTGGTGCAATAACTTCGATTGGACGGGTCTTAGTTGTTTTTATATCGCCCTTACCATCAAGTGGCTGACCGAGCGCATTAACAACTCTTCCAAGCATAGCTTCCCCAACAGGAACTTCCATAACTCTTTTGGTTCTTTTGACTTCGTCACCTTCTTTAACTAAAGAGTCATTACCTAAAAGCACGACACCAACGTGATCCGCTTCTAAGTTCATGACTAAACCATATACATTATGTGGGAAGACTAATAATTCTCCATTCATGACCGCATCAAGTCCGTAGACAAGAGCGATACCATCACCAACGGAGACAACGCTTCCTACGTCGTTAGAATCGACTTTATTCTTATAGGATTTAATCTGTTCTTTAATTAAGGCACTTATTTCATTTGCGTTTATCTTCATATTTTGCCCTCTACTTTAATAAACTTTCTTTTAATTTTGCTAAGTGTGATTTAATACTGCCATCATATATATGACCGTCAATTACTACTCTCACACCTCCGATAAGGGTTGGATCAATGATGTTCGTGAGATCAACTTCCACCTTCTCCACTTCACTTATCTTTTTAGTAATTTTCTCTAATGTCTTATCATCTAATCTATAAGTTGAATATAATAGACCTTCTTTTACTCCTCGACTCTCATTCGCGAAACTGTTATAAGCTAATAAAGTATCTAAAATAAATCTTTCTCGATGGTTCTTCACCAATAGCTTAATTAAATTAATGATGTTAGGATTAACACCCTTAAAAGTCTTATCAAGCATCTCCTCTTTCTCTTCTAAAGAGAGGAATGCACTATTAAGGACATCTAAAAATTCTCTATTTTCGAGTAATAGTTTATAAATAACTTTAACTTCAGCTTGCCATTCATTAACTTTATTAGAATCAATAGCAATGCTATATAAGCCCTGAGCGTAGCGAGAAGCAATTTCGTTCATTATTTATCCATGCTCCTTATAAATTCTTCTGCGAGTTTCTCGTTATCTTTAGTGTTAACGTTACGAGAAAGAATTTCGCTTGAAGCATCTAAAGCGAGATTGACCATTTCTTTTCTAATCTCTTCTTTAGCGTCTTCTTTTGATTGCTCGATGTCCGCTTCTGCATCAAGTTTCATCTTCGTCACCATAGAAGAGGTTTCTTCCATAATACGATTTCTTTCAGCTTCTGCATCAAGCTTTGCTTGAGCAATAATCTCATTCGCTTTTCTATTTGATTCAGTTAATGTTTCTTCACTCTTGATGATGTTATCGTTAGCACGTGATTTAGCAAGTTCACTTTGCTTGATATTTTCATCAATGTAGTCTTGACGAGTCTTGATAATCTTCTTCACTGGTTTATAAGCAAAATAGATTACCACACCCACTAAGACAAGGAAGGCAGCAAGTTGCACGAGAAAACTAGTCCAGTTAGGAATTAGTTTCGATACGATATCTTGTAACCCTTCGGCTAAATCTACCAATGCGGTTAGATTCATAATTTAGCCCTCCTTTCTCTTAGTGAACAAATAAACATAAAATAGCGACTAATAAACAGTAAATACCAGTGGTTTCAACTAAAGCACAGCCTAAGATCATGGTTGTTCTAAGTTTGCCATACATTTCTGGATTTCTGCTCATGCCATCGATTGCGTGTGCACAAAGTAAACCTTCACCAATAGCGGAGAAGCCACAGCTAATCATTGCAATACCAGCGCCGACAAAATAACCCCATTCCATCGTTATTACCTCCCTTCCGTACTCATTTCTTGTATATCATCATCCTGAGGAGCTTCTAGACCGATATTGATCATTGTTAAGAAAATGAATATCGTAGTCTGGATAAGTCCAGAGAATAAATCAAAATATAAATGTAAAATTGGTGTCACGATTGGAGCGATGAATAGTTCGTTCCAAGCAACAGGCCCACTAGTTTCTAAGAAACTAAATATCATGCCACTTACATTCCTTAGTCCGTTATAGACTAAAGTCATTAAGCAGAATCCACTGATTGCATTACCAAATAAACGGAGGGTCATACTAAGTAAAGGAGCCCACATCGAAATTAAGTTAACTGGTAAAAAGATAGGGATTGGCTCAATATAACGTTTAAAATATTTGAGTTTAGTGTAATGAGCGCTTGTCGCATGAATCATAATAAATGTACATAAGGCAAGCGATAGAGGTACTGCGAGATTAGTAACTGGAGAAGGTAGACCGGTTAAACCAAAAATAAAGGCAATGAATAAATAAATAGCCACTGCCATTATGTATCCACCAAATCCTTTAAAACGTGGTCCCATCATATCTAAAACAAGTCCATCAAAAAACTTAACGCCTACTTCAGCAAGAAATAATAAGCCCTTAGGCTTCTTAAGTGGATCTTGGAAATGCGCTTGAATCGCAACAATAAAAGCAAGGATAATGATTATCCCCATAACAATAAGAGAGGAAATAACTTCCGGTCTTAATCCAGTTGATGTGTCGAAGAATCCATCAAATACTTCCACTATCTTTCCTTTCTTTTTTGCCTTGATTCACAAAGAGGATGATTAATATTATTAAGCAAATAAAATATCCACCAGTGACAGCAAATATGTTAAAAATTTTCAAACCTAGTTTATAGTACCATAAACCAACAAAAAATAATAGGGCTGCAAAGACAATATATCTAAAAATAGATATCAGTAATGCCCAAATGTAATGTTCTTTAAACTTATCTTCCATTAATCCAGTAAGAAAATACGCTAACATCGCATACCCCGCACCAAGGAGGATGCCTAATGGTATTTCCTTTAAATTAATAAAATATAAAGGAATAAGAGCTAGAGAAATAACGCACAAAAAAAGCCCAGATAAAACTACACATTTATAATAAACATTTAGTCTTATGAAGGCCTTGTACATTATCTTACTCTAACGTATTTGAATTTTGCGACTTGAGCAAGTCCGTCTTTATATTTGAGGTTGATTTCACCTTGAACGAGTGGTCTAAGATAATTTCTAAAGTCATCACTCATTCTGGTCTTATCTTTTTGGAAGTGTGCTGGAACACGAGCTTCCGCATTAGCGATGTTGCTTAAGTCCGCTAAAGAGTATTCGATTTGATATGGATTAGAGGAAACTCTTCTAAATGTGATCATCACACCAGTATTTCCTTCTAATGCTTTTTGGACAGCAAGTTCACCGGTCTTGATTGCTTCTTCTTGGTCAACTTTTGAAGTGAAGACTGGGCAAGCTCTTTGTAAGAGTGAGAATTCAACTGATCTAGTTGGGAGACCTAAACGTTGTTCAACTAAATCACATAAATAAGTAGCAGCACCACCGAGTTGAGCGTGGCCGAAGCCATCGACTCTAGCGTTAGCGTTATCTCTTTGAATGTTGATACCTTCACTGATAGCAATAATACCATAGCCATGTTCTCTATAAACATTTCTTACATCTTCGATGAATTGTGCCATATCAAAGTTGTTTTCTGGTAAATAGAATAAGTGTGGTCTAGTATCTTCTGGAAGTAAATCAGCAGCGGCGGTTAACCAACCAGCATTTCTACCCATAATTTCAATAATATGAATCTTACCAACTTTGAAGCATTGAGCATCTTTCGCTAATGCGTTGATGGTATTCATAACATATTTAGCTGCGCTTGGGAAACCGAGTGAGTGGTCAGTACAAGCTAAGTCGTTATCAATGGTCTTTGGAACACCAATAACTTTAACATCAACACCGAGTTCCTTCGCGATTAAGGATAACTTATAACAGGTATCCATTGTATCGTTACCACCGTTAACAAAGACGTAACCGATGTTATGCTTTGTGATGTTACTCATGATTTGGCTATAAACTGGATCATGAATATCCTTTGGTAATTTTCTTCTTGTAGTTCCTAAAATTGAACCTGGTGTTTGTAATAATAATTCAATTTGTTCATCATCTTCTTGATTGATGTCGATTAATTCATCATCAATTAATCCTTCGACACCGTGGACAGAACCATAAATGTTTCCAATTTCATCTGGATGTCTACGCGCTTCTTTAATTGCTCCATATAAGGAAGTGTTAATAACACTTGTTGGACCTCCGGATTGAATGTAAACCATATTTTTCATATAGATTGTTCCTCTTTTCCGTCAATAATATTAACTTAATATTTAAAAAATATTCAAGTATAATAATTCTAGAAAGAGCAATTTTCATTAAATTGCGACATAAGGAACGATATGAAACATAAAATTATTTATCTTAATGAAGAACGCTTTGTTGACACTCCAATATCAGTTTTAGATATCGTCGGAGACAATAAAGATATCTTTGCCTGTTATGTGAACGGAAGACTTAGAGAACTCACATATGTCTTTGACTATGACGCGACGATTGAACCATTAACAGCCAAAGATCGCGACGGTAAATTTATTTATGAATCATCCTTACGTTTCATTGTCGCAATGGCATTAAATACAGTTTATCCAAGTGCGAAATACAATTTCTCATATAGCATCTCTCGTAGTATCTATCTCACAATTACAAGTAAAGAGATACCTGTAGATGATGGCTTGATTAATAAACTTAACCGTGCGATGGAAAAGATTGTTGAGGCAGACTATCCACTCAATAGATATAAGATGCCAAAGGATGAAATATTAAACATTTATCAAGAACACGGCTTCTATCATAAGATTGAACTATTTAGATACCGTCCTGAACCAACTGCCCACATCTATGAATGTAATGGCTACTATAACTATATGTATTCACGTATGGTACCTAGTACCGGATATATCAAGAAATGGAAACTAAGAAAATATGATGAGGGAATCTTAATTCAATATCCTCGTCCAGATACGAATGGAGAGATTCCAGAGTTTAAAGATGCTCCTGCTTTTAAAGACGCTTTAGCAAAAGCCAAACAACAAGCTTTAATCACTGGTGTTGATAGCGTCATAGGTATTAACAAAAAGTTAGAAAGGGAAGGAGAGATTGAGCTTATCAATTTAGCGGAAGCTGTCCATTCTAGACAGTTAGCGGAACTCGGTGATGTCATCTCTAAAAATATCAAAAATATCCGTCTCATTTGTATCGCCGGTCCATCTAGTTCTGGCAAGACCACATTCTCAAATAGATTAAGAATTGAGCTATTATCTCGTGGAATTAAACCTTTAATGATTTCTTTAGATAATTACTATAAACCAATGGATGAAATTGTGAAGGATGAAAAAGGTGACTATGATTTTGAATCAATCTATTCTTTAGATGTTGAATTATTTAATCAAAATATGTCAGACCTCATCGCGGGTAAAACTGTTAATCTCCCTTATCGCGATTTTAAAACGAAAAATCGTACTTATATGAAGGGTGTGTATATCGATAAAAATCAACCGATTATCATTGAAGGTATTCATGCCCTTAACGATATGATGACTGCTCAAATTCCAGAGAAGAATAAATATAAAATCTTTATCTCCCCTACTGTACAAATTTCTTTAGATAATGATAACCCTCTTATTCTTACCGACTTAAGATTATTAAGAAGAATCGTGAGAGATTATAAATTTAGAAATGAACCGGCAAGCGGCACGATGGCGGGTTGGGATAATGTTCGTAAAGGTGAATTTAAATGGATTTATCATACTCAAGAAAACGCTAACTACATTTTTAACTCCTTCTTAGCATATGAATTATGTGCGCTTAAAGAACACGCCGAACCTTTACTTAAAGCAATAAAAAAGGAAAGCGAATACTTTCCAATTGCTGAGAGACTGTTACGTCTCCTTAAATTCTTTGATCCAATATCATCGAAATGGATTCCATGTAACTCCTTGATAAGAGAATTTATCGGCGGAAGTTGTTATCAAGAAGAGGAAGATTAATTCTCCTCTTTTTTGTTTATAAAAATATCTTTCTCGCGCTTATAAATGTTCATCAAATGAGAATAATAAAGATTTCTCATTCTTAGATAAGCTTCAGCATTTTCTTTAGAGATTTGCTTAAAAAAGAGGTTGATGAAACTACTTTCAAGACGGAAGAATGCTTCATATAAACTTAATAAAGTCGCGTAATAGAAATAATCTTTATTTGGATAAATAAGCATTGGGGTAGCATGCACTATTTCACTCGACACGTTATAAGCTTCTTCATATCCTTTGACACCACTTATCTTTTCTAACCCATCTTTAAAATTGAGTTTATATAAAGGATCACTATTAAATTCTTCAATCGCATAGAGCCAACCATATTCGATATATTTCTTCATATCTTTACTCTTGAGTCCATGAAGCGCCATACCTTCTTTAATCTCCACAAATATCGCATCGGTTTCTTCTTTTGAATGAATACCATTTTTATAAGCAATACCATAAGTCATATGACGGAGGTAACGTTCAATTAATGTGTCACCATATTTTTCTAAAACCACTAAAGTGCATTCACATTCATGAAGTGTACGCCAAGTCGCATATGCTTCTGTCACATAGCCATCCACTAATAAAGAAAGGACACAACGAGCAATAGAAGTAGATCTCGCTAATAAATCACGAATCAATGTATGACGAGGTTCATTCTGCTTATAATTATTTAAGATATTGAGCATGAAATTTAAATATAAATTTAAAGTTGAGATAGGAGGAAGATATTTATTCATCATCTTCTTTTCTTGATAATTGAACAAAGATAAAGAGAGGTATTTATCAGCGACGATACTCGCTGCATAATGGACATTATCTTCGTTACTAGTGAACTGTTCTCTTTGTTCCGCATTAAAATGACGGGTGAGATACAAATATTCACCTAAACAATAATTGATTAAGTCATATTGATTGATGCCATTAATCACACCAATCATATTGTTATCATTTAAATCTTTAATACCGGAAACGCTAGTTTCATACACATCATAAAGAAAGTCCAAGTTCACTTCTTGATGAAGTTGGAAGCGAGATATGAAAGCATTGAACTGTTCTTTAGTGATTAAATTTATCATTTAAAGGTCCTTGTTGAATTAACGGCTTTAATCCATCCTTCATATTTTTTATCAACAACTGCTTGTTTCATTTTTGGTGAATAGGTAGCTTGATAGCTGTGAATTGATTTAATTTCTGAGACAGAAGAGAAATATCCACTACAAAGGCCACTTAAATAAGCAACTCCTAAAGCGGTAGTTTCTAAACATTTTGGTAAGTTAATCTTAAGTTGAAGAATATCGCTTTGGAATTGTAATAAATATTTATTAGCAGTCGCACCACCATCAACCTTAAGAGCTTTAATCTTCATATTGGTATCTTTCATCATTACTTCAAAGACATCTTTACATTGATATGCAATAGATTCTAAGGCAGCACGGATAAAGTGATTCTTATTTGTGTCACGAGTGATACCAAATATTGCTCCTCGAGCATCATCATCCCAATATGGAGTGCCAAGTCCAACGAAAGCAGGGACTAAATAGATACCGTGATTCTCATCTGCTTCAAGAGCGTATTTCTCACTATCTTTAGCCTCTTTAAGTAACTTCATTTCATCTCTAAGCCATTGAATGACTGCACCACCGATAAAGACACTACCTTCTAAAGCGTAGGTAACCTTATCGCCGATTTGCCATGCAACAGTAGTTAATAAACCATTTTTAGATAGAGGAATCTTATCTCCGACATTAAGGAGCATAAAGCAACCTGTACCATAGGTATTTTTAAGTTCACCTTCTTCAAAGCAAGCTTGTCCAAACAAAGCAGCTTGTTGGTCACCAGCAATACCACAAATTGGAATATTTCTTGGGAAGAATGTACAATCTCCGAAATGATAACTAGATGGTTTCACTTCTGGTAAGATGCACTTTGGAATGTTAAACATCTTGCATAAGTCATCATCCCATTTCATATCTTTGATATTAAATAACATTGTTCTTGAAGCGTTAGTCACATCAGTGGCATGCACTTCTCCTTCGGTTAATTTATATAATAACCAAGTATCAATGGTACCGAATAAGAGTTCACCTTTTTCTGCACGTTTTTGACCATTTTCAATATGGTCTAAAATGAATCTAATCTTGCTAGCGGAGAAATATGGGTTAATTAATAAACCGGTTCTTTCATGAATATATTCTTTTTTATCTTCAAACTTTTCACATATTGAAGCGGATTGACGAGATTGCCAGACAATCGCATTATGCACAGGTTGACCAGTCTCTTTATCCCAAACAACGGTAGTTTCTCTTTGGTTAGTGATCGCGATAGAATCAATGTTCTTAAATGTGTTATTAGATTTAATTAACACTTCATTGATAACATCAATGGTACTTAACCAAATTTGAATCGCATCCACTTCCACCCAACCAGATTGAGGGAAGATACATGTGACTTCCTTCTGTGCCTTAAATACTGGTTCACCTTTGTGGTTAAAAAGGATTGCTCTAGTAGAGGTTGTTCCTTGATCAATTGATAAAATAAACTTCTCGTCCATTTTTAATTACTTCCTTAATGATTGCATGATGACTTCGATATCGTCGGCCTCTTTTTTAATTTCTTCAGTTAATACTTCACTCACTCCATCAGTGATTAAGATATCATCTTCGATTCTTACTCCGATGCCGTATTCTTTAAAATATAAACCTGGTTCTACAGTAATGACATTACCTGGTTCTAGCGGTTTATTTCTATCACTTGCATCGTGTGTATCTAAACCAAGATGGTGACTAACACCATGATAATAGACTCTTCTAATGTCCTCACTTTCTTCTAACAAACCTTCCCTTACACATTCGTTCTTTAAGAATTCACTAGCGAACTTTTGTAAGTCAGCGATGGTTAATCCAGCGTGAGCATATTCAATAACGGCTTTATTACAGTTGAGAACTGCTTGATAAATCTTCTTTTGAATTGGAGAGAACTTGCCACTTACTGGATAGGTTCTAGAAACATCCGCACTATAACCGTTATGAGCATAACCTAAATCAAAGAGAATTAAGTCGTCATTGTTCACCCTCTCAGTTTGTTGAGGATAATGTAAACAGATTGCACTTTTACCCGCAGCAGCAATAGTTTCAAAAGCGAGTTCATGGCGGTCATGACTTGCTCCATAATATTTAAAATCATTCGCGAGTTCCCATTCATATTGATTCTTACCAAGTCTAGTTAATAAATCGTTGATGCCTAACTTGGTTAAATGAATGGCTTCTCTAAGTTGAGCGATTTCATATGGACTCTTTTTCATTCTTAAAGAGGTGACCATAGGATAGACGTTTTCAATCACTATATGAGGATATTTTTGTTCCACATCACGTTTAAAATCTAAAGTTGAATAAGCATCTTTAATCTTTAGCTCTGGAGTGAAATCCATATATAACTTAGATATTTTTCCATATTGGTTATTATCTTTGGCTAACGCTAAAGAGAGGATCGATTCAAAATCAGCGGTATGATAAATGGTATCAATATCACTTAATTTTTTTGCCTCTTCATCAGTAAGCCTTTTACCAGTCCACTTTTCTTTAAGTTCACTATATTCATCGATGAATAAGTATGTCTTAACTTGACCAATTTCTTTAATGATAAGGAGAATAGAATTTTCTTGCTCAATATTTGTTAAATAATAGAAATGTCTATTGGCTAAGAATGGGTAGTATTCATCCTCACTGCTAATTTTTGCTGCTCCACTAAAAAGTACAGCAACGGAATTCTCTTCCATCAGTTCAACAAGATTCTCTCTTCTTGAAACATTTTCTTCCATACTATATACCTGCTTTCTTTAAAACTTCGACACCACTACTAAGGTACGTTCTTAATAGCTTACCTGCACCGAGTTTTGTTCCACCAAAATATCTTACTACAATTAGAGCAATATTATTTACATCTTTTTTTAAAAGAAGTTCTAATAATGGTCTTCCTGCAGTCCCTTTTGGTTCCCCATCATCCGTGCTTTTATAGGTGTTATCAAGGCGATAGGCATAGACTATATGTCTCGCTTTATGGTGTTCTTTACTAATCTTTTTAAGTTCTTCTTTAAATTCGTCAACAGAACTAATAGGAAAAGCAATCGCAATGAACTTAGATTTCATTTCCTCAACGGTAACACTATAGGGGGATGATATAAAAACCATAATTACTTTAGTATTTTATCAAAATTAGTGTATATTCTAAATAACGGATTTTAAAAATGTATTTTAAAAAGAGACAATGTCCCAACTGTGAAACTAAATATGATGAAATGAGTGATTATTGTCCTCACTGTATGGCAAGAAACGAGGACAATCAAGACTTTAAAAAACGTCATTTAATGTCCTTTTTACCTTGGTGGAGAGAACTCTTGCTTTTCTTAACAGGTTGGTTAGGATTATTAATTCTCCAAATTACCATATCATTATTTGTTCGTACCGATAATAAAGTCGTTGCTTCAATGATGATCAACTCATTAAGCTACGCCATTTTATTTTTAATCATGATTACGATAGTTGTGATTCCTACTTGGGCATATTTAAGAGATCTGTTAAACAAGTTTAAAATTGGTTGGGCATATCTATTTGGAGCGGTCGGCTTTACCGTATTAACTAGTATGTCGTTCTTTACTAGTTTCATCATCCAACTCATCCGTCCAGGGGCGGGATCAGGAGGTAATCAATCTGCCGTTGTTGAACTCGTACTAAATTACCCGCTTATATCAGTCTTCATCATTGGTATTATTGGTCCATTATGTGAAGAGTTAACATATCGAGTAGGCTTATTTACTCTTCTTAGAAGAGTTCATCCTATTTTAGCTTATGCCGTCACTGCCCTATTATTTGGCTTCATCCACTTTGACTTTACTAGCCAAGATATCGTATTAGAATTCCTATATTTACCTAACTATATATTCGCCGGTCTATGCTTCTCGTTCTTATATGAAAAGAAAGGATTTGCCGCCTCATCATTCGCTCATATCTTGAACAATATGTTCTCTATTGTTTTAATTCTTTTAACTAGTTCAATCGGTGCATGAAAAATATCAATAAACTATCATCATTCCATTTAAAGATTATCGCTATGGTCACCATGGCTTTTGATCATATAGGTGTAGTATTTGCTTCTTTATGGGGAGCGCAGTATAAATATAACTTCTATCTAGCGTGTCGATATATAGGTCGTATCGCTTTACCTTTATATTGCTTCTTACTAGTTGAATCTGTGTTGCACACTACTCACTATAAAAAATATAATATTAAGCTCGGCATCATGGCTATTATCATTTCCAGTGCTTTAGCAGTCTGCCAATTCGTTCCTAATCTTGGACTAGAAAGTGTTGCTGATGCAGGTAACATCTTTATCGACTTATTACTTGGAAGCGTGATGATATATTGCCTTAAGAATGATAAGAAATGGGTGAAGGCATTAGCCATTTTACCAATTTCTATTGCGATACTCTCATTTGTTGCTAAAGCCATTGAACAATCAGAAAGCTGTATGGGATGCGCATATAAATTTACTGTCTTATGGTATCCAGCATTTTTAAGATTACAGTATGACTGGTTATCTCTAGCGTTTATGCTTGGATATTTCTTAAGTTATTATGTCGCTAAACTTATTTATAAGATTAGAGAAGAACAAACAGGAGTTGACGCTTCTAGTATGGAAGGAACACCTGAATGGCGAATGATGGTTAATATCTCTAGCGTTTTATTCACTGTCATTGTTTCTATTGCCTATCATATGGTTGACTATATCAATCACGATATCGTCTTCTGGGTACCAAGTATTCAGATTGCTGCAATCGCTGCCGGGTTATTCCTCTTCTTCTATTCAGGCAAAAGAGGCTATAACGCGAAATGGTTCAATTGGTTCTCTTATTTATTTTATATAATGCATATCGTTATTATTTTTGGCATAAGTTATTTAATATATATGTTGTAAGGAGAAAATATAGACATGATTATTGAAATTAAAACCCCTGAAGAATATGAAAAATATTATCAAACCGGAGATGTCCTAGTTGACTTCAACGCTGTCTGGTGTGGACCATGTAGAATGCTTGCACCAAATCTTGAAGATTTAGATAGACTTCAATATTTCCCAAATCTTAAGATTCTTTCTGTAGATGTTGATAAAGTTCCTACTATCTCTGGTAGATATGGTATTGAATCCATTCCAACACTTCTATTATTCAAAAACGGAAAGCTTTATAAAAGCACCGTTGGGTATCAAACTTTAGAAGATTTAAAAAGATTCATTGAGAAATAATTGAATTATTATTCGCGAAAGATTATAATTTCTTTCGCTGAGATGCAGGCGTAGTTTAATGGTAGAGCATCAGCCTTCCAAGCTGATTACGCGGGTTCGATTCCCGTCGCCTGCTCCACTGTATAAAACAGTAGTGATACTGTGTTATATAAAAAAGTAACTAGTTAGGCTGAGGTTTTAAGACCCCTGGCGGAATAGACTTGTTCTATCGGATTAGTTACTTTTTTTATTTCTTGCACCTCTTGTTTTCCTTGCTTATAGAAAATATCTTCTCTATCATTTTTATTATGAAATTTGAATTAATCGCCGCAACCAATAATGAACATAAACTTATTGAAATAAGAGCAATTTTAGAACCACATAATATTAAAGTCTTGTCTTTAAAAGACGTAGGTATTGATATCGATGTAGTTGAAGATGGATCTACCTATAAAGAAAATGCTCTTAAAAAGGCTGTTGAAGTCGCTAAATTAACTAAGCTACCTGTTATGAGCGACGATTCTGGAATTGAAATAGAAGCTCTAGATAATAAGCCAGGCATCTATTCTGCACGTTATGCTTCAAGTGTAGGCGGTTATCCTAATGCTTTTAAAATAATCGAAGAAAAATGTAAAGAAACTAATAACTATAATGCGCTATTTAACTGTGATATTGCATTAGCAAATCTAGAAGAGGCTCCCCTTATTTTTGAAGGTAGAGTAAAAGGCACTATCGCTAAAAATATCTCAGGCACTAATGGTTTTGGTTTTGATCCAATATTTATCAGTGATGAAGTTGGTAGAACTAATGCCTCTTTATCCTTTGAAGAAAAAAATGTTTACTCCGCAAGAAGTAAAGCACTTAATAAATTGATTGATTATCTTAAGAATAAAAATCTATGCAAGTAATAAGCATAAGCTAACGACGATTAAAGCTTCTGCTAATAAATAGAAGAACATGATATATAAATCACGTCTTTTGACGTCTTTTACAAATGTGGTAAGAGTGAGGATTGTGTCGCTTATAAAGAATGATAAATAGCCACAAGCAAATAAGATGCCACTTAACATATGTTCTTGGTTAACAAACGCTAAAGCAATACCAAAGCCAAGAAGGACCACTAATAAACTCATATAGATGTTACCGATAAATGAGGTAAGTCCACCGGCTAATTTCTTAGTAACTGGATATAAAGCAACTGCAATAACTAATAAGCCACCTGCAACAATGAGATATGTATAGAAAGGTAAGGCACCACCAAAACCTTTACTAATTGCAGCAAAGTAAAGAATATGGCCAACGATAAATAAGATCATTCCAAGGAAGAAACAAATTTTATCTTTCTTTCTAAGTAAGAATATATCACCACCCATTCCTAAGAGGGCCCCAATATAAACTAAAGGTTCTCTAGGTGCATAAAATACGGCAGCTAAAGTTAAAAAGAATAAACAGATAGGTTTAGTAACATGTCTAAACTTCTCATTCTCTTTATAACAAAAATATAAATGGATAAGAGAAATAACTCCAAAAAGGATCAAGAACACTAATGAAGCAATTTTCATATTTCTATTATAGCATATTTATAAAAAGAATATATTGATATTATAAATAACCTACCTTTTCAACTATATTTATTAATTAAAATATAGTACAATATATCTATGCGTATTGAATTAAACAAAAACGACGAAACAAAATTAATTAAGTTATTAGAAGTTAAAGAAGAAAACATTGCGATTGCTTCTATGCTTAATGATTTATGCTTTTCTTTAGATCAATTTAGTGAACTAAAAAATATCGATAAGAACGACATATCTTCTAAGTGTAAAGAACTATTTCTCGACTACTTTGAGTTAGATGATAATAATAGTGATAACATTAGGATTACTGATCAGTATTTATCCAACGCTTTTAGTCTAAGTGACATAAACGAATATGAAAATAATCCATATAAAAAGTCTTTAAAAATCAAAGAAATCTCGCAAAACGGCTATAAATTACATTATTTATCTTATCCACCTTATTCTTTCTTCCCACTAGATGACATTAAAGTTGATGAAGAAGATTATTATCGAGAATATACATCCATTAGTTACTTTAATAACGAATATAAATATCTCACTTTATCAAAGAATAATAATATCTGGATGTGTATTACGCCTAACGAAATAAATACGATGAAGCCTCATATTAAAAAAGCTAGAGGCAACATTATTACATTTGGTCTAGGCTTAGGCTATTACATTTATATGGCTTCAACGAAAAATGAAGTGAAGAAAATTACCATTATTGAAAGAGATGAATATATAATTAACCTATTTAAAGAATATTTACTTCCGCTTTTCCCATATAAAGAAAAAATAGAAATCATTAAAGAAGATGCACTAAAATACATTACCAAAACTAAACTCGTACAGTATGATTATGCTTTCTTTGATTTATGGCATAATGCCGAAGATGGACTACCTTTATATATCAAAATTAAAGAGTTAGACATACGATGTGATACAAGTTTCTGGATTGAAGAATCTTTAATAGCTATGTATAGAAGATGCTTATTAACAGTGATAGAAGAATCACTCAACCACTATTCAGACGATGATTATCGTAGAAGCAAGAATGCGATTGATAAAATAATTAATCAAATCTATTTCAAAACAAAAAACATATCATTTAAAACTTATAAAGATATTCATAACTTCTTATCAAAAGATAGTATCTTAAATCTTATCAAGAAATAAAAAAGAATTGGTTGCCCAATTCTTTTAATTAATTTAATTGATTAGAAATTTTCAGCACTGATTTCAAAGAATGATTTGCTCATGCCACAGCATTCACAATATTCAGGTGCTTTAGTGCCAACCACAACATGTCCACAGTTACGGCATTCCCAGATCTTGATTGATCCTTTTTGGAACACTTCACCATTTTCAACGTTCTTAAGTAACGCTCTATAACGTTCTTCATGGCGTTTTTCAATGGCAGCCACTAATCTAAATTTCTTAGCGATTTCTTTAAAGCCTTCTTGTTCAGCAGTTTTGGCAAAACCTTCGTACATATCAGTCCATTCATAGTTTTCGCCTTCTGCTGCGGCTTTTAAGTTTGCTGGTGTATCCTTAACAAGACCTAATTCTTGAGCCCACATCTTGGCGTGTTCTCTTTCATTAGCGGCTGTTTTAAGGAATAAGTCAGCGATTTGTTCATATCCTTCTCTAATCGCGACAGCAGCAAAGTATGTATATTTATTTCTTGCTTGTGATTCACCTGCGAAAGCAGCTGCTAAATTCTTCTCAGTTTGGGTACCTTTAATACCATCAGATGCTCCCTTTTGGACGATTGGCTCTAATTGATCACCGGTTGCACCACATAATGGGCATACGGCTTCTTCACCATCAGCGACATCAAAAATCGCACCACATAATTTACATTTGTATTGCATATATTTTTCCTCCAAATTTTATTGTATCAAAAAAGTTGTTATAAACTATAAATATTTTATAATCTAACGTAAATCAATTTGTGAACTGCTATCGCAAGTAATCTTTTGGTTATATTTAGTTTTCACCCAATCAGATACATCTTTTGATAAAAGGATATCGGTTAAAATATCGATCTTTTCTTTATAAGAAGTATCAGATTCATATTTAGCTTTATTACATACCAAGCCATTAGCTTTAGAGGCCACTAATTCTGGGTCACTTTCAGTTTTAAGAGGAACCTCAGTCACGTTACCAGTCATCGCAGTATTACATGGTAAACACGCTAATCCATAATCTTGCATAGATGCTACTAATAATTCTTCAGAAATTAAAGTAACTGTATAACCATTCTCTGTATACGTACTTCCAGTAAATGATAATTCATCTCCATTACGATAGCCTTCAGTTGTAAGATAACCGTTAGCCTTAAGTAGATCAAATGCTCTTAAAGCATTAGATGTATCATTACATATCTCAATTGTATTAGAACTCGCTCCACCTTTATATAGACCTAAAGGTTCATAATGCACTTTTGCAGTCATCTTTAAATCTGAAACATGTTCATATGTATTTAAATAAGGCATATGTTCAAAATAGTTCGCATCATATTCATTGTTCCTCACTGCATCATTTTGCATGGTCCAGTCTAAAACAGTGACTTCTAATGTATAACCTTTAGCCTCCATTAATGGTTTAACGCATTCTTTTAAGATTTCAGCGTGCGGAATTTCACTAGCACAAACAGTAACTTTGTTACTAGAAGTTGAGCAACCTGCTAAAGAAGCAGTTGCTGCTAACACAAGACCAATTAATAATCGTTTCATCTTAATTTCCTCCTTTTATCAATCTTTCTTGATATGAATAGTCCAAGTTCTTGTACGATTTGGACAATTAAAACCACAAATATAATCATAATCCAGAACATCCATTCAGATGCGTAGTTACCAGTATTACGCGTGTAATATGTCCAGATTTGAGAAATAAGACCACCCGCTCCAATGTTATAAGCAAATGAAGTATAACCTAGTATCGATACCATAGTAACGGATAATCCAACTATCAATGATGGAGCGGATTCAGGAATCGCGACTTTAAAGATAAGTTGAGAGTTTGAAGCCCCTAAAGAACGGATTGCTTCAAATTTTCCTGAATCAACTTCGGATAAAGATTGTTCCACCACTCGAGCAACATAGGCAAAAGAAGTGAGGAATAAAGGAATAATCATCGTATACCACTTACCCGTTGCCCTATCAAATATCGCTCTCGTTATTGGCATTGCTAAGACCACTATAATTAAACAAGGTATCGAACGTAATACGTTAACAATAATGGATAAAACAGTATTAACAATTCTATTAGGATGGACACCTTTAGAGGATGTCGCATTAAGAATAACTCCTAGTGGTAAACCTACTAAATATGCTAAAAATGTCGAGATGAAGGTGATAAGAATTGTTTCTTTAGTTGATTCTAAAACTAGTCCCCAATCGATCATAATACCACCTCCTCATATTTAACTTTTTTAATCTCTAGATACTTTTTAAGTTTGTTAATATCTTCATCGTAATATGGAAGTTTGATAATTAAATGGCCATAACTTTTACCATCAATTGTCTTAGTGTCCGCTGAAACAATTGAGACCAAGATATTACAGTCTTGTACAATATTGGCCACTAACGGGACATCGGTTTCTCCATCAAATACTAATCTAATGAGTTTTTTATCATCTAATTTGGTAGCAACTTTTCCTGCGTGAATAAGTTTTTGTCCAACACTAGATTGAGGGTTTAAGAATACATCTGATAAATAACCTTGCTCCACTATTTGAGAATGATCAATAATTGCGACTTTATTACATATAGACTCAATAACTGACATTTGATGCGCAATGATAATGATTGTTAATCCTAATTCCTTATTTAATCGTTTTAATAATTCTAAAATTGATTCAGTCGTTTCTGCGTCTAATGCCGAAGTTGCTTCATCACAAAGAAGAACATCAGGATTATTCATTAAAGCACGCGCAATTGCGACTCTTTGTTGTTGACCACCACTTAAAGTAGATGGGTATGATTTTAATTTATCTTCTAGTCCGACTTTCTTTAGTAAGTCGATAGCTTTTTCTTTACAATCTTTTTGGTGAGTAAGTTCACCAGCTATTTCAACGTTTTGGAGGACAGTACGTTGATCAAGCAAATTAAAGTGTTGGAAAATCATTGATATCTTTCTTTTTACATCACGAGACACTCTTACTTTATCTGAAGCAATAAGTGTGCCGTTATAATAGATGCTTCCAGAATCAAATGTTTCTAATCCATTAATACAACGGACTAAAGTTGATTTACCCGCGCCTGAAAGTCCAAGAATGCCATAAATATCTCCATCATTAATGGTAAGAGAAATATCTTTAATAGCGACTGTACCATCTTCGAATTGTTTGGTTACATTTTTAATTTCAATCATAGGTCCTCCTTTTCAATAAAAAAGCTCGAGATGTTTTCCCGAGCATTTATTTAGCAGATTTGATGACTAAAAGTCCCTGCCAACAGCTCGGGTTAGTAACATCATACGCATCATCATGTTTTTCATCATTGTTACCACTTTTAGACCTTTAAATTCTATACCTCTCCATAGTTTTTTACAATTACGAAATCAAAAACCAAATATTAAGCAACAAATATAACCACTAAACACTGCTGTAACGAAACAGATTCCTAAGATTAGTAACGTATCTTTAATGGTGTTTTTATTTTTCAATAAAATCATCATTCCTAAGCCAGAATTCACTAATAAACCAGCAAGTAAAGAGCCAAAAGATAATGAATTAGAAATATATAATTCACTGATTAAGATGCTAGAAGCACAGTTAGGGATAAGGCCTATAATACTAGAAAATAATGGGGTGAGATATCTATTAGATACAAGGAAAGCACTGAAGTTATCTTCTCCAACCGCCGCAATAATTAAACCTAAAACCACATTAATCATAAAGACATATAAGAAGATTTCTAAAGAATGGATTAAAGGATGGATGAGGAATTTATGCAAGTTAGTATTTTCTTCATCATGATGTTGATGACATTTATGATCTTCATGATAATCTTCATTAATCTCACGTTTTCTAAAGATAAAATCAACTAAAACACCAATAACAAACCCAATTACAAATTTAGAAGCGATTAATGGTAAAACCATTATGGTCTTCTCATTCCAATGCGTTAATAAAACAATTAGTGCTTCATCACTACAAGAGAGGAATATCGCTACTAACGTTCCAATAGTAATATATTTCTTGATATATAAATCAGCACCTAGAACACTCGTGCCACATTGAGGAATAAGACCAAATAAAGATCCAAATAAAGTTGATGTTTTCTTTCTATGAACTAAGAAATCAGCGAGTTTTTCTTCAAAGAAAGCTAATAAGATATGAACTAAAAAGACAAAGGCAAATACAAGTGCACTATCTTTAAGCGCATCTAGTAAAACATCACCGACAACTTCCCAAGTCATATGATAATATCATACTCACATTTATTTCTTTCACAAGGAAAACGCTTGAAATTTTTCCATTTTTTCTCAAATGTTTATCTATGCACATTTCTATTTTTTATTTTATAAATGTGTTATTATGCTTTGCGGGAGATGATAAATATGAGTTTTAAAACTGTACCTATTACATTAATTACTGGCTACCTTGGTAGCGGAAAAACTACTTTAATCAATCACATCTTAAAAAACGCTAATGGAAAACATATGGCTGTTATCGTTAATGACTTAGGCGAAATTAATATCGACGCTGAACTTATCCAAAAAGGCGGTGTTGTCTCTAGTCAAGATGATAACCTCGTTTCACTTCAAAACGGCTGTATCTGCTGTACACTTAAGAAAGATTTAATCAATCAATTAGCCGATTTAGTGAATTCTCAAAAATTCGACCATATCTTAATTGAAGCAAGTGGTATCTGTGAACCAGTTCCAATCGCTCAAACCATTCAATATATGGAAGATGAATTTAAGAAACAAAAACTTCCTAAGTTCTATACATTAGACGCAATTATTTCTGTTACCGATGCTCTTAGATTAAGAGATGAATTTGGATGCGGAGAAGTATTTAAAGAAACCGTAAGAGGTGAAGAAGATTTAGAGAACCTTGTTATCCAACAAATCGAATTCTGTGACATTATCTTACTTAATAAAGTAAGCGAAGTTACTAAAGAAGAATTAGAAAGAATTAAAATCACTATCAAGGCTATCCAACCAACCGCTAAGATTATTGAAACGGATTACTGTGATGTCAATATCGACGAATTAGTGGATACCAATTTATTTGACTTTGAAAAAGCGAGCACTAGTGCGGCTTGGATTAGAGAATTTGATGATTGGGGCAATGAAATCGACGCTGACGAAGACCATCACGATCATGATGATGACGATGAACATGAGCACCATCATCATGAACACGAGCATGAACACGAGCATGAACATCACCACCATCATCACCATGAGCACGGTATTGGAGAAAATGATGATGAAGGAACTGCGGATGAATATGATGTAAATACCTTTGTCTATTATCGTAGACGTCCATTTGATCGCGCAAAATTCAATGAATGGACAATGACCAATGGTCGTAACATCATTAGAGCAAAAGGTATTGTCTACTTTGTTGGAGACGAAAGAATGTCATATGTCTATGAATCTGCTGGTAAACAAAGAAAATTAGTAGAAAATGGTGAATGGTATTCTGAAAGACTCACACCAAAGCAAATCAAATTAATGATTGCTAACGATGAATTTTTTGCTCACGACTGGGACGAAAAATGGGGAGATAAACTAAATAAAGTCGTCTTCATTGGTCAAAATCTTGACAAAGAAGGAATCAAGCGAGAACTCGATCAAATTTAACTTTTTTCAAATTTTTTAAAATTTTTTCAACATTTTAGCAAAAACCTCCGTCTTGAAAAGAATATATAGGAGGTTTTTTTATGAAAAACAAAAATGTTGGCATCCTCTTTGAAGAGGAAATTGTCATTGCCATAAACGGCAAAAGATATTCTACGCTATCAAACAACATGCGTAACATGGTGAGATTTATGTTTGGCCATGTTGATGAAGATTCCATTATTAAGTGTGAAAGACTTGATAACGCAATGAAGCCAGATTTGTTCATCACTATCGATAATGTAACCCATTACCTTTCCGTCAAAACAGGAGCGAATGGTATAGTTCATCAGGAACTTATTACTCTTTTTGTTGATCATCTTAAAATGATAGGTATTAGTAAAACTACTATTGAAACAATCTTACTATACCAATATGGTGATGGCACAACTGATGGAACAGGCAAAAAGCGGTATCCAAATAAAGATGTGACTTTTTATTTAAAGAAAAGAATAAAAGCAGCTAATGAAGAACTAAACGCTAATCGCAAATTCGTGGAACACATTATTAATAGGTGTTTATTTAAGGGCTCAATGAGTGAGAATATTCTAGCTGAGTACATTTACCATGGTGATTTAGAATATGGCGTTATCGCCTCTAGAAATCAAATTCTAAGACATGTATATGAATATAAATATGGTTTCTATGATAGTTTTCACATTGGACCACTTCTAATACACCCGCATGCACGATACGCTAATAAAAGAATCAAGAATGAAAAAAGGCGTCACACCATTGAATTTCATTGGCCAAATTATCAAGCATCCTTAAGAAAAATTGCACTTAGATATAATGATGGAGCATTGTAGGCGTCCAATCGCCTACCTAGCTCTTAATAGCTTTGCTATTGTTTTCTTGCTGTTAACCTTTCGGTCTGGGTTCCCTGGTAGGCCACATGACTGTTGGAAGCCTTAACCATTCAGGGTTCCCTTTCAGGTCACAAAAAAACGATGATACAATCATCGATTTTTTAAGCTGGTGACCTGTATGGGATTCGAACCCATGAATGCCACCGTGAAAGGGTGGTGAGTTAAGCCGCTTCTCCAACAGGCCAACTTTTGGCGCCTACCGAGGGACTCGAACCCACGACCGATCGGTTAACAGCCGATAGCTCTACCGACTGAGCTAGGTAGGCAGAGGCTTAAACGCAAGAAGAATATTAACACAAACTTGTTAATGACACAAGTATGTTTATGCTTTTTTTGAGTTAATTAACTCTGCAACGTCTTTAACAGTGTTCAAAGAAGCGATTTCGTTACTTGAAAACTCAACGTTAAGTGCATCTTCAATCTCAAGCATTACTTCTACTAAATCTAAAGAATCAAGACCAAGTTCTTGTAAAGAATCATCTTCTTTAAGTTTAGAAACATCAACGCCTCTTTTAGATAAGATTGATTTAACAGTATCTAATGAATTCATGTTATGGTCTCCTAATATTCTTTATTCTAGTCTTATTCTTAGAATAATTAAAGAAAGAAAACGACAAATTGTCGTCTTCTCGTTTTTTTAGATGCGATCGTACATGCTCATGACATGAGATGTATAATCTTCTGATGCTAATTCTGCAACATTGTCGGAGACACTTTTAGTCAAGTTATTAAACATTGCAACCATCGCACCACTCACAACCCCGAATATCATTAATACAATGATGATTCCAAGGATCTGGCCTTTGATTTCTGACATACCTTCCTCCTTTCTAATAATATCCTCTAATCGCACTCCTCTCGATTTTGAGTTCCATCACTTCCTTAGAAACTATAATCGGCTTATATTCCCTAAGAATTGTGTAATAGATAACTTCCCCATAATCAGGAGTTTTGTTTGATATATTTGTGATAATTACATGGTGTTTTTCCTCTAAAACCTCAATATTTTCATCATTTAAAGTTTCTAAATGAGCTATTTCAAAACCAATGGTGACACTTTGACTATCAAGGTCGGAATAATGGTATTGAATCGCCATCACATCAACAGAAAGCAAGAAAAACATCGTAAAAATTACTAATGATAAAAGTAAACCAATCTTAGATGACATTAGTTAATTCCCCCAATATTGAAATAATTGATAAAGTTAAGGTTAAAGTAATTAATCCAGCGCCAATAAGCGGAAATGCATTAAGTGAATCAATTCCTTTCTCATGACTTGCAACTTTATTAGTAATTAATGTTGAACTTAATGAAGAAAATACATAATCAAACTGGCGAAGTTTTTCACTCTCTCCTTCCTCCCCCATTTGATAGATTGAGACCATAACATTCTCAATGACAAGATATGAAAAATTTTTACTAAACTTAATATAGGGATTAACACTTTTATCATTATCGATTTCTTCTAGTAATTTCTTAAGCCTTTCATTCATCCAATCACTGCTATAAGGTATAAGCATTTCAAGACTTTTATAAACATTATTGTGATTAGAAATAAATATCTCAAAATATGATAATAACGAGATGAATTCAGTGTTATGGTTTTCGTTAACTTTATTCACCAAACTACCATATCTACTAAGATAGATGTAATCAGTAAGAGGAATGAATATAGCATACATAAAAATTATTAAATTTGTCATTTGAAAATATATGAGTAAAACTAACCCGATTATCAACACCAGGTTGATCCCGCTAAAGATGATTATCTCTCTTTTTATTGATAAGCCAATGTACTCAATTTGTTCCTTTAATTTCTTAAACATTTCTATACCCCCTAACCTCAACTTTATTAGTTTTAGCAATGAATAGATGGATAGAGCCAATAATCAACAAAAATAAGAGCCCAATTGCAACTTGAAATAGTAGTAAATTAGTAATTTTTAAGTAGAAGCTATTTAACGCAAATCTAAGGATCAAAACTATTAATAAAGTGAACAACCAAAGCATTGAGAATTCAATAACCTTTCTTTTAGAAATACTTTCGCATTTTATCAAGTAATCTTCATCTCGCCTTAACTCTTCTGTTAAGTAATAAGAAATGCTTAAAATATCCCCACCCTGTTCCATATAAATTTTGATGACAGATAAGAAGAGCATATAGATATCAAAATCATAGTGCCTTTTTAAATAATCTAGCCTCTCTTCTTCCGCGAGATTACTGATGCCATCAATGACTGTCATATACTCTTGATCCATCACACCATTTGTCGTTTCAAATGCTGAAAGGAGAGAGCCCTTTACCGATAGAGCAATGATGAATGAATTAATGAATGTGTAGCAAGAATGAAACTTCTTATTTCTCTCTAACATCTTATTCACCTTAGGGTATGCATATAGAAAGAGGTAGACTCCTGTCATCACTAAAACAATGGCTGAGGTAATCCAGTTATTAGTCGCTATAAAAGTGACGGTTGGAAATGTGAGTGTGAGTGTGATAAAAAGTAACAATAAATTATTCATTTGAGATGAACCTCCTAAGCTTTTTCTTGTCTATATTATTAATAAGGATAGTAAGAAGATTTTGACTGATTTTTGAAAACTTTTTCTTATGAAGATCATCGTTATAAATCTCGACCTGTTGTCCGGATTCATCAATCTCTACAATAGAAGAGATATAACGAACAATGTTATTATGCTTATCACTATATTTTTTAAGATGGATGAATATCTTAAAGTGCTCTTTTATATTCATAAGAGCGTCTTGATAATCGATTCTTTTTTCTTTTAGCATCACAGCTTTCGCCATCCTACTTGGAGCGTTAAATGCGTCCAAAGCATGAATTGTAGTAATGATAGGAACTCCAGTCATAGCAGAGATCAAAACATCATTCATCTCCTCTCCTCTAGCCTCAGTTACAATCATCCAGTCAGGATTATTTCTTAATCCATTTTTAATCAGGTTAGAGATACCCGACTCTTCATTTTTCTCATCTGCTTGCCATAAGGTAATATTTAAGTTTTCGTTTTGTTGAAGCGAACATAATTCAACGGCAGGATCAATGATAATAACGTGTTCATCTTCTTTTACTCGACTCACTAAATACTTTTGTAGCTCAGTCTTGCCACTACCAGGCACACCACTGATGACAATGGGTATATGAGCATATATTAGGCCATCTAGCAGTTCTTCCACTTCAAGTGGCATGAATTCCTCATTATGGACAATTTTGGCTTCTTTAGAGGCAATACGGATAGAAAAAGTAATGGTTTCATTATCAACAAGTCTAGCTACACTTGTATTCGTCGCATTTATTCTATAACGCCCTATATTTATATCTAATATAGGATTCAAATAATTAAACTGCTTTTCACTGATATTAGCAATCTGTTTGATAAAGTCTTTGACCATATTAAGAGTGACCTCGATTCCACTCCTACTTATTCCTTTATCGTTCGTTGTATAATAAATATAACGTCCATTATACTCAATATCAGTAACATTAGGAATTGAAATAATGTCTTTTATAAATGAGTTCTCAATATAACTAATTAATGCTTCTTTTTCCATAATATTCTGACTCCTTAATTTCATAATTCATAATCCTTGTGAGATTGATTCCAAGCATCACTTCAGTTTCCACTTTTATCTCAACTCCTGAGCAATTTTCGATATCACAGAAACCTCCATCATTCGTGTTATAAAAGTAATATTCAACTTCATACTTAGAAGTGTATTTTGTTAATTCTCGAATGAGATAATTTTCATAATTTTCTTTTAATTTTTCTTGGTCATAATAAAGGACAATTTCCTCCTTTTGTATCGTAAGAGGAACCGATGATTCGAACACTTCGCTCGGGGGTGATAAAAGTACTCGATTAATTCCTGAAAATTGGTAAGTGTAACTAAACATCAACATGACGCAACTTACCAAAATGAATCCTAGGTATAAAACAATCATCTTTTGATTCCTCCTACGATACAGTATTTAGATTCGTCACAAGGTCCGAGCAATAAAGATGAGATATTAATGGAAAATGAATAACCAAAAGAAACTTCATTAATACCAACATCTTCCATATTTATAGTTAGGTTCAAACCCTGCAACTGACTAATTTTATTTTTCGGTAAAAAGAAATAATCGGTTTTTTGATAGCCAATCTTACTTGTGCTTGCCATTTTTAACGTTAAAGGCTCAACAAATAAGTTTTTAAATCCAAAATGAATATCGTTATTTTCTTGATATGGATAAAGATCTACTTTCTTTTTTCTGTCAATCTCGATTATATCCGGAAATATTCTAAACGGGTCATCAAATGTTAAATATGCTTTTTTATAGCTAAATGGTTTATGTGATGAATAACGGAATGATAAAGAAGATAAATCAAGTCGATAATAATATTCAATCTCCACTATTTTTGAAAAATTAGAGAAATTAAATCTTTCAACTGGTTGATTATCACTGATGCACAAGAAGTTATCATATGTTAAATCACCACTGATATCGTCAATATTGATTGTTTCTTTCTTTTTTGGGTATAAGGTGTCTTCAATATAATTAACATATGTTCTAGAACCAACATCATAAATACCTAATCTCACTACTATATTTCTAGAAACATAATTATATTGGTCATTGATGACAAATGAATATTCGATTGATTCAATTTTTGGATAAGTAAATAAACTAGAGGCATATCCATTAGCGTAACTCATATCCATTCCAAATTTTGAATCGGAATATAGTTCGTATCTAATCCTTAATTTATTTTTACTAGGTCCATTAATAATATCGACTCTTCCAGAAATCCTAATATTTGGTTTAGGATCAACCGGATCAACAATATTGCTTGTATAAGTACACGAGAATCCATTCATTGTTTTAGCCTCTGTATGGATAAAAGAGGGTTCCGCTTTACTTGCAAGAACCAGTGTTAGAATAATTAAAAATGCAAATTTTCTCATAATTTCCCCTATATATATTTAAAAGACGGATTAAAAACCGAAAATGTTGAATTTTTTTTCATTTTTTTGAAAATTTTTATTTTTATCGATTTATGTGGAAATGAATTTTAAAAATTGTAGTATAATTACAATATTATGTTAGTAATCAGCGGAGCGAGTGCGAGCGGCAAGACCGAAGTTGCCCACATCATAGAGAAAAAATATGGGCTAACACGTGTAATCACTGTCACCACAAGAGAAAAGCGTGTTGGGGAAGTTGATGGTGTCGATTATTTCTTTGTGAGCAAAGAACAATTTAAAAAGCTTATTGAAGAAGATAAGCTCGTTGAATACGCAGAATATAATGGAAACTATTACGGCAGCCGTAAAGACCAAATAGCGGATGACCATATATTAGTTGTCGAAGCGAATGGTTTGAAGGCTTATATAGCCTTAAATGAGCCCTCTATTGTAACATTTGCATTAACTGCTAACGCAAATATTAGAAAAGAGAGAATGAAATGCCGTGGTGATAAACCATGTGACATAGAAAAAAGACTTAAGAGCGATCGCGTTGTCTTCTCTAAAACCCATCTTAAAGGCGTTAAATATTTCATCGAAAATAATACCGGTACCTTAGAAGATTTAGCAGACGATATCTATAAGAAATATAAAGAATGCTTAATTAAATAATTAAAGGTAATAAAAAAGCTAGAGAATCAACTGAACTCTAGCTTTTCTTATGTTTTTAGAAAGAACTATTTGCTATTAGCCTTAAGTTCTTTGATCCAGTTGACGGATCCGACTTCGCCTTGTTCAAGGCCGTCTTTTGTCATCACGTCTCTAATGAGTTCTTTTGCTCTACGGAGAGATAAGCCACTCTTAACCTTGAAGATTAATGGGATTTCAGCGTAGACTGCATGTTGACTAGCATCACCAATTGGCATTTTGCTATCAGCGTAATCTTTTGGATCAAGAGCGAAGTATAACTTTAAGCTCTTACCAGCGATTGTTAACTTAATGTATGTTTTACGATGTAAACGGAATGTATCTCCAGAGTTAGAAACACGGGAATTGACACCATAAGACATAATTTCATTCTTAAGTTCGTTATAGTTATCTTTCATATCCTTTTCAGCACTGAGCATTCTTTCAGTGAATGGGATACGAATGATTGGATTCTTTTCCTTTTCTTCTTCAACTGGTGCTGGAGCTGGTTCTTCAACCACGACTGGAACTGGAACCACTACTGGAGCTGGTTCTTCCTTCTTTGGCTCTGGCTTTGGTTCTTCCTTTTTAGGAGCTGGTTGAGGTGCTGGTTGTTGCACGACTACTGGAGCAGGAGCTGGTTGAGGTGCTGGGGTAAAAGATGGAGCCATATCTTGACCATTGATACCACCGTTGAAGTATTGGACAACGAGTGGTCCACCAAAGGTGGCACCGGTAATGCTGTGGTCACCATCACGATGTGTGTGTGGGTGAGCTTCTTCTTCTCTAGCAGCATTAGCACGAGCAATTTCATCTCTTACGATATCTCTAACGACATCTTTTAATATAGAAGCTAAATCATCTTTAGTGATTGCGTCTTTATGTTCAGGGACTTCTTCCACAACGATTTCTTCTGGTTGTGCAACTTGTTCTTCTGGTTCAGCTGCAAAATCAGCCATTGTGTCATAGTCTTCACTCTTTTCTTCTTCGACTGGAGTAGAAACTACTGGTTGTTCTTCAGCTGCAGGAGCAACGGTGAAGAATTCATTAACATCTTGAGCAGGTTGTTCTTCAGGTTGTTCAGCTGGTGCTTCTTCGGCAGCCTCTTGTGGTTGTTCAGCTTGTTTCTTAGCCTCAAGTAATCTCTTAGCACGGGCAGCGCCAACAAACACTTCAATAATAGAGAAGATATAAGCTAAAGCGGCAGCAACTAATGTGCCCCAAGTGAAAGCGATATTGCCAATATGGGTACTATCACTGAAGTTGAAATTGAGCCAATTGCCGTAATAGGCACCGTACATTAAAACGAATTCGAAAGCTGCAACAGCGGCAACTAACATAATTAAACCAAATGGGATGTATCTGGCTCTCTTGTTCTTGATAGAAAGGATGAGTCCAATAATCATGAACACGAGCATGATACCGAGTACGCCAAATCCAACGTATGTGAGATAGAAGTTAGCGTTATCTGGTGTAAAGCCGTATAATTCACCTTTGAAGAAAGGTAAAATTGCGTCTAATCTTGGTTGTAACCAAATTTCTAGGAATTTAGCAAAATCAAATGCAATCGTGTCAGCTAATAATCCATGAAGCATGAATGCGGCGATCCAAGCAACACTAAAAATCAAAGCTAGCACAAAAAATGTAACTGCTGGTCCTTTGAGAGTTTTTTTCATATAGAAAGTCTCCTTTTCAATATAAATATTTTATATTAAAAGGTTGAAAATACAAGAACAATTAAATAAATACTTGCTTTTTTTAACTAAAAAACGGCTAAAAAGCAGCAAAAACCTTTTAAAATCTTGTTATTTTGCTCAAAAAGCCGTTTGAGTTAGAAGTTTAGAAATCTACCTTCTCTAATTCTTTTGATGCACTCTTATAGACGATAAAATGGAGGATGAATGAGATTAATAAAGCTCCTCCTAAGAATGCGAATTGAACACCTATTCCTTTATCAACAAGAATACCAGTATACCATTCACAACCAGGAATATATGGAATAGCGATGGTAAATATTGATAAATAAACAATAAAACCAAGAATCATCAGTAAAGTTGACATGACAATTGACTTACCGTTTTTATAGTAGATTGAGAAATAGATTAAATCTGCAATCGCGTAACCAATCAATACAATTGCAACCATTGATACATAGCCATCAAGCCCAATACCAACACTACCAGCTTTAGAAACATTTCCATTTAATAAAATTGCAAGTGGCACTAACGCTGCTTGGATAAGGATTGAGACAACTTGGATTGTTATCACTGTAATGATACGAGCTAAAACAATATCCTTTTTCCTAACAGGCATAAGCGTTGAATATAATAAGTCATTACTTTGCTGACCCTTATTCGCTCCTAAGAACAAAATCGGATAAGTAGATAAGATATAGATGAATGATATTGCTAAAGGATAATTAGGAATGAGTATCATAAAAGGAAAGAGGAAAATAAATAAATAGCAGATTGGATGCATCGCTAAACGGAATTCTTTATAAAGTAAAGCTTTCATGATTCTTGCTCCTTTCTAAATAGACCATGATTTCTTCTAAATCTGGTTCTTTAATTGTGATATCTTTTCCTTTAAATTTATCCTTATTCTCTTTAAGGATTAATCCTTCGATATGATTATCGAGTTCTTTAAAGGCAACATATTCTTTTTCTAAATCGTGATTCTTGCTTTTATCAGTAACAAAGAGATATGAGTTCACAAAATTATCTTTGGTTCCGGTATATAAAATTTCTCCATTATGAATATAGGTGATATCGTTTGCACATTTATCCAAGTCACTAGTGATATGGGTAGAGAACAATATCGCGCGATCTCCACTTCTTACAATTTCTCTAAAGATATCTAATATTTCATCTCTAGATACTGGATCAAGACCAGAAGTTGGTTCATCTAATATGAGTAACTCCGCTTTATGGGATAAAGCAATCGCTACACTATATTTAACTTTCATACCACTTGATAATTGTTCAAGCTTCTTATTCACGTCTAAGTTAAACAATTTACACACTTCACCAAATTTCTTCTCATCAAAGTTCTTATAAAATCTCTTGGTGACATTCATTAATTGCTTGATAGTTTTATTAGGGTAATAATTAAGTTCGCTTAAGGCGAAACCAATACGTTGTTTATTCTCTAATTCATTTTCCGTCATATCAGTATCAAAAGCGATAATCTTTCCACTTTCATAATGGATGAGGTTCATAATCGCTTTTAATGTGGTAGTTTTACCTGCCCCATTACGTCCAATGAAGCCCATGATGCTACCTGGCTTCAATGAAAAAGACACGTTTTTAAGTTCAAACGTTGGATATTTCTTGTTGAGGTTAGAGACACATAAAATGTTATCCATTAAACTTGCCCTCCATTAAACTATAAAAATCTGTTGCTTTAACAATCGCTAGTCCACGGTTCTTGTCACCTAATACCATCAGCGTTTCACCTTCTTTGATATCAAACATCTTACGCGCTTCACTAGGAATGGTAATTTGACCTTTAGGGCCAACTTTGACTGAAACAATGAATCTATCTTCGTTATTATCCATATTCTTACCTTTCTTACTTTTCTTACATTATAACTCGTTTGGGTAAAAAGAAAAGAGCTAATTGCTCTCCTCTAATATCGGGACATCATCATGCTTCACCACAATCTTCTTTTCCCACTTACCAGTCTTCCATCTTAAATACATAAATATCGCTCGTATACATTCATCCATTGCTAGAGCAATATAAACACCTAAAACATTAAGTTTAAGGACAATACCAAATAAGTACGATCCTCCAACTGCTACACTCATCATAAATATCGCCCCTAATATAGCAGGGAATACTGAATCACCCGTAGATTTAAGGGTTTGACCATATACCATATTAATGGCTCGACCTAATTCAAGAGCAATATCAATGAATAAAGCATATTGTACAAATTTAATAATCTCTTGATTATCAGTAAACATCTTTAAGAACATCGGACTAATAAGAGCAAATAGTAATTCAAATAGCATTCCTGAACATAACGCAATTAACGCCGCTACTTTCGTGTCTTTATAGCTCTTCTTCAGTTCATTTCTACCGATATTCCAACCAACAATAATGATGTTAGCCTGCGATAAAGCAAATAGCACACAATATGGGAAATTAGTAATCTGTTGAGCGTATGCTTTCACTGTCACTGCATTACCATTCGTATCCATCCTAGCTAAAAGCATCATGATAAGCCCCATTGCGATAGAATAGATAATCGTTTCTAAAGCAGAAGGAATACCAATACGAATAATATCAAGGATTAATTTCTTACGTGATACACGTTCAGGAAATCTTAAACCTTTAATCTTTAGATAACCAAATAACATACATAAAGCAATGTTCACCGCTTTACCAATTAAAGTCGCAAAGGCAACACCTACAACATCAGTATGGAATACAAATATCGCTAATGCATTAAATATGACATTCACAATATTGCCACTAAAAGCCGCAATTAAAGAATATTTAGATTTATCAAAAGCTCTTAAATAACTAGAAAATACTGGGATTAATGCATCAAATAAGCAGCCTGAACCAATAATTCTAAGATAGATAATCGCATCTTCCTTTAAATTATCAGCAACGCCGAGCCCATTAACAATCGCTTCTGCTCCAAATCCTAAAATAAAGGTAAGAATGATACCGATAATTCCATTAATAACTATCGCGAGTTGTCTAGCTTGGAACGCTACTCCCTTTTTACCATAACCAATATATTGAGTCATAACCGCAACAAGCCCATTACTCATCACGGCAAAAAGGATGAAAAATATCGTGACATAAGTATTGGCAGTACCGACTGCTCCAACCGCATTATCTCCTACACGAGATAGCATCAAAGTATCCGCCATCCCAGAAAGCATCAAAAAGAATGTCTCTAGAAAGATAGGAATAAAGAGTAGTAATAACTTGTTATTCTTTAACTCAGATAACTTCATAAAAATAAAGATATCACATAATTAACTAGTGATAAGCATTTTTTATATTATTTGGTTGTCAAAATAAAAGTCACTGATTCTTTTTCTAATAAATCTTTTAATGCATCTTGACTCATTTCGATGTGACCAAGCTTCGTATAGCTCCAAGCACTTGGATTATAAAAAACCGATATTTGATTGCCTTGATATAAGACAATATCTCCAGGAACGACATCCATTTGAATATCGTTTCTTCTAATGGAACTACCAATTGGACCAGTTTGTTCAAATCCACCAAATTGATGCATTGATATAGTAAGTTCGTTAGTTGCTAAAGACTTTAAATCATCCACTGATTCATTATTTAACCAACTTACTTCTATATTTTGATTATCAATAATTAATTTCATTTCTATTTCTTCCTCTAGGCTACTTGAAATACTTATTTCTTGAGTGCTAGACTTACACCCTATAAGTGACATAAAGAGTAATATAGGGACACTAATCCTAATAACACTATTTCCTAATATATTTCTCATCTTTAGAATCTTTAATATCTTTATATTTTTCTACTTCCATATGGAGATCATATTTTTCTCTAAGTCTTTTAATATCTTCCATAAGTGGGAGATGATGATGCTTATCAAGCGCTTCTTGATTAATCCAAGAATCAATTAACAATACACTTCCATCTTCATCTAAAGGAAAGAAATATTCATAACGAAGATTACCTTCTTCACTTCTAATAGTGTTAACTAGACCACTAGAAACCATTTCTTCTACGAATCTTTTCGCGTTATCTCCATCACCTTTATAACGAATAATAATTGTAATCATATTTATTTAATAAAGTGAGTATAGTGAATATCTTCTTTTTCTGGAAGACCATACTTTTCTTTCGCATCTTTAATCGCTTTCATTAAAAAGACCATGTTCCTCGCTACGATACGAGCGTTTTGTAAGCCCTCTTCATCTTGTTTAAAGATGCTAACAATCTCATCCACTAATCTTACTGAATTGCCGTTAATTCGTGGGCTACCATTAATTAGTGACATACTACCCCACCACTTATATAAGCGGGGGCTTCTTGCTCGATGACCCTAACGGATCAAGCATAAACAAGCTATCCGGATGTGTCCCATCCTTCGAAAGCATTTCAATTCCCTTTCTTAGAATATTATTCGCGGCATTTATATCTCTATCATGAGTAGTCCCACATTCTGGACATTTCCATTTACGAACATTGAGATTCTTCGTGATAGAGTTTTTATATCCACATACATGACATAGTTGACTACTAGCAAAGTTAGATGGAACCTTAACTAATGTTCTACCATACCATTTAGCCTTATAGGTTAGCATAGAAAGCAATCTAGACATAGAAGAATCTAATAATGATTTGTTATAGTCATTATCCTTACTCATCTTCATCACCTTAAGATCTTCAACACATATGATTTGGTTTTCATCAATAATGTGTTTAGATAACTTATGAAGATAATCATTTCTTTGATTATTTATATGTTTATAGATTCTAGCAACCTTTATTCTTTGTTTGTTCCTGTTAGAAGAGCCCTTAACCATATGAGATAACTTTCTTTGCTCTCTAATGAGTTTCTTTTCTGACTTAGTGAGATACTTATGATTTTTGTATTTAAGACCAGTAGAAGTGATAACAAGATCTTTAACACCTAAATCAAGACCAATAGAGTTATTAGTGCTTTCTAATGGTTTTATCTCAGTTTCTACTAATAGAGAAATATAATACTTATCATCTGTAGTTTTAGATATAGTTACTGATTTAATAGTGCCTTCATAGTCCCTATGTTTCTTAATCATTATTCTTTTGCATTTAGGGATAGTGATGTATCTATTATTATCACTTAATCTAACTGAGCCCTTCTGATTATTGGTGGTGTAACTCTGATCATTCTTTTTGCTCTTATATTTTGGGAATTTAGTGGTGCCTCTAAAGAAAGCTTTGAAAGCAGCATTCCTATTCATCTGCGCATTAGAAAGAGCCAAAGAATCTACTTCTTTTAGAAAAGGATAATCTTCTTTATATGTAGCGGGAGTAATATCCTCATACTTTTTAGTAGCTTTATAAATATCATTCATATCATTTAAAGATTTATTATAAAAGAACCTGACACATCCAAAACATTTAGAGAAATACTCTTTCTGTTCATTATTAGGATAGATACGATATTTATAAGCTCTTCTTATCATATCTATATTATAACATTATTTATAATGTTATTGTATAACTTATTACTATTATTAATAATGCAATTATTTGCTCGTTGCTTGATTGATACTTGCTATAATTCATCCCCCACCTAGTAGAGGTTATATAATCATCACAAGTGATGGGGGACTTCTTACTTGTTTATGTTAAAACCTTCATATATGTTCACCTCTAGAATAATGATATCAAATTGATATTTATTTGGCATATAATAGTTCATCCACATTTCTTATTAATATCAGGGAAGTTTTCTAAGAAATAATCTCCGTCATATATAAAGCCAGCACAGTAGATAAACCCGCTCCTGCTCCTAATACGACCATTTAACAAGTTCTTTGATTCTTTCTATTTTTTCACAATTAAAATAAAGTAATTGTTTTATCAATATACGATTCTTGCTTAGCTAATCTAATCTTATCACTAGGATTAATATGTCCAATAAGTAAAGGTGAATGATCATCATGCTCTTGATAATTCTTTCTTATCGTTTTTTCGTCCCCATTCGCATAGCAATATGCGCATAAATGCATACAAGAATTATATGAACCAATATCATTAGAAAGATAACAAGCGCAGTAATTCTTTCTTGCTTCCATTTTCTGTTTAATATCTAACTTAGTGTTGACACTATTCTCATAGTCCTTCACCCTCATGCACCCATCAATATCAACGCCATAACTACCTAACCACTTCTCTTTTGAACAGAGCCTAAGCTCCATATGGTGCTTTTTAGCGATCTCGATAAACGCTTTAGTAATTTCGATCTTGGTATTATCATCTGTATCTACTATTTCTGGATGAATCTTCTTTAACTTCGGATAGATATCAACAAAGCCAAAAGCCACTAAAGAAGTGTATCCATCTAAACTAGAGGCAATATCATTAAACATCTTGATATGGTATTCTTTCGTGTATTTATTATTCACAATGATTGGAGTGTATCTCCACCCAATCGCATTCTTACCAACTTTAGTAGATAAATATTTAAAATCTTCAATCACTTGTTTAATCGGAGGAACATTTGGTTCTAAATCTTTATCAAACCCTGTGATAGATATATACCAAAATTGGCCGTACTCTTTTAATTCATCTAAATAGGGAAACATTGGTCGAGGATTCTTGGTACAAAAGCCTATGACATCTACTACTTCAGGATTAAGCAAAAACTTTGTAACAACAGTTGGATAATATGGATTTCTCACTAAAACATATCCTTCTCTGATACGGTTCATAAACCATTTAGAATAGAAAGCAGGTATATCAGTTCTTTGACCTGTATTAATAATCATAATCCTATCTCATCCATGTTATCTTTATATGTCTCATAATCAGAATCACTAAAGACATCAAATATCACTTTTTTAATATTCTTATTTTCTTCCTTTAAATACGATTTAACGCATTTAATAGCAATTTTGCTGGCTTTTTCAATTGGAAATCCAAATATCCCAGTAGATAAAGAACAAAAGACTATTGACTCTAACTTCATCTCATCAGCTTTTCTTAAACAAGAATAATAGCAACTCGCTAAATCAACTTCATTGCGATGAATACCTGAATATATTGGTCCAACTGTATGGAAGATATATTTACAAGGGAGATTGTAGGCCTTAGTCACCTTCACTTGTCCATTAGGCTCCTCATGCCCTTGTTTATTCATTGTCTCCATCATATCTCTTCTTACTTCTAATCCTGCAAAAGTATGTATTGCATTATCAATACAGTGATGGCCAGGTACAAAGCAACCTAGCATTTGAGAATTACATGCATTCACTATCGCATCAGCTTTAAATAAAGTGATATCGCCTTTATAAATAGACATTCCTTCTTTGAAGTTAGAAACATCAATAATGTGTTTGGTAGCTAATAGTTCTTTTAATACTTCGTCTTGCTTATGATAATACTCATCACTTAAGTTTATAGGCATGGTGATATTTAGTAGCGCTCTAAAAGTGGTAAACGAATCATCTAATGGTTCATCAATAACATTTATTTGTTTTAAATAATTAATGCAATACCTAATATTACTCATAGGAAAATAATAACATAAATAGATTTATCAATAAATTGATGTGCACGCAATACTACCTGCATAAAAACAAAAACTCGCACCACACTAATAGGTACGAGTCAACATTCAAGTTGGCAGGGTGTAAAGATTTTAATACAATTCTACACCTTATGGAAAAAACTCTACACCACTATTATAAAATCATTATTTTAGCTTTTTAAGCACCTTCTCAATATCGTAGGCATCTTCAATTTTGCGGAGGAATTCATTGAAATTCACCCAACCGTCGTGATTAGAGTTGTAATCGTGATAATCTCTTCCTTCAAAGAGATAGAATTGAGTGCCTGATTGGCAAACAATACCACCCACTACTTTAGGATCGTATCCACGATTTTGATTAATGTCATAAAGATAATCGCGAAGAGCTTCGTTTTTAACGGTTGTGTCTGCAAGATTTGTTTCGTCATTAGGCTTAGTATCAAAGATACCGACGCTTCCGTCTTTGAATTTAATAATGAAGTCTGGCTGGAATGTACTCATTCCGTTGTTATAAGAAATACCAAAGTTAATTCTCATTAGTTCGCTTCCGTTTTCCCAATACCACTCAACAGCGTTTTGTGTATCAAGATATTGAAGGAAGTTCTTTTCTAAATAGTTGACTTGCCCGCTTGCGTTCTTTAACACAAACAAAGGACTATAAAGAGATTTTATTCCCAATAACATTGTATGTGTTTCAGATGAATAAGCACGGCTTTCTTCAATCTTAAAGTCATACCTAACGCCTTTTTTACCAGCGTTAATTGAAAGCATTTGCCTAAACTCAGCTGTAGCTTCAGAAATAACTTCAGCAAATAAGTCTCTATTGTTGACCACTATTTGCATATATCTCTTAACTTTTTCGCTTCTAGTGAATCCTTTTATAAATGTGCTAAGCACATCCATGATTGCAGTGTTAATTGGAGATTTAGATCTGACATAGGCCAGGCCATTTAAATTGTCTCTAATAATTGCGTTATATTGTGCTTGAACATCGTTTTCAGACATTTGAACATCAACAGCATTACCTGTAATTGTTCTTTCTTCAGCAATATTTTGCATGCCTAAATTTGTTTCTTCTAGAACAACATCACCAGTATTGGTTTCTAGTTTAAGGCCGGCATCTTCTAATCTTTCTGGGTCATCGAATAAAACATTTTTTCTGTCTTCTTCAGTAAGGCCCATTCTTTTCATAAATGATTTGAATAAATATTCACCAAATCTAGAGTCTGCAGAGTTATAGTCCTCTTGTCTAGATCTATAAAATGATTTAAGTTTTGTTTGCGCCCACACTCTTAATTGAGTGTATCCATCTCTCATTTTGGTCCATTCGGTTTTAATCTTGTTTGGATTATAGGTGTCTTGTTTAGTTTCAAAAGTCCAAATATTAGTGAAAATATAAGCATTATCAAGTAAAGCATCATCGTAAGACTTAGCTTCTGCAGTTCTTAAAATACGTCCAATAGTCTGAGTTTCAAATGTTTCAGATTTGCCCTCACGGAATTTGACTAAGATATGTGCTCTAGGGCAATCCCATCCGGTAGCAACTGCGGTTTTGAAAATTAGGTATTCGGTTATATCATTATTCTTTCTAATTTCTTTTTTATCAAACGGATCATGATTGTCGCACCACAACTTTAATTTACCATTAGCTTCAGTTATTCCTTTGCCTCTTAAGAAGTCTTTAATGACTAATTTCTTTGCTTCACCTTCGTCCACGTTCGGAATTTGAATAAGCACTAATGGATTAACATTTATATTTAACTCAGCATACTTTTTAACTATTTCTTCGCGTTTTTCAAAGCCCTTTTCTAAAATTAATAATTCACTATCCTTTTCAGCAAGGCTCTTGTCTTCTTTTTTAATGCCTTCATTTACAATAACATCTTCTTTAATCATGCCTTCTTTAATAACATCTTTAGGATTAACTTCCACGTCAATGTGGTCGTTTAATGGCGTTGCTGACATTTCTAAAAGTATATTAGGAAT
This sequence comes from Erysipelotrichaceae bacterium, assembly GCA_015059185.1. Lineage (GTDB taxonomy): Bacteria > Bacillota_I > Bacilli_A > RFN20 > CAG-826 > SIG220. The sequence continues at coordinate 112,866 of SVAY01000003.1, forward strand.
GATTATTGTATTTATGAATTCTTGAATTCTTGTTTTTGCTGATGACCCAACATGAGACTCGTCAACAACCAAAACGACTTTAGTTCCATTCTTTTTAGTCCTATCGATGACATCCAAAAAGTTTAATCCTTCTTGCTCTTTCATTAAATTATTTGCCCATGTGCCCGTGCCCTTGTCTTTGATAATCAGCTTTTCCCAGTTAATAAATACTATTTCTTTGTTTTTGATAAATTTGCGAGTTCCAAAAAAGTCTTCCTCTAGCAAAGAGCAAACAGGATTTCCACCAAGGTACGTTTTAACGGCATCGTGCGACTGTTTATGCAATTCTCCCTTACCTGGGCAAGCCCATAAGATACAAAAATTTATATCTGGGTGCTCGCCTGCCAATTCTTCAAACAAGGAAGAAGCCATAAAGGTCTTGCCACTACCAGTAGGCGCTTTAAAAACGACTTCTTTTCTATTATTAGAGTTAAATCCTAAAGTGATATAACCTTTCAATTCATCAACAGCACCGCGTTGGTAATTCTTCAGTCTGTAAATCATATTACTCATCCCTCTTTATGTCTTCGACAATTTCCTTATAAATTTCATATATCTTCGAAGGAATTGGTTTTAATGTTACGTTGTCTCCTTGGATAAGAGTTTCGTCCACATTGTTATCGCTTGAATAAATATAGACAATGGCTTCCCCTTTAGTATTGAGTACTCTGTTTTTAAATTCATCAAATTTGATGGAATTATAATAATCGTTGTATATAAATAAGTGTCTATCACCACTAGCGAAATGAGACGAATACTCGTTTCTCTCTTTTAAAGCAAAAATGTTTTCAGCTATGCAGAGTAGAGCATCCACCTTTTCAACCAGGTTGTATTTAGCCTGCTCGGTATTATTTTCGTCTTTAATGAAATCTGTGTGGTAATAATAAAGGTTTGCTCTAAGCCCACTACTATATTTTGATCCATCAATTCTTTTTCCTGTAATTACTGTCTTCAATCTTGGAAAAGTTACTTCTTCACAAATGCTGCTTTCGTTATTAGTGCATAAAATAAATTTTCTTGAACCGCCATCTTCGTTATTTAATTCAAGAACTGCTTGCCCTGTCGTTCCAGAACCAGCAAAGAAATCTAACACAACAGCATTTTTATTATCGATTAAATCAATTAATGATTTAACAAGTGAAACAGGTTTTGAATATGGGAAAACATTATTTTTGTTGAATATCTTCTTTAACATTCTTGTTCCGTTTGCGTTTTGATATTGAGAATCAAGTAAGAATAGGGAGTTAATATTCGATTGGGAATTAGTAACATCTTTAAGATATTTCTTTATATAGAAACCATATTTGCCTTTATAATTCTTTGACTTTTCAAAAACAACTTGGCCGTTTTCTAACAATTTGTTAAAAGTTTCTTCGACATAATGCCATTGTTTTCTATCAGTTTCATCCAAGGCGACAGGAGGTAAATAGGTTTCACCTGTGTATGGATTAGTAATAGGATAACGCGCATAACCATAACGGCCGCCGTCAATTTTGATAACTAAAGAATCTTTTTTCCAAGGACCATTTGGATCATTGTCAGGATTAGAATATTCGGAAAAATCTTTTTGAACTCCTTTTATGAGTTTTTGAGCTTTGAAAGAAGCAGACCTTTTTACGTAAAAAAGAACATAATCTTGATTGGTATTGATGCTATAAATTGATGTCTTTTCACCTGATGAAGAGTTTCTAGTGAAACATTCAACAAAGTTACTTTCTCCAAATATTTCATCACACAACAGCTTCAATTGGCAAAATTCGTGTTCATCTATGCTGATAAAGATAACACCATTATCATTAAGCAATTCTCGTGCTAGTTTTAATCTTTTCTGCATGAAAGAAAGCCACTTTGAATGCTTATATCCATCATCTACTCCAACATATTTATCATTGTATTTGAAATCATTGATAAGAGTGTTGTATGGTGGATCAATATAAATAATATCTATCGAGTTTTTGAGAATATAATTGAGCGTTGTAAGCGAATGATAATTGTCTCCTTCAATCAAAACGTTGTTGTTTTGGCACAAATCGCTAACAACTACTTTTTTTGTTTTGTCTTCAACTAAAACAGGAATATGCGTTTCACATTGCAAAACAACATCCTCTTTATTGTCTTCTTTGTCCCAAACCAAACCATATTTTTTTGCAGCTTTTAGTTCTGCTTCTAATTCTTTAATTTGCTTTATTAGCTGTTCAGCATCAAAATCAGTCATAGCTTAACCTCGTAGAGAATAAAATCAAGGTTTCCTTGACTTCACCCTTTATTCTACAAAGTTTAACTTGATTTATCTATATTCAAATCAAGGTTTCTTTGATTATTTGACTATGAGGTATAAATAAATGAGATTAAGGGAACTTCGTAATAAGAGTGGTTTGACGCAGAATGAAATAGCCAATAAACTTGGTGTTTCTGGTCAAACGATATTAAATTGGGAAAACGGTATTTATGAACCGAAAATCAACCAGCTTATTCAATTAGCAGATCTATTTGGTGTGACTGTTGATTACTTAATTGAGCGTAAAAACAACGACAAAAAAGCTGATGACATATGTAGAGAGTTAGAAAGAATCTCTAAAGAAGATGTCATCAACTTTATAAAAGAAGAAATCAAAAAGCTGTAGTTTATCTTTAATAAAAGAAAAGCGAGACTGTCTCTCGCGGTTCGGCGGGACCTAAACGGCACCCTATCAAGAGGTTTCCCTTTGACACGTTTATTTTATCACATTAACAAGTTAAACCCACTACTTATTTTCCCTGCGATACCGTTTGATATTTGTAGGTAACAATTAAAAAGGAAAGTCTTACAATGTTAATTGCTAGATTAATAAAGGAGAC
>SVAY01000021.1 GCA_015059185.1 Erysipelotrichaceae bacterium
TCTAATGAAGAATCGGACTTTATTCTAAGAAAATCATCTTTCCGAAGAAAAACGGAATTTAGTTTAAGAATTCAGGATATTTTTTCACATTAAAAGCGAGCCATTTCTAGCCCGCTTATTAATATAATTAATACCTATTAAGCAGCTTTGCCGTAGGAACCAAAAGCCTTTAATAATTCTTCAACTTTTGCTTTGATGGCTTCACAACCTGGTTTGAGTAATTTACGTGGGTCGAATCCTTTACCCTTGAGGTCTTGATCCTTACCAGCTTCGAAATATTCTCTTTCACCTTTAGCGAACGCGAGTTGGAGGTCAGTATTGATGTTAACTTTACTAACACCTCTTTCAATTGCGCTTCTCACCATTTCATATGGAATACCTGTTCCACCGTGTAAGACGAGTGGTTTACCGTTGGTAGCTTCTTGGATTTCCGCTAAACGTTGGAGATCTAAGCCTTGCCAATCAGCTGGATAGATACCATGGATGTTACCAATACCAGCAGCGAGGAAGTCAACTCCTAAGTTAGCAATGGTACGGCATTCTTCTGGATCAGCTTTTTCTCCAGCACTTGTGACACCATCTTCAGATCCACCGATACCACCGACTTCACATTCAACGGAGATACCCTTACTATGAGCTAAAGCAATAATTTCTTTACTCTTTTCTAAGTTTTCTTCGAATGGATAATGGGAACCATCGAACATAACACTGGTGTAACCAGCTTCGATAGCAGCTTTTGCACCTTCATAGGTACCATGGTCTAAGTGGAGAGCCACTGGGATGGTAACGCCTAAGAATTCAACAATGTTCTTCACCATATTGGCGACTGTTTTGAAGCCGCACATATATTTGTTTGCTCCTTCACTAACTTCGAGGATGACTGGAGCTTTGGCTTTTTCACAAGCTTCAAGAATAGATTTGGTCCATTCTAAGTTGTTAATGTTAAAAGCACAGATTGCATAATGACCTGCATGAGCGTCATTAATCATTTTAGTTGCACTAACTAATGGCATAATTTTACCTTCTTTCTTTTATATTATAATCGTTTTACGATTAATAACCAATATTATTCCGAATCTTTTACGTATCCAATAGATACATCAAATTGACCGGTTCTTTTCCCTGGAGCATCACTACTTCTTTGCTTGAAGTCAAAATCCACTACTAAATGAGCATGAGCGTCATTCGCCATTCTATTAAATTCAGTAAATGGATCCTTTGGATCATCATGTTCATGTTTTGCGAAATAATCACCGAAATCAAGCATGATTCTTACTTCTTCAATATTTTGAGTTTCAGGATTTTTATAGAATTGAATGATGTCGCCGTCACTACTACCAACATGGTTGATAATCTCTTGAAGTTGAGTTTTTAAATCAGGGAATGTTTTGGTGCCAAATAATAAATCAGCATTTTTCATATCAAAGGATAATCCGTGTTTTTCGCCATCATGAACTTCTTTACCTTCCATAGGAAGAATTAATGATGTTTCTGCTCCGTTAATATTTAAGCCAAATGTTAAGGCCATCATATCTTTAGAGCCTTCAACTACTGGATCAGCTGCAAGAATGGTTGGATAAACGTTATCTAACACTGCATAAGATACTTTTGCATCTCCGTTTGCATCGTCGCCGATAAATGTGAAGCCATAACCAATGAGATTCTCATTAGATTTAATTAAATCACGCACTTCAGCATCAGTGACAGTGAATGGGGCTTTGCTTCCACCAAAAATATAGATACTTTCTACAGAAGGATCTGCTAGGTCAGAAACATACTCACTAAAAGTTGAAGGATTTTTTAAAATATCATTAACTTCGTTAGTAACACGATCCATTAAACTAGACGAATCATCACCGAACACTTCTGCCTTTCTCAAGTCAGAATAATCATCGATACTTAAGTTAGAACAATAGTCAGCTTTAATATTATCATAGATAGTATTAATGAAACTTTCTTCACTGCTATTGATATAGTCCTTACCATAAGTTAAGAACTTAAGTGTTGTTCTCGCATTTTCTTCAACGTTTTGATCTGGAATGATATTTGCGTTAATTAATGAAGTCACAATATTAGAATAATATGTGAGCATTGGAATATCGTTATTAGTACCCATCTTAGGATTAATGACATAATCGCTATTGGTGTATTGAGGATTTGCTAAGAAATCCCCCATATTGATAGAGCCGATAATATGTTGATCAGCGACGTGAGTGAAAGAAATATAATTTTCCTTAAAGAAATTAGAGAAAATATTTAAGAATAATGGGTCAGTAGAACCAGCCTTAGAGCTGATATCACTAACAAAGTCATCATAAGAGTAAGTTAACCTTAAATTATCAACATCCGCTTTAATGGATAAGCCTGCACTACTAAAGATACTAGATAAATCTAGACCAATGGTATTAGCAGCCCAAGGAAGTAATCCTTGCATATTACCAAGTCGACCGACTTTTAAATCACTAATAGCAAATAAGAAGCCTTTATCACCATTACCTAAATCAGCGTCAACTTGAATAATGGTTTTAATAGTAACATGTGACTTTAAGACATCGAATGCTCCAATCTCTAAATCAAAGACATAGGAATCATCAGTGATTTGGATGGAGAATTGTTTTAAATACTTACTAGCTTGCTCTGGTAAGTTGCTAGAAGCATTATACAAAAGTTGGTTTAATTGTTTTTGGGTAATCTTAAGATCAATTGTAGGGTTCTCTTTTCTACAACCATCAAACATATCGGTCATGACGGAATTAAATATTGCTGCTTCCTCTTTCTTTTCAGTAATTCCTGTATCGATATGATGAGGATCATAAAACAGTATTGCCACGATTCCTAAAGGAAGAATGACAATAGAAAAGATGACAATTAATGGAATCCAAAGACCCCAAAGGTGTTTTTTCTTTTTTGGCGTATCCATCAAAGGATTTTTAGAATTTGTTTCACTCATATTCATTATTTTATAAATAAATAATAGATAAATAAAGTATATTTGCTTGATTTGTGCTTTTTAATGAAAAAGGTGTATACTTTAGTATAGGCGTTATGAAGAAAAGATTATTGATTCTTTCTACCGTTATCAGTTCACTCGCTCTCAGTGGGTGTTCATTCTTTAATATTATCATGGATACAAGTTCTACTCCTGCCACTCCTTGGACGGGAGAAAAACAAAAACTCACATATACACAAGAAGTTTTAACAGATAACCACTACTATGCAATTGATACAATGCCAACTACTGGTAACCCAAAGCTCTTAGTGTTACCTATCGCTTTTAGTGATACAGAAGAATTTATTAGTGACGAAGAAAGAGGAGTTATCTCTAACAATCTTAAATCTGTTGCCTTTGGTGATGGAGAAGATACAGGTTGGTATAGTATTGCTAGTTACTATAATGCGGAAAGCTATGGAGCATGCAATATTGAAGGCGAAGTCGCCGATTGGTATGAATCAGGAAAGAAATATGATTCAGTAAATTCTAGCGAAGACACCGCAAACATCATTAAGGCTGCAGTTAACGATTGGAAAGCTAAAAACCCTACAAAAATTAAAGATTTTGATAGTGATGAGAACGGATATATCGATGGTATATTAGCGGTATATGGAGGCCCAAATTATAAGAGTGATGATTTAAAAGGCCATAGAAAGAACACTAACATGTGGGCTTATACATCTTGGCTTGAAACCACTGCTAACACAACTAATCCAAATCCTAATACATTTATCTGGGCAAGTTATGACTTTATGACTCCTGATTTAGAAAGCGGACTCTTAATTGATGGGCATACATATATTCATGAAATGGGCCACGTATTCGGATTAGATGATTATTATGACTATGCGGATGTTGATGATGTCTGGGCTGGAGGATTCTCCATGCAAGACTATAATGTCGGAGGCCACGATCCTTATAGTGTTATATCCTTAGGTTGGGCTGACCCATATGTGCCTACTAGTAGCACTACCATCACTATTAAACCATTTGAATCTAGTGGTGATGTTATCTTACTTAGTCCTAACTTCTCATCTAATTCTGCTTATGATGAATATATTCTTTTAGAATATTATTCCCCAACCGGAGTTAATGAATTTGATAGTGAATATCAATATAATTCTAAATATCCTCTTGGACCAAAAGTTCCAGGCATTAGAATTTGGCACGTAGATGCTAGATTACTTAAAATCAATGAATCAACAAGAAGAGGTAAACAAGTAAGTTCTTACACAATTGTTAATACAATCGATGAAAATGATGGAACATATCTAGTAGGCTGCACTAATACTACTTATACAACCAATAAGGATACAAATGCATATTGTTCAGTTGCTGCTGAATTAAGAAACTTCCGTATTCTTGAACTTATTAGAAAAGGTGATTATACCGGAAGCAATACTAATGAATACTTATCTAGCAGTAACTTATTTAAGGCTGGAGATACATTCTCACTAAATCAATATGCAGGATGTTTCCCTAATGGCACAAGACTTGATAATGGATCACGTTGTAACTGGAATGTGAAGATTGATTCTATCAACACTACTGAAGCCAAAATAACAGTCACAATATAAATATGGATAAAAATGTTGCCTTAGTCCTCGAAGGAGGCGGTGTTAAATGTGCCTATCAAGTTGGTGCTATGATGGCATTAGAAGAAAATGGCTACAAGTTTAACGCTATATCAGGAGCGTCTTTTGGGGCGCTTAATGGTGCTTTATATATAGAAGGTGGTATCAAGAAACTATTTGATTATTACACTAACCTCCAAACAAAAGACATCTTTAACAACGAAAAATTATGTGATTTTGTCAATAACTATAATGGTGACAAGTCAAACTTCACAAATGCATACTTAGGGTTCATTAGAGAACACGTTCCAGAAGCGTTTAACGATAGAAAAGAAGCTAGTGACTATTACCATTCCTATGTTGCTCATCAAGTTAACGAAGAAGCAGTACTAAAGAGCCCAATTGAATTCATGTTTAGCGTATTAGAAGTGAACAATAATCCTTTAGTCTTACCACTAATTATCGGATCGTACTTTGCACGTAACTTAAGCCCGCTACAAATGATGATAAATAATGGCACAATTAAACCTCGTATCATTAATAAATTAGATTGTCCTAGAGGTACACTTGCCATGTATATTGCTGCAAGTGCAAACTATCCTTTCTTTAATCCTATTGAAGTTGAGGATAAATATTATCTTGATGGAGGGATAACCACTAACACTCCATACAAAGCATTACTTGAAGCAGGCTATAAAAAACTTGTTATAATCCGTACAAAAAGTGATGAATTACAAGGAAAAATCCCTCAAAATGACGATATTTTAGTAATTACACCTAGTGAAAATCTAGGTAGTTCAATACAATTTACCCACGATAATATTATGGAATTTATAAAGCTTGGTTATAGCGATACAAGTGACATGCTCCACCACTTATAGAAGTGGGGGCTTCTTGCTCGATGACCCTAACGGATCAAGCATACACAAGCTATCCGGATGTGTCCCATCCTTCGAAAGTATTTCAATTCCCTTTCTTAGAATATTATTCGCAGCGTTTACATCTCTATCATGAATGATGCCACATTTAGGGCATTTCCATGTCCTAACTGACAAGTTCTTAGTGATAGGGTTTTTATATCCACATACATGACATAGTTGACTACTAGCAAAGTTAGATGGAACCTTAACTAATGTTCTACCATACCATTTAGCCTTATAGGTTAGCATAGTAAGCAACCTAGACATAGAAGCATCCATCATCGATTTATTGTAGTCATTTTCTTTTGTCATATTTTTAATCTTCAAATCTTCAACACATATGACTTGGTTTTCATCAATGATGTGTTTACTTAATTTATGAAGATAATCATTTCTTTGGTTATTTATGTGTTTATAGATTCTAGCAACCTTAATTCTTTGTTTATTGTGGTTACTAGAACCATTAACCATATGAGATAACTTTCTTTGTTCTCTAGCAAGTTTCTTTTCGGACTTAGTGAGATACTTATGATTCCTATATTTAAGACCAGTAGAAGTAATAACAAGATCTTTAACACCTAAATCTAGTCCAATATAGTTATTGGTCTTAGGAAGCTCTTTAATATCTGTTTCTACTAGTAACGAAATATAATATTTATCATCTGGCGTTTTAGATATAGTTACTGATTTAATAGTACCTTCATAGTCTCTATGCTTTTTAATTCTTATTCTTTTACATTTAGGGATAGTGATGTATCTATTATTATCGCTTAATCTAACCGAGCCCTTCTGATTATTGGTGGTATAGCTTTGATCATTCTTCTTACTCTTAAACTTAGGAAACCTAGCATTGCCTCTAAAGAAAGCTTTGAATGCAGCGTTCCTATTCATCTGTGCATTAGCTAGAGCCAAAGAATCTACTTCTTTTAGAAATGGATAATCTTCTTTATATGTGGTGGGAGTAATATCCTCATACTTTTTAGTGGCTTTATAAATATCGTTCATGTCACTTAGGGATTTATTATAAAAGAATCGAACGCATCCAAAACATTTAGAGAAATACTCTTTTTGTTCATTATTAGGATAGATACGATATTTATAAGCTCTTCTTATCATATCTATATTATAACATTATTTATAATGTTATTGTATAACTTATTATTATTATTAATAATGCAATTATTTGCTCATTGCTTGATTGATTCTTGCTATAATTCATACCCACCTATAGAGGTTATAAATAATCTTGATGGCTTCGTAATGACCTAGTCATATCAAGATGGGGGACTTATTGCTAGATTTCGTTAAAATAATTAATCAATAAATCTTGGAGTAGAAAGATATCGTTCTCCCGAATCAGGGAATAACACAACGATATTTTTATTTTCGTTTTCTTTTCTTGATGCTACTTCGATAGCGGCACATAAAGCAGCACCACTAGAAATACCAATAAACAATCCTTCAATCGATGCTTCTCTAGCGAATTTATATGCATCTTCGTTACTCACAGCAATAACTTCATTATAAATAGAAGTATCTAAGGTATTAGGGACAAATCCAGCCCCAATTCCTTGAATCTTATGTGGTCCTGCAACACCTTTTGTTAATACTGGCGAATCTTTAGGTTCAACTGCAATGACTTGAGTATGAGGATTTTGCTCTTTAAGATACTTTCCTGTACCTGAAATTGTCCCTCCTGTACCAACAGCTGAAACAAATGCATCAACTTGGCCATCTAAATCACGATATATTTCTGGTCCAGTTGTTAAATAATGAGCTTTAGGGTTAGACATGTTATCAAATTGAGAAGGAATAAATGAGTTTGGAATCTCTTTTGCTAATTCATTTGCCTTTGCAATAGCACCTTTCATACCTTTAGCGCCTTCAGTAAGCACCAATTCGGCTCCATATGCCTTAAGAAGCTTCCTTCTTTCTATAGACATAGTGTCAGGCATGACTAAAATTGCCCTAAGTCCTTTAACTTTTGCAATAAGAGCAAGACCAATACCGGTATTACCACTAGTAGGTTCGATAATTACTGAGTCATTGGTTAATTTCCCATCATTGAAAGCGTCCATAATCATTTGATATGCTACACGATCTTTAACACTACCAGCAGGATTACGGCATTCAACCTTAGCAAATAAATGGGCCTTGAGATGAAAATGATTTTCGAGGTTAGAAAGCCTCACTAATGGGGTGTTACCAACCATTTCTAAAACGTTATTATACTTTGCCATAACAAAATACTATACCAATGTTTCAATTAATTAAAATGAAACGATAATTTTTTTCATTTTTCATTATTTAAAACCATTAAATTGGTAAATAATTGCCTATTTTTGTAAGAGTCAGAATTTGTGAAAAAAAATGATATAAATACAAAGTATTTAATATATGGACTTTACATTTGTATTGTCCGTGTTTTTTATAGTGTTAATTTAAAATTTAACAATAAACCTAAAGCTTTACTATTAACATATATTTTCATACCCCTAACAAGATATTAAGACCTATAAAAAATATCAAAGTATTCGTATAGACACGCATTAAAAGAGCCACACTAGGTGACTCCGATGATAATGCTTATATTCTCAATTAATAATCAAATTCGTTAATATCAACTTTGATCTTATTATGTGGTTTCTCACCTTTGAATGGTTTTCTTACTTCAATAAGATTAAGGACTGTATAACCTTTTGAATTAAGGAAAGAAATAATCTTATAGTTATTTGGATGAACCCAATTGAATAACGTATCACATCTCAGCTTTGTTGAATATTCTTCTGCTTTTCTATATAAAAGAGAGCCAATGCCTTGACGTTGATATTCTTCATTAATGTAGATATGTTCAACCCAAACTACACCATCGACTCTAAGTAATATATAACCAACAGGCTTATTATCAACCAAAGCAATATAAATAGGCCATTTTCCGTTTATATAATCCCTTAATTCTTCTTTTGCTGAATTTATATCAGGATTCTTCTTATTTTGTTTAAAGCCTTCTAAAACTACACGAAAAGAAGCTAAAAGTTCACTTATTTCATCAAAATATTGTTCTTTATATTCCACTATTTTAATCATATTAATATGTGATATGTTTTGCTTTTATTTGTCATTTATTTCTTTAATTAATAACTTCTTAAAACCATTTGCAGGAAGAGGCTTTGATAAATAATAGCCTTGAACATAATCGATATTAAGGGATTTTAAAAAGTCATATTGTGCTTTATTTTCAACCCCTTCACAAACCACTTCAACTTTTAACGTTTTAGCGATATCTGTAATTGCTTTAATGATTGATTTTGTTCCAAGTGATGAATCAAAATTCTTCATAAAAATCATGTCGATTTTCAAGACATCAAAAGGAATGACAGAAAGCATATT
>SVAY01000022.1 GCA_015059185.1 Erysipelotrichaceae bacterium
ACAGGAGATTTTATTATACATTATCAGGGTAAAATCATCTTTCCGAAGAAAAACGGAATTTAGTTTAAGAATTCAAGATGTGAAAAAATATTATGCATACCTCTTGACAAATAAAAAAATAAGCATAATATAGATGGCAGTAATGATGGTACCCTCGTCCTAAGTACGACGTTAAACTGCTGAAAGTGAGGTATCATTATGAAATTCTACACTCTTAATGCCGTCGTGAGAGGCAAAAACGTCAAGATCGACAAAATCTTTAACACCCGTGAAGATGCTATTAACTATATGTTCAAGTACTATAATAGGCACTTCTTATATGGTTTAGAGGTTAATGAAGAATATTCTATTGATGGCGACAAACACAATGTCGAATACGTTTGTAATGACTATGACCGTTTTAGAATCAATAGAGTAGTACTCTAATTGTTGATATACATTTAGCTAATCAATTAAGGCAAAAAGAAAAGGGGAATAAATCCCCAAAACATTAAACTTTAAGATTCTCTATAAAGGGGAATCTTTTTGTTTTTTCTATTCTTGATCGATATCTTCGACCTCAACATCTATGATGTTATTATCTTTTTCTGGCTCCTTTTTACCCATTGCCATAACTGCAATTGAGAAACCTAAAGCGATATTAGAAGCTAAAAACATTCCAAGTAAATCAGTTGATAGGAAAGTTATGGCGTTATAATAACCATCAATCTCGTTACAAGCAAAACCAAATATTGTACTAACAATAAGCATTAATAAAGTAATGGTGAATAAAGAGATTGATAAACCTAAATATAATGAGCGATTGATTTCATCTTTTTTAACAAGGTTTCTGATACTAGTGATTACTAAAGCAATGACTGCCCCGATATATAAAACACCTAAACCAAACATCATTAAGATTAAGGTTACAAGTAAAGGAGTGACGGCATTAGTAACTTCGAAATAGTGGAGAGTACCAAAAACATAAGCTTCTCCTATATCGATGTTTTGATAGCCTAATACGGCAAAAGTTGAACCAATAGTATTCATTAATAAGAAGCTAGAAACAATGATAAAGATGTGACTGACAATCTTTCTTTTATCTCCGCTGAAAATTGCTTTAGCAATAAGTAAGACGATTAAAGCGATGATGAATAAAGGAATAGTGACACTATAAGTGACTTCTCCCCAACCTGATCCAGTGGCATATGAGCCTTCCATTGTACTAATAGACTCATAATAGAAGTTATAGATAAATGCACTATAGACGCGATGAATAATGGCTAAAAAGATGATATGAGGAATGGTACGGCATTCTTCTCTTTTTCTTAAGCTATTAATTGCTTTATAAATAGCAAAACTTGATAACGTAACAACTGCAACAAAGACTAAGACATATAGAACAAATGTGGTGATAAATGGTCCAATAGAAATAACTCCATTATTAAGTAATCTCCATCCGTCAAAAGCAAACCAACTTAAGCCACCAATTCCGTTATTAGATAGGCTATCATCTATGAGTATTGGTCCAAATAAACCGATAATCATAAAAATAACAGCGGCGAAAGTAGAGATGTTTAATATACGGTTAAAGATATGGATGAACGCTACTCTTCTAAGGTTTTTAATCTCTTTTAATACTTGTTCATCGTTTTTCACAACACGTGCTCCACAATAAGGGCAATAAATATTATCGTCATTAATTTCTCTATCGCATTTTGGACACTTCATAAAGAACTCTCCTTACAAATAAATAATCACTATTAATATAATTATATATTTTTAAGACATAATTGTTAATTTTTGATAAAATTAATTTAGATATGGATTTTGTTGGAGTAGAAAAATTATCTTTAGTTGATTACGACAACCAAATGAGTGCAGTATTATTCTCACCAGGTTGTAATTTTGCTTGTCCATTTTGTCATAATAGTGCCTTGGTAATTAACGCTGGAATCAATAAACCAATTCCATTTAGTGAAATATTAACTTTCTTAAAAAGAAGACAAGGCTTATTAGATGCAGTAGTGGTCACTGGTGGTGAACCAACTCTTATGCCAGATTTAGCAGATAAGATTTCACAAATCAAAGATCTTGGTTATAAAGTGAAACTTGATTCTAATGGTACTCATCCAGAAGTGATTAAGAAGCTTGTAAAAGAAAACTTACTTGATTATATTGCGATGGATATTAAATCTAGTTTTAAAACATATCCTGATATCACTAATTCATTTGTGAACATCGATAAAATCAAAGAATCAATTGAATTCATTAAGACATGTGGAGTGGACTATGAATTTAGAACCACTTTAATCGCAGAATATCATACAGAAGAAGATATCACCCAAATGGCGAAAGAACTTGATGGTGCTAAACGCATGAGACTCCAATTATTTGTTGATAGTGAATCTTGTATTAAACGTGGTTTACATGAAGTTGATTTACCGACTGCACGTAAATATGAAGAGATATTAAAAAGCCACATCAGTGACGTGGCTCTTAGAGGTTATATAATCTAATTATTTAAGATATTGAATCGCTTTAGTAGCGGCAATCGCTCCATCATTGAAGGCGGTAGCGAGTTGTCTAACTTCTTTCTGACAGCAATCTCCAGCGGCGTATAGTCCTGGAGTTTTTGTTTCCATGTTCTCGTTAGTAACAATGAATCCACGCTTATCAAGCTCAACGAGGTTTTCATATCTTTTGTTATCTGGTACTTGACCGATACAGATGAAGACTCCTTTTGTGTTGATCTTAAATTCTTCGTTAGTTTTGGTATCAACAAATCTTAATCCAGTTAATTCATCTTCGCCTAAGAATTCTTGTAAAGATTTATTAAAGAATACTTCAACATTCTTCTTAGAATAGACTTGGTCAATCAACACTTGATCAGCGAATAAATGGTCAAAAAGTGCGCAGACTGTGACTTTTTTGCAGTAATTACTTAATAAAAGTGTATATTGCATTGCTGTATTAGCGTCACCAATTAAGACGACTTCTTCCCCTTTATAGAAAGCACCGTCACAAGTAGCGCAGTAGCTAATACCTTTACCAGTTAATTCTTCTTCTCTAGCAACTCCAGTATGACGATGTTCAACGCCTGTTGCTAAGATAACGGTCTTACTTTGATGTTCACCATAATTAGTTTTAACGGTGAAGATATCGTTTTCTTTTGTAATGCCTTCAACGTCTTCTAACTCAAAGTCGACACCTAAGTCAGAGATTTGATCGAATAAGTTACTACTGAAATCTAGTCCAGAGATCGCTTTAGTGCCTGGAATATTTTCAACGCGTGGAGAATTAGCAATTTGACCGCCGAAATTACTCTTTTCAATAATTAAGACAGTCTTGCCACCTCTTAAGGCGTAGATGGCCGCAGTCATACCGGCTGGGCCACCTCCGACTATAATGACATCGTATATATTAGGCATCTTTCTTGCTTTCTAGCCATCCTTTGATTAAGGAAGCATTGTCATACATGTCATAACCACCTTTATCATTAGGAACGAAGAGGGTTGGAGCTTTTCTTACACCGAACTTTCTTGTGAGATCGATATTTTCTTCAGCGTCGATATTGTTATATTGGACACCGGCTTTTTCTAAAAGCATCTTCGCCATCTTACAGTTAGGACATGTCTTAGTGGTAAATAAGATTAAGCCTTCTAAAGCATCTTGAGGATTTGCTTCTTCTTTGACGTCTTTTTCAACAGCAACAGTGCTTCTTTCGATGCTGTTAGCGATGTTATAGGTTCTTCTATTCTTGAATTCTTCAAGTTTACCAACGTTCCAGTTTTGAACTGGTCTATAGTAACCAGTAATACGGGAATAGACTTCAGTGACTTCA
Source organism: Erysipelotrichaceae bacterium (assembly GCA_015059185.1). Classification (GTDB taxonomy): domain Bacteria; phylum Bacillota_I; class Bacilli_A; order RFN20; family CAG-826; genus SIG220. The sequence goes on from SVAY01000022.1 coordinate 3,824, forward strand.
CCACATGTTGGACATCTATAAACTTCACCAGCAATGTATCCGTGATGTTTACAAACAGAATATGTTGGAGACATTGTGTAATATGGTAAGCGGAAGTTTTCAGCAATCTTTCTCACAAGATTCATACAAGATTTCCAATCTGGGAGTTTTTGACCTAAGAAGGCGTGGAAAACGGTACCAGAGGTGTAAAGAGTTTGTAAGTTATCTTGGATGGAGAGAGCTTCGAAGATATCATCGGTATAACCAACTGGTAAGTGAGAAGAGTTGGTATAATATGGAGCCTCATCATTATCACTTGCAGTGATGATATCTGGATAACGTTCTCTATCGTGTTTTGCTAAACGATAAGCGGTTGATTCAGCTGGGGTAGCTTCTAAGTTATATAAGTCACCATATTGTTCTTGGTAATCAGAGAGTTTATTTCTCATGAAGTTAAGGACATCTTGGGTGAATTTTTGGCTTTCAGCGTGAGTTAAATCTTTCTTTAACCAACGAGCATTTAAGCAGGCTTCGTTCATACCGACTAATCCGATAGTGGAGAAGTGGTTATTGAAGGTGCCTAAATATCTCTTGGTGTATGGATATAATCCAGCTTCGAGTAATTTAGTGATAACGTTTCTCTTAGTCTTTAAGCTTCTAGCAGAGATATCCATTAATCTAGATAATCTATTATAGAAATCTTTTTCATCAGTTGCTAAATAAGCAATACGTGGCATATTGATGGTGACAACACCGACAGAACCGGTAGATTCACCACTTCCGAAGAAGCCACCTGATTTCTTACGTAATTCACGTAAGTCAAGTCTAAGACGGCAGCACATACTTCTAACATCACTTGGTTCCATATCGGAGTTGATGTAGTTAGAGAAATATGGAGTACCGTATTTCGCGGTCATTTCAAATAATAATTTATTATTCTCGGTTTCAGACCAGTCAAATGTTTTAGTAATGGAATAGGTTGGGATTGGATATTGGAATCCTCTACCATTAGCGTCACCTTCGATCATGATTTCGATGAAGGCTTTATTAACCATCGCCATTTCTTTGACACAGTCTTTATATTTGAAGTCCATTTCTTTTCCGCCGACAATAGCGTTTAATTCGGCTAAGTCGTTTGGAACAGTCCAGTCTAATGTGATGTTGGTGAATGGAGCTTGTGTACCCCATCTAGATGGAGTGTTAACGCCATAGATGAAGGATTGGATGCATTGTTTAACTTGCTTATAGGATAAGTTATCAACTTTGACGAATGGTGCTAAATATGTATCAAAACTGGAGAATGCTTGAGCGCCAGCCCATTCGTTTTGCATGATACCTAAGAAGTTGACCATTTGATTACAAAGGGTACTTAAGTGGCTAGCTGGGGCAGATGTAATCTTACCAACAACGCCGCCTAAACCTTCTTTAATTAATTGTTTAAGTGACCAACCAGCACAGTAACCGGTTAACATGCTTAAGTCATGGATGTGGATATCGGCGTTCTTATGAGCTTCAGCCACTTCTTGGTCATAAACTTCACTTAACCAATAGTTAGCGGTGACAGCGCCGGAGTTAGAAAGGATAAGTCCACCGACGGAATAAGTAACAGTGGAGTTTTCCTTAACACGCCAGTCAGCAATCTTAAGATAGTTATCAACAGTCTTCTTATAGTCGAGTTCTGTTGACTTCATATCACGGAAGGTGGTGTGTTGTTTACGATAAATCATGTAGGCTTTTGCTACATCAGCGTAACCGCAAGCGATTAATGCGTTTTCAACGGAGTTTTGGATGTCTTCAACACCAACAACATCGTCTACTACTTTTGGATTGAAGTCGTTTGTTGCACGTAAAGCAATTCTTTCGATCATTTCATCAGTGAAGTGTTTGTGTTCCGCCACAAATGCTTTTTGGATCGCATCACTGATCTTACTTAGTTCGAATGGCACGACTGAGCCATCACGTTTTTTAACACTTAGCATAAAATAGTCCTCCTCTTTTCTATAGACATAATGCTTATCTAAATATTAGAGATATTAATGAGCGGTTCGCCCACTAACTTTGTGATACTATCCTAATTCAATATATAAATATAAACAAGCATAAAACATACCAAAATTTATACACTGTCTAAATAGTAGAAAACTAGTAGTTTTATACTTTCTTATACTACAATTTTGCTAAAGAAAAACCCCAATCATAGATTAGGGTAAATTTCTTAACTTTTCGGACAAATTATTTTTTAGATTTGTCTTGTTTTTGTTCTTTGAGTAAGTCTCTAATTTCGTTTAAGACATCGAGTTCAGTTGGGACTGGTGCACCTGGTTCTGGTGGTACTGGTCTTTCTTCTGGATGCTTTTGGTAATAGGCTTCAAGTCTCTTAGCTTCTAAGGCTTCTTTTCTTTCGTTAAGAGTATTAATTACTTTAATAATGATAAATAATACAATGGCGATTAATAAGAAGTTAATAATTGCTTCGATGAATGCTCCCCAGTCGATGTAGATACATTTGGCATTAGCGGTTTGTGCTCCATCAACTTCAATGAATTGTGGTTCACCGTTTAAGATGGTGATAAGATTGATGCCCTTACCTCCGGTTACTAAATTAATAATAAGGTTGATAATTGGCATGATGATCTTACCGGTTAAAGCGGTAACGATTGCAGAGAATGCTCCACCGATGATAACACCAACAGCTAAGTCGATGACATTGCCTCTAGTGATAAACTTTTTGAATTCAGCGAAGATGCCTTTGTCTTTGTTTTTAGGTTTTCTAGCCATAAATATAATTCCTTTCCATGAATAATATATTATTAACTTAATAAAAATTAAATTATTTTCTTTATAAAAAGCAATTATTATCATAAGATAAAAAATATGATAGATTTAAACGTTCGTTTAGATTCTTCCTTAACCGAAGATGAATATGGCTATCTTTGTCGTAGCCAAAATTTAAACCCAAAGGAAGTATTACCTAATCCATTAACATATAATTTTGTAACTGCCACTAAAGAAAAATATCAAGCGGTGAGAGAATTCGCTTTATCTTTACTTCAAAATGAAGAAGCAATTACTTTTGCCATCAGTAGCTTAATTCACCGTTTATTTAATGAAGGATATTATTATTTGGAAATCGCTTTAACTCCAGTTTTACATACCAAAAATGGTTTATCTCAAAGAAAAGTGCTTAAAGCAGCTCTAGTGGGACTTAATGATGCTTTAGAAAAATGCCCAGATATCGAGGCTAACATCGTTTTATATTGTCATCGTCAAGCAACTGAAGAAGAGAATTTAGAAACCACTAAACTCGCTTTAGAATTTAAAGATGAAAGAGTAGTGGCGCTTGGTTTAGAAGGTGATGATAAAGATCACCCAATCGGTGAATATGAAAAATTATTCGCAAGATGTAAGAAGGTCGATTACCCAGTCGTTATTCAAATGGGAGAGCATTATAATTCTAATAACTCTATTCTTAAGGCCGCTCAAGTTGGGGCAAAAAGAATTATTTCCCCATATCGACTTGAATATAATATTGAGACATTTAAAATCTTAATGGAAAAGAAAGTATACTTCGAATTAGATCCTAGTTATGACATCGTTCATAAATTTGTTGATAGTTATGAATCTTTACCAATTAAAAGATTATGGCAAAACGGTTTCCAATTCTATATTGCTGGAAGTGCATATTCTATTTTAAGTGCATCGCTTAAAAACGAATTCATCCATTTAGGCCAACATACAGCTTTTACTCGTGATGATGTTTATCATTCATTATATTTGTCTATTCAAAGCGCATTCGTTCGTAATTTAAGAGAAAGAAATAGAATATTAAAAAAAGTAATCGATAATTTCGACTACTTCTATAACAAAACTATTTAATTTTATAAATAAGTATTTAAGAATCCTTTTAAGATAGAATCATAATATAAACTACTATATTCAATATCCCAATAGATTCCATAATCAGTTTTTATTATCTCTTCTTCTTTAATTTGAACCTTAGTTAAGTCTTTGGTCTCTATTCCATCGAGATAGTGGAACTTAGCTAATCTTGTTTCACTATAATAGGCATCTTTAGCGTAATAAGCATCTCCTTCTTTTGTAAGGGCTCCTTCATTCGCGTAGATACACATATCATATAGACTACCTTCTTTATAATATTGGAAGGTTGGAACGACACCGCTTCCTAGTCCAAGTTCAGGATTATTTTTTTCACTTAATAAATATTTATCTTTAATTGCTTGATATTCCGCTTTATCCCCTTCGTAATAAGACTGTAAATCAATTACATATAAATCTTTCTTAGTTTCGTCAAGAGTACTTAAATAAGGACTTAATGTATGAGGAACAACAAAGTTACAATCACTACATTTATTGCGGGCATAGAAAACAGCGAAGCTTTCTTTTTCTTCGATTCTAGCGTCTAATCCATCTAAAGAAAGATAATACATCTTTGGCTTTTTAATATGAGTAGATAGTTCATCCATAAAAGCTTCTTTATTCTTAAAGAAACCAGCTGAATTAGAGAAGTTATAATATTTAGCAATCTTTTTATCTTTAATGATATAGAATGTTGGAGCGTCTTTTCGATTATTAAACCCACCAAGCTCTTTCATCACTGGGTTATCATCCACATCTTCTGCATGAAAACTATAGATAAGCAAATGATCTTCGGTCATTGTTTCATTGATAACACGAGAAAAGTTTCTCCAACATGCACAAGTGGAGTCTTTAGGATAAATCGCTAATAAGAAGTTCTCATTATTTTCAACGTGAGTAGTAAAATCACTACTAGAAAGATAGACGGATTCCGTATCACGATAGGTGCCATATGTTAATTGGGTAGGAGTGGAGTTGCCATCACATCCAGTTAAGAATGGAACCACTAATAATGGTAAGATGAACGAGATTTTTTTCATATTTGTATCATTTTACTATAAATACCATTTGTCTTCAATTTTCCTTTATAAATAATTAAGTCGGTTTGTGATTGGACAGGGTAAATGTCAGTACTCCATTGGACAGGTCAAATGTCAGTCATAGATATTGAATAAATTTATT
>SVAY01000017.1 GCA_015059185.1 Erysipelotrichaceae bacterium
TTCGGAATTTAGCACCTTAAAAGTACCTTCTTTAGTGAGAGTGGTATATTCATCCAAACGATTCACTAATTCACGTAAATTGTCTGAGAATTCTTTCCATTCAGGTGCAGAACTTTGTTTTAAAGTATTAACTAGTGTTTTAATAATCCCTTGATAATAACCATATTTCATAATATGACCTCCTATGCCCTATGCATTTATTATAAATAAGTTAATGCCACAAATGTGCAACATCTTTAAATAAAAAAATAAAACGCCCTGAATACTAATCAGAGCGTTTATCAATTATTTAAGTTCTTATTAATCAATTGCAAGAATTTCAGTTTGGTCGCTTGCAATGATATTTCTAAGTGAAACACCATCTATCTTGCCATTATCAAGCAAGTCGTTCACGTCGTCAAAAATGCCTAAATACATGTTCAAATCTTTTCCCTCGGCATTTGGATATTCGTTAACGGGTATTTCAAATAGTTGAATATGTGCTTTGTCTGTTTTATTGAATTTAATACGAATTTCTTTTTCGTGTCCAATAGTATCTCTTGTAACTCTAAAAATTCTATTCTTATACTGGAATTCCATTCCCCATATTACACCATCATAATTGTAATTTTCAGGAGTAGGACCATTTCTAGTGAATCCTTCAATAAATTCTTCAATGTTTTTAAATTCTTTATTTGCCATATTTAACTCCTTATTTTTTACGATTTTTTAACCAGTTATTGACTTTGTCGATGACAATTTTGTCACTGCTAGTTGGTGACGTAACAGTTCCTTTATGATAAACGTCATAATGAACATGAGGTTGTTTACCATCATGGGAATGTAGAAAATCAATTGACTTAACTAACTGATGCTTGTCATCGTAAAATGCAATGTGCTTCAATTCGCCTTTTTGCAAAACAGCATAGATGCGGTTTTCTGTATGACTCATTTCTGGTGCCTTAACAGATTTATTTGGACGTTCAAGCACTTTAATATTATCATCAATCACCCCAATTGAGAAATATGTTTGTCCACCATCTCTAAAAGCGAAATTACCACTATTGACATCAACAAAGCTGCCTCTTCCACCCATATTAGTCCTCCTCCTTTCTTAAAATTTGAATTCTATCCATTTGAAACAAAGATAGTTGCTCGTATTCTGAAGAAATTTCAAAAGTATCGCAAAAATCTATAAAAATAAATTTTCCATCCATGCCTTCTATTGGTTTTCCTCTTACCAAAATTAAGGATGGTTCTATCCTTTTCACCATTTCATTAAAACCATCAATGAATTGCTTTTCATTTTTGCTAACGCCAACAGTAGAAATAGCGACAACGCTTCCTTTTTCAATGTAATCAAAACAAATATCATATGTTCTACTATCGGCCCAAGTAATGGTAGGGATTACTTTGATACCTAGGTATTGCAACCATGCACCAACCCATAGTCCATGCCTAACGTTTTCTTCAATTTGGCAAGGCTCCATATTTGTATATGCGCTATAATCCGGTGTTGTTACAGCCAAGAAATCATATGCTTTCCTAGCAAAAGAAAATATATCGTTGTAAATACGATTGATGGTTTTATCGAATTGAAAGTTTAGTAAAACCTTAGTTTCTTTATTTTTGGTAGATTTTATATTTGAAAAAGATGCATATTTAACCTGATTCCAATCAATAGTTTCAAGTAAAGATTCCTTTTTTAAATATGGTGTTCCTTTTTCATCTTTTAGCCACCCATCCGGCAATGGCTTAATTAAATTAAATTTTTCTTTTTCACTTAGACCCATATACGGCCCTCCTTTTCATAGATTTGAAAATAATATTTGGATACCGTATAATGAATTTACTCAAGGAATCATTAATACGGTTTCTGATGACGCTAGTGATGTTGGTAGCATCGTTAGCGTTTTTTCTTATCAAGGTAGATAAGATAACTAAATAATTATCCGCTTTTATTTCTTACCACCTCCATTATTGTTATATCTAAAAAGCATTGCTGCTTCTTTTCCATATTTGTATCCAAGCCTAAAAAATGTAGACTCAGTTATTAAACCGGTTTCTTTTAGACGTATAGATATTGCACTTTTGGATACTCCTGTTTCATCAGAAATTTCACCAATTATTTTCTTTAGTATCCAGATTTTTTGTCCATTTAATGAAGTGTGATATTTGGTAACATAACTTGTATGTTTCTCATCATATAGTTTTTTAAGTCTTCTTCGAGATAACAAAACACACACAGCAAAATGGTTAGCAAAAAACTCCGCCCAGCTATATTGAGATTTATTATTTGTCTTGAAATCACCATTTATTATTGTTTCGTCATCAATAATCTTGTCGACTCTAAAATCTTTATCTAAATCTAATAAATAATGTTTAAGCTCGTGAAAAATTGTGAACAATTCTCTGCTATCGCTTCCACAAGCATCTGGATCAACAAAAATATCACCTCTATAAACATTAATTAACTTTAATGTACCATCTTCGTTATATGTTTCAAGAATGCCATCTTTTTGAATTGTTACCCCTAAAATAGATTTATTTAAAGAAAGCCTTTGGTATTGGATATCGACACCTATGTATTTGCTAACAAATTCATCATAAATAATCGTTTCCAATGTTCTTCCAAACTTTCTACAATAATCATTCAAAAGCCTATCGGCAAAAGAGGCGATTTCCTTTTTTGTTGGAAATTGTTCGCCAGTGTACTTATTTACTTTTGCACAAATAAGCTTGATGTTCATATTATTTGTTCTTAATCCTTTCTAAGAAGTCATTCCATTCTTCTTCGCTTAAATCAGCTTCAATAGCTTTTCTTAAAACTTGTTGAACCACTTGATTCGATTTTAAATAGTCCACCACATCAGCGGAAATGTTGTTAGATGATTTTCCAAGCAATGACTCATCAATCATTAATTTAAAATCTTCAGCTTGCTTTTCATCTAGTTCGTAAACTTCAATATATTTTTGAACTAGATTTGTCTTTTCGCCTTTTTTATTTCCAGAAGGGAATGGTGCACCATTTTCCAAATCGCAGATGAATGTACGAGAAACGCCTAAAAGATCTTGCGCTTCTCTTAATGAATAGCCTTTTTGTTTTCTCAAGTTCTTTAAGTATTCTCCAAGTTTTGACATAGTTTGCTCCTCCTTAAAACCATCACTTTCACTGATGATTTCGATTATAGTTTTACATTTTGATTATCGTTTGTCAACCACTTCATTGACAAAACAATTTATTATTATTTATGCTTTGCATAGATTTCAATACTGTTTTTTGTATAATATTGATTTTTATTAAATATTAATGGATTACTATGATAACTATCGTCCGCACAGGGCATTAAAGAGTAAAACACCATCTAAATATGAAGTTGATTATCATAAGTTGAAGTTAAACAATTGAGTGTTTGGTAAAGGAAGATACCTAATTACTTATAATTAAACGAAAAAGGATTCTGCCTATGTCTGGATAGATTTGTTACAGAATCCTTATATCATTCGCCCGTAAAAGACAAATTGTCCCCTTTTCTAATGGAATGGTTTTACTACTAAATAGTAGGATTATCAATATGTCCCACAAATATTGGCGTGCCATTGATATCTCTAATGATATAAATGAAAGGTTGATTGAGTTTCACATCAAGAGTGTCGTTCTTCATTGGGGCAGCTGCTCCAGCTCCAAATGACGCCATTGTAATGTTTTTAACGATTGAACCATCTTCATTGAACTCCACTTCGTTCTTTTGTTTAATCTTTTGGATATAGATGTTATAGTCATCAAGCTTCTCATCATCGAAAGCATTTTTGAAGGAATCAATGTTTGGATTATAGATATCTCCTAAGTCTAAATTATCTAAACATTTTTGAAAATCGACATCTGTTTTTGTCGTAAATTTTGGAGTCGATAAATTTACCATGATATAACCATATCCTTCGTTCTCAACGATGTTCTCATCTTTTTCTTCAAAGATATTTGCATCCTTAGTGAGATCAAAAATATTATCTTCAACTTTTTTAGGGACTAAATATGTGACCGATGCTCGACCCGATAAATAATAGTCTTTCACTGAAATATAGGAACCGTAATCATAATAAGACTGGCTTAAATACGAATGGTTCATGTATGTAGCTTTAACCGTTTTATCGCTAGTGAGATAGAAGTCATCTTTTATGTTGTTTTCAGATAGATATTTGTTCGCCCACGCATTTTTGAAATAAAGAGTCGAGAATAAATATAACTGGGTTTCGTTGTTAATTTCTAAAAATTTATCATCAATAAAGCCTTTAGAATTGACGGCTTGATTCACCCATTCCACCATTTTGTTTGCCTCAGTTTCAAAATCAATCTGATAAGCTTCACAATAAAGTTTAGTCAAACTATTTACAAATTCTTGGTTATAGTTAAATTCATTATTGAAGAACGCCGAGTTTTTAAGTTGAATCGTTGATTCATCGCTAGCAAAGGAATTGGCTTTCATGACTTTATCATAGAAAGTAACTCTACTACTCTCATTGAGCCCTAAAAGGGTGTTAAATTTTTCTTTCAATTCTTCTCTACTAGTCGCATTAGTCATCTCATTTATCACTGAATATAATCCCACGACAGAATATGACATATTATCTTTTTTAGAAGTATCCACTAATGAATGATATGTGAGATTTGAAAAATTGTTATATGCCTTGCTTTCCTCTTCTGTTGTTCTAATTGGAGATGGGGCACTACCATCAGGGTAAGAAACAGTGTTTAATTTCTTAAATGTATTTGATTCCGCAATTCTAATCTCATTCAAAGAACAACGTCGATTAGATGTTTTAACGCTTTCTTTGGTCCTAAAAATGCCAAGAGCAAATGCTCCTCCAACAGTTAACGAAGCAACAGCAACCACCACTACAGAAGCAACAATAAGCTTCATACGAGGTCTCGCCTTATGCTTATCGGAGACATTATTTGGTTCTAGTTGGGTAGTATCAAAAGAGAGATTAGTATTACTAGCCTCTTCAAAATCTTTCTTAAATTGTTCTTTAAATTCATCCATCGTTATTTACCTCCATAGTAATCACGAAGTTTCTTAATTCCGCGTTGATACTTAGAGGAGACTTTTGCGGTAGTATAGCCATAGGACTTTGCAATTTCTCTAAAAGAGAATTCATAGATGAGATGGAACACTAAGAATTTGTATTCCTCCTCATCCAAGACACCTTTGAATTTCTCTAGATAGATTGAAATGCTTTCTTCATCATATTTCCCTTCGACATCGTCGGAATAAGAGAGATGGTCTTTAGTTTGGTTATAACGGTTGATTGATAGATTCTTTGCGGTAACGAGCAAAAAATATTTAAGCTTGCTTTCACTCATGAAATCTCTTCTTCTCTCATACATCTTGAGGAATGTCTCGTTAACGATATCTTTTGCTTCGTCTTCGCTTTTTAATATGTCGAAGGAAACATAATAAACAAGGTAACGATATTTCTCAAAAATGAGATTAAAAGCTTTGTTCATTTCCTCTACGGAAGTTGAGCATAGTTTTTTTAAGATCGAATAACCAATTCTTTCCATCTCTATTAAATAAAACAATTTGACAAGTCGTTTTTGTCGTTTTTCTAAAAATTTTTTATAGTGTTTTCAAAAGCTATATAACAATCATCATTTTACCATAAGGAGAAAACGATGATATGAAAAAGAAATATAGTTCACTCATTAAACAAAATGTTATCCATGTCATTTCTTTAGATAATATCGGCTTATGTATTGAGGTTACGGCTTGAGCATAGGTGTTCATATACCTTATATACGAGCCGCTAAAATAGGTAAAAATTAGCAAAAATGGCACAAAAAAAGGCACTTTGTGGTACAAAATGCCGTTTTTGACTTAATGGGGCGAGTAATCAGGATCGAACTGACGAATGCCTGGTTCACAGCCAGGTGTGTTAACCACTTCACCATACTCGCCAAGTGCTTTAATATGATAATAATTTATTGATATAAAGTAAAGACAAATAATTTACTAATTATCTATTTTATATCTCGCGTATCTAGTGACCTACTCCCACCACTTATAGAAGTGGGGGCTTCTCGTTCGATGGCTCTAACGAGCCAAGCATAGGCGAGCTAACTCCGTGGGTCCCACGGTTATATCTATCAAAGAAGAGGCGTTTACCTTCTTCTCTAATATTGATTGCAGCATTGATATCTCTATTATGGGCTTGCCCACAGTTAGGGCATTTCCATTTTCTTGTAGAGAAATCTTTTAATACCTTGTTGATACTACCACAACAAGAACATTTTTGAGAACTTGGAAAATATTTATCTATTTTGATTAATGTTTTCCCTTGTTCTTTTAACTTATAATCAAGCATGTTGACAAAGAGATTCCAACTGTTATCCATAACTTGTTTACCAAAATGAAGATGTTGGTTTTCGTTTTTATTGACAATATCTTTTATACTTAAATCTTCAATAGCAACACAGTCATAGGCTCTTACAATACTTCTAGATTCATTATGAAGATAATCTTTTCTTTGATTAGCAATATGAGAATGAATTCTTGCTATCTTTACTCTCTGTTTATGGTAGTTATTAGAACCTACTTTCATATTTGATAGTCTTCTCTGTTCTCTTTTTAGTTTTGTTTGAGAATTCATTAATAGACGAGGGATGCATGGAATACAGTGATCGCTGTCAACAAAGAGGTGATTAATTGAATAATCTAGGCCGATAAAACTAGTAGGTACCTTTTTGGGTATTTGGTTTTCATACTCAAAAAGGATACTGACGAAGTATTTATCATCTGGATCTTTGTTCACTGTTATTGATTTAAGAACATAGTTAGAAGGGATGTGACGGTGTTTAACCATTTTCACTTCTCCGATTTTTGGTAATTGAATTATATTCTCTAATATTTTGATATTGTTATTAATACATATCGATGAATAAGAATAACGATGGTTCTTCTTGCTTTTATATCTAGGAAAGCCAACCTCTTTATGTTTATAGAAATTAGTAAAAGCAGTATCTAGATGTCTTAATGACTGTTGAAGAGAAACACTATCTACCTCTTTTAAAAACGCGTGTTCTTCTTCTCTTTTCATTAATGCAAGTATATTAGCCATCTTGGTATATGAAAGATTAAGTCCTTCATTTTTATAAGCATTTATTTTCATCTCTAGAAAATAGTTATAGACAAAGCGACTACAGCCGAAACATTTGCTGAGTAATTCAACTTGTTTCTTGTTTGGATACAAACGAAATTTATAGGCTTTATTCATACAACTATATTATAACATATATGATATTAATATCATATATAAATCAGTAATATCTTTATATTTTCTAGCATTCATCCCCCACCTGTAGAGATTATTCTACTCTTGATGGCTAACGCGATGGCACGGCCATATCAAGATGGGGGTCTTCTGCTAGGGGTAGATAAAAATAAAAAGAGACATTATCACTAATGTCCCTAGTTACTAATAGTTATTAGGCTAATAAGAATGCTTTATAACCGAGATAAGCTTCATATAAGTCAACTTTAGAGATGACTTCCATTGGAGCGTGCATATTGTGCACTGGGATACCAGCATCGATAACATTCATATTGTAGTTACCTAAGATATAAGCAATGGTGCCACCACCACCAACGTCAACTTTACCAAGTTCACTGCTTTGCCAGTTAACATTAGCGTCATCTAAGGCTTTTCTTACAAAAGCATAATATTCTGGGTTAGCATCATTACTACCACCCTTACCACCTCTACCAGTGTACTTATTGATACATAAACCATGTGCGAATTCAGCAACATTCTTTAAATCACTGACTTGAGGATAAAGTGGATCAAATCCGGCACTTACATCACTAGAAAGCATCTTAGAATTTTCAAATGTTTCTCTCACACTATATAAAGGATGAGCGTCACCACTTAATTCGAGTAATTTGGCAACGGTATTTTCAAAGAAGACGGAAGCAGCACCGGTTGCACCAACACTACCAATTTCTTCTTTATCAACTAAGATAGCGCATGCTGTATATTCTGGATTATCAATATCTAAGACCGCTCTTAAACTTGAAAAAGCACAGCATCTATCATCATGTCCATATCCAGCCACCATACTTCTATCTAAGCCATAGTCTCTTGCTGGCCCCGCAGGAACAACTTCGATTTCTGCAGAGATGAAGTCTTCTTCTTCAATATCATATTTTTCTTTTAAGAGTTTTAAGATATTAGCTTTGACTGCGTCTTTTTCTTTTTCATCAATTGGCATATTACCTAAGGTAACATCAAGCGCTTCACCTTCAATAGCTTTCGCGGCTGGTTTAGACATTTGATCAGCAGCAAGGTGGATTAATAAATCACTAATACCTACGACTGGATCTTTAGGATCTTCACCAATATTAACGTCAACAGTTGAGCCGTCTTTCTTACAAACAACACCATGTAAAGCTAGAGGGATAGTCACCCATTGATATTTCTTAATACCGCCATAATAATGAGTATCTGCATAAGCGATTTCATGATTCTCGTAGAATGGTCTTTCTTTAAAGTCGGTACGTGGGGAGTCAATGTGAGCTCCTAAAATTCTTAAACCTTCTTTAAGAGGTTTCTTACCAATGATATAAGCGGCAACGTTTTTATTCTTATTGATGAAATAAACTTTATCACCGGCTTTAAGGGATTTAACTTCTTTTACATTCTTAAATCCTTTTTGGTTGAGTAGTTCGATTGATTCTTTGGTCACAAGTCTTTCAGTTTTGCCAAAAGAAAGGAATGCTTTATAATCTTCCGCAAAATCCATTACGCATTTATTATCTGATGCGTATTTATGCCAAGCATTTTTTCTATACATAAAATATCCTCCGATTTAGGAATATATTAGACTAATTATAATTAAATTACTATTTATTTGATTGTAAATCTTAAAGCGGGTTCAACAAAATCGCTCCAAGTGGATTCATGATGAATACGAGTTTCGTCAATCATATATAAAAGGTTAGAGTCATCAAATCCGTTTTCTTTTAATAAGCTCACCATATAGTCGGTATTCGGTCTAAGATGTCTTTCTAAATCATCTCCACCACCGATAAAGAAAACATATTTATTGCATGGCTTAGTCCAGTTAGGGGAATAGAATTGTTCTCTAATATGTTTCTTGCTAAAGAAGAAGAAAGCTGGAGAAAAAGAGATGCAAAACTTAAATATTTCTGGATATTTAGAGCAAATATAGAAAGAAATAAGCCCTCCCATACTACTGCCACAGAAGCCAACTCGATCATAATCAACATTGATTCTTTCATTAATAAATGGAACGAGTTCGTTAGCGACATAGTCTGCAAATAAATTGCCATGATATTTCTTTAGATATGAGAATCTAAATGTAGAGCAAGGGCCTGGAAGATATTCCAATGTTCTCTCTTTCGAATTCTTTGGGCAATCAATACCAACAATAATAAACTGATGATATCCTTCCTTTTCTAATTTCTTAAAATGATCTTCCATATCCCATTCGCCATACGCGCTTAAATTTTCATCAACCGCGTTTTGGCCGTCACTCATATATAAGACGCCATATTTCTTATTGATGTCAAAGTTCTTTGGTACCCAAATTCTAACAACACGGGTTTGATACTTCTTAGAAGCGAATGGTAATTTCACATAACGATAAAATAAATATCCATAATGGGTATTATTGTTTTTACGTGTATCAAGTTTAAATCCTCTAATATGTGGAATCATACTACTATTCAATACTAGCATTTAATGGTGTAAATCACTATTAAATATTAATTTATTTCTTTATAATGATTCCATAGGACAAACATATGAAAATTGGAAAACTCATATTAGAAATATTAAGAATCAAAGTTATAAAAGAAAACGCTAAAAAGTGTAAGGCTTTATCTTTTGATCCTAAATATCGTCCTCATCAAAATATTCCTTATATTAATGACGGTGAAGATCATCATAAATTCGATTTATACTTCACTCCTAATAAAGATAAGAAGAAGTGTTTAGTCATTGATATCCATGGGGGCGCCTATATGTTTGGGCACCGTCAAGAGAACTACACTTTTGGTACAGTATTCTTAGATGCTGGATTTGACTTTGTAGCAACCGACTATATCGTTAATAACGGCAATATGGATACCTTAGACTTAATTGATCAAAATATCAAATGTATCTGTTATATCATTTCTCACTTAAAAGAATTAGGCCTAGATGAAGAATATAAATTCGCTTTAACTGGAGATTCTGCTGGTGGACATATCGCTATCACTATCGCCGAATTATTCTCAGATAAAGAATATCAAAGAAGATTAGGCTATGACTTACCAGATATCAATCTCGTTGCAGTCTTAGTAAACTGTTCCGTCTTTAATTTTAGTGAGACTGGCTTTGATTCCATGACGAAACGCGCGAATAAAAGGATGTTTGGGCCAGATGCTTTAGATAAAGAAAAACGTAAGCTCATCTGTCCTAAATATAATATTAATAGCTTAAACGTTCCTTTATTTGCCTCAACTTGTAAACATGACTTTATTCGAGCAACAGAATCAATCAAGATTAAAGAAACATTAGAAAAAACCGATAAAGATTTTGAATTCCTAGATTTAGATACTGATGCGAAAGGTGTTGGTCATGTTCATAATATCTTAGATATCAATAACCCGTATAGTAAACAGGTTAATGAAGCGATGATTAAGTTCATCAATAAACATCTTTAATAAATTAAATGCCTAATAGGTATTTCAGGAATCTCTATTCTTTGAACTTCACCAATTTCAATTTGCAAATTGATGTGGTTTTTAATATAGGTCATATTTTCACCTATTAAAGAATAAATATTGTTTTTAAATAATTGCAAATCCGTAAAAGCTATCATTTCATATTTTACTGAAACAACATAACCAATTTTTTTGCCAGCAATTGTAATACTTTATAAATTTTAGATATCTAGATTGTTAGCAACTATTTTTGCGTATGGACGCATTTTTAGACAGTTGAATTCTATAAAAACCACTAACATTGCTGCCAGTGGCTGTGCACATATAAATTGGTTGAAGAAATGAAAGGTTTTAGCAATCATTTTTTTACTAACGATTACTTATAAGAAAAGAGAGCTACTTAACCCTAATTTAAGCAAAACATACAAAAAACAAGCAAAAAGCTCTATATAATAAAAAGGCTTGATACAAAATGTATCACACCTATTGTTCATTTTGATGTCATTAAGCAACGCGATAAATGACAATTTTTTATGTGCTGCAACGCGATAAATGACAAGTTTTTCTTGACGCTTATATAGTATCTAAAACCACTCATTCTTGCCTGTTTTTAAGCAAAATTTTCATTTTTATCTAAATTGTCCTTTATCGTTTTTGGATTATAGTAGTCAATAGATGTATTCCAGTTTTCAAATTATCAAATGGTTTAATTGATTTTGCGCAACCAAATTATGCCATAACCAATATTCTTTGTTTTTTAGTTTATTTTTGTCTAATCAGTTTTAAAATATCTTTTTTGTATTTTCGATAGTTGTTAATCATTGTCAATGATTGTTCAATGTCTGGATGATGATTAAAAAACGCATAGCTTTCATAAAAAGCACTACTACTGATTTTGTTTAAAAATTCATATATTTGTACGACAAATAGCTCAAATTCATCAAACGATAACAAAATTTCATTGCCAGATTCTGCATTTGATATTTACTAATCAGAAAAGCGTCGATTACAATCTTCCGACGCTTTTGCATTAATGACCGCTTTTTTCTCTATTACAAGTCTTACATAGCATTTGACAATTTTCGTCAACAGTTTTACCTCCCAAATGCCATGGTGTTATATGATCAGCTTCCATTTCCTCAATTTTCCAAATTTTATTCTTTGTCGGCTTATTCATAGCTAAACATCTAGGGCACTTCCCGCTTTGTTTGTCATAAGCTTTCTGTCTTTGGCTCTCAGTGAAACATCTTAAATTTAAGTATTTTTCTTCTCCAGATAGAAGGTATTCATATATTCCTTTTTTTGAAGTGACTTCATCATCGATGAGTAATGATTTGATCTTAGATTCCATAGCGGTAGCATCGTATTCATTTTCATGATACTTATTATAAAAATGGCCCCAAGGTAATCCTTTCATCTCTTTTCTTACATGAGGAAATAATGTCTGTATCCAGTTAATAACATTTAAATAATATAACCATAATTCATTACAATTGGTGTCATGCTGATGAATTGACATATATTTTTCAATTGAATTTAAGTTTTGGTTTTCTCTTATCCAATCCAATGCTGTTTCTAAATAAAATTGTCTATTGCATTCTCCAGAAATATAGTCTTTTCCTAGATTGTATCCAGCGCAATTGGTCTTACTGAAGTGCCTTTTTGCATCTGTAAGCCATTGCCCTGTATACATAGCATTTCTTAGTTCCTGATCTGTAAGTTTTTCACCAGCAATGTTAATAATTTTAAACCATTCTAATTTTTCCGATTCTGTGCCCTCACAAACGTATATCATGCATTTATAATCAAGGAATTTTTCTTTTATGTCTTGTGGCAAATTATGAAAAGCTTTTTCGTTAAAAGAAAACTTATTGTCAAAATACCTACAAAAAGAAACAGTTCTTTGCTGTCCATCTAACAGTTCAAAGGTGCCGTCTTCGTTCTTAACCCAATACATAACATTTAGAGGAAAACCTTTTAAGATTGTATCTATAACAGCATTTCTTTTCTTATCATCATAAACAAATTCTCTTTGGTATTTAGGGCGAATATTTAGTTTTCCGCCAAAACCAACAACACCATCTTCATCGTTGTCAACGTAGTTCTGTACTATTTCTCTAATTGCAATCTCTTTCAAAGTAATAAACATTACTTTTTCCTCCTGATAATAATTCTTGAAAATGGAAACTTCGCTTCATGGCTGTCCAAAGTATAAAAACACAAACTTTTCATGCCTTTTGTTACATGCCCTCTTCCACCAGCGGCAAAATAATCGTTAAGTAACTGCTCAGGAATATAGTCAATAATAGGCAAAAAATCCCCACGACCATAACCAATAATTTCAAACTGTTCAGGATTATAGAACTCTAAAAAGCTATCAGGAACTCCCATCATTCCAAAATAGTCATATGGAATCTCCGCAACATTCGCAACTTCTATCGCATCAAGATTTTCGTATTTAGGATAATAATTGGGATCATATTTTTTATAAAGTATCATTTCTTCGTGACGCTTCGATGTATCAATATTAGTGAACCAAATAGCTTGAGCCCGTCCTTTGACAACTCCATTAATAATTTTGTATCCACTTCCTAATTTTTTTGTTGCAAGTAATTTTTCTGCAAAATCTTTAGAAACATCAAAGAGCATATCGCTGGACATAGATTTATAACCAATCCAAACCCTATTATCTTGGATAAGAGGGAATATTTCTTTATAATGCAAAGCATTAGGATTGCCGATTATAATAAATTTTTTATCAAACTCAATGAGCTGAGCTATGTATTCTCTAAATAAACTGAAAGGTGGATTCGTTACAACTACATCAGCTTGTTTAAGCAATTCAACACATTCTTCACTTCTGAAGTCACCATTTTCTTTTAAAACAGATAAGACGTTTTTATCACTCTTAAGTAATGTTTCAACATCGCTTAAGTCCACAGCACCATCGCAATTTAAATCAGGTACTTCTGTAATCTCAACTTTATAAGGCTTTTTAGAATTTTCTTTGCCAATTTCAAATAAATTTAGCTGAGTTCCTGCGAATGGTGACCCATCATAGCAAGTTGCAATCAATTTTTTCAATCCTAAATATCTAAAATTCATCGCAAAATATTTGAAAAAATTTGACTCATATGGGTCATCACAATTGCAAAAAACAACCTTTCCTTCAAAAAAATCTTTATAGTGGTTTAATTCATTCTCTATATCGGCCAATTGAGTATAATACTCATCATTCTTTTCTTCTTTTGCCCGGGCCATGTTTTTGTTGCTCGCCATATTTTCTTCCCAAAACCTAAGGTTTTCGGTAATTGAGAAATTTGCTTAATCTAAGCAACAAAACTGATATAATATTGGAGAATACGGAAAGCTTACCTTTTGAGACAATTATCTTGATTGTCTTTTTCTTTTAAGTGATAGATAGCATAACCGGAGGAAATAGAAATGAATTATGGTTATGCTAGAGTAAGTACAATTAATCAGCACTTAGATAGACAAATAGATGAGTTACATAAAGTCGGACTTTTGGACTCTCAAATATTTATCGATAAAGAATCGGGTAAAGATTTCAACAGAACGAATTATAAAAAACTCCTAAAAAAGCTAAAGTCAGGAGATGTTTTATATGTGAAATCTATAGATAGACTTGGAAGAAACTACAATATGATCCTGGATGAATGGAGAATATTAACCAAAGAAAAAGACATCGATATTGTGGTAATTGATATGCCACTACTCGATACAAGAATTGAAGGAAAGAATTTAGTGGGTAAGTTTATCGCTGATGTAGTCTTACAAGTTCTATCTTTTGTCGCAGAAAACGAAAGAGAGACAATGAAACAAAGACAAGCTGAAGGAATAAGAATGGCTAAATTAAGGGGAGTTAAATTTGGTAGGCCGTCCACTCCTACACCTGATGATTTTGATAATATTGTTAAACTTTACAAAGAAAAGAAAATCACAGTGGTAACTGCGATTAATATGTCTGGATTAACTAGAGGGACTTTCTACAGAAAGCTAAAGAGAATCGGGTAAATATATCCTATCTAGCGCCGTCTTATCTTTACTTTCTTTTCTTTTTAAGAACCTATAGTAATCGATAATATCATGAACACTATAATCAAATAGTTTTGTACTGACACCCTAGGTATCAGTGTGCGAGGTTCAGTGTGCAAACTATTTTTTCTTTGTTTTGCTTAAATTTTATAAGTCGGTCACTACTTCTCTTATAAAAAACTATCAAAAACCGCTTAAAACTAAACAAAAACGACCTTTGGGGATACCATTGGTCGCGTTGTTTAAATATGGAGCACTGTACGGGAATCGAACCCGCGTATTCAGCTTGGGAAGCTAACGTTCTACCATTGAACTAACAATGCATGTCTATATTATAGCCGAGGGATAGAAATATTTATAAATGATTTAATTGCTTCTAAAGAAGATCCTCCCCCTTCTTCAGTTGATCCAAGAAGGCCTTCAATTGCATCTTTTAAATTCGGTATTGCTAACCTTAAAGCGATATAACTACCTTCTAAGACTGTAAATACAACGAGTCCAATACCGATGAAAGGTACAAATGAATCAAGTTTCTTATTCTTATGAGTACGTGTATAGGAATAGAGTAAGACAAATGGAATGACTAATAATAATGGGGTAGATCCGCCTAAACCAATATTTTGTCCCATCTGCATCGCACTAAATATCGCTACATCAAACTCTTGACCGTACTGTGAATTAATATTGATCGCTTGAACGATTGTATAACCAAAGAAAACAAGGACATCAATTGTTGCCATCACACCAAACACAATTGCGATAGTGATAGAAGTACGTAATGAATGAGCATTAGTAGAATAATGTTCGTTGAGTAAATCGATGTTATTATCGTGTTTCTTTAAGAAACGCACCTCTCTAATCTTCATGATTAATGCAATTAAGAAGAATGCCGCAAATGTTAAAGGTGGTTTACTTGTTAACAAGAAAAAGAAATATGAAGGGATAGCAACATTCCCCCACATCGCAGCGTGCTTAATAATCAATGAACCTACTTCGTATAATAATGGAATTAAAACGAATAATCTAAAGATAATAATCTTTTTTCCTTGGAAATATTTCTTCGGCTTATAGAAATAGAAGAATACTGTTAAGACGCATAAGAACATATCAACAAAGATATTGAAGACATATCCTCCAGGACCCATCAACGCTAAAAATGTACCTGATAATAAAGCCACGTCTTGGAAAGATGTTGTCGGTTCAAGAGCATGTATTAAACCATATACATAATGTAAGATTATGATATTACCTAATAAGTACATCCCTACCATAATTCCGCCATAGAAGATGAAGAGATATTTAAAGTTACGTCTATTTCTTAAAATGACACCAAAGTTTGCCAATAAGAAAAGTGCCAGAGGCATAGTAGCGACATAAGATAATACCGAGCTCATTATACTGAATGAGCCTTCACTAACAGCAGGGTTAATTGATTTAGCAATATTAAGGACTAAACCAATTTGGGCTATAGCCATAAAAACCCAAGCAATAAGCCTAATATATCTATAAGATAAAGGACCAAGGAAATGGATGTCATTTTCTTTAGTACGGTATTTTAATCTTAGTCTTTTCTTTTTCTTTTTATTATCCTCTTCAAGCAAAGGATTCTCTTGATTAGCGCCAACATCAATAATTGTTGTTTCGATATTAGAAGGGTTAGTCTCTTCTTGCGCTACATCTTTAATTTCCGCTTTTAAAGAACTGTCCTCATTATCATTAGGAACAATTGGTTCATCACTAGGACTAAGAGTGTCCACTACTTTTTCAAATTTATTATCATCCATAATTTATCTATCGCTTATTATACATAATATCTAATATTATTTAGAGAAATTATTATAAAGAATAGTTGCATTCCTTTCTAGATATTTTCTATTTTCTGGATGACGACGTATTTCTTTAGTTAATAATTTAATATCATATTTGCTTCCTGGCATAAAAAGTGAAGTCGATGTTTTATAGACTCGATCAATACGAGAAATGTCATAATGAGCGATTTTAGGTTTGCTACCTCTAAGCACCCAGTCAGTCATAGTAACCCCTTTAAACCCTTGCTCTTCATATAAATAGTCATTGATAAGTTCGATTGATTCACTAGAGTGCTCACCGTTAATCAAATTATAGGAAGACATCACACCCTTAGGAGAAGCATATCTAAATGTGAGTTCAAAGCCTCTAAGGTATAACTCTCTTAAAGTTGATTCATTTACAACGGAATTATTTGTGTACCTAAAGGTCTCTTGGTTATTTGCTGCAAAGTGCTTAACTACTGCCCCTTTATCAGGATGCGATTGTACACCTTTAATAACGTGACTTGCCATAATGCCTGTTAAGTAAGGATCTTCAGAATAGTATTCAAAGTTACGACCGCACATAATCGTTCTTTGTAAGTTCATTGCAGGAGCAAGCCATAGATCAATATTATATTCTTCCATCTCTATACCAACGATATCGCCACACGTATACGCTAACTCTTTATTAAATGATTGAGCAACAGCGGTAGCAATCGGTAAAGCAGTACAATATTGATAATAAATTTTGTCAATTTTGTCAGTATTAACTTTCTTTAATAAAGTGTGATGCAAAATAAACTTAAGAGGTTGAGGCATAAACTCAATTGCATCCACTAAAAAGGCATTAAGATCAAGCTTTTTAATCTTCTTACCCTTTTTATAATAACTACGTGTTAATCTTACTCCAGCAGGACCATCCGCCATCACGACATTGCGGTGGAAGTTTTTAACAAAAGCACTAGAAACTTCTCCTGCCGCTCCTGGAGAAGCAACACTAGCTTCACCAACAAACGAAATAGAATGTTGATTACCTACTAATCCTGCATTCATACTGATCAAATCTTCAGTAGATAAACGTTTGATTTCTTCAGGAATTTCTAATGCAGTTTCTTTATGATCAATTATTTCAAAATCTAGTTGTTTTATAGAAATGTGTGGAAGTTTTGAAGGTTTTTCTTTATTAAAATTAGAATGTAATTCATCAATTTTGATATTCGGATATATATTTATACAGTTTTGGAAAATGATATCTTCTTCTAAAACAATAATTGCCACTTCTACTGTATTTCTGGATGAATTACCAACTCTTAAAAGGTATTCTCCTTCTTTTAAATAATAGACTTCTTTATCGTCATCATATTTAGCAATATCTCTTAAACATATAGGGACCATTATAGTCTCAGTTTTTGAAGGTTTAATTAAAGGAGATTTATTAAATCCAGCAAGTTCTTGATAGACGCTTTCTTCTTTTCCTAAATATGATACATATGCTTGAACTACTTCTTTTCCTTCATAGTGACCAGTATTAGTGACATCAACATTAATTTCGATAAATTCTCCGTTTTTATTAACTTTAAAATTGTCTAATTTAAATGTAGTATACGATTTACCAAATCCAAAAGGGAAAAGAGGCTCTACTTTAAAGGAATCAAAATATCGATATCCAACGTATTTGCCATCTTTATAATAAGTATCATTTAAATCAATCTTCTTATCATAAGGATAATCTTCGACTCGTGCCCATGTCGCGCTTAGTTTACCACTCGGATTAACTTTACCTAATAAGATGTCTGCTAAGACACGTCCAGTTTCCGTTCCTAATTCAGAAAGGATTAAGATATTTCTTACTTCTAATACACGAGATAAATCTACTACTCCTCCAGCATTAATGACGAGCATGAATTTCTCATATCTTTTATTAAGTTCTAAGATATCTCTAACTTCTGAATCAGTTAAAAGGATGTCGCCTTTTCTAATTTCTCTATCGCTTCCTTCTCCCGACATACGAGATACAACATATATTGCCGCATCGCTAGTAAAATTAAGTGGGTAACTATATTCTGGTTCAGGCATTACTTTACCAATCGCATAGATTGGAGAAAGCATTTTATATTGTTTAGCTTCTTTCTTAATCTTTTTAATCCATAATTTTCTATCAAGAGGATATTGATTAATCGCTTTATCTAGCCATTCTTTAGAAGTGATTTCAAAGCCACTACTTTCTAAACCTTCTTCTATGGTAGTGAAAAACCTCGCATTTACATCACCACTTCCACTTCCTCCTTTAATAGTATGTCTAACTCCTCGACCATAACACGCAATCTTACAAGCAGTAGAAAGGGGGAAATGATGATCGTGTTTTAAAAACAACGTGCATTCACTTAAATAAGGATAGATTGTTTCTAAGTTACGTTTTTCTCTATCTGTAAGTTCCATCTACTAATATTATGAATGGGAAGTTATATAAATATAAAGAAAAAATGCGGATAAACCGCATTTAGTTTTCAAGATGGTGGATACTGACGGGATCGAACCGCCGACCTTCTGTACGTCAAACAGATGCTCTCCCAGCTGAGCTAAATATCCATTTGGGAGTCTTTTCAGTGGTGCCGACTACAGGAATTGAACCTGCAACCTACTGATTACGATTCAGTTGCTCTACCAGATTGAGCTAAGTCGGCAACTAAGTCGCTTTAATAATATAAAACAAATTGATGCGTTCTTGCAATATTTAAATTAAATATTATTTGTTGAACGTTATAACAAAAGATAATGTTGCGTTATTTTTATCAATATTAATCTTTCCGTTATGGTAATCAATTATTTCTTTCGCGATTGATAAACCAACTCCAGATCCTTCTTTCTTATTAGATGGAGAACGATAGAACCTATCCGTGATTTGGCGGACATCAACTTCATCATCTTTACTAATCGTGTTAGAGAAACGGAAGATGACTTTATTCTTTTCTTCACTGATGACGAAATAACTGCTCTTTGCCTCCCCAGCAGTATATTTAAGAGAATTATCTAAAAAGATATAGATTAATTCGTCAATTAAATATTTATTTCCATACATAGAGATGTTACTCATGATGTTATAAGAGAATTTAATACCTTCTTTTTTAAAGCTTGGTTCAAATGTTTCTACTGCTTTATTAAATACTTCATTAATGGAGAAATCACTTAACGGGAAACGAGACTTATCTTCTTCTTCAAGTTTAGAAAGAGTGACTAGTTGATTAGTCATTTCATTTAATCTTTTAACTTGATCTCTAATTGATTCACTCCACTCATTTTTCCCATTATCCATCTCAATTAAATCAATATCTGCAGAGATAATAGTTAAAGGGGTCTTCAGTTCATGAGAAGCGTTTGTAATAAATCGCTTTTGATTTTTATATGCTTCTTCTGTTGATTTAAAGACCAATTTAGATCCGATATAAATTAAAACAAATAATATGAGATAAGCACCTATAGAAATTAAAAACGATAATAGTAGATAACGGTTAAATTCATTCATCTTATCTTTCGTATCAATAAATCCGATATAGGTATTCCCATCACTTTTAACTTCTTTTTTATATCTAAGATAATCATATTTACCGTTAGAAGATGAAGCGTTATATGCATTAAGAATAAATTCATTACATTCTATTTCACTATACATGAACATATGCATATAGTTCTTATCAATTATTTCTCCGTTATTATTAACTACTGCGATGAAGTAATGTTCTTCTCTAAGATCAATCCTTCGATCTTCTGGGCGTCCTCCTCCACGAGGATCATCTTTGGTCCCTTGATTAATTACTTCGACTAAAGCGTCGTTTGCATTATTATTAATCACCACATAGTTAGAGATATTAATGATACCAACAGTGGTAAAGAGCACTAAAAAGACCGATAACATCGATATTAAGATAAATTTTCTTCTTAACTTTTTAATCATTTTTATACTCCAAATAATAACCTTGATATCTAATTGATTTAATCTTAACTTTTGAATTTAAGGATTCTAATTTCTTTCTTAAATAAGAGATAAAGACCCAGACATTTTCATTAGTCGAATATGATTCAACGTCCCAAGCAGAACGAGTAATGGTATCCAAAGATACAACCTTCTCTTTGTTCTCTACTAATAGCATTAATATCTGCATCTCTTTTTTAGATAATGTTTCTTTTCTATCATTTACTTTAATGCTGAGATTATTTTCATCAATTAATAGATCTCCATAAGTAATTTCTTTATTCTCTTTAATCACATTATTCTTTCTTCTTGTTAAAGCGCGGATTCTCGCTAATAACTCTTCTGTAGAGAATGGTTTAGGTAGATAATCATCTGCTCCTAAGTCTAATCCAGTAATCTTATCTTCCACTGTACTTTTCGCTGTTAAAAGAATAATTGGGGTTTGTATTCCACTACTCCTAGCTCTCTTTAAGACCTCAAGTCCATCAATACGAGGAAGCATGATATCTAAGACGATAACGTCATATGTATAATCTTTTAAAAATAATAATGCTTCTTCACCATCGAAAGCGGAATCCACGAGGTATGAATTCCGCTTAAGAAGCGTTGATAAAGCGCGATTAAGTTGAATAGTGTCTTCGACAAGTAATAGTTTCATCCTAGATATTTTAATATAGTTTTATTCTAATTACGAGATTGTAACATTACTAGAAGATTGAGTCCAACTATATACAGTAGTAGATGATCTCGCTAATGTATAGGTGCTACCACTACTTAAGAGGGAAGAATAGATGAGGAAGCTAGAATAGTTATAATCATTAGTGAAACTGAGATCAATGCCATTTCCACTTAAGGTATAATTACCTGCTTGTAAAGTAGAGGATGTTGATACCGCCCATCTTCGTCCGCCTCCTCCCGGACCCATTTGTCCTCCGCTAGTCTGAGTTGTTGCTGCATAGTAGACGTTACTACCCTTACTAGGAGCTGTTTCTAAACCATTGAAGGCGATTAACGTACCACCAGTAATAGAAGCTGTTCCATCAACATCTAAGCCAGTCGACATTCCGCTTCCTGTTCCAGGTGATCCACGGGTGATCACTGTACCACCGGTTTGAGTGTAATTTCCATTACTATCAATGCCATCAGTATCACCATTACTCACAGCGACATCTAGGTAGCCGCCAGAGATAGTGATCGCACAACTAGAGAATGATTTTTTAGAGCAGTTCACTCCATCATCAGTGCCGTATATATAGCTATAACCACCACTGATATTGATATAATTAGCTTCAAATCCTTCAGTAGCGCCAGTAACTACGACCTTACCACCTTTCACTGCTAAGGTATTATCAGCGTGAAGTCCATCATCACCACTAGCAATTTGTACTAAGCCATCGTTGATGGTGATATTACCAGTTCCTTTATCTCCATTATCGAGTGTATCTCCATAATTAGCGTGGATGGCATCATCACTTGCGGCAATAACAATAGTGCCTTTATTTATAATAATTTCGTTTTGGGCTTTTAAACCTTTCTCACTATCTGCCTTGAAGCTAGATTTAGAATAGAAACTTGATTGAGTACCAGTTTTGATAGAGACACTAGTAGGTGCTTCACTATCAAGTTCATCAACTTCGATATTATAGACTGCATCGATTGCATCATGGAGCGAATCAACATAGACTGAACCACCATTAATATAGATAGATCCTTTTTGTTTATTGTTAGAATTCACACCACTATCTTCGGTTTTAATGCCGTTGCCAGTTTTAGCGTAAGCTTGAACAGTACCAGAAGTGATAGTTACGCTATTATTTCCTTTTAATGCATTGTTATATCCAGTTGCTTTAAGAGTTAACTTTTGAATTGTTAAGTCTTTAGTAGTATGAATAGCATTATTATAGTTACCGGTTACTACTAAAGTGCCACTACCTTTAAGTTTTAAATCACATTTAGCGTAGATAGCTCCTTCACCTATAGATTCAACATCTGTAGTTTTTGCACTCCTACTATCAGTAATAGTGTTGCCTGTATCGCTTTTCGCAGATATCTCAACCTTATCTGCAGTAACTGCTTTAATTGGAGAATCTGTGCTATTTGAGATAGATACACCATTAAGTTCAAGAACAACTTCATCATCTTCACCAGCTTCAATTAAGATTTGACCTACTAATTTGCCACTTAATGAATAAGTGCCTGCACTAGTGATCTTATAGATGTTATTAGTTTGAGTGTATGTTCCATCACTGGTTTCGAGCACAAAATCTCCCGTTACTTCACTCACTTCTATTTCGCTAGCTTCTTCAATAGATATTTCACTATTATAGTCATAAGCACTACCTGCTTCTTCACTAGTTGAAGTTGTTGATCCAGATGAAGATGTATCAGTACTACTAGATGAATTAACTGAACATCCCATAAGAGCGAATACTCCTAAGATTGATAATGCTAATAAATGTTTCTTTTTCATGTTGTTTTTCCTCCTTATAAAGCTTTAGTGCTTTCTACATATGGTAAGAGTGAGATTTCTAGATTTGAGTTCTTTATTCTTAATTCATCGATTAAGAGCTTCTCACTATCTTTTGCTAATAGTTCAACTTTATATGAGAGCCTAAATAAGCTTCCCATACCAGTTGTTTTTATCTCGACGAGTTCATAACTCTTAAGATAGGTTTTTAATATTGCATCGAATGCTTCGTTATAATTAAGATCTTCTGGGATTGTTACTTTGAGTAACTTCTCTTCACCCTCCCTCTTAAAGTTGAATAGATTAACGTTAGATAAGATGACATATAAGATGGCTAAACTTAAGGCGACGATAGAAGCAATCACGACATATCCTAAGCCAGTAATAAGACCGAAGGCTACTCCTCCAAAGAGGATTAACATTTCTTCTGCCCTTCCGTTCACACTTCTGAATCTAATTAATCCTAAGGCAACGGCGATAGTTGCAATCCTCACTGCCCCTGTTGTCGAGCTATCTAAGAAGAGAGAGACCATCGCAATGACACTACTAACGATCATTGGCATTAAGATAGAAGTCACAAAGAAACTTCTTGTTGCTCTTAATTTAAATGAAATGATGACGGTGTAAACTAGACCAATAACGAATGAACACATGATGACAATAAGTGTCACGAGGTATTGATCTAAGTTTGTTAATAAATTAAATAGTGAGTCCATAATGATATTCTCCTTTTATATAGTTGTTATTAGTTTGATAGATAGCGGGATATTTTGCTTTCATCTCGAGTTTATGAGCAGTTCCAACTTTTGAGAAACTACTTTGGTAGATTTTCCCTTCACTTAATATATGAGTAAGCCAGAGAGGAATACTGTGTTGAACTTTGATTTCTAATATCGCTCCTTCTTCAAGTAAGGGTGTGCCTTCCATTGAGGTATGAAGATTTAAGTCAGTAGTTCGATAACGCGGATTCATATCAATGGTGATTCTTAAGTCACTATCATCTTGGTAATAAGCTTCACGATCATAGATGATTAAGTATTTAGGTTCTAAGACTTTATAGTTATCTAAGAAGCTCATCAGTTCTCTACCGATTTGATCTTTTCTATTATATGCGCCTTCGATTAATCCTTCCGCTTCCATCTCAGAAAGGGATATTCTTCTTTTATAAACAATTCCTTCACTCTTTCTTTTAATTTCTAAGAATGTTTTAGAGGTATCAGTCGCTAATCCATAGCTTCTTAATCTTAATTTTTCTTTATATTTAGGTTTTTCGATAGAACGATTAATTAATTGATAATCAGGGGTGTCATAATATAAAGAAGCAATAGAAGTTAAACCGTATTTATCAAGTTTCATATGTTCTTTAATTTTTTCTTTGAAGAACTTGAGTTGCTCTTTATTTAAGCAATACTTAAGTTCGTATCTTTTCATGACTGCGATGATGTTTTCTTTTTCCATTTCACCTTCCTCCTTATGCCACTATCTTAATAGACGAACCTTAAATGAAACTTAAAACAAACAAAAAACTTTGACGATTTTCGCATCAAAGTTTTCTATCGTTTTGAGTTAATAATTATTTGATTTTTGGTTCATCCATTGAATCGACAATTTCTTTAAATTCCTCAACATCTTCTTTTTCAAGCTTTATATTCTTTTGTTTAGTAGGTGCTTTTTCGTACTCAATTTCGAAGTCTTCTACTTCAGCCTGATTGAGGAACAATGGATTGCGTGGTCCTTTATCTGGTTCTAACGAATACATTTTATCTGTACCACGTACATATCTAGCTTCAGTTGGTTTAATACTCTTTTCGTAACTGTCCATTACTTCCCAACAAAGTCTTGCTCTTTTATTAGCTGGATGAGGAAGATTTAAGACATCTTCTAATGTTTTGACACCCTTATGGATTAAGTAAGCATTAGCCTTATCATAGACGTTACGTTTATTATGATATTTTCTACTATTTTCATTATCATAACTCTTCATCGCTTTAATAAAAGATTTATATTGGCTAGATGTTGTACCAAAGAAGGATTCTTTCCAGTTGCCTTTAATGGCTTCTGCAAGGGTACCGATATTACAATTATCGACTTGCCCAATACCCACTCTTTCTCTAGTGGCATAGGCATAGACGAATTCTTTTCTAAAGGTATCACGGGTATCATTTGCCCACTTTAAGCTTTCTGGTACATCTCTATGTTTATATCCAGTTTCTTTAATGTAATCCTTGCTATAGGCTTTATTGATTTTCTTTACCACATCACTATTGAGTTTGACGATTTTATACTCATCGCCTTTAGCCACTGGATTTCCACTAAAGTAGAGACCTGGTGACATTTTGACTACTTCGCCATTCTTTCTCTTAATCATTCCACTATATTTAGATAAGGTACCTGGACCTTCAACATCGATGTGGTTCTTTTGGAAACCCTTCATTGTTTTAGTGAATTCATCTTCTAAGATAGCGTATGAAGCAATTGCATTAACAGTTTCTTTTACATCATCAAAGTACTTCTTATCATCTTCTTCTAAATCACTTGTGAATAAAGCTTCTTTTTGTGTTTCAGATAAAGGTGGAACGGTGAAGAAAGATTCGCCTTTAACAAGTCTAGCTGCACTAGCACAGGCCGAGACCACTTCTAAGTTATTTCCTACCTCTTCAAGGTGTTCTAATAATTCAGGAGTAAAGCAGTTATTCTTCTTGAGATCTCCAACATTTCTTTTAAAGTTCATACAGTCATCAATGATTTCTTCGTTTCTTTCATAGAAATCTAATAGATAGTTTTTAAGATCTGGAGATTCAAAAAACTTTTGAAGATCACCGGCATCAAGCTTTAAAGCATTTTGTATTCTTCTTTGAGCGTATGCATCGGGATTGTTATAGAACTCCCTCATCATCAATTCATTATATTTTTTAACTTTTGGGTCGAAATCGTGTTCGAGCATATCAGTAAAGACACCACGACCGAAAGCATAAGTTTTTCCCTTTTGTTCAAGGAACTTATATTTCTTTCCGAGTTCGTCAGCAATCTTTTCTCTTTTAACAACGCTTTCATTAATTCTTTTACTCTTGAGATAAAACCTTTGTTCCGCTGGATCATTAATTCTCGTATTGAACCATTTTAAGTCAACACGTAATTTTTCACTTTCAGGAAGATATCGGTTAAGTCTTTCGACATTAGCAATATACTTTCTTCTAAGCTCTGCTTTTTCTTGAGATGTTAATTTGTAAGGCATATTTTATTTCTCCTTAATGAGCCTAAATTTCATTGGCTACATTCTTATTGTAATACGACTAGTGTCACAGATGTGCCACAATTAATAAATAATTATAAAAAGAAAACGGGAGTCAATTCCCGCACTTCGATGGATCCCAGTATTCCTGTATCCACTTATATTATCACACCACCAAGTATGATAATCAAATGTTATATGGTGGGATTTAAGGTTCCAAAACAAAGATTGGGTTATGTCAATTATTCCTAATTCCCACAAAAATATAATATCTTATAATCATTATTACTTAATATTCTTTTCTTAAAGAAAAAACACTGAAACATCAGTGCAATTTTTTCGTGTTGGTGCCCGAGATCGGAATCGAACCGACACAGTATCACTACTACTGGATTTTGAGTCCAGCGCGTCTACCAGTTTCACCACTCGGGCAGCGAGATTATTATAATAAGAACAAATATTTTTATAAATAATTATCTTTTAATAATCGCTGATTGATATGGATTAAGTGTCTTTCCTTTTCCT
This sequence comes from Erysipelotrichaceae bacterium, assembly GCA_015059185.1. Lineage (GTDB taxonomy): Bacteria > Bacillota_I > Bacilli_A > RFN20 > CAG-826 > SIG220. Next base: position 26,744 of record SVAY01000017.1, read on the forward strand.
AAAGAAATAATAACTTCTCCATCAAAGTTTATATCATCATTAGATAAATTAATGATTAATGATAATGTGCCTCTAGTAATATTAATAACGCGGTTATTTTCGTTAATTTCCATGTATTTTCCTTTTAAATCCTCATTATTTTGACGAATTTTGATTAATTCTTTAATGAAATAATATAAGGATTTTTCATCGTTAAGATTGTCTTCAACAGTAATATCAGAAGCAGTATTTACTGGTAGATATAACTCTTTAGCTTTAGAGAATCCATCGTTAACTGTATGATCCCACTGCATTGGGGTTCTACTACCTACTCTTTGATAGCCACCGTCTTTATTAGCAAGTTTTTTATAACCCATACCAATTTCATCTCCATAATAGATAAATGGGATACCAGGTAAAAAGAACATGAGCATATAATAAATTTTTATCTTATCAATAGACGCATAATGAGTAAGCCTAAGTACATCATGGTTACCACTGATATAGGCGAGATATCCTCCATCATTAACGCTAGCTTCATAACGGGCTTTTAAATCATTAATGAAGAAAGATAAATCTCCACCGTTAAGAGCGCTTGGTCCATTTGAATATTCATCTGCTCTTATAAAGGCATGATAGAAGTTATCCCAGTGATCTAGAACAAAGTCACTATCAAAGCCAGCCTTGAATGCTTGCCATGGGTTGCACCATTCACTAACAAAGAAAGCATGAGGGAATTTAGCCTTCACTACTCCGAATATATAATTCCATACTTCGATAGTAGCTTCTTTATTGTCATCGTTTTTGACTAAAGAGTCAGCCATATCTACTCTAAAGCCATCCACTCCGACTTTAAGCCAATAAATAATCACATCACATATATAGTTTCTTGCTTTGAATGTTCTTTCGTCTTTATAGGACATTTGCCAACTTGGATCATCAATATCTTTAAAGCCAAAGTTTAGGGCTGGTTGGAACGAGAAGAAATTAACCATATAGTTACCATTACGAGGATGACGACCACTGATTAATTTATATTTAGGATTATAGTTCCAGACATCATTAGTCCAGATGAACATATCACTATATTCGTTGTGAGCTTCTTCTCCACTTCTCAAGAAATATGGATGTTCTTCACTTGTATGACCTGGCACTAAATCAATACACACTTTGATATTTCTTTTATGCGCTTCGTTTAATAAGTTTTTAAAATCAACAAGAGTGCCAAAACGAGGATCGATTTCTTTATGATCAACGATATCATATCCACCATCTTTAAATGGTGAGAGATAAAAAGGATTAATCCATAACGCATTAAACCCTAATTCTTTAATATAATCTAGCTTTAAGGTAATACCATTAATATCGCCTACTCCATCATTATTAGAATCAAAAAATGATGTTGGATAGATTTCATAAAAGATCAAATCTTTAAATTCTTCGTTTCTCATAACTCATTTCTCCTTCTATAAGACTATCATCAAAAACAAAAGAGATGTTAATAAAGTTGGAATACTTATTATCACTCCATATTTAGTAAATCGTCTAAAGCCATATTTAATACCATATTTATAAGTTAAGTTTGAGAACATAATACCTGCTAAAGCGCCAAGTGGAGTTAAAAATGCTCCAATGTTACTACCAATGATAGTCGCGTATATCGCTCTAAGATAATTCGTTCCCTCTAACGAACTAGGGAAATTAGAGAACAATATCGACATTGGGATGTTATTAATCACGTTAGAAGCAAGGAAACTAGATAAACCATAACTAAATATCGTATTAGAGTTATTGAGTAACTTTGCTATCTCACTTGATACTCCTTGATAATTTAGGGCAGTAACAATTACAAACATCGAGATGACGAACGGAATAAGTTCATATGGTAGACGCTTAACTGAATCATATAAATAGTCCCAGTGTCGGCGGCTAATTAATCTCCATACAATAATAAATAGGAATAAGCTAGATGCACATATTAAAGCGATAAGCCACATCTCAAAATTGATATAAGAAGAAATAATAAGGAATACTAAACATACCAATAAATGAGTTGCTCCAATAATTAAATCGACTTTACTTTCAATATGATATTCTTCTTCAATAACATTAATTGCCTCTTTAAGTGGCTTCATAAAGATAAGTAAGATGAGGCCAAGTTCTATTAATCCAGCCATCACTGTAGGAAGCGCCATCACTTTAATATAGTCAATAAAGGTGATACCTGCGCTTGTCGCTAAATAGATATTAGTAGGGTTACCGATAATCAAAATCATCGACCAAGTATTAGCAGCGGCAAACTCTGCTACTAAATAAGGAATAGGGTTAACTTTTGTGTTCTTACAAAAGAAACAAATGAACGGTGTTAACGTTAATATAACTATATCGTTAGAAGTAAATATTGTAAGTATAGAAGTTAATAAATATAGGAGAATTAAAAGCAAAAACTGATTATTTTTTGCAAATTTCGTAGATTTATTAGCAAGGTATTTGAATAATCCGGTCTCATCTAAGAATATTGACATAGCAGTCATTGAAAAGAATAATACCAATATCTTAAGTGGGTTAATTGAGTGATTGCTATTTATCTCTTCTGCTACAACATTAATAGGGGCGAGATTAGCAAGCAATAATACTAATGCTCCAAGTAACGCTATGATCCAATATGTATCTATTCTTATCCTTTTAAACGTAATATGAGGAAAGAATAATATTGAGCAAGTAATTGCAATAAATGTGATAGAAGCAATGATGATTGTCGCAACCATAGCATAGATTATAAATCTATATAAATATTTTTAATAGCAATTTTTACGAATCATTTTAGTAAATAAATTATTACTATATTTTATTTGCTTAAATGCTATAATGTATTCGATAACAATAAGGAGATATAAATAATGGCTAAAATTGTTAAAGTTCATGGTCGTGAAGTTCTCGATTCCCGTGGCAACCCAACCGTTGAAGTTGAAGTTACCTTAGATGATGGAACAAGAGCAAGTGCGATCGTCCCTTCAGGTGCCTCCACTGGTGAAAGTGAAGCTCTTGAATTAAGAGATGGCGACAAATCAAGATACTTAGGTAAAGGTGTCTTAAAGGCTGTCGAAAATGTTAATACCAAATTAGCTCCAGCTGTCGAAGGCTTAGAAGCTACAAATCAAGTTCTCGTTGATAGAACAATGCTCAAATTAGATGGCACACCATTCAAGAAGAATTTAGGTGCTAATGCTATCTTAGGTGTTTCTCTTGCTGTTGCTAGAGCTGCTGCTCAAAGCTTAAGAATGCCTTTATACCGTTACATCGGTGGTACAAATGGTAAAGTTATTCCAACCCCATGTATGAACGTTATCAACGGTGGTGCCCACGCACAAAGTACCGTTGACTTCCAAGAATTCTTCATTATCCCAGCTGGCTTCCCATGCTTTAGAGAAGCTTTAAGAGCTGGTACCGAAATCTTCCACGCTTTAAAGAAAGTTGTTAAAGATAAGGGTTATGAAACTGGTGTCGGTGATGAAGGTGGTTTCGCTCCATCTTGTAGAGAAGGTAACGAAGAACCTCTCGCATTAATCGCTGAAGCAGTTAAGAATGCTGGATATAAACTCGGCGAACAAATCTTCTTAGGTATGGACGTTGCTTCTAGTGAATTCTATGAAGGTAATGGTGTCTATAACTTAGTCAAGTCTGGCGAAGGTAAGAAGACCACTGAAGAAATGATCCAATTCTTAGAAAAATTAGTAAAAGACTACCCAGCTATCGTTACCATCGAAGATGGTTTAGCAGAATCTGACTGGGAAGGTTGGGCTGAATTAACAAGACGTTTAGGTAACAAGATTCAACTCGTTGGTGATGACTTATTCGTTACTAACCCAGAATTCGTTAAGAAGGGTATTGTTAATAAAGTCGCTAACAGTGTCCTCATTAAAGTTAACCAAATCGGTACTTTAACCGAAACACTCGATGCTATCAGATTAGCACAAACCAATGGTTATACCTGTATGGTCTCCCATAGATCAGGTGAAACCGAAGACAGCACTATTGCTGACTTAGCCGTTGCTTGTAACTCTGGCCAAATCAAGACCGGTTCTGCTTCTAGAACAGATCGTATGGCTAAATACAATCAATTATTAAGAATTGAAGAAGAATTAGGTGAAGATGCTGAATTCCTCGGAGTAAGAGCCTTCGCTAACCGTAAATTCTAATTTAATTAATCAAAACTACTAAGCGTATCCGTATGGGTACGCTTTTTTTTGAGTTCCCCCTTTTTGCAAAAATTCTGAGGTAAATATTGCCTCGTTTTTTGTTCTTTTATAAATGAGTTTTTT
>SVAY01000004.1 GCA_015059185.1 Erysipelotrichaceae bacterium
GCCGCTGTCCAACGACTGACATTTGAACGTGTCCAATCTAGTCATTTCTTACTGACATTTGACCTGTCCAGCCACATTTTCCTTTATAAATAATTAAGTCGGTTACGAAACCATATCTCAGTAAATCACCGACGTAATTAATAAGACAAAAAGTGGTGGAATAATTAATAAAAATCATAAAAAGATTAACCTAGTAATTTTGATCAAAAAAAGTAAGAGAAAAATCATTCAAAAATTTCATCAACTTTTTTGCTAGAAAAATCACACGAAATAATAGCGGAAAATGATAAAAAAATTGCTATAAAAACTTAAAGGAATATTTCGAACTAATCGAGATATTTTAAAAATCGGTTTTTTGAACGAAAAATTTTGATAAAAAAATGTTTGTATTATGGGTACATTTAATATATATTTTTTTTCGTTAATTTTTTTACACAATTTAACAGGAAGAGGAGGGGTAATAATGGACAATGAAGTCATTATCTCACTAAAAGGAGTAAAGAAAGCATTCGGCGGCGTAACAGTCGTTGATAATTTCAACCTAGATGTTAACAAAGGGGAATTTGTTACATTCTTAGGTCCATCAGGCTGTGGTAAGTCAACCACATTAAGGATGATTGCAGGTTTTGAAAAACCAACAGAAGGTGAAATCTTACTTAACGGTAAAGATATCATCAATCTTCCTCCATACAAAAGACCAATTAATACCGTATTCCAAAGATATGCCTTATTCCCATATCTTGACGTCTACGATAATGTCGCGTTTGGTCTCAAGCTTAAGAAAATACCAGTTCAAGTGACTAAGAAAGATGGCTCAGTCGTCACTAAGATGAAACATCTTTCCCGTCAAGAAATTGATGAAAAGGTATTACGTGCTTTAAGAGTCGTTGACCTTGAAGAACTTGAAAATAGAGATATCTCTACTTTAAGTGGTGGTCAACAACAAAGAGTGGCGATTGCTAGAGCGATCGTTAATGAACCAGAGATTCTTTTATTAGATGAACCTTTAGGCGCTCTTGACTTAAAGATGAGAAAAGATATGCAACTTGAACTTAAGGATATGCATAAAAAACTTGGCATTACCTTTATATATGTTACGCACGATCAAGAAGAAGCTCTTACAATGAGTGATAAGATTGTGGTTATGAAAGATGGAGAAATCCAACAAATTGGTACTCCAACTGATATCTATAATGAACCAGTGAACGCCTTCGTTGCGAACTTCATTGGTGAATCTAATATTTATAACGCAAGAATGTTAGGGGAGAAGAAAGTTGGTTTCCTCCATCACCAATTTGATTGCGTTGATGATTTTCCAGTTGGTGAAAAAGTTGATGTCGTCATTCGTCCTGAAGATGTTAGACTTACTCCAATTAAAGACGAAAGTGAAGCGAATGGTCAATTAGTTGGAAAGATTATTTCTCGCGTTTTTAAAGGCGTTCATTTTGAATACACAGTTATGGTTGGTAAAAGCGAACTTATTTGTCAAACTAGAAACGATAAAGGTGATAGTGGATTAGTCTCAATTTCTATTAATCCTAACGATATCCAAATTATGAAGAAAGAAATAACTACTAACCTCTTCCCTGAAGCTTGGATTAATAAAAATAACGAAGTAATGATTAGTGATGATCCATTCGCATGTAACATCGCTCAACTTTTACCAGGTTCCCATGTAGATGAAGAAGGCTATTTAGTAAGTAAAGAAGGCAAGCGTTATGACCTTAATGATGCAGACGTCATTGCTGAAATTGCGATACCAGATGTCACTGTTACTGATGGGCATGATAACGGTCAAAGTAATGGTGTTGTTGTTCAAACCATCTATAAAGGTGATCACTGGCAAATACTTGTTAGAACCGAAGAAGAAGAGGACTTCTTTGTTGATACTCAATACACCTATAACGAAGGTGACTTGGTCTCTGTTTCTGCTCCTAAAGAAGCAATTAAATTAACAATAAAGGGAAGCATTGACAAATATGAAATCTAGCTTGTTCTCCCGTAAAGGTCATGGACTTGTCTTTCAAAGAAAATATTTGTGTATTCCATACATTGTCTTTTTAGTGCTCTTTATCATCATTCCAATCTTAATTATTGTTTGGTATGCATTTACAGACGCGAGTGGAAGACCAAGTTTCGATGCTTTGGTGGATTTCTTTACAAGTTTTTCAAAATTAAACGTTTTACTTGTATCAGTGTTCATCGCCCTTCAAACCACACTTATCTGTTTAATCATTGGCTATCCTCTAGCCTTCTTCTTAGCAGATAAGAAAATTAATAAAAACGCTGTATTAGTCACATTATTTATCGCTCCTATGTGGATTAACTTTGTTCTTAGAACATGGGCCACTAGAGACTTATTAACCTGGATGGGGATTAACGGTGGTAGTACTCCTTACCTCGCTACTTTAATCGGTATGGTACAAAACTATCTTCCATTCGTCTTATTACCTTTATATACCACCTTCTTAAAGCTTGATAAGAGCCAAATTGAAGCGGCATATGATTTAGGTGCTAACCCAGTGCAAGTGTTTGTGAAAAACATTTTACCTCAATCCGTGCCAGGTATTGTGAGTGCGATGCTTATGACATTCACTCCAACTATGTCTAGCTATGTTATTACTGAAACCTTATCCGAAGGTAAAGTTACTATTATCGGTAGTTATATCGATTTAGACTTCACCTCAAGATTATGGAATGAAGGTAGCTTCATGGCTGTTATTATGCTCATCATTATTGGTATCTCAATGTTCTTAACTAGAGGCCAAGAAAAAGATACAGGGAGGACTAACTTATGGTAAAGAAAATCATTGGTCATACCTATATCTTCTTAATCCTTTTATTAATGTACGTTCCAGTCCTTGTACTTATCGCTTTCTCCTTCACTGAAGCAGGAAACGTTGGTGAATGGACAGGCTTTAGCTGGAACTTATATCCACGTTTATTCCAAAATCAAGAAATTATGACCGCTTTAGGTAATACCTTGATTCTTGCTGTTACTAGTGCATTAGTGAGCGTCATCTTAGGTACCACTGGCGCAATAGGCAGCTTCTATAGTAAACGTAAAATGAGAAAGGCTATTGATAGTGTTACTCAAATCCCTATCGTGAACGCTGAAATCGTTATGGCGCTTAGCTTATGCGTGATGTTTGTCTTCCTCCAAAGCTACGTCTTTAGAACTAATTTACTTAGCTTCTGGACCTTATTAATTGGTCACGTTGTCTTATCTCTCCCATTTGTTTATATCAGTGTTAAACCAAAACTTGAACAAATGGATCCAAGCTTATATGAAGCGGCAATCGATTTAGGCGCTACTCCACATCAAGCATTATGGAAAGTGATTATTCCAGAAACCATTCCAGGAGTACTTAGCGGCTTCTTACTCGCTATCACCTTATCTTTAGATGACTTTGTTATTACAAGATTTACTACTGGTAGCGGATTACTCAGTGGAGATGCTTCTATTATGACTATCTCTACTTACGTCCAAGGCAAGATTAAAAAGAGTAACATTCCAGTCGAATTACGTGCTTTAACTACTATTATCTTTGTAGTGGTGGTGCTCGTTGTTATTGGAGTGACTGTTTATAGACTCTATAAAGCAAAATACGGTAAAACCCGTACAGAAAGGAGAGCCAACAATGCTTAATAAGAAATTATTATTAACCCTTTTAATGAGCGCTCCTTTAGCTCTTGGTGCGACTAGCTGTTCCTCTAAAAGTAGTGATAGCAGTGCACATACTATCCGTATCCTTAATCTTGAAGACTATATTTATATCAACGATCCTGAATCAGGATATGAAGAAGATGATTTAGTCGACCAATTTGAAGAATATGCGAATGAATTATTTGGTTACGACGATGTCCATGTTGTCTATGACACCAGTGATACAAACGAAAGTGAATATAATGACCTTTTAACCGGCCGTATCAATTATGACTTAGTTTGTACTAGTGACTACATGCTTCAAAAGTTCGTAAGAGAAGACTTAGTCGTCCCTCTAGATAAAGATGCATTAGAAAACTATAACAAATATGCTTCTAAAACCATCAAACAAAGACTTGATGAAATCAGTATCCAAAAGGGTGATGAAACCGTCTATTTAGAAGACTATGCGGTTGGATACATGTGGGGTACACTTGGATTATTAATCAACCCAGAATTCAACGATTTAGACTTTGGTACCACAATAAGTGATGCACAAAGTTGGGATATCTTATGGAATGAAGATTATAAGAATACCGCTTCTATTAAAAACTCCATGAGAGATACTTATGCAGTTGCTTTAATGCACGGCTATAACGAAGAACTTGAAGCTTTAAAACTAAAGTATCAAGAAGATGAAGATGCAGAAGCGTATAACACAGAATTATCACGTATCTTTAACTTAACTGATGAAGATACACGTAAGATGGTCAGGGGTCAACTTAATGAACTTAAGGATAACATCTTCGGTATGGAAGTCGATAGTGGTAAACAAGATATCGTCACTGGCAAGATTGGACTCAACCTTGCTTGGAGTGGTGATGCCGTTTATTCTATGGATCAAGCAGAAGATCCAGAACTCGTCAGCGATCCATTTGAACTATATTATGCCGTTCCTGAAAATGGTAGTAACATCTGGTTCGATGGATGGGCTATTCCTAAAAACGATAAAAGAAGTGAAGAAACTTTCGAGCTCGCAATGGCCTTCTTAGATTATTTAAGCGATCCAGAAATCGCTGCAAAAAACATGGATTATACCGGATATACATCATTTATTGGTGGAGATTCTATCTTAGAACTCGTAAGAGAATGGTATGACGTTAGAGAATATTTGGTCTATGTTGAAGAAGAAGACTGGGCAAGTATTTATTACATCGATCCGGAAACCGATGAAGAAGTGGAAGTCGAATATGGTGACTGTCACTTTGAAGAAGATAATGATCCTTTATATGATGATGTAGAACTTTATTACTATATCGGTGAAGATCAACACGATTTAAAGAATGAAGATGGTGAACAAGCCTATTATAATGATTGGCTCCTTCTTGATGATTATGAAGAAGTAGACCTCACATATTTCTTCGAAGGCACTACTGAAGAATATGCGGAAGAAGATATGGTCTTCTATTCCGACTGCTACTTACCATTTGAAAATGAAGATGGTAGTAAAAACATCTCCGTTGGTAGACAATTCTTCGTCCAATATCCTAATGAAGAAACCATCCTTAGATGTGCAGTCATGGCTGATTATGGCGATGAGAATATCAAGATTGTAAAACTCTGGGAAGACTTTAAGAGCAATCCTCTTCCAGTCTGGGCAGTTGTTGTCATTATTGTTGAAGTTGCTTTAGTGGCCGCGGCAGTAACTTATTACTTCTTATCTAAATATCTTAAAAAGCAATTAAGACTAAGAAGAAAAGAAGAACAAAAATAAGAGATAAAAACTATTACATTTTAGAGGAGGGATAACCCTCCTCTTATTTATTTAGTAAATAATATCGTTTTTTACTTGTAATTATTTTTAAGTGAGTGTTATAATAACTCTCGCTTTGGTTCCTTAGCCAAGCTGGTAAGGCAATTGACTGCAACTCAATGATCCTCGGTTCGAATCCGGGAGGAACCTCCAGTTAATTGCGCCAGTAGCTCAGTTGGATAGAGTATCAGACTACGAATCTGAGGGTCACGAGTTCGAATCTTGTCTGGCGCGCCAACTAAATCGGGGCGTAGCGTAGCTTGGTATCGCGTCTGCTTTGGGAGCAGAAGGTCGCAGGTTCAAATCCTGTCGCCCCGACCAAGTTAAATGAAAATGTTCCTAGAAATAGGAATTTTTTTATTTCATAGAAGTATAAAAAAAGAGTCTAGATAGTGGTATCTAGGCTCCTTTAATAGGTTGATTAATTAAGCTTGAGGATTTGAATTATCGTGATCATCATGAGATTCGAGCTCAAGAATGTCACTTGCTTCTTCTTTATTTGGTTCCTCTTCCTTCTTTTCTTCCTTTTTGACTTCAGGTTCTTTTTCAGTGACTTCACCGTCAATCACATCATCTTCAATGGCTTTATGACGGATAATGCTCACAACACCTAAAGTGATTTCTAAGACTGCTACTAAGCATAATAATGCCCCAACACCAACGTAGACGATTTGTTCAACGTTTTCTTGGAAACAGAAGGCTAAGATACCAAGTGTTAAGAATGCAGCACCTAATAGGTAAAAGAGAACAACAAAGAATAATGGTCTTTTAAAGAAGATCATACTTGTTGCTTCACCAATTTCAATGACGCCAGTAGCAGTTAAAGCTGTAGCTACAAAGATAGTGATGAATTTACCAATCATCTCTTGGTTACAAAGTAATACGACACCGATAGCGATAAATAAGATGGCATAGATAAAGGCGATATCAAAATATTTCTTCTTTAAAGAGAAGACACCGCTAAACATTAAAGCGGAAGCATAGATAAATAAAGCGATTGCCGCAATAATTGAGAGCCAGGTAGATATTCTTTCTTTATCGTTAAGGGCAAATACGATAACTAAAATACCAGCGGTTAATAGTAATAATCCATAGATGAGTTGCATCCATTTATGTTTTGCAAATAGAGTTTTCATGTTCATTTCCTCCTCGTAAACAATATACACTTATTAAAAATAATTAAAAGTATTCTTGTAAGATTTATTTCTTTTATATAGAATATATATCGCTAGTTGGTCCCTTAGCTCAGCTGGTAGAGCAACTGACTCTTAATCAGTGGGTCAAAGGTTCGAATCCTTTAGGGATCACCAGTTACATATTACCCTCACATCGTGAGGGTTTTATTTTTACATAATATTTAAATGTTTCATATTATTTCTTTTTGTCGCCGTTGCATCGTCTTTGTCAAACAATAGAATGAGGATAATAAAAATAATTTTTAGCAATCTACTTGACAGAGTGCCAAAAAGGTTTACAATGGTAGATGTTAGCAATCTACTCTCAAGAGTGCTAAATATTGTTTAGGAGGAAATTAATTATGAGAAACTATTTCAATTCTATTAACCCAATCTTTGATTCATTATTCTTTGATAAGGATACTGATGCACGCATGATGCGTACTGATATTATCGAACATGAAAATGATTATGTTCTTAATGTCGAAGTTCCTGATGTTGAGAAAAAAGATATCAAAGTTACACTTAATGATTCTAGATTAACTATTTCAGTGACTAGAAATGAACCTGAAGAAGAAAAGGGTTCCTATTTACTTAAAGAAAGAAGATATGGAACATATTCTAGAAGCTATTATGTTGGAGAAGATGTTAAATTTAAGAACATAACTGCTAAACTTAATAACGGTGTTCTTACCTTAACTATTCAAAAAACGAAACCAGAAGAAAAAGAAGATCAATTTGTTGAAATCCTTTAATAAGGGGGAGAAGTTAAATGAAAGAAGTCAAACAGTTCCAAACCGAATCTAAAGAGTTACTCAATTTAATGATTAACTCTATCTACTCTAATAACGAGATCTTTTTAAGAGAACTTATCTCTAACGCAAGTGATGCGATTGATAAATATAAATATGCATCTCTTACAAGTGACGGTAAGATTCCTCTTGTTGATCCTGAAATCCGTATTTCTTTAGATAAAAAGAATCGTACCATCACCATTTCTGATAACGGTATTGGTATGAATAAGGATGAACTTATTAATAACTTAGGTACCATCGCAAGAAGTGGTAGTAAAGACTTCGTTAATAAAATTAAAGAAGCAAAAGAAAAACAAGATTTAGATATCATTGGTCAATTCGGTGTTGGCTTCTATAGTGCCTTCATGGTCGCGAATAAGATTGAAGTAAGGACTAAAGCGTATAACGAACAAGCTTATTTATTCGCTTCTGAAGGTGAAGATAGCTATTCTATCGAAGAGATATCTAAAGATAGTAACGGTACAGAAATCACCTTATATTTAAAGAAATCTTCTAAGGAAGTGGATTATGATTCTTATTTAGAAGAATATCAAATCAAATCTTTAGTGAAGAAGTATAGTGATTATATCCGTTATCCAATCAAGATGATTTGTACTTCTAGTAAACAAAAGCTTGATAAGGACGGTAAACCAATTGAAGGTGAATATGAGGATGTAAAAGAAGATACCACCCTTAACTCGATGATTCCTTTATGGAAGAAGAATAAGAACGAAGTAAAGGATGAAGATCTTAATAACTTCTATAAAGAGAAATTCATGGATTATGAAGATCCTCTAATCTCTTTATTCGTTAGAGTGGATGGCAAGATTACTTATGATTCATTGCTCTATATCCCAAGTCACGCGCCTTATGACTTATATAGTGATTCATATGAAAAGGGTCTCCAGCTCTATTCTAAAGGTGTATTCATTAAAGATAAGTGCTCTGAACTCATCCCAGATTATTTAAAGTTTGTGAAAGGCTTAGTGGATTCTCCAGATCTTAACTTAAATATTTCTAGAGAAATCCTTCAACAATCTCCAATCCTTAAAAAGATCAGTGAGAATGTTGAAAAGAAAGTTGTTGAAAAGTTAATTGAACTTAAAAAGACTGACTTTGATAAATATGTGAAATTCTGGGAAGCATTCGGTGAACATATTAAGTTTGGTATTTATTCTACATATGGCACCAAAAAAGACTTATTACAAGATGCATTAATCTTCCATTCTTTACTTAAAGATAAATACATCTCCTTAGCTGAATATAAAGAAGCGATGGATAAGAAACAAAAATACATCTATTACGCTTCTGGAGAAACAGTAGAAGCGATTAAACTCTTACCTCAAATTGAGAAATATCGTAAAGATGGAGTGGATGTCCTTCTTCTTGATAAGAAGATTGATGAATTCGCCATCATGATGCTTAGAGAATATGAAAAGATTGAATTTAAATCTATCTCTAATGAATCTACTGACGATTTATCTAAAGAAGAGAAGGAGAAAGTGGAATCTCTGAGTGCCTCCAATAAGAGACTCTTAGATAACATTAAAGACGCTCTTAAGGGTGAAGTTGATGATGTTATCATCTCTAATAAACTTGTTGATGCTCCTGTCTGTGTCTCTACTAAAGAAGGTTTATCTCTAGAAATGGAAAAGACTTTAAACGAACAACCAGGTAGTGAAGAGAAAGTCAAAGCTCAAAAAGTCTTAGAGATTAACCCTGATCACGAACTCTTTAATGCCTTCAGTGCGATTCAAGATCAAGACGATTTGGTAAAAGAATATGCTTCAGTCCTTCTTGATGAAGCGATGATGCTTGAAGGAAGAGAAGTTAAGGATAAAAAAGAATTCGTCAAAAAACTTAATGGCTTAATGATTAAAGCATTAGCAAAATAAATATTTATCTAGAAGACCATCCCTCGTGGATGGTTTTTTTATTTATGTAATAAATACTTATCAATAAATGTATGTCTTTTTGACATTTTGTAAATATTTTTTAAAAAATATCAAATTTGTTGCACATCTGTTGCTATCTCTTATATATAATGTGTGAGGTTATTTAATTAAGGGGAAATAGTTATGCCACCAAAGAAAGGTATATTAAAACCAGCAGGAAGTAGAAGAAGAGCGAGACTCCAAGCAGAAGCTAATGGTACTGCGACTAATACTGCTACAACTACAAGTGCTACAAGCAAAGTGAGATTTGCTAAATATGCGAACGAATCATTCAGTAAAGAAGAAATTGCTTCTATTGTTGCTAGACATAAACAAATCGTGGATAGCATGAATAAATATCTTCCAGACGATCAAAAGATCTCAGTTGATCCTAACTTAGAGAGAAAGCTTCAAAGCGGCAATTATGCTAGGATGTATCATCTTGGTCAAGAGATTAAGCAAAGACCAATTGAACAAGATAAAATCTATGAAGATATTAAAAAGAAATATGGTTCTCCAAAAAATAGTATCAGTGGCTTTAATATAAAGGCCATGTTACGTACTGGTAAAACCGAAGAAGATAAAGTGTATAACGAAACTTTGTATAGAGAATTTAAAGACAATCCTCAAAAGTTCCTTCAAAGACAATATGAAAAGATCCTTAAGACTAACGCGCAAGACTTATACGATTTAGGAAATGATCCAGTTAAACAAGCAGAATACTTCATTAAGAATTACGAAGTGTGTAATTACGCGAGTAATATGAGTACTGTTGTGAATGCGAAAGAGAATAAAGATGTCTTCACTAATGAATTTAAAGAAAATTCAAAAAGTGTTGGTAGTTTAGCACACACCTTATTCCAAACTAAATATGCCGCTAAAGCATTTGATAGCATTGATAAACTTGCTTTCCCAGAAATAAGCCAAAAGCAAGCTGAAGCATTATATGACTCAATGTTTAGTAGTGATATTAAAAGTGAAGAAGTTAGTTCCTTATTATCAAGCAAAAAATGGGGTTCAAAACCAGAACCAAGTCCAAAAGAAATCTTTGATAACATCAAACAAAAAACTGGTGTTGATTTAACTAAAGATGAAAACTTTATGACTAACCATATCTTTACTGGTGAAGATGGAAAAGCAATCGATGTTGAAAATATTGATTCTAAATTTAAAGAAGTAAAAGTTGTTGGAGATGCCGATAAAAAACGTAACATGGACTTCATCACCAATAACTTCAAGAATATTTATGCCGCTAACTGGAGGAGATCCTTCAACAAAAAGATGGGTGCTGATGGTGATAAACTCGATATTGACACTCTTAGCAACAATCTTAAAGGTGGATTCTTCAATAGAATGTTCAGAAGACCTTCTAAAGAATATACTGCGATGATGGAGGCTTTTAAAGATTATCATAATCCAGAATCTCCTAATTATATGAATAAAGAAGCCTTAGATAGTAAGACTCAAGCCTATGTCGATCATAAAAATAGTACAGGTAAAAAATTAACCACAGCAGATGAAGCAAGAATGAGGTTTGCAAAGAACATTCTTGAAACTAATAATGAAAGCGATAAACTCATCGCAAGAACTGAAAATGCTTTCGCAGATAGAGCAGTAAAAAGAGTAACATTCCTCCTTCCAGAAGATGTTAATGTTGAAATTGTTAGTAAAGATAAAGAAAACGTTGTTGTGAAAGTTCATGATGGACCTGAACAACAAGCTCAAAAGAACGAAGAAATCGAACTCTAAAAAGTTTCTTAAAATTACCTCCTATCAATAATTGATGGGAGGTTTTTTGTTATATTACTAACAGGCTTTTTCTGATTATAAAGAATATAGCAAAGGTTATTCTTATAACCAATTAAAAACAATGTCGCAATTTGCACATTCTTTTACAAGGAACGAAATTGGCCGACAACCTGTTGTCCAAATTGTTTAATAGTTTAAAGCCTTTTTTATCATCAGTTATTCTTATCTCTTTTTATTGAAAAATATATTTATATAAATATAATGTAGATTATATGAAAGCTTTAACTACTAAAAACAAATATTTAGATAATTTCCTCTTAGGCATTTTAGCGGGTGCCGCGATTGGATTAGGAGGATTCCTCAATCTTTTACTCGTCTCTACTGGATACGAAGTATGTCGTTATTTAGGTGGAATTGTATTTAGCATTGGTTTATTTACTGTCTGCTTCTTTGGACTTCATTTATATACCGGTAAAGTCGGTTATGTGATGGAGAATAATAGGAAATATGCTTTATCCTTATTAATAATGTATATCGGTAATGTGATAGGAGCAGTGGGATTTGGATATTTAATGTATCTTACCGGCGCAATTAAAGAAACCGCTTTAACTGTTGCGCTTAACAAGATTGTGTATGACGGCGAATTTGGAGCCTCACCTCTTAAGATATTAATCTATTCATTCTTCTGCTGTATCATGGTTTTCCTTGCCGTAGATGTATATAAAAAGAGTAACAACTGGATTATTAAGATTGCTAATTTAGTGGTCTGTGTCGCTTTATTTGTTATCACTGGTATGGAGCACTGTGTGGCAAATATGTTCTATTTTGCATTCGCTAATGTCTACGCTACTCACTTTTTACATGCTTTCTTAGCCTTATTAATTGCGACTGCTGGAAATAGCTTAGGAGCGATAGCAACTTACCTCGTAGTAAGAGAAGTAAATAGAAAAAAAGTTGAATAAAATTAATGCTTGTATATAATATATAAGCGACCTTTTTTAAGAAGGGTTCGTTATATGGGTCTATAGCTCAGTTGGGAGAGCACCTGATTTGCATTCAGGGGGTCGAGAGTTCGAGTCTCTTTAGA
Source organism: Erysipelotrichaceae bacterium (assembly GCA_015059185.1). Classification (GTDB taxonomy): domain Bacteria; phylum Bacillota_I; class Bacilli_A; order RFN20; family CAG-826; genus SIG220. The sequence goes on from SVAY01000004.1 coordinate 12,199, forward strand.
TCCACCATATATGGCTGCGTAACTCAGTTGGCTAGAGTAGTCGGTTCATACCCGGCCTGTCGAGGGTTCGAGTCCCCCCGCAGCTACCAGTTGGATAATGACGATGAGAAATCATCGTTTTTTTATTTTATAAAAGGATTAGTGTATTAATAATACTTGAATAATTGTTCAAATGTTCATACAATATATCTGAGGTAAAAGATATGGTAGAAGCGGAAAGAGAAATTGCCTTAGATGATTATATAGAGGATATGGCCTCTTTATTTAAGGTATTAGGAGACACAACAAGAACTAAGATATTAGCGGTGTTAGAAAAAGGTGAACTTAATGTCACTGATATATCTAATTATGTTGGACTTAATATCTCTGCTATCTCTCATCAACTTAGAATCTTACGTCAGGCTAAGTTAATAAAACCACGTAAGGTCGGGAAAGAAGTGCGTTATAGTTTAGATGATGAACACATTTCTCAAATCTTTAAATGTGCCTTAGAACACGTAATGGAGTAAAAGAATATGAAGAAAGTATTTAAGATTGAAATTGACTGTGCAAACTGTGCAGCAAAAGTGGAAGAAGCAATTAATAAGATTGAAGGAGTCAATCAAGCTTCTTTAAATTATATGACACAAAAAATGATTATTGATATAGATGACGCGAATTTTGATAGCATTATGAAACAAGTAAAGAAAGTTGGAAGAAAAATCGAACCAGATTTTGAAATTTTAGATTAGTATGTCACGTAAGCTGAAGAAAAGACTAATTAGAATCATTATAACTGGAACATTATTTATTCCAGTTTTTATCGTCGATAAAGTTATTGATTTATCTTCAGTCTTTAATAGTGATTTAGGTTGGCTATTCCCATTATTTATTTATCTTACGATTTATTTAATTATCAGTTATGACATATTGATTAAAGCGGCAAAGAATATAGCGCATGGTCGTGTATTTGATGAAAACTTCTTAATGATAGTGGCAACTATTGGAGCGTTCGCGATTAAAGAATTCCCTGAGGCCGTAGCAGTGATGCTTTTTTATCAAGTTGGTGAATTCTTCCAAGACCTCGCTGTTGGTAAGTCTAGAAAAGAAATATCTTCATTAATGGATATTAAAGCAGAGGTTGCTAATGTTATTAAGAGTGATGGTTCAACTGAAGAAGTGGAAGTTGAATTAGTAGAACTAGATACATTAATTAAAGTCTTACCAGGAGATAAGATTCCGCTTGATGGAATAATAGTTAAAGGTAGTTCCTCTTTAGACACTAAAGCATTAACTGGAGAATCAATACCTAGAGAAATTACAGTGGGTGAAGAAGTAGTGAGTGGAGCAATTAATCTAGATAGTCCACTTGAAATCAAGGTCACTAAGACATATGAGAATTCAACAGTTAATAAGATATTAGAACTTGTTGAAAACTCAACTAATGCGAAATCTTCGCAAGAAAAGTTCATTACTAAGTTTGCTAAATGGTATACACCAGTAGTAGTTATCTCCGCTATATTAGTAGCCTTAATCGGATCTTTAGTCACAAAAGACTATATGACTTGGATTAGTCGAAGTTTAAACTTCTTAGTTGTTAGTTGTCCTTGTGCAATAGTCATCTCAGTACCTTTATCATTCTTTATTTCAATCGGTCGAGCTGCTAAATTAGGTATCTTAATTAAAGGATCAACATATTTAGAAAACTTTAATAAAGCACGTACCTTTGCCTTTGATAAAACTGGAACATTAACTAAAGGGAATTTCGTTGTGACTAATATCTATCCAAGTGACAAAAAAGATGAGATTTTAGAAGCAGCTTATATTGTTGAAAGAGATTCAAATCACCCAATCGCATTATCTATTAAAAATGCTTATAAGGGCGAAATAAAAGAGGAATACGAGATTAAGAATATTCCTGGAAAAGGCATGAGTGCTCAAAATAAAAATAACCGCATTTTAGTGGGAAATATGGCACTTTTAAAGGAAAATTCAATTAATTTAGAGGAAATTGATGAAGTTGGAACTATAGTTTATGTAGCTAAAAATGGCAACTATTTAGGAGCGATTGTTATTAAAGATGAAGTAAAAGAAGAAAGTAAAGAACTAATCTCATATTTATCTAAAGAAAAGATTAGTACTATTATGCTCACTGGAGATAACGAAAGAGTGGCAAGTGAAGTAGCTTCTTCTTTAGCCTTAACTAGTTATCGTCACTCATTATTACCACAAGATAAGGTAGGGGAAATTGATAAGATTATTAAGTCTAACAAGAATGGTGAATTACTTGTTTATATTGGGGATGGAATTAATGACGCACCAAGTTTAGCTCGTAGCGATATTGGTATTGCTATGGGTGCGCTAGGAAGTGATGCGGCGATTGAGGCTAGTAATATCGTCTTAATGAATGATAATTTAACTAGTGTTATTAAAGCTAAAAAGATTGCTAAGAAGACAATGAATATCGTGACTCAAAACATTGTATTTGCTTTAGCGGTTAAACTTACAATCCTTATCTTATCAGTATTTGGTATTGCTTCTATTTGGTTAGCGGTGTTTGGTGATGTCGGTGTTGCGTTACTTTGTATTTTAAATGCACTCAGAAGCGGTAAGATAAAATAATTTTAATTATAATTAATACTTAAACTTTATTTTTCTATTTATTTGTTTTATTATTTTCTAGCACAAATGTGCATATGGACCCATAGCTCAAAGGAAGAGCCCTCCGCTCATAACGGAGTTGTTGTAGTGTCGGGATCTACTGGGTCCACCAAATATGGAGATTTACCCAAGTGGTTGAAGGGGTCGGTCTTGAAAACCGATAGGGGGTGCAAGCCCCGCTAGGGTTCAAATCCCTAAATCTCCGCCAAAATAAAAAATGAGGATAATGTTTATTATCCTTTTTTGTTTATATATAATGAGAGGCGAGGATAAACCTATGAAAAAGATTTTTATATACTATTCACTCACAGGTAATGGTGACCATGTTGCTAAATTCATGGAAGCTAGAGGATATGAAATCCGTAAAGTAATTGAGAAAAAGAAAATGCCTAAATCATTTTTCTTCCGTGTCTTAATTGGCGGCTATCGTGCTGGAAGAAAGAAGAAGGGCAAATTAATTAATTACGATAACAATATCAAAGATTATAGCGAGGTAGTGATTGGCTCCCCAGTTTGGAATGGACGCTTCCCACCTGCTATTAATTCCGTCCTTGATCAAACAGATTTATCAAGTGCGAAAAAGCTTGCTTTCTTCTTTTATAGTGGAAGTGGTGAAACACCTAAAGTGGTGAAAGAAGTGGTGAAAGAGTTCCCTCATGCTAGAATCATCGTCACAAAAGAACCAAAGAATAATCCAAGCGAAACACATGTTATTAATAAACTATAATGAGCGTTGTTAAGGTTACAGGACTTAAATTTAATTACTATGATAAAGAACTTTATGATGAAGTTTCTTTTCAGTTAAACGAAGAAGATCACGCAGTGCTTGTTGGACAAAATGGATGTGGCAAGACGACATTCATTGATTTATTGACGCATAAATTAATACCAGATAGAGGGAGTATTGAATGGACACCTCACGTCACTTATTCATATTTAGATCAACATTATAAAGTAAATGATGATTATACGGTTTTAGAATTTTTAGAACAGATATATAAGCCTCTTTTTGATAAAGAGAAAGAGATGAATGATTACTATATCAAGGGTAGTGATATCTCTGACCCAAATTATGATAAATATCTCGAAAGAGCAGAAAGAATAAATGACTATCTTATTACAAATAAGTTCTATGATATCGAAGTGGAAATTAAAACAATATGTAACGGGTTAGGAATTAGAGAAGATAAGTTATCTTCAAAGCTCATAGAACTTAGTAGTGGACAAAGAGAGAAGGTATATCTTGCTAAGATGCTACTTGAAAAGAATGATGTACTTCTACTTGATGAACCTACTAACTATTTAGACGTTAGTCATGTCGCGTGGCTTACTGAATATCTTAAGAGTTATCCTAAAGCATTCTTAATCATTTCTCACGATGAAGAATTTTTAAAGAATATCGCGAATGTTGTCTATCATATGACCAATAAAAAGATTGAAAGATATAAAGGCGATTATAATTATTTCTTAACTCAATCGGTGATAAGAAAAGAACAGTATGAGAAAGACTATGCTGCTCAACAAAAATATATTAAACATGAGAAAGAATTTATTGCTGCTCATATAGTGAGAGCGACAAGCGCAAGAGCAGCAAAAAGTAGAAGAACAAGATTGAGTCATCTTCAGGTGATGGCAGCTCCTGTTAATGATACTAATAAGGTATTTTTCCGTTTCCCTTATAGTGGAGATATTGGTAAAGATATCTTAGATGTTAATGATTTAGTAATTGGATATAATAATAAACCTTTGTTAAGCCCTATTACATTCTCACTTAAACAAGGTGATAGGATTGCAATTATCGGTAAAAATGGTATTGGTAAATCTACATTAATTAAAACAATATTGGGTATTATACCTAAAATCGATGGTTCATATTCATTGAATGAGAAAGTGAAGATCGCGTATTTCTCGCAAGTTGAAAGTCCTGATTTATCTATTACTCCTGTAAAGATGATTGAACAAGTACATCCAGAACTTAAGCCTGGTGATATTCGAAGTTTATTAGCAAGATGTGGAGTAAAATCTAACCTCGCGATTAAACCTTTAAAAGAACTTAGTGGTGGAGAGGAAGCTAAATCTAGATTGTGCTTATTAACCATTGCAAAATCCAATGTTTTAGTGCTTGATGAACCAACTAACCACCTTGATGTTATTGCTAAAGATGCACTTAAAAAAGCAATTGATGAATATGAAGGTGTCGTTATCTTAGTAAGCCACGAAACTGACTTTTATAGTGATATAGTTGATTACATTATTGAATTAGATAAATAATTCAAATCGTTCTACCTTACTTGCTTTTATTATGTAATAATAGAATTAATGAGAGGTGATAAAAGATGAAAAGAATATCTTTATTATTAAGTTTATTTTTATTATGTGCTTGTTCTAACGGAAGTGGTCAATCTACTTCTGGCAGTAATGAATCGCAAGGCGGAGGAGGTAAATCTACTTCATCTCAAACAAGTGGCGATACTAGTCAATCATCAAGTGAAGATGAACCAGCAACGCCTGTAGCAATTAAAGATGGACCAATCCTACATGCTTGGGATTGGACAACTGAAATGGTGAAAAATGCTTTACCTGATATTGAAAAAGCAGGATATAAGAATGTTCAACTTTCACCTCTTCATCCTTCTAAAGATACAAACGCGAATGCATATTGGTGGAATTTATATCAACCACAAGGCTTTAAAGTGGCAACGGGTAATGAAAATCCACTTGGCACTAAAGACTCATTAAAAGCTTTAACTAAAGAAGCGGATAAACATGGTATCAATATTATTATGGATGTTGTCACTAATCACTTAGGTGGACCAAACGACCATGAACTTGATAGTAGAGTTAAAGACTTTGAACCAACTATATATAATAACAATCTTATCCACCAAAATGGTCAAGTTGGCAACTGGCATAATAGAGAAAGAGTTGTCACTGCCGCGATGGGAGGCTATCCAGATTTACAAACCGATCATGCGGATGTCCAAAAGAGTGTTATTAGAATGCTCAAAGAATATATCGATTGTGGTGTTAAAGGATTTAGATTTGACGCTGCTAAACATATTGAAACAGATGAAGATGATGCAAGATATAAATCAGATTTCTGGAAGAACGTTACTGACGCTATCTATACTTATGGTGAACAAAAATTAGGTGTTACTCCTTACGTTTATGGAGAAATATTAGATGATCCATGTATAAGATTTGAAGCTTACACTAAATACATCTCAGTTACCGATAATAGACAAGGATCTAGGATTAGAAATGGCGTCAATAACAAGAATGTTGGTGAAGCCGCTAATACTGGTTATAACGTAGGTGATGCTTCTAAAGCGATGTTATGGGCAGAATCTCATGATACTTACGCAAATAATAATCCAGAATCAAAATATATTTCTAACGATGTCATTAATCTTACATATGCCATCCAAATTGCAAGAAAAGACGCTACAGCCTTATTCTTTGCTAGACCATCCACCGATTATCCAAATGATAAGGCTCCCCAAGTGATTAGTGGTGCTTCAGGTGATTATAAATCAGCATTAGTGAGTGCTGCTAATAAATTACATAATGACTTCGTTGGTGGTAGTGAAACAATCACAACTTCTAATAGTGCAGTTGTAAATGTTAGAAAAACTGCTAAAAATGAAGGAGCTTTAATTGCTGATGTTAACTGTAGCAGTACAAACGTTACAGTCAATGTTAATGACTTATCTAATGGTGAATATACAGATTTAATTACTAATAAGAAATATAATGTTGAAAATGGTAAAGTCACCGTGCAATTAACTAAAGGTGCATGCGTATTAGAAAAAGATGCAGTTCCAACTCAAAGCGGACCAACTGTTTCTATCACTGCGGAAGAAGAAGTCTTTAAAACTTCAACTAAGGTAACATTGGATGTTAGAGACGCTGACACTTCTACCTATAAGATTAATAATGGCTCAGAACAAGCGTTCACTGGTAAAAAGACTATCACAGTGGGTGAAGATGCTAGTGATGGTGATATCAAGATTACCGTTAAGGCTACTAATTCAGCCGGTACAACAACTAAAACTATTACCGTTACTAAAACCTCACTTTTAGATAAGAACTTAATTGTCACTAATGTTCCTGACGATGTAGTCATCGCTGTTTGGGAATGGAATAGTGGAAAAGAAGGATCTTGGGTAACGCTTGATAAAGTTGGTTCTTTATATGCAGTCAATCTAACCAAAGATAAATATTTGCTTGGCAAATTTGAATCAGGAGCTGAGATTAAATGGGATAACTGCAAAGGAAAGACCAGCGATACAGATCGCAAAGCTAAACAAACATATAACTATAACGAATTGGTTTTTGGTAATTAATTATGATCAATAGAATATACCTCAACAGAAATTGGATCTTTGATGATGGTAACAAGAAGGAGGAAGTTATTATTCCTCATACCGTTAAAGAACTTCCTTTTAATTATATTGACGAAGAGTCATATCAATTTATCTCTACTTATACTAGAGAATTAGAATTAGATGATAAGTATAAAAATAAACATCTATTCCTTACTTTTGATGGGGTAGCTCAGAAAACAGAAGTATATTTAAACGATGAGTTGTTATTAACCCACTTATGTGGATATGATAGATTCAAAGTTGATTTAAAAGATCATTATAAATTTGGAAAGAAAAACATCCTTAAAGTTGTCGTTGATTCTAGAGAAGATCTTAACATTCCTCCATTTGGAAATGTCGTCGATTATTTAACTTATGGAGGTATCTATCGTGATGTATATTTAGATATCTCTAACGAAGCATATGTGAAAGACGTTTTTGTAAAGCCATTTAATCAAGATGACAAATGGTATATTGAAGCGGATGTCGAACTTAGTAAGCCTTCTAAATATTTGCTAAAGATTACTCAAGAAGAGGAAACCATTTACGAAGTTGAATTAGATCAAAAAGTTGAAAAAGAAACGATAAAAATTGATTTCAAAAATCCAAAAATATGGGATATTGACAGCCCGAATCTTTATAAATTAGAAGTTTTTATTAAAGACGATAAATATGAAACAACATTCGGATTAAGAACTTGTAGATTTAAAAATGATGGCTTCTATCTTAATGGTAAGAAAGTAAAAATTAGAGGACTTAATCGCCATCAATCTTTCCCTTATGTTGGATATGCAATGCCAAGAAGTATGCAAGAGCTTGATGCTGACATCTTAAAGAACGAATTACATGTTAATGCGACTCGTACTTCTCATTACCACCAATCTCAATATTTCATTGATGAATGTGATAGACTTGGTTTGCTCGTCTTTACTGAATCTCCAGGATGGCAACATCTCGGTGATGATGAATGGAAGAATCAAGTGGTAAAAAACGTTGAGTCACTTGTCCTACAATATCGTAATCACCCATCTATTATTTTATGGGGAGTTCGTGTTAATGAATCTAGTGATGATCATGATTTATATACAAGAACTAATAAACTAGCAAGAGAACTAGATCCAACAAGACAAACCGGAGGAGTAAGATGCTATAAGAAAGGCGAAATATTAGAAGACGTCTATACATATAACGACTTCCTTGATCCAAATGAAGAAAGAGGATTATCTACTAAAGAAGATGTTGTTGGTGCCGATGTTCCATATTTAGTCAGTGAATTTAATGGTCATATGTATCCGGTCAAGATGTATGATCCAGAACCTAATAGAGTTGAACAACTTAGAAGATTATCTAAAGGAATGAATGAATTCTATAAAGATGATAAGATTACCGGATTCTTTGCATGGTGTATGTTTGATTATAACACTCATAAAGATTTTGGTGGCGGTGATAGAATTTGTTACCATGGTGTCCTTGATATGTTTAGGAATCCTAAATTTGCATCCTATTTATATAGTTCACAAGGGGAGGAAGATTATTTAATGGTAGCAAGCCATTATAACTTAGGCGACTATCCTGCTAACAACATGGAAGGAATAAATGTATTAACTAACGCGGACGAGTTAAAACTTTATAAGAATGGTAACTATATTCGTAGTTATACTCCTAAAGATACTAAGTTCCCTTATATCCCTCATCCACCAATTTTCATCAATGACTTTGTTGGTGACCAATTAGTGACTAATGAAGGATATTCTAAGAAAGTATCGGATGATATGAAGGAAGTGTTATATGCGACACTTCGTTATGGCAATAAGATGCCATTAAAATATAAACTCAAATATTTAAAACTTATGTTATTCCATGGAGTGAACTATGAAATGGGATATAAATTATATGGTAAATACATTGGTAACTGGGGTTCAAAAGAAGTGACTTATACTGTTGAAGGATATCGTAATGGTAAACTCTTTAAGACGGTTAATCTTTCGAGAACTAAAGAATTATCAATTGCCACTAAAGTGAGTAAAGAAGTATTAGAGGAAAAAGAGACGTATGACGTTGCTTTAGTAAGAATTAGAGCAAGCGATCAAAACGATAGTGTTCTCCCTTATTACAATGAACCATTTACTGTTGAAGCAAGTGGAGCAATTGATGTAATTGGACCTAAAACCTTATCATTCTATGGAGGCTACTCCGGAGTCTATATTAAAACCATAGGAAAGAAAGGAAAAGGAACTCTTAAAATTTCTTCTCCAATCGGTAATAAAGAAATTGTATTTGAAGTGAAATAATCACTTAAATGATTAAGTGTTATTAGATATAATAAGAAATACGAGGTACAAGTATGGCAAGTGTTATTATTTATTTCTCCCATCGTGGAGAAAACATTGTGAATGGACATCCTTTATTTTTAAGTAAAGGTAACACACAAGTCCTAGCAGAAAAGATTCATAAAGCAACCGGTGCAGTCCTTTATGAAATTCAAGCAGCAGAACCTTATAGTGAGGTTTATGAAATCGTTAATCAACGTGCAAGAAAAGAGTATGAACAAAACGCTCTTCCTGAAATTGCCGGAATTATTCCTAATTTAGGTAACTTTGACACCATCTATTTAGGATTCCCAATTTGGTATAGAACATACCCACGTATCATCAATACATTCTTAAAGAAAGCTGAAATCAAAGGCAAAATTATTAAACCATTCTGTACAAATGATGAAGGTAGCTTTGGTACCGCAGAACTTGAGCTTGCTAGTTATTTAAAAGGCGCTAACACAGTGAAGAGTGGTTTATCAGTCAATGGCTTCAAACTTGATGAATGCGATGAAGCATTAGCTAAGTGGTTAGCTAAATAAGGAGAAACAAAATGGAAGTTAAATTCTATCGTTGCCCACATTGTGGCAATATCATCGTCAAAGTTCATGATTCTGGTGTCCCAGTGGTGTGCTGTGGTCAACCAATGCAAGAACTCGTTCCTAATACAGGAGATGGAGCAGGAGAAAAGCATGTTCCAGTCTATCATAGAGAAGGAAACGAAGTAGTGGTGAGAGTAGGAAGTGTTGATCACCCAATGCTCGATGCTCACTTCATTCAATGGATCATGATTCAAACTAAAGCCGGTAATCAAAGAAAAGTCTTAAAACCAGGTGAGGCTCCAGAAGCAAGATTCTTAGTAAGAGAAGACGACGAAATTCTTGGCGTCTACGAATACTGCAATCTACACGGCTTATATAAGGCCTAATAATTAGATAAAGAATAACTCGTTTATTGCGAGTTATTTTTTTTCTCGTATAATGTAGGCATAGAGGTACACGTATGCAACATGAACTATCTAAAGGACCATTATTAAACGATAAAGGCGAACTTAACGAAGCTGGCTATGCTTTTTCTTTAGTAAAAGAATATAACCGTAATCATATCAAAGCGAATAAAGCTCGTATTAAAGAATGGGATTATTATTATTTTGGAGATGATGAATATGGGGTAGCGTTAACTATCGCTGATAACTCCTATATGGCATTAATCTCTGCTTCAGTTTTAGATTTTAAAGAGAAAAAAGAATGGACCAAATCATATATGAAATGGTTCACAAATGGTGAACTTTGTTTACCTAGTAGTAGTGAAGATGGCGATTTAAGTGATATAGAAGATAATAAATACGATTTTAAGTTCATCAATAAAAATGGTGATAGACATCTTATTTGCTACTTAAAGAACTTAAGAGATAAATATGACTTTAGATGTGATATTAAGCTCACTAAGAATTCTAATAAATCTATGGTGATCGCTACTCCATTTAAAGATCATCCACGTCATTTCTACTATAACCAAAAGATTAACTTATTAAGTGCAGAAGGTAATTTCACCTTTGGTCCAATCACTCATAAATTTAGTAAAGCTTATGGTGTATTAGACTGGGGAAGAGGTGTTTGGACTTATTCTAATACTTGGTATTGGAGTTCACTTAATGGCTTTTATAAAGGTCATTTAGTAGGTTTTAATTTAGGTTATGGATTTGGCGATACAAGTGCCGCTAGTGAAAACATGTTTTTCTATGATGATAAAGCCTATAAACTTGAAGATGTAAAATTCAATATTCCCCTTAAAGATGGAAAAGAAGATTATTTAGGAAAATGGACTTTTACAAGCGAAAAAGGTGATATTGACCTGGTTTTTGAACCGCTCATTGATCGTTATAGCAACACAAATGCCCTTATCATTCAATCAAAACAACATCAAGTGTTTGGTAAGTTTTCAGGTACGATCAAAGTTGCGGGAAATAGTTATACATTTGATAACTTAATAGGATTTGCAGAGAAGGTTAAAAATAGGTGGTAATATGCCAAAGTGTAAAAATTGTGGAACACGTATAACAAGATTTGATAAAGATATCTGCCCTGTATGTGGAGAAAAGAATCCTTTAGAAGGTGTTAGTAGCGAGACTATTGAAATCACTTCTAACCTTGATCTAAGTGAAGCAGAGTTAAAGGAATTTAAACCTGCTACGAAATTTAGAGCGTTTTTATTATTTGTTTTTTTAGGTTGGACTGGGGCGCCTTTATTTTATTTAAATTATTATAACCAAGCTCTTATTTGGTTATTCTTAAACCTCTCATTTATAGGTGGTATAGGAAGTATACTTTCATTTTTAACTTCTCTTGGTGCTCCTTGGGGGTATATCGTAGCTCTTTCTATTGCTTATGTCATCAATATAGGAGCAGGATTATTTGCATTCTTTAAACACAACCTTAAAGACGGAAGAGGAGAGTTCCTTCGTTAATGCAACGTTATTTTGCAAGCGTTACTGAAACAAATATCATTCTAAGTAAAGATGATGTTTTTCATCTCACCAAAGTAATGAGAGCTAAACTCGGTGATCATATAATAGCGATTGATAATAAAGAATTATATTTAGGTGAAGTGACTTCATTAAATCCTTTGCTTGTTGTTAATAAAGGCATCTATCAAGAAGATAATCGTGAATTAGATGTTGATACCACTCTGTTCTTTTCTTTAGCAAAAGGCGATAAGATTGATTTTGTTATTCAAAAAGCTACTGAGCTTGGGGTGAAGCATATTGTATTAATCAAAACCGAGAGAGCAGTAGTCAAGATTAGTGATGATGATTTTAAACGCAAACTTCCTCGATATTTATTGATTGCTAAAGAAGCAAGTGAGCAATCTTCAAGAAGAATGATTCCGGAAATCATCTATTTATCTAGTATTAAAAATATCCCTACAAATTTATTGAGTGATATCAACTTTGTGGCTTATGAAGAAGATGCATTTAATAAAGTATCATTTGATGATGTTAAAGGTAAGAAAAGTGTCTCTATCTTAATAGGACCAGAAGGTGGCCTTACTAGTAATGAAGTTGATTTATTAGTATCTCAAGGCTTTAATAGGGTATCATTAGGTAAGAGGATATTAAGAACTGAAACTGCGGCAGTCGCGGCATTAAGCATGATTAATATGGTGATTGAACAATGAAACATTTATTCGACCTTTTAGAATCAAATAAGAAACACCGCACTCCATTTTTCAAAAGTGATGAGTATTCTTTTTTCTTTTCTAATCGTGGCTTATTAAATAAAGTTCCTCGTTTCTCTTTTTTAGACGATCCTCGTGAAAGTGATTTTGATATCATGAGAGCGAATATCATCATCCATTCATACTTAAATAAAGTTGCATTTGAAGATGAAATGGTGAACTTTGAAAACTACGCGAGTAGAGGAGAAAGCATTGATCACGTCAAAATGATTCAAGCCTTAAGAGAAAGAATGGTCGATTGCCCATATTTTAAAGAAGAGAATGAAAAAGATAAGGTTTATATCCCTTTTTTCTCTCGTTCACTTAACGCTTTATATTTTCGAGAACCAGAAAAATTACTCGTTCCTCCTTATAACAGTCTAAAAGATCAATTTGCAGATTCTGTTATCGATCCTTTTGATGTTTATGGAGCGGAGTTATATAATTCTAATTTCACACGTTTATTAAAGGTTAAAACAGTAAATAATGTGACAGCTTACTTCCATTACGATACATATACCATTTATTTTATAAATGACCAAGGTCGTCTTGATAACAAGATTGTGTTATTTGATCGTTATATGAAGCGTCCTAGTTATTCTCATATGTTAGATAGAATATCTCCAGTTATTGATGCTTATTTTAATAACGATCGTGCCGCCTTAATCAATGCTTTACATGATCAAGATTTGATTTCAAGCCGTATGCTTTATCGCATCCATAAAAGGAGTAAGAAGAAATGACATTTCTAACTTCCACATTAGGATGCAAAGTTAATAGTTATGAAAGTTATGCCGTCTCAAGCTACTTAATGAAAGACGGTTTTACTTATGATAAAGATCATCCTGATGTCGTCATTATTAATACTTGTAGCGTCACTCATGTCGCTGATCAAAAATCACGCCAACATATCCGTAGCTTAAAAAAGAAATATCCTTACGCGATTATTGTTGTAATGGGATGTTACGCCCAAGGTAATGCTGATTATATTAAAGAAGAATGTGGAGCGGATATTATCATCGGTACTTCTAAAAGAAGTCAAATCGCTAATTTAATTAAAGAATATCTTGTAGATAAAAAACAAATAGTGGAAGTAGAAGCTAATCCTCGTCAGTTTTGTTATGAAGAACTTGGTATTGCCTCTTATAGCGAGAATATCCGTGCTTATTTAAAGATCCAAGATGGGTGCGATAATTTCTGTAGTTATTGCATTGTTCCTTATCGAAGAGGAAAAGCAAGAAGTAGAGATTTTGATTCTATCATCTTGGAAGCAAAAGAACTTGTGAAAATGGGTTATAAAGAAATAGTCTTAACCGGTATACATGTTGGAATGTATGGACAAGATATTGGTACAACATTTTCTAATTTAGTTGAAGAATTAACTAAAATTGATGATTTATACCGCATTCGTATCTCTTCCATTGAAGAAAGTGAAATCGATGATAAATTAATTGACCTTGTTGCCCATAATTCTAAAGTTGCGAAACATCTTCATATCCCACTTCAAAGTGGAAGTGATCCAATACTTAAAAGGATGGCAAGAAAATATAACACTGAACAGTTTTACACTAAACTTGCAAAGATTAGAAGATTATTGCCTAATGTATGTTTCACAACTGATTTAATCGTTGGTTTCCCAGGAGAAACACATGAGGATTTCTTAAATTCATATAACTTTATTCAAAAAGTAGGATTTAACCAAGTTCACTGTTTCCCTTATTCTATTCGTCCTGGTAGTGTCGCTGCTTCATTTAAAGATCAGATTGATCCAAGTGTGAAAAATGAAAGGGTTGCTAAGATATTAGAACTCTCTAATAGATTATGGGATCAATATAATAAGATAAATGATGGTAAAGAAGTGGATGTCATCATTGAAAAGTATGACAATAATAAAAAATGTTATGTAGGACATTCATCAAATTATTTGTTAATACAAATAAAAGATGATAACCTCAAAGTTGGTTCAATAGTAAAAACTATATATAAATATTGATTCAATCGATATAATTTTAGGAAAACTAGAAGATGACATAAATTTCGTTGACTTATGTCTCTTTTTATTAATATAATAATGAGCGTTGTTATAGGAGGAAAAAATAATGGCAGTCCCACAAAGAAGAATATCAAAAACTCGTAAGAGATTAAGAAGAACACATTTTAAACTCGAAGTTGAAGGATTAGTCAGTTGCCCAAACTGTGGTGAAATGATTAAAGCCCATCACGTCTGTCCAAAATGTGGATATTACGCTGGCAAAGCTACTTACTTAAACGGCAAGCTCGTGAAAGAAGAAAAGAAAGCTGCTCCAGCTAAAAAAGCTAGTAAGAAAGCTAAATAAGAGGTTTATAACGCCTCTTTTCTTTTATCCTTATGGAACTAAATAAATATATTGATCATACTTTACTTAAACCAGACGCAACAATCGATGATATCTTCGCTTTATGTAATGAAGCTAAGGAACATCACTTTATGAGTGTCTGTGTTAACCCTTGTTACGTTCCTTTTGCTAAAACCTATTTAGAAGGAACGGATGTCAAAGTATGCACTGTCATTGGTTTTCCTTTAGGAAATAATTTAACTAGAACTAAGGTCGATGAAACTAAACAAGCGATTGATTGTGGAGCAGATGAAATTGATATGGTCATTAATGTTGGGATGCTTAAGGCCCATCAAGATGATTATGTAAAAGAAGAAATTATTCTGATCCGTCAAGCATCTTTAGGTCACATCTTAAAAGTCATTATTGAAACGTGCTTATTAACCGATGAAGAAAAGGTGAGAGCCTGTTTACTTGCTAAGGATGCGGGTGCAGATTTTGTGAAGACTAGTACTGGTTTCTCTAAAGGTGGCGCGACAGTAGAAGATGTGAGATTAATGAGAAAGACCGTAGGAAACGATATGGGAGTGAAAGCGAGTGGGGGAATTCGCACCCACGAAGACTTATTAAAGATGATTGAAGCTGGAGCAACTCGTATCGGCACCAGTAACGGTACAAAAATTATATAAATAATTATTGATTCTCGATTCGTAAATAAAATATAATACTTGAGGTACTAAGGAGGTGAAACTATGCCAAAGATCGTTGTAAAAGAAAATGAATCTCTCGATGATGCATTACGTCGTTTCAAGAGACAAGTCAATAAGGCTGGCACCATCCAAGAGTGCAAAAAAAGAGAATTCTTTCTTAAAACAGGCTTAAAGAGAAAAGCTAAGAGCGAGAATGCTCGTAGAAAAAATCGTAAATAAGAATTAGAAGGGTTATCCCTTCTTTTTTGATTTATAAGAGGTGGGTATGAAAAATAATGTATTTGAATATGAAAAAGAAATAACTTCAATTGATGTTGATTTTAATTTAGACATGAAATTATCTAGCTTATTCATCTATTTCCAAGAAATTGCTTGTTTACATGCAGAAGAATTAGGTGTTGGTAATGATGCGACTATTGATAAAGACTTACATTGGATTATTACCCGCTTTAATCTTGAAATTAATAGAATGCCTAGATATGGCGATAAGGTGGTCTTTAAGACTTATCCAGGTAACAATAATAATTTCTTCTATTATCGTCATTTTATCGTTACTGATAAAAAAGATAATGTATTAGTTAAAGGTAATAGTGTCTGGGCTGTGATTGACGGGAAAACTCGTCAAGTGAAGCGTGACCCATTTAACGGTTATTCTCTTCCTATATGTGCTCTAGAAGGAGAGTTACCTAATCCAGAAAAGATTAGAGAAACTGCTACTGATTATTTATTCACTAAAAAGATTAGATATAGTGATATTGATCTTAATACCCATTTAAATAACACACGTTATATTGAACTTATCCAAGACGCATTTGATTTAGATTTTTATAAAACTCATAAAATTAAGTCCTTTAATATTAACTATAATGCTGAATTTAAAGCGGGAGATGAAGTGAGTGTCTATACTTCAAATTCTAACCCTGTTATTGTGAGTGGAAGAAAAGATGATAAAGAACATTTTGTTGCCTCATTGGAATTTAAGAAAATATGAAATATTTAGTAATAGTTTCAACATTATTTGTCATTGGATCATTAGTCGGTTGGCTCATTGAATTATTCTTCCGTCGATTTGTTTCTCAAAAGAAATGGATGAATCCAGGCTTTTTAACTGGACCATATTTACCAATCTATGGCTTTGGAGTGGTGGTACTTTATGGAGTTAGCAATATTCCTTTAGGAATCAATATTGTGGCCTGGGATGTAGTTGTTAGGATACTTATTATTGGAGTTGGTATGACTCTAATTGAATTTATTGCCGGCTTAATCTTTATTAAAGGATTTGGCATTAAATTATGGGACTATAGCAACCGTAAAGGAAATATTATGGGTATTATCTGCCCAATCTTCTCTTTAGCCTGGCTCGTAGTTGGTTCTTTATATTATTTCTTACTTAATCCTTTACTTGTAGAAGGAATTACTTGGATCAGTGAAAACCTTATCTATACGTATTTTGTAGGAGGAGTGATGGGTATGATGCTTGTTGACTTCTCTTATTCCATCCACCTTGCAACTAAATTAAAAGAATTCAAAGAATTAGGTGATCTTAGATTTGAAGATTTCAAAAAAGAATTCAAAAAGAGGATTAATAACCTAAAAGAAGAAATAGTGAATAAATAAGATTAAAGATAAATATCTTTGTAATAGGCTTGACATAATTACCTTAAAACATTAAGATAAAAAGGCACCTCGCGGAGTAGAGCAGTGGTAGCTCGTCAGGCCCATAACCTGAAGGTCGATGTGTTCAAATCCATCCTCCGCAACCAGTGATTATTACAGTATCGATATTAATCGGTACTGTTTTTTGTTATATTGTTCATGAGGTGATTTTATGAAAGAAAAGGTTTTGAAAGTATTAAAAATAATCGGAATCGTGGTGTTTTTCCCTTTAGTATTTTTGTTTTGCTTAACATGTATTGTTGTCAATGTGGTTCTTACTGCAATCGATAAGAAAAGAATTAATACTCCTCTTGGGGAATTTGTTGAAGTGAATGGCCATAGAATGAGTGTTTTAATAAAAGGAGAAGGAAAGCACACTTTAGTATTTCTTCCTGGACTCGGAAGTGATTCCCCGATTTTGGAATTTAAGCCCCTTTATTCTAAGTTTGAAAATGAATATCGCATTATTGTGCCTGAGAAGTTTGGCTATGGACAAAGTGATATTGTGAAATGCAAACGTGACATTAAAACAACAGTTAAAGAATATCGTGAAGCATTGTCTAAATTAGGTATCAAAGGACCATTTATATTGTGTGCCCATTCTAACGGAGGAAACGAAGTAGAATATTGGGAACAGAATTATCCAGAAGAAGTGGAAACTTTTATTGGTTTTGATACAAATCTTGCTGCCTATGAGGATGATTGGGATTTCAAAGTTAGTTCTTGGGATAAGTTTATGATCTGGCTTTTTAGAGTTACTGGATGGAATAGAAAAGTGGTTAGGCCAGGCCTTAAAAAACTTTTAACTAAAGAAGAAAGAAAAATTGTAAGATGCCTAGCTAATAGAAATACGGATAACTACGATATTTTGAGTGAGGCCTGTATTTTCAATAGCGTTGCTGGTAAGTCGGTTATTAATGAAAAACCTCTTCCAACTCAGCCAACCCTTCAATTCGTTAGTATGCCAGAATGGTATATCAAAGGTGAAGAAGGTCATGAATTAGATGATGAAGCTAAAAGATGGTTAAAGGCACACGAAGACTTAGTTAATGCCTCCATAAATGGCAAAATTGTTTTCCCTTCTGATTGGCACTGTCTCCATATTGTCAACGTTGATAAGGTATATGAAGAAATGGATAAATACTTAAAAGAAGTGCTGTAGCATTTAGAAGGTTTGTGTAGCATTTTGCCTTCTGCTGTGGCATACAGGTAGCAAAGCGTAGCAATTGTATTATTTCTTGCGTCTATTTCCAATTGTTAATTACGGTATCGATGCAAATCGGTGCTGTTTTTTGTTATATTGTTCATGAGGTGATTATATGTTGGAGAAAGTCAGAAATTATCAACTAAAACATAAGAATCTAAAACTAATTCCTATCACGACTGAAAACTATTGGGAAATAGGTTGGCTTGAACTTAAGAAAGAACAAGAAGAATTCGTTGGCGATAATTTTAAATCAATGGCCTATGCTTATGCGACTGTGATGGAAGGGAAATACGCAAAAGCTTTTGGCATTTATGATGGAGACGAATCTGTTGGCTTTTTACTTATTGGACATAATTCATATGACTTCGAGGGATGTCCAGAAACACTTAAGCATAGTTATGATCTATGGAGAATCATGATTGATAAAGATTATCAAAATAAAGGATATGGCAAAGACGCAGTCAAATTAGCACTTGATTATATCTTAACTTTTCCTGATGGAGAGGAAGATATCATTACTACTAGCTACGTAGAAGGTAACAAAGTCGCTAAGCATATATATGAATCATTCGGTTTTGAACCAAACGGAGATAATTACGAAGACGAAATTACTTTAGTACTCAAGGTAAAATAAGGGTGTACCATTTTCTCTTAATGTTGTACCACTTTCTATACGAGCCGTACCATTTGTATTATTTCTTGCGTTTATTTCCAATTGTAAGTTACAGTATCGATATTAATCGGTACTGTTTTTGTTATAAAATAGAATAAATAATTTAGAAAAACTTAAAATATTTGTAATTTTTCCAAGATGATGCAATAATAGAGTCGAGGTATTTAATATGTTATTAAAACGTGAAAATTGTTTATCAAGAATAAGGCCATTTTATAATGCTGATGTTATTAAAATACTTACAGGTTCAAGAAGAGCTGGAAAGTCCAAAGTCATTGAATTAATCATTCAAGAACTAAAAGAATCAGGAATAAAAGATAAAGACATCATCTATATCAATTTTGAAGATTTGAAATACGATGAGATTGACGATTATAAAAAGTTGAATACTTATGTATTAAAACATAAAGGTAATAGCAAACAATACTTATTTTTTGATGAAATTCAACACGTTGCTTCTTTTGAAAAAGCCATCAATTCATTTCGAGTTTCTTTTGATTGCTCTATTTTTATTACAGGATCTAATTCGAAAATGCTATCTTCTGAAATCTCTACATTGTTAACTGGTAGAATCATTGAGTTTAATATTTATCCGTTTACATTTTTTGAATCGAATGAATATTTAAAATTGAGTCGTCTTCAGGAAATAGATTTTAATAATTATCTTCGTTTAGGCGGTTATCCATTGCGTTTAGAAATAGGTAATGAAAAAGCTGAAAGAGATTATTTGAACGAGCTATTTGATAACATATGTAAGAAAGATATCTTTGCCAGAGATTCCGAAATCGAAAAGAACAAATTTATTAAAATTGCGAAATATGTCTTGCTAAATGCAGGATGTGATTTTAACCCTGAAAAAATATACAATTATTTAAAAACTGAAAATAGTGGTAAAGAGTATTGTGCCTTGAGTTCTATATACAATTATTTAGAAAAAATGGAAATGAGCTTTCTTATTAAACCAATCTATCGATATAACATTGCCGGTAAAACCATTCTTAAATCTAACCCAAAATACTATGCCATCGATAATGGCATGAGATATATATGTTCTAATGGAAATAATTATGATCGAGGTAAATTTTTAGAGAATGTAGTTTTGCTAGAACTTTTATCAAGAGATTATGAAGTTTTTGTGGGTAAAACATATAAAGGAGAAGTGGATTTCATCGCTTCTAAAAATGGCAAGAAATGCTTTATACAGGTTGCACTGACAATGGAGCAGCAAGAGACAATTGAAAGAGAGTTTAAAGCCTTCAGTCCAATTAAAGACGGATCGCCTAAATATGTTTTATCACTGGATAAAGTTGATATGTCTCATGATGGCATTACGCATTTCAATGTCATAGACTTTTTGCTTGGCAAAGTCGAATTATATATCAGTTAGAATATAAGATGTATCACTTGTGGAGAATACAACCCAGCTTTTTAGGGCAAAAAAGTATCACTTTAGTAATCTGCTTTCAAATGTAAACAACAGTATTGATAGTCAATGTCAGTACTGTTGTTTTATGCCAAAATAAGCGAAAAACAACAATAACTTTTATATTTTTACACTGCTTAAAAATAGATAATTTTGGTATTATCAACTTTTCATTAAGCAATGCTTAAAGTATTTATATACAACTTATAGTTGAGAGAAATTACAACCTTTGGTTTATTCGCTCAACGTAATTTCGATACAATTTTTCTTGACGAGGATAAATAATGAGAGTGTGCCAAGGAGGAAGAGTTTATGGCAAAAGAAACATTCGGTCAAAGATTAGCAAGACTAAGAAAAGAAAAAGATTACACGCAGAATGATATCGCGGATAAGGTAGGGGTTACTGCTCAAGCAGTATCAAAATGGGAAAACGATCAAGCTTCTCCAGACATCGACGTCATCGTGAAACTTGCAGACTTATATGATATTTCTACAGATGAGTTATTAGGAAAAGAAAAACCAGCTGTCACTTCCTTCCAAGAAAAACCATCTAAGAGATCATTAGATAAGATGTTCTTCAGAATCAAGGTTCATGATGTTGAAGAAGGAGACGATGTGAACGTTAATCTCCCACTGGCCTTAGTGAGAATCTTTGTGGATAAAGAAGATGGCAAGATTAATATCCTTAATGGTAACAAAAATTTAGAAGGTATCGATTTCCGTCAATTAATCGAAATGGTCGAACAAGGAGTAGTGGGTGAACTCATCTCTGTTGATTCTAAAGACGGCACGACGGTGAGAATCTTTGTCGAATAATGAGAATTGTGGTGAGAAATAAAAACGGAAGACCTCGATTTCTCGCCTTATTCTTCCCCTTATGGGCAATAAAATTCAAAGTCTTCGCGAAAGGTTTAGCAAATAGCAAAGATATCACGTTGGAAGCTGATGAGTTACATCAAACATTAAAGAAAGCCTATAAGCAGATAAAACAGTTTGTGAGAGAAAATGGGCATTTTTATTTAGTAAAAGTTGATACCCATGATGGAACAAAAGTTTGCATCAGAGTATAAAAAAAGCGCCCCGATCGACCTATTCAGTCCTGCGTACCGGTTGCGCATAATTATTAGACCAAATATAATAAGGTAAGTCAATCAATATTCATCTATGAAAAGAGAAAGAATTGGTCCGAAAATTAAAAAACTTAGAAAGTCACGTGCGTTAACACAAAAGCAGCTCGCCGATGCTTTGGGTTACTCAGATAAATCAATGATTACTCATATCGAAAAGGGTGATAGTGATATGACTTATGAGAAGATACTCCTTCTTTTAAGAACTTATGCACTTGATGCCAATGATCTTTTTGACGTTAACGAGATTGATAAAAAAATAGAAGAACATAAAAAAGAAAAAGAAAAAGCCGTTGTTACATCTATTTCTGATTTCTATAACCAATATGATGAAGATGCTAGATTAACAAGAAGAAATGGACAAGTTGAGTATTTGACCACAAATAAATATATTCACCAGTATCTCAAAAAAGGCGACAAAGTAATTGAAATAGGTGCGGGAACAGGAGCTTATTCCATACCTTTAGCCAAAGAAGGATATGACGTTACATCTATTGAATTAGTAGAGCATAATCTTGATATCTTAAAATCGAAGATAACTGATGATATGAACATTAAAGCCCATCAAGGCAATGCTTTGGATTTGTCTAGATTCGAGGATGAATCTTTTGATATCACATTGGTGTTAGGACCAATGTATCACTTGTTCACCAAAGAAGATAAAGTCAAATGCTTACTTGAGGCTAAAAGAATCACTAAAAAAGATGGCTATATATTAGTGGCGTATTGTATGAATGAGGGAACAATTATTTCTTATGTCTTTGGCGCTAATGGGTTAGATGATGTAAAAAGTAAAGATCTTTTAACAGAAGATTGGCACTGCAAAAGTGACCCAAAAGAAATATTTGAACTAGTTAGAATTGAAGATATAGACGAATACAATAAAGACGCTAATTTAGAAAGAATTAAGATAGTTGCCACTGATGGGGCATCAAGATATATAAAAGATTGGTTAGAGAAGATGGATGACCATACATTTGAACAGTGGATTGATTATCATCTTCATACTTGTGAAAGAATGGATTTGATTGGTGCGACTCACCATAGTTTAGATATTCTTAAAAAAAGATAGGCGAACCTATCTAAATATGAATAATTAACCGTTATTTCTTTTGAGGATTACGTTTAACGTGTTCCCACTTAGGTTTAGAGAAGATACCAATAGTGATGGTGATAACATAAACTATAGAGAACACTGGGAATAAAAGAACGCCTGAGATTAATTCTCTTCTTTTTTGTGCACCCATTTTCTTATAGTCGCTTAATACCATTAAAGTGCCTTGAAGGATGCCACAGAAGGCAAATAAGACAGAAATACAGAAGATGATAAGAGCAGTGGTGAATGTCACCCAGTCTCCACCCCATAATAAGAATGTTTGATTAAACGCAGCATCTCCACCGAGCCAGTGATAGATATAAGCATAGATATAAAATCCTGGTAGCCATAAACATAAGATAGGGCAGATAGGAATAAATAAATATGTAAGCCAGTTTTCTAAGAATGAGAAATTAAGGTTTCTAAAGGTATAGAACCATAGTTTATGTGTATGTCTAGCAAGTAGTACAGTATTACCGTGACCTAGTCTCTTATTTCTAATAAGGGTATCTTTTAATGTGGAAGGTAAGTCTTCATAAACAACTGCGTCTTCAACAAAATGAGGATGAATCTTTTCATACATTCTTTTGAAGTTAAATTCGGTATCTTCACACATAGTGACTGTATCATAACCATCTATTCTACGGATGATATCCATATCGGTTAAGCTGCCTGGACCATTGACGTGAGCGTCTAAATGAAGTCTTTCTCTCACTCTCGAAGAACATCTAGAATCAAAGATGTAATAAAGTCCACATGCTTTAGTGAAAGCACTTTGAGTCATATTAGTCGCGGATTCATATGGGCGTGCAATCTTACAGCCGGCGTTATATGCATCATTCATAAGTGATAAGAATTCTTTATTGATATGATTATCTGCATCAAGTCTAATCATATAGTCATAATGCTTAGTTCCATCATATTTAAGTAATTCTTTAAGTCCGTATTTAAGAGCGTAGCCCACCATATGGTGTTTAGGATCATCATCATAATGTTCAATGACTGTTGCACCTGCTTCTTTTGCTAACATAATAGTGTTGTCAGTACAGTTATCAGCGATGACGTAGATATCATACATATCACGTGGATATTCTTGATTATCAATCACGTCTTTTACAGTATCAAAAATGACATCCTCTTCATTATGAGCAGGGATGACGATAGCGATACGATTGATTTTATCTGATTTTGGAAACTTCTTTTTTGGAATCCAAAATAGGAGCATATAGATAAGTTGTAGGAAAAAAGGAACACCGATTACATATAATATAACGACGTTAATTGTATTAAGAACATTATATAGAGTGTCCCACCAATACATAACAATAGTATATAGAAAAGATTTACAATTATAAAGAATAGAAAATATAAATTATTCAATTTATGAAATCATATTGGTATGATTATAGAGGTTAAAAATGTCTATTTAGGAGGATAAAATAGTGGAAGAAAAGAAAACTAGACCAATTAAAGGAATATTATTTTGGATATTTTTCCCGTTAATTACTCTTATTATTACTGCCTTGTTACTCTTTTATTTAGATTTAGCAAATGGACCCTTAATCTTAATGATTATTGAATGCATTGCAATATTTGTTGCCTTCGTTATTAGAATCATGTTGAGAGGCAAAAGATTTGTTTTTAGAATGATTCCTTTTTTAGCCCTTGTTGCAACTAACCTCATTATTATCCCTTTAGCAAAACCAAGTGTCACAGTTTATAATGCGACTAAGGGTAAGAATAATGAATATACCGAGGTATTAAAGCTCGCTAATGGAGATATTAAAGGTGTTTATAACGAAGATAAAACTGTAAAAGTTTATGCAGGCATTCCATATGCAAAAGCACCTGTAGGTGATTTAAGATGGAAAGAACCAGTTGATGTAGAGAATTGGCTTGGGGTAAGAGACTGTTCTAAATTCGGTGCTCGTGCGATGCAAACTGATCAAAATCCTGTGATTGATGGATTAGTAGAAATATATGGACAAGGAACATACGTTCCTAATTTCATAATGGAACCAAGACAAAATATGAGTGAAGACTGTCTTTATCTTAATGTTTGGAGACCAAATAATGATAAAAAAGATTTACCAATATGTGTTTATATCCATGGAGGTTCATTAACCGGAGGAAGCGGAGCAGGAAGTGACTTTAACGGTGAAGAAATGGCTAAACTTGATGTTGTGTTTATTTCTATCCAATATCGTTTAGGTGTATTTGGTTATTTTGCTCATCCAGATCTTCAAGCTGAATCAAGCAATCACACGACAGGTAACTATGGTCTATTAGACCAAATTAAAGCACTTGAATGGATTAATAAGAACGCTAGTTATTTTGGTGGTGATGCTTCAAATATTACCATTGCTGGAGAAAGTGCAGGTTCTAGTAGTGTTTCTGCTATCTGTTCATCCCCACTTGCTAAGGGCTTATTTAAAAGAGCCATTGGTGAATCTAGCTCATTAGTAGTGAAACAAGCACCTCATACCTATCGTAAAATTGAAGATGCTTTAAAAATGGGTCAAGACATCATGAAAGAATATGAATGTAATTCTAT
Source organism: Erysipelotrichaceae bacterium (assembly GCA_015059185.1). Taxonomy (GTDB): domain Bacteria; phylum Bacillota_I; class Bacilli_A; order RFN20; family CAG-826; genus SIG220. The sequence goes on from SVAY01000004.1 coordinate 37,495, forward strand.
CAGTGAGTTACGTAATGTCCCTGCTGATAAGCTTATTAAAACTAAATATACAAACTCCAGCATGACACTTGATGGTTATGCTTTAACTAAGAATCCATATGATGTTTATAAAGATGGAGAAAATAATGAAGAAGCTTTATTGAACGGTTATAACGTCCATGAAGGTGATGCGTTCGTTATTCCTCAATTTTTATTCTCACCAACAAATAAGGGCAACATTAAAGAAAGATTAACCACGATATTCGGTGATGTGTACGCTGAGAAGTGGTGCGAACTATATAAAGATGAAATTGAAAAAGATGCATTTAGCACTATGAATAAAATCTTCTCTAATTATTGGTTCCTCCAACCTCATTACTCCTGGAGTAATATGGCCTTTAATAATGGAGTAACAGTTTATTCCTATCAATTCACTAAAGAAAACCATTATCGTAGCACGCATCACGCAGGTGAAATTATCTATGCTTATGGTAATGTCAAAAATGATCCTAAGACATATCGTTTTAATGAAAGCGATTTAAAATTAAGTAATATTATGCTTAATTACTGGGCAAACTTTGTGAAGACTGGTAATCCTAATGGAGAAGGTTTAGAAACTTGGAATCCTTATGACCCTAATAAAAATAAACTTCAAGAATTAGGTGCTCGTGTTGGAGAAAAAGACGACGAGAATCTCGCCGCCTTTGCTCTTATAGATGAATATCTAGACTATATCTTAAAGTAAGAAATAGATTCCGACGAATTGTAATACTGCTGCCACTAAGACAAAGAGATGGAAGAAGGAATGACTCCATCTTTTATATCGTCCAATGCCATACATTATAGAACCAATCGTATAGACGATACCGCCAATCAAGATAAATAAGAAGACAATGAATGGCATACCTAAGTTAAAAGGATAAAACATAATTAATAGCCATCCTTGGATGATATAGATTAAGAAAGTGGAGAACTTGATTAATCTTGAATCATTAGGAATGATGCTTAATACAACTCCTAAGACGCCTAAACATACTTGGCTGATCAGAATAGCAATAGCGAGTGGCTCATTGCTTATTCCATACATACAGATAGGGAAATAGGTCGCGGCTACAAATGCATAGATATCACTATGATCAATGATTCTTATCACTGCTCTACTTTTACTATCAAATTTTCTTGAGTGATATAAACCACTAATAAAGAACATTAAAAACATAAATAAGGAATAAGTATAAAAAGGAATCATGTGAACAAAACTGTATCCTTTAGTAAATTCCATAACGATAAAAGTGATTAATGTGGCAACACTAAATAGTGCACCAAGAAAGTGGCTACTAGAGTTATAGATTTCTTCCTGCCTAGTATATTTAGGCAATAAATTTACATCAGCTGTCATTTTCTTACCTCCTCGACCTTTATTTAGGTCACCACTATGTTAATTAAGTATATAACAAAAATCACTCTCTTAGTAGAAAACCGCTTCTCTTGTTAAAAATTGACTTCGCTTAATAAGAGAATTAATATAATTCTATGACAGAAATTGAGATTAAACATAACTTTGCAAAGAACGTAAGAGAACTTAGAAGTGCAAAAGGATTGAATCAAATTCAGTTCGGTGAAAAGATTCATTATTCATCTAAAGCCATCTCTAAATGGGAAAATGAAGACGTTCTCCCTGATGTTGTTACTTTAAATATGGTTGCTGAATTCTTTGATATCACTGTTGATGATCTAATCTCTAATCGTGATGCTTTAAAAGTGAGTCATAAAAAGAAGAATAGGGTGTTAATTACTGCATCTAGCTCATTACTATCTTTCTTTGTAGCAGCGATTGTCTTTTTAATTCTATATCTATGTAATGTTCCTTATGCTTGGAGAAGCTTTGTTGTCGCTCTTCCTTGTAGTGCGGTTACCTTTATTGTCTTAGCCTCTTTATGGTTTAAAAGGTATGTAAGAAATATAGGTATCGTAATTCTTATATGGTCAAGTGCATTAGTGGCGATGGTCTTTATGGATTTTGAATATTTCTGGATACTTATTATAGCGGCTAGTATCCTTTCTATCATCGCGCCATTATTCTTTAATATTAAATTCTCTTCCCGTAAGAAAGAGGAAAAATAAAAGAAAAGCACTTTAGTAAGTGCTATTCATCTTTAATATATTTAACGTATTCAACTTGCTTATAGGATTTCGCTATTTGTTTCATTTGAGCGATACATTCTTGATGGAGATAATCTTTATTGAATGTAATGCTTTCACCTTCTTTAGGATAGATTGGCTCGCCAAACACTACTAGTTGACGTGGTTTCTTTCTTAATTTCCTTTTCACCCAAACGGTCACTGCAGGAACAATAGGAGCCATCATTAAGGAAGGATAGATCATGGAATTATTAGGCCAATTTCTAATCTCAGTATAATAAGGCCAGATATGAGCTTCTGGGAAGATAACAACATAATGATTCTTTTCTTTGACGTAGTAACTTATTGCGTCAGTCATCTTATGGAAGTTATCCCTATCTTCTTTAAGGGGAAGTGGAATAAGTCCTAAAAGAACCGCAATCTTGCCTCCAACAGGAATGCTGAGAGCGTCACTATAACCAATAACATTAACTCTTTTATGAAGAACAATATGGTATTTAAAAGCGTCAGATATTGCAACGTGATTCGCGTAAATAAACGCTCCTTTTCCTTTTAATTTCTTGAAAACTGCTTTGTTTTTGCATCTAATTCCGTGTAAATAGACGTAGATTCCAATCACCCATTTAGCTAGCCCATAGTATAAGAGATGAGAAAAGAACCAATAGACTTTACTTGTATGTTTATATTTAAAACCACTAGGGATACCATTACGTTTTAAACCTAGTTCATTAAAATCTTGGTTACGTTCATCGCTCCAATGGATTTCTTTAGTTTTTTTCCAATCTTTTGTATTCATATTTATTCTTTTTCTTTTGTTATATCTCCGGTATGATCAATCGCATCCCAAGTTGTTCTCTTTTCCTTATGAAATAAGCCATCTAAGAAAGCGAATATAATATCAACAAAGAAGAGGATATAAGTTAATAAAGTAACAACAATTCTCCAGAACTTTAGTTTTAAATGGTGTTTATTGTCTTTAGCGATAACTAAAGCTGCAATTAAAATATAGGTGCCCCAAAGGATTGCAAATTGAGAAACAGTAACACTCCAAAATTCCGCTGTATGGTCAGGACTTTGGATAGTGCTAAATATCGTTAGGAATAAAGAGGTGATAAATAATAAGAAGTTCATCACCGAGAAAATAGCGAAAGGATAAATAGGAACTGTATATTCAAACATCGCAAACTTTCTTTTTCTTTTGGTTAATGTATGATAGTCAACATCTTTAGGTTCCTTTAAGAATTTACGATTTTCAAAATATCCCCATATCCATCTAATCTTTTGTTTGTGACTCGCTTTTAAGGTTGAAGCTTGTTCATCAAAAAATTCGACGAGAGGATAATATCTCATCTTCACATCGTGATAATAGCAGTACGCGGTTAATTGAGTATCTTCTGTCATACCAGTCCATATCCAGCCACCAGCGTCTTTAATAATCTTTGTATCAACAAATAAGCCAGTTCCTGCTAAAGTTGACTTTTGGAATAGATTAGTACGCATTCTAGCGGTGAATGACATCATATAGCAAAAGAAGACAGCACTAGTGGCAGTCATCCAGTTTTGAGCCGCGTTAGTGTAGTTACGATATCCTAATCCGACCATGACACCAGTTTGCCTTAGGTCATTCATAACTTCGATATATGGAGCGCTTAATATATCTCCCGCATCAATAATCAAATAGGCATCATATTCCATATTATTTTCAGTGAAATAATTATGTAATTCTTGTATAGCGAATCCTTTTGTGTGCTTGTTATGTAAATCTTTTCTTACAAAGTAGTTATAGCCAAAGTCTTCACATATCTTACATGTTGGATCATCTTCACTCTCAACAATCACCCAGACATCATAATATTTCCTATCATATGTTTGAGTAACAAATGAAGAGAATGTATTGGTAATAACATGTGATTCATTACGGGCTGGAACAATGACCGCAAATTTGGTCTTTTTCTTACTATGAGGTACAGGTTTAACTTTCTTTCCAGAGATAAAGAAAGAAGCGATATAATACCCACTCATAATGAGCATCAATATCCAAAGACCATATGCAACACCGTTAGTTATCTGTAATGCTAGAGGATAATTAACCATCACTATTATTTTCGCTTTTTTCCTCTTGTTTAATCAAGAGCAAAAAACAATAATGAATATATATAGGAGGAATCGTATGGATTTAAAAGGAAGTAGAACTGAGAAAAATTTACTCACCGCTTTTGCTGGTGAATCACAAGCTAGGAACAAATATACCTACTATGCAAGTAAGGCTAAAAAAGAAGGATATGAACAAATCGCTGCTATCTTTGAAGAAACAGCCGGAAACGAAAAAGAACACGCAGAATTATGGTTCAAAGCTCTTCATGACGGTAAAGTTCCTACTACAGAAGTGAACTTAGAAGATGCTGCTAATGGTGAAAACTATGAGTGGACCGATATGTATAAGGAATTCGCAGAAGTAGCAAGAGAAGAAGGTTTCTTTGATTTAGCAGAAAAATTCGAATTAGTGGCTGGAGTAGAAAAAACTCATGAAGAAAGATTTAGAAAACTTTTAGAAAACGTTAAGGGTAATAAAGTCTTTATTGCTCCAGATGTTGTTGTATGGAAATGTCGTAACTGTGGACATATTCATGTCGGTAAAGAAGCTCCAGAAGTTTGCCCATGTTGTAACCACGCAAGAAGTTACTTCGAATTAAGAGCACAAAATTACTAATTTTAGCTTCTAAAATAACTAGAGAAGAGTGGAATTAATTTGAAACTCTTTTCTTTTTATTTTCTTCTTGATTTTCATCTCACTATTTAAGATAATATATAGGCAACTGGACCAGTGGTGTAGCGGTTAACATGTCTCCCTGTCACGGAGAAGATCGCGGGTTCGATTCCCGTCTGGTCCGCCAGTAGATGTGGCCCGATAGCTCAGTAGGTAGAGCAAGGGACTGAAAATCCCTGTGTCGCTGGTTCGATTCCTGCTTGGGCCACCAGAATGGATTATAATGACTGCTTAAAGGCAGTCTTTTTATTGGGAAAAAAGATAAATACTAATAAAGTAAACCAAAACTGAAAAAATACAAAAAATGGTTTAATATAATTGCGTTTATCTATGTTAAATGCTATATTATTAGTGGGTGATGAAATATGAAACTATTCCGTAGAGAAAAATACCTTTCTAAAATCAGACCTTTTTATCATGAAAACGATTTGATTAAAGTGATAACTGGTATTAGAAGATGTGGCAAATCATCAATACTACAAATCATCAGTGAAGAGTTGATTGAAAGTGGTGTTGATGAAAAGAGCATTATTTACATTAATTTAGATAAAAAAGGTTACAAAAGCATTCGAACAGCTAATCAACTGGAAACAATAATCGATGAACTCGACAAAGATATTAAAGGCGACAAATATCTCTTCGTGGATGAAATCCAAAACGTTAGAGATTTTGAAACGCTCATTAATGGTTATCGAGAAGAAGGCGATTATTCTATTTTTATCACTGGCAGTAATTCTTATCTTTTAAGTGGAGAATTAGTCACCAAATTGACAGGTAGATACCTCGAATTTGAGATCTATACTCTAAGTTTTGACGAATACTTAGAGATGAAAAGCTTTTATAAAATGCCGATTGAACAAAACCTTTCTCTCGAACTAGAAAAATATATCAACGAAGGAGGATTTCCAAGAACTTTATTCTTTGAAACACTTCAAGATAAAAGAACATATGTTGAAGGCATCGTTAATGAAATATTCATAAAAGACGTTAAGAAAAGAGTAATTGTTAAAAATAAACCTTCGTTTGATATTGTTAGGAATTATGTCATCAACAATTATGGTTGCACAACAAGTATCAACAATATAATCAAAGGGCTTAAGAGTAATGGTTTATCAATTAGTAAGCCAACACTTTTAAAATATATGAGATATTTAGTGGATGCTAAATTGCTTTATGAGTGTGATAGATTTGATATGAAATCAAAAAGAATGCTTTCTGGAGAGAAAAAGTATTATTTAGCAGATCTTGCCCTTTCTTTTATAACCAATCCAGATAGTAGAATTAATTATGGTCCCGCTTTGGAAAACATTGTTTATATTTATGCCAAATCCTTTGGATATGGTGTTTCAGTAGGAAGAATTGGCAAACTTGAATGCGACTTTATTTTAAAAGATAGAGAGCTGTCTTATTCATATGTTCAAGTAGCATATTCAATCATGGCCAGTATTGAAACTGAAAATAGAGAATATGCTCCTCTTGAAAAAATACATGATAACTATCCAAAATATGTTCTCACAACTGATTTTTTAATTCAAAAAAGAAATGGTATTAAACACGCCAATATCATAGATTTTATGAAAAGCAAAAGTCAGTTTTAGTTCATAATTGTAATGCTGCGGCCCACCAGGATGGATTATAATGACTGCTTAAGGCAGTCTTTTATTGGGAAAAAAACAAATATAAAATAATTTATATTTATTTATAGTAGGTTACAAATTAATGTATTTATTAATGAGGTATTAATTCTACTCTATAAAATACTATTGAAGCAGTTAAAAAACGTGTAAATATTAAAAATTTTGATTATTTACTGAGAAAAATATCAATTTCTTTAGCAGCTTCAATGCCGGCTTTAACTGCATGGACAACTGTATTAGATCCGGTTACGACATCGCCACCTGCGAAAACTTTAGGATTAGATGTATGGTAATTATCTACTTTAACAACATTTCTATTAAGTTCAATATTGTTTATATATTCTTTTTCAATTCCTGATCCAATTGCTAATATGACACAATCACAAGGAATAGTGTATTCACTACCTTTTATTTCTACTGGTGATCTTCTTCCGGATTCATCTGGTTCACCTAGTTCCATTTTAATTAAAGTAGCTTTTTCTAATTTATTACTGCCTTCATACTTTACTGGATTAGTTAAGAAAGAAAGAATAACACCTTCTTCTTTAGCGTCTTCTAATTCATCTTTTCGACATGGAGCTTCATCAATAGAACGTCTATATACAATAGTGGTCTTTTTTCCTAACCTCACTAAAGTACGACTGACATCCATTGCGACGTTACCGCCTCCGACAACAATGACATTTTGATAAGCTTCGTATTTAGAATAATTATGGTCAACCTTAATATCTTTGAGGAATGCTTCAGAAGTATAAACACCTTCTAAATCTTCTCCTGGGATACCCATGTATTTTGATTTTTGTGTACCGATTGCGAGATAAATCGCATCATATTGATCTAAGATATCATTAAAGCTCACTTCGGTATTAAGTCTAATATCAACACCAATTTTATTAATAAAATCATAAGATTTTCTTAATTCTTTATCATCAAGTCTAAAATTTGGGATGCCATAATAAGGGACACCACCGATTCGAGGTTCTCTTTCATATAGAGTTACTTGATAACCAAGTTTTCTTAATTCAATTGAGGCACTTAATCCGCTTGGACCCGCTCCAATGATAGCAACTCTCTTACCGTTATCTTTAGCAAAGTTAAATTCATATTGTTCATCTAGATAGGCAATATATCGATGAATGGCTCCAATAGTGACTGCTTCACCTTTTCTATTTCTAATACAGTGACCTTCACATTGAGAAGCATGATCACAAACAATTGAGCATATCCCGCTTAATGGAGATACATCGTTTATTAATTTATATGCTTCTAACTTTTCTCCTTTAGAGATAAGTTCTATCATCTGAGGGATTGGTAAAGAAAGTGGGCATCCTTTTACACATTGAGGATTAGGACAATTTAAACATCTTTTAGCTTGCTCTAAAATATCTTCTTCCTTAAAAGGAATGATGACCTCACGAAAAGAATTAATCCTTTCTTTTATAGGATGGGAAGATTGTTCTTTACGAGTTATTTTAGGATCAAAAGCCATATTAAAAAGCCGCTTTTAATTTATCAAAGAAAGTGCAACCTTCTTTAGAAAACACTTTAATGATTTTCTTAGAATATTTGATATCAATAGTTTGTCCTGGTTCAACACTTGCAAACTTATTATCAAAAGTTAAGGTGATAGGATGGGTATCGATATAATGAATATGGATAGTGGAATCTTTCTTTAATACGAGTGAATTACCAAGTGACTTATATTTCTTAGATTGAATAGAAGCCATTTCTGTTAATTCAAATGTATCGGTGTTAGGTGCAAGTAATGCTCCACCTAAAGATTTATTATATCCACTTGATCCGTAAGGAGTGCAGACAAGTAAACCATTACCGTATGTAGTTTGTAAGAAATAGTCATTAATATAGATATTAAAGCCCGATGCTTTCATAAACGTTCCTAATGTAAATTCATTAAGCGCGTAATATTTTTTATCTCCAACATGGGCTTTAAGGAGTGGTAATGTATTCACTACATCGCATTTACCATCAAGTAATTCATTGATATGAACGACGTCTTCATCATCAAAGTTTAAATAGAAAGCGGTGTTACCTCTTCTAAAATTAATAAAAGTGATTTCTCTAGTCTTATCAATGTATTGATGAACTGCACTTAAAAAAGTGCCATCTCCTCCGATAACAATGACGTAATCTGGATTAATGTCATCACGAGTATGACGAGAATCAATTGTTGCTTCTATGCGTTTAGCTAGTTCAATTGCTTCTTTTCTATTTGGTTTATGATAAATCGCGTATTTCATACCTACAATTATAACGTGATAAAAACAAAATATCATTCATAAAATAAGAATGATAGAGTTCTACATGCGATAATTCTTTAAAAACTCTATAGTACGTTTTTCTTTTGGGTGGTGGAAGAAGTCATGACTATTATTTGCTTCAACAACATACCCATCTTCCATAAAGACAACTTTATTAGCGACGTTTTTCGCAAAATTCATTTCGTGAGTGACAACAATCATCGTCATCCCGCTACTAGCAAGTTCTTTCATAATTTCTAATACACCTTGTACCATTTCAGGATCTAATGCACTTGTTGGTTCATCAAATAGAATGATAGAGGGATTCATACATAATCCTCTTGCGATTGCAACTCGTTGTTTTTGTCCACCCGATAAAGTGCGGGGACGGATAGAGATACAATCTCCCATACCAACTTGATTTAGCTTTTCTATTGCTATTTTCTTCGCTTCTTCTTCACTTAAACCTTTAACTTTTCTAAGAGGGAAAGTGCAGTTAGAAAGAACATCCATATTGTTAAAGAGATTAAAACTTTGGAAGACCATTACCATTTCACTACGATGATGATCGAGTTCTTTTCCGTTCATCACGAATGGTTTGTTGTTTCTAAGATAATCTTTATACTCTTTATGATTAAAGTATTCATCGAGTAGTGGGCGAGCTTTTTTAATTCTTTTATAATCTTTTTTAGCGGCCTTAAATATCTTTTTATCTTCATTGGATAGTTTTTCCGTTAAAGACTTATTTTTATATTCGTAATAATGATTTCTTTTTTCTTCCATATTAACACGATATTGGTTCATTGCTTCTTCATATTGAGCATAATCATAGAAATCTTCTTTGCATCTTTTTACATTAAAATATGGTTCGCCGTTTAAAGATAAAACACCTCTATTTGGTTCTTCTAAAAGATTAAGGCATCTAAGGAAGGTAGATTTACCACTTCCACTTTGGCCAATTATGGCAATAACGTCTCCTTTGTTTACCTCAAGATTTATATCTTTTAAAACCTTCTTATCACCAAAGTATTTAGCGAGATTTTTAACACTTAAAATTGTATTAGGCATGAGCTCTACCTCTAAAATATCTACCGAAAGGATTTAAACTGATCTTTTTGCCATCAAGTTTCTTCTCAATAAGTTTAAGAATGAATGATGTTAATAAGGTCATGATGAGATAAATAATAGCTAGAATTATGTAAGCTTCTAAGAACGCATAAGTAGTGGAAGCAATAGATATTAAACGATAATATAGTTCAGTTACTGCAATAACATTAAGCACGCTAGAATCCTTAATATTGATGATTAATTCGTTACCTATTGTAGGAAGCGAATTTCTAATGGCTTGAGGTAAAATAATGGAAATTGAGGCTCTTTTTCCGCTAATTCCTAAAGATTTTGCACCTTCTAGTTGTCCAACATCTACTCCATTAATGCCAGAAATAATTACCTCTCCCATATAAGCAGCAGTATTAAGAGTGATGACGATTAATCCGGCAAAAAACCATCCATTTAAGACATTACTTATTTGGCTTGGAAAGATAATGTTTCCCCAGTTAATACCAAGAGCTTGACAGCCATACTTGAAGATTAATGCTTGGACCATCATTGGGGTGCCTCTAAGAACAGTTGAATAGATATTGCATAGACCCTTTATAAAGCCTTTAGATACTCTAATAAGCTTAGTATCGTAAGTGTTAATTTTAATCATTTTCCCATAGGCGAGTGGGATACCTAAAATTAAACCAACAAATGTACCAACAAAAGAGAGAATTAATGTAGTGACAATTCCTGCAAAAATTAAGTCACCCCATTTAGTGAAAAAATCACCAAAAACTTCAAATCTAATCATTGATAGAACTACTTCTTGCTGATGCTTCGCCCATCATCCTATTTCTTTGTTCGTTTGATAATTTATTTAATGAAATATTAAGTTCATTTCTTAATACATCATTGCCTTTTTTGATTCCTATATTAACTTTCAACCCTTCTAAATCACTTTCTGTTAAGAATGATTTATCAGCATATAAAACTCCAAGTGAAGAATTAATATTTGTCATCGCTTCGACAACTGGAAGTTCTGCTGGCATTGCAAATGAAACGCCTCTAGCCACATCTTCCGCTGCAAGAGGATATGTTTTTAAAGCATCATTATGTCTGATGGTGTAGCCTTCTTTAGTAGTGAAATAATCTTCAATAATATCGTCACCCACAACACCCATTTGGCAGATTAATGATTTACCATCAAATAATGTTAATAATTCTTCATAACTCATTGGATTATCTTTTGAGTTATCTTCTGGAATGTATTCTTTTTTAATTAAGAATCCTAATTCACTTGATAAATATGGATCAGTGAAGTCGATTGTTTGTCTTCTTTCTTCTGTTGAACTCATACCCGCAAGAATCATATTGATTTCACCAGCGTTTAAGGATGGAATGAGTGAATCCCATTCAATTCTTTTAATCACAACTTCTTTTCCAAGATCTTGACCTAAGTATTTTGCGATACTGATATCAAAACCATCCGCGTATTCATTAGTCCCATCAATTGGAAGGGTGAATTCGTTGCTAGCATTAAGAGTCCAGTTAAAAGGTTGATAAGCACATTCTAGACCAATCACTAACTTAGAATTATCAACTCCAGATGTGTTACATGCTGAAAGGCTCATACTAAATAAGCCGAGTAATAGACCGTTAGAAAGCACGGTTAAAGCTTTACGTTTCATAATAGAAACCCTCCTATAAAAATAAAGATTGCATCTACTAATGCAATCATTCCATCTCTAGAAAGGATTTCATTAATAGCTCCTCTACATAACTGTAGGAGTGCATAAGATATTGTCTTATACCCCAACTCACTTAAATACCTCTAAGTGGTTTCGGCATCTCACCCTTTCCTTAATATCATTAGCTGTCGCTTCAATTAAGTACTATTGAAAGATGCGCCTCTATCAATCTTTGGATATATTCTACATTGTTACTCAAGTAAATCAAGGAAAATTATTTTGTACGCGCGTATAGGCGCTCAAAAATCCTTATTATGTAGAAAAAAATTATTGACATATAGAAAAAATGTGTTTTTAATAATAACCATATAATTTGTAATTGTTCGTTCGAAAGGTTTAAGACGTCAGCATTCTAAACTCCTCGAAATGAAAACTTACCAAGTTATATTTCTTTTTAGGAGGATAGAAAAGATGAAAAAGAATTTCTTAATCACACTTTCTTCTATCGGTGTTCTTGCTACTACAGCTTTATTAGGCTGTTCCGGTAGCAAAAAAGTTACTTACGCAAGTAACTCAGAAGCCTTAGGCGTTGAAGTAGAACAAATGGAAAAAGATGTTCTCGGTGCTTACGATGCCAAATATAGAAAGGCTGCTGCTATCACTGATGGATCAAAGACAAAGGAACGTTATGAAGCATTTGCTGATGCTGAATACTCCTTAATCTACGACGAAGGTATTATCGTACCTTGGTTAGGACAAAACGGTGTTGCTGCTACTGTTGCAAAGACCGTTGCCCGTCAAGCTGGTAAAGCTTCTTACGGCTTAACCGCTGACAAATTCAAAAACGTTGTTGTCACCGACAAGGCAATCACCAAAGAGCAAAGAAAAGCTATTGATGAAGAATATGCTAAGGGTGGCAATCCACAAAGCTATGTACCAGGTGCAGATGGTTGGGTCGATTTAACACCAGCCAACTCTAACCCAAAGAAAGAAGCTGACGGAAGCTATTCATATGCTGGTATCAAATTCAATACTGTTAATGAATTCAAAACCACATATACAAAAGATCCAGATAAGGCTTTCTTAAACTACTTAACCAACTCTTGGACCTACAACAGCTATCACTACTGTAACATGGTTGATGGTTTAGTTGAAAACGACAAGTTTGGTAACATCGTTGGTGCTTTAGCTGACAAGTACAAAGTTACCGAAAATGAAGATGGTTCTGAAACTTGGACCTTCCACATTCGTGACGCTAAATGGGTCAAAAATACTGATGGTAGTGAAGTCGCTCCTGTTAAAGCTGATGACTTCGTTGCTTCTCTCGAATATGTCTTAGATGCATCCAATGCTTCTAATACTGCTAGTATTGTTTATATGTTCGTCTCTGGCGCATATGACTACTACAAAGCAACTGCTGCTCATGCAAAAGATGAAACAAAACCAGTTCCTGCATTCAAGGATACAGTTAAAGTAAGTGCTGATGATGAAAAGAATGAAATTTCTTATACATTAGATGAACCAACCCCATACTTCATCTCTGCATTAACATATTCACCATTCTTACCAGTTAACCGTCAATTCTTAAAAGATCAAGGTGCTGACTTCGGTAAGAGTGTTGATAACTTACTCGTCAATGGTGCGTTCACCATTAAACACGAAACAGGCGTTAAGATGGAATACACCAAAAACGCCAAATACTGGGATGCTGATCACGTTTACTTCGATAAGGCTACCAGAAAATTCGTTCCAGGTACTGCTACCTCTGCTGACATCCGTACTTGGTATGAACAAGGCACAATCGATTCCTTCACCGTCAATACTAAAGACGCCGAAGGTTGGAAGAAATACGTTAGTGGACCAGATGGTACTGGCACACAAAAGAACCCATACAGTTCTGAATGTAACGCTGTTACCTCCTACGGTACCGCTACCTATATCGGTTACTACAACTTCAACAGATCTTTCTGGGAATACACCAACAAAGACAATGCTAAGAACAATGCTGAAGCCTTAGCCACTGCTAAAGCTTTACAAAACAAAAAGTTTAGATTAGGTTTCACCTATGGCTTAAATGTTATCGAAGCATTAAAGATGTATCAACCATCTGAACCATACAACTACTTAATGAGATCTTACACCAACCGTGAATTAGTTAGTTACAATGGTAAAGACTACTGTGATTTCGTTGATGATGTCTATAAGACAAAGAATGGTATCACATCCGATAACTTCTCCTTAACAGGTATCTTAAACGGTTCTGATCCAATCTATAACGCTGATAAGGCTAAGAAATTATTCCAAGACGCTAAAGCTGAATTATTAGAAGCTGGCTTAAAGGAAAGTGACTTCCCAATTAAGATCGACGTTATCGGCGATATGGATGTCGAAACCCAAGCTTACTTCGATGCTATGTATGACTCCATCAATAAAAATGGTGAAGGCATCGTCAAGATCAGTGTTAACGTTCCAGCTACTGAAGAACAAGATACTGACTGGGGTTCAATCTCTAACAACTATGACTTCTCCATGTGGAGTGGTTGGGGACCAGACTATGCTGACCCAAATACCTACGGACACACTATGTGTATCGCTGGTGACATGGTTGAACAATTCGGTTTCTAATCTAACCTGAATTAGAGAAACTATTTGTCAAAAACTTTTAGGCAAGGGGGGCAACCTCCTTGCCTTTAATGCTAACAACCTGCGCGTATACGCTATGTATATGTGCAATGTAATGTAAATAAAGAAAGGAAGAATTTATGGAAGAAACAATAAAGGAAAAACCTGTGAATCGTTTCTTTAGAGCCGTTGGAGAAGCTCTTAAGAATAAAACGTTTCACTACATATTAAAGCGTGTCTTAACTTCTTTATTGACATTAATCTTAATTGTTGCGGTCGTTACTGCATTAATTAGATTATTACCAGATACCAAATTCTACGATGTAAAAGAATATAAGACTATTTCTCAAAAGATGGGTAGGGCTGCGGCTGATAACTATATGAACCGTACCTTATTCCTCGCAGGTAGAAAAGATATTCATGGTAATGACGTGTCAGTTTTGCATTCCATCTTCGAATATATTTATTGGGTCTTACCAATCCCAAAAACAATTCCAACTAAATGGAATTCAAACTACACACAAGTGTTAGAATCAGCAACATTCTTTTGTTACTTCGGTAGATCACAAAACTTAGCTGGTAGACCATTTGTTACTGACTTATTAACTTCTAGAATGGGTATCTCATTCACCATCTCCATTATTTGTACGATATTAACTTATATCTTCTCAGTGCCTCTTGGTATTGCCATGGCAAAGAAACCAGGCGGTCCAGTTGATAAAGCTGGTAATGTATTCATCGTTCTTAACTGGGCTATTCCAGGATTAGTCTTCTACTTATTGATGAACTCTATTATGGGTCGTGTCGATGGTATATTTGGTTGGGGACACTTCGGATTCTTCTATGAGGATGGTAAGTGGTGGACCCTTGTACCTCCAATCTTCTGTGTCGTCTTCTTAGGCATCCCAGGCTTAGCTATTTGGGTGAGACGTTACATGGTTGATGAATTAAGCTCAGATTACGTTAAATTCGCCCGTTCTAAAGGCTTAAGTGAAAATACTATCATGTACAAGCACGTCTTTAGAAACGCAGTTATCCCTTTAATTAGAGGTTTACCTGCAACATTCATCGGTGCAATTATTGGTTCCTACTATATCGAATACATTTGGACTATTCCAGGAACCGGTGTCTTATTGATCCAAGGTCTTCAAGGCTCTAGCCCTGACGTCCAATTAGTCCAAGGATTAACTGTTATTTACGCCGCATTATCAATGCTCTCATTCTTACTCGGTGATATCGTGACAGTATTCTTCGATCCACGTATTAAACTTCAAAGTGATTAAGGAGGTAATTAACAATGAAAGAAAAAATAGATTTAACATTATTAAATGCCTCTACACTTACCAAAGAACAAGAAGATGCATTATTCTATCACGTTGATATTGATGAGCAAGAAAGTGAACACTTAGCGGCGGAACCATATTCATATTGGAAATCAGTTCTCCGTGTATTCGCGACAAAAACGTCTGCTCGTATCTCTATCATATGTTTATTAGTCATCGTTTTATCGATGCTTATCATCCCATTATTTGCTCCAAGTGGTGCTTATGATTCCAATTTAGCAATTAAGAACTTAGGTCCATCACTAGATCACTTATGGGGAACAGACTTAGTTGGAAGAGATATGTTCTTCATGTGTTTTAGAGGCTTATCTAAATCCTTAGGTTTAGCCATTATCACATCTGTTATCGTGACAGTTGTTGGTACAGTCGTTGGTCTTTTCTGGGGTTATAACCGTAAGATTGACCCAATTATGATTGAATTATATAACTTAGTAAGTAATATTCCTTCCTTATTACTTTACATGTTATTAGCCTTCATCTTTGCTAACGCTTTCCCAGATATGTCTGTTGAAATGAGATTAGTTATCTCATTATCTGTTACTGGTTGGATTGGCGTTGCCTTATTCATCCGTAACCAAACATTAATTATTACTAACAGGGAATATAATATTGCCTCTGTGACATTAGGCACTCCAACATTCCGTATTATGATGAGAAACCTCTTACCATACTTATTAGCGGTTATCATCACAGAATTCTCACTCTTACTTCCAGGTATGATTTCTAGCGAAGTTAGTATGAGCTTCTTCGGTGTTGGCTTCCCAAGTACTGAAATTTCTATCGGTGTTCTTCTTGATAACGGTAGAAGATATTTCACTCAATATCCATGGCAATTACTCGCACCTGCTGGTGTTCTTGCCTTCATCATCTTTACATTCTATCTTATGGGTCTTGCTCTTAGTGACGCTCTTGATCCTAAGAAGCATCGTTAATAGGAGGAGAGTAGACAATGAAAAAAGCAATCGAAATCATGTTAAGAGTGTGGTTCTGGCTTATGGTCACTGCCACAACCATTATTCTCATCCTTGCCCTTGTTAGAATGGTGGATGCTCAATTAATTATTATTAATTCTGAAGCAACTTATGGTAAGTATGATGTTGAATTATATAATTCACTTAAGTTACAATCCGTTATTTACTTCATTATTACTGCTTATTTGTTCCTTAACTGTATCTTCTCTTTCATTCTCGGCAAGAGATATAGAGTAGCGAAGAATAAGGAAGAATTAAGAAATATTTCTCTTCTTAATGCTTGTTTATTAGGAAACATTCCTACTGGTATCATGCTCTTAGTTTGTGATCCGACCATCTTTAACATCACAAGCTTTGTGTTAAATGAAAAAGACGCAGTTAAGAAAGGTGAAGTTATTGTTTCTGTTAAAGACTTAGAAGTGCAATTCTCTGTTAGAGATAGAATCTTAACCGCTATTAGAAAGATTAACCTTGATATTTATAAAGGCGAAACCATCGCTATCGTTGGTGAATCAGGTTCTGGTAAATCAGTCTTTACTAAATGTTTGACTGGTATGCTTGAAGAAAATGGTCGCGTCAGTGGTGGACAAATCCTCTATGCTGGCGTTGATTTAGCAAAATTTACTACTACCAACGAATGGCTTGAAATTCGTGGTAAAAGAATTGCTACTATCTTCCAAGACCCAATGACTTCTTTAAACCCATTACTTCATATTGGCACTCAAATTACTGAAGTAATTAAAAAACACCGTAATATGACTGAAGCTGACGCTAAAAAAGAAGCTATCATGCTTCTTAAGAAAGTTGGTATCAAAGATGCGGAACATCGTTTCAATGATTTCCCATTCCAATATTCCGGTGGTATGAGACAAAGAGTTGTTATTGCTATTGCTCTTGCTTGTGCTCCAGATATCTTAATCTGTGACGAACCTACAACCGCTCTTGACGTGACAATTCAAGCTCAAATCTTAGCTTTAATTAATGAATTAAAAGAAGAATATGGCTTCACTGTTATCTTCATTACTCACGACCTTGGTGTCGTTGCTGAAGTGGCAGATAGAGTCGCTGTTATGTATGCTGGACAATTCGTTGAACATGGTAGTGTCAATGATATCTATTATGATCCACGTCATCCATATACATGGTCACTCCTTTCTTCCTTACCACAACTTGGTGAAAAGGGTGAAACACTTTACTCAATTACTGGTACACCTCCATCATTATTTAACGAAGTTAAAGGTGATGCTTTTGCCCCACGTAACCCATATGCTTTAGCAATTGATTTTGTTAAAGAACCTCCAATGTTCAAAGTTAGTGAAACTCACTACGCTAAGACTTGGTTATGTGATCCACGTGCTCCAAAAGTGGAGAGACCTGCTATTATTGGCGAAATTACAGAAAGAGTAAGAAAGATTTACTCGGAAAGGAAGGACTAATTTATGCTAAAGAAAAAGTCAGCGAAAAAGGTCATTGATATCCGTAGTATTTATAAATATACTACCGCGGATAGAGATGAAGTCCTTCAATATGCGAAAAAGAATAGAAAAGGTCTTCCTCTTGTTTGGCCAATTAAAAACGCTTTAAATAAAAGAATTATTCTTTCCTTTGTTGATGCTTATATCTGTGATAAAAGCGGTAAACAAATTGAAGAAGAAAAAGGCAACTTTGACATCTTAGAGCAAGATTCTTTCGATGCTAAAGATCCACACGCTCATATTAAGCTTAAATTTATTAACGCTTTATTATCCCCAGACTATTTAGTCCAAGGTGGTGTTTATTATAAAGGTAGATACTTTACCTCTAAGATGGATTATAAAAAAGCAACACTTTTACTTAAATCCTTCTTAAATAACTATTTCCATCTTGAAGATGGTGAACTCGTTAATAGTACATTTAAACAAAATAACGGCGTTGCTTTACCATTCTATCCAACAAAATCTCTTGATGGAAAAAGAAGGGCAATCTTTAGCGCTGTTAATGCTACTATTAGGGCTAAAGGTGACGAATCAAATAGTTCCTTCGGTAATTATTCCTTCCATATCTATCGTGGTGATTTATTCAATCTTAAAAAGAAAGAAGATATGGATAAAGCAGAAGTTATCTTCTCACTTTTATCTAGTGATAGAGTAGTGAGTGGCTTCTATTATAAAGGTCAATTATTACCTGATCACTTAAGTGATGACTTCAAATATTATTTAGAGAAGAGCTTTGTTAAAAAGAACTTCTCAGTTGAAGATCGTGATTATTTATTCACCCACGTCCGTAAAGATGCAAAAACTGGTTATCCTATCTTTTGGCCAATGATCAATAAGAAAGGTAGACCAATTGCTATTTCTGTTGTCAACGCTAGTGGACAATACGTTGATGATGAATCATTAGCTAACTTTGACGTTTATAGCGATGAAAAGTATGATTTAAGAGAAGAACATTTACAAAAGAAACTCAATGTTATTAAAGCTCTTTATTACAATACTGGCCTCACTAGTGGTGCTCTTTATTTTGATGGCATTCTCATGTGTGGTGGTGTTTCTAATAGTGAGAAGAAATATCGTAGAGGAAAAACTGAAAGAGTTCTTAATATCTATATTAATAACACCAAAGATATTGAAGAAATTAATAAGAATTTCACCACAAATGATCGTGAAAAATTATTAAATATTTCTCGTGTCTACGATGCTTATTATCCAGGTAATAAAATCATTGTTCCTAAGAAAGATAAATCATTTAATAAAGAAAATGCTAACACTGTGAAATTTGACAATGTTAATGCGATTGATTCCTTAGGTAATTATATCTTAAAAGAAGATTTATCTTCTTTACATGAAAAGAATGAATCTAACTTCTCTAAAGATGAAGTGCAAATTCTTAAAGCCTATGTTTCACCAAATTATAAGGTGAGAGGTGGTTTATACTTTAACGGTAAAAACGTTTCCTTAAAACATAACGAACAATTCATTAACTATATCCGTGAAAAGTTAAATGATGACGATCGTCGTTTCGTCTTTGAAGGCAATGAGGAAACGGCTTATAAATTTGCCCTTGATAAAAAATATGGCATTACCAAATATTGGCCAACTAGAGATGAAAATGAACGTGATGTTCTTCTCTCTGTAGTCGATGCTGATATCCGCTTTAAAAATGGCAGACAAGTTGTTAAAGCTGTCTCTAATGCAACATTTGATATCTATGAAGGCGAAACATTCGGTTTAGTTGGTGAATCAGGTTCTGGTAAAACAACTATTTCTCGTGCCATTTTAGGTATTAATAAGCTCTATAAAGGTGGTATTTACTTCAAAGGTAAATTAATCTCTAGCAAGATGGAAAAGAGTTCAAAACTCCGTATTAAGAAGAACATTCAAATGATCTTCCAAGATCCAGCTGCTAGCTTAAACGAAAGAGCAAACATTGACTATATCGTCAGTGAAGGTTTATATAACTTCAATATGTTCAAGTCTAAAGAAGAAAGAATTGAAAAAGTCGTGAATATGCTTGGTCAAGTCGGACTTCTCCCAGAACACTTATCTCGTTATCCACACGAATTCTCTGGTGGTCAAAGACAACGTATTGGTATCGCTAGAGCCTTAGTTATTGAGCCTCAACTTGTCTTAGCAGATGAACCAATCTCCGCTCTTGACGTTTCTATCCGTGCCCAAGTTCTTAACTTAATGAAGAAACTTCAAAATGAGCAAAAATTAACATATTTATTCATTGCTCACGATTTAAGTATTATTCGTTATATCTCTGATAGAATCGCTGTTATGCATAATGGGTTTATCGTTGAACTTGGTCCTGCTGATGAGATCTATCAACACCCATATCACCCATACACACAATCTTTATTAACCGCTATTCCTCAACCTGATCCAAAAACGAAAAATGAACGTAAAAAGGTCAGGTATGAACAAGGTGATTTACGTTATGAAGATTGCCGTTGGGAAGAATTATCTCCTAACCATTTCGTCTTAGTTAATGACGAAATTAAGGATAATATCCTTAAAATAGTAGCGAAAAGAAGTAAAAATAAATAATGGACGAAAGAGATAATAGACCCCATTTTTGGCTGATACCATATTCAATAATTTTACTACTAATTATTGGCTTAAGTGGTGGTATTGCAACCATTGTCATACAAGACTTAATCTATTTGGAAGTAGCGCTTGTATTAGGTGGATTATTCGACTTATTATTCTTAGTTATTCGTATCTTCTTCCGTGACCGCGTTAATTACCGTAAAAATAAGTCCGTATTTGAAGATACTAAAGCGCCAGAATATAAGGAATTTATGGTCAACCAATGGATTCTTGCTGCTATTGGAATTGGGTTATTACTCATCTCAGTTATCATCTTCTTGATTCGTAGATAAATCGAATCTAAACAAAGTTGGTCTAAAAGGCCAACTTTTTTTTGTTGCAAATATAATATAAAACACATAGCATATTATTATGCTATTTGGAATTCACATCAGAAAGTATTATAAAAAGTACGCTGTTCTATTTATCTTAGGCATCTTGTTTTTAATATTTGTTGACTGGATTCAACTTTATATTCCTGAATTCACTGGTAAGATTGTTGACCTTGTGAATGCTGGTGTTGACGAAGAAAGCAAGAAAACCATCTTAGAATATTGCTTATGGATTCTTTTGATTGCTTTTGGCATGTTTGTTGGTCGTATGACTTGGAGATTCTGCATTCTTACTGCTGCTAGAAAAACTGATAGAGATTTACGTCATGAGATGTTCCTTAAAGCAGAAAAATTATCATTATCTTATTATCACGATAACAAAGTCGGAACCATCATGGCCTGGTTCACGAATGACTTAGAAACTATAGAAGAAGCGATGGGCTTTGGTATGACGATGTTAGTGGACGCGACATTCTTGCTCGTCTTTACTCTCATCAAGATGATTAATTATTCTTTAGCCTTAACATTATTCTCTTTAGTTCCAATCATCTTTATTATCATTTGGGGTGCTTTGGTAGAAAAATATATGACCATTAAATGGGATCAAAGACAACAAAGCTTTGATGATATCTATGATTTTGCGCAAGAAAACTTCACTGGTATACGTGTTATTAAAGCTTTCGTTAAAGAAAATAAGGAGATCTTAGCTTTCTCTAAAGTGGCGAAAAAGAATGTAAGTAAAGAAATTAGTTTTGTTAAAACTTCGATTACCTTTGATGTATTAATTGAAATTGTTATTGCTTTAGTAGTTGCTTCTTTACTTGGATTTGGTGGTTGGTTTGTTTATGCCTTTGTCACTAATGATCCAGTAGTACTAATGGGAGTGGAGATTATCTTAACTCCAGGTGAACTTGTGACTTTTATTGGTTTATTTGATACATTAATCTGGCCTTTAATTGCTTTAGGTCAAATTGTTTCTATGAGAGCAAGAGCCGGAGCCTCATTGAACCGTGTTTCTAAATATTTAGATACTCCAGAAGATATTAAAGATGACCCAGATGCCATTAGATTAACTGATTGTAAAGGAAAGATTACTTTTAATAATTTCACATTTACTTATCCTGGTGATAAAGACGCTTCTTTAAAAGAAGTAACTTTAACTATTGAACCAGGCGAATCAGTCGGTGTTGTTGGTCGTATTGGATGTGGCAAATCCACGTTAGTGAATTCTTTATTACATTTATATAACGTTGATAAAGATGCGATTAAAATTGATGACGTTGATTTGATGGATATAAATATCCATTCATTAAGAGATAACGTTGCGATTGTTCCTCAAGATAATTTCTTATTTAGTGATACAGTCGAAAATAATATTAACTTTGCTCATCAAGATCATGGGCTCGAAGAGGCGATTAACGCTGCTAAATTTTCTGATGTGCATGATAACATTGTGGAATTCACTAATGGATATCAAACAGTAACTGGAGAAAGAGGAACAACTTTAAGTGGTGGACAAAAACAAAGGATCTCTTTAGCAAGAGCCTATGCGAAAAACGCTCCAATCTTAATCTTGGATGACTCTGTTAGTGCAGTCGACTTAAAGACTGAAGAAAAGATTTTACATAACTTAAAAGAATATCGTAAAGGCAAGACAACTATTGTTGTTGCTTCACGTGTATCAACCGTCTCTCATCTTGATAAGATTATCGTT
Source organism: Erysipelotrichaceae bacterium (assembly GCA_015059185.1). Lineage (GTDB taxonomy): Bacteria > Bacillota_I > Bacilli_A > RFN20 > CAG-826 > SIG220. The sequence continues at coordinate 60,059 of SVAY01000004.1, forward strand.
ATGCAAGAAGGAAGAGTGGAAGCTTTTGATACACCAGCTAATTTAGCGAAAACATCACCAACTTATCAAAAGATGGTGTTCTTACAAAAACTCGAAAAAGAAGTGGAAGGAGGGGATACGCCTGGAAAACGATACTATGAGGCTAAAAGGGGATCATAAGATTCCTAATAGAGAACTCGTTAAACACCTTTATAGATTTATTAGGCCTGAATTATTCAAGTTCCTTTTAGCAATGCTTCTTATCGTCATTAACGTCGGGCTAGATATTGTCTGTCCTCTTTTAATTACACGTCATACTGAAACATTAACTTCTTTAACTACTAGTAGTGGACAAGAAGCTTTACTTGCGATTATTTCATTTGCAGTAGGATTCTTTGTTTTATCTGTCTTTAATCAAGTGTTCTTATATGCTGAAACAATGTTATTACAACGTACAGGTCAAAAGATTATTTATAACTTAAGAATGAAGGTGTTTACTCATATTGAAAATATGAGTCAAAACCAATTCACTGAAATGCCTGTTGGTTCTTTAGTGACTCGTGTTGCTAGCTATACCTCATCCATGAGTGAATTATTTACCAATACTTTGGTGCAGATGTTACGTAATATCTTAACCGTTTTAGGTGTTTTAGGTATTATGATTTATCTTTCCCCAATCTTAACCGCTTTCTTAAGTATTATTATTGTTGTCTTATTCGTTGTCTCAATGATCTTTAATAACTATATTTCTAAAGCCTTTACCAAAGAAAGAGGCTATTTAAGTGATTTAAATACTTTCTTAAGTGAAAATCTTGGCGGTATGAAAATCACCCAAATCTTTAACCAAGAAAAGCGTAAAGAAGAACAATTTAATGAAAAGAACAATGCTTATTATCGTTCTAGAATTAAACTCATGATAGGATTTGGTATTTATCGTCCATTTGTCTCCTTCTTATATTTTGGTGCGATTGCTTTAACGTTCTATGTCGGATTAGAAATTAATCTTACTAGTGCAATGATCGTTGGCTTCTATTTATACCTATCTAGATTCTTTAACCCAATTCAAAATCTTGCTGATCAACTCAATAGCTTACAAAGAGCAAAAACAGCGAGTGAAAGATTATTTAACTTACTTGATGTTAAACCTCAAGTTCTTGATAAACCAACCGCAAGAGACATTGATCACTTCGAAGGGAAGATTGAATTTAAAAATGTTTGGTTTGCTTATCATAATGAAGAATGGATCCTTAAAAATGTGAGCTTTGTTATTGATCCAAAGACTACTGTTGCCTTCGTTGGACCGACTGGTAGTGGTAAAACAACCATACTTTCATTAATAGTCCGAAACTACGAAATCCAAAAAGGACAAATTCTCATTGACGATATCGACATCAAAGATATTACTATTACCTCTTTAAGAAGAGCAATTGGACAGATGTTACAAGATGTTTTCCTTTTCTCTGGCACGATTAAGACAAACATTTGCCTACATGATGAATCATTTACTGACGAAGATATTTTAGAAGCAAGCGAATATGTTAACGCTGACAAATTCATAAATAAATTACCTAATAAATTTGAGGAACAAGTGATTGAAAGAGGTGAAAACTTCTCCCAAGGACAACGCCAACTTCTTTCTTTTGCTCGTACTGTTTTACATAAGCCTCAAATCTTAATCTTAGATGAAGCTACTGCTAATATTGATACAGAAACTGAAGTCTTGATTCAAGAATCATTAGAGAAGATGAAATCTATTGGAACCATGTTAGTAGTGGCTCACCGTTTATCCACCATTCAAAAATGTGATCAAATCTTCGTTCTTTTAGATGGCGAGATAATTGAAAAAGGAACCCATCAAGAGCTCCTTAAACATCGAAATTTTTATTACAAGTTATATCAATTACAATTTGAAGAAACAATTCATTAGTTAAGAGGAATACTTACAGTAAGTAATTCTTCTAACATGCGAGCCATGTCTTCTTCATTTTGCTTGAAGTTATTTTTGCTCCAATAAATAAGTACGTTATAGAAAGCGCCAGCAAAATATGGAACTGCTAATGGGTTATTGTGATATTGGAATACAGATAAACTCTTAGCATTTCTAATAATATAAGCAGCGTATCTTTCAAATTGAGTAATTAAGATTTGAGTATTATCAGCTTTTTCTAAAATCTTAATTTGACGATTATATTTCTTGAAATAAGCGATGACATCATGAATAAAGGAATCGATAGTGATGTCTTTAGTCATATATGTATCGTAGAATTCTTCAAATCTTTCATCGGCAAAGTTAATGAAAACGTCTTCCTTTGTGGAATAGTAGCGATAAAAGCTCATACGACTGACACCAGCCTTATCACAAATCATCTTTACAGTGATCTTGCTATATGGCGTCGTATACATTAATTGGTATATCGCCATAGAGATTAATTGTTTGCTCTTTTTCCTTTGCATAGGATTACATTGTAACCAACTTTTTTAAACTTACAATAGGATTTAATTTGTAACAATTTGACTATAATAACTTATTATTATAGAATATTTTTATGGTAAAACTTTTTCGTAATTCAGATATTGAAGCATTTACACCAATAATGAAATTATTAGGTTATAAAGAAACAAAAAGGTCGAAGACTATTTTTAAAGACACAAGTTTTGTAACATATAAAGTTGAAAAAGAAGTAAAAAACCAATCTTTGCTTAAGAGCAAATATATGCCATATAGTACAATTCCATTTTTCTTTGTTATTTTATTTGCAATTTTTGCTATTGCATTAGCTACAGCTTTTTTAATTATTACAATCACTAATAAAGATGCTGATAAATTATTCTATTTCTTCACCCTCATGTTACCAACGTTTTTATGTACATTAATTGCTACAGGATTATCTATGGGTAGGTATTTTCTTGAACTTAAAAACATTCAACGTATGGCAGATGTGACTTTACTTAAAAAGGAACTGGAAAAGTATGAGCGAAACTAAAAACAAAAATAAAGAGAGAAGTGGTGCGATTAAAGCGTCCGCGGAAGATAAAAATAAAAAAATTCGTACAAGTAAAACGGCAATTAGAACATTGTTCATTGTTTTAATGCTTCTTGTTGAACTTGCAGGGTTAATTGCGATTATCATTATTGGCTATGTTTATGATGTCCCATGGCTTAATGTGGTTTATTTTGTTGCTGAGATTTTTGCAATTATTGTTGCTATACCAATTATTAATTCTCGTATGGATCCTTCCTATAAGATTACTTGGTTAGCATTCATGGTCATCAACTCAGTATTAGGCGCAGTGTTCTATCTCTTATTTGCAAATAAGAAATTCACAAAGAAAGAAAAGGCTAAGAACGCTCCGGTATTAAAATCACTTAATCAAGCGATGAATTCTAGTGAATCCAATGGTGTCGCTAATCGACTTCAACCAGATAGAGATGGTGAGATTTATAATCTTGCTCACTATATAAGGAAGTATTCTTATACTGATACATATGCGAACACTCGTACCACATATTATCCATGGGGAGAGAAAGCTTTCCCAGTCATGATTGAAAAACTTAAGAAAGCTAAACACTATATCTTTATGGAATACTTCATCATTGATGAAGGTTTATTCTGGGATTCTATTCTTGAAGTTTTACTTCAAAAAGTCAAAGAAGGAGTGGAAGTAAGAATCATTTATGATGATTTAGGTTGTTTATCTACTCTTCCTGAAGATTATGATAAATTCTTAAATTCTCAAGGTATTAAATGTTATAGATACTCACCACTTAAACCAATAGTTGATATCCGTATGAATAATAGAGATCACCGTAAAATCATGGTCATCGATGGACATACTGGATTTACTGGCGGTATTAATATTGCTGATGAATATATCAATGAAATCGTTAGATTTGGTAAATGGAAAGATAATGCGATTATGCTTGAAGGCGATGGAGTATTTGGTTTAACTAACCTCTTCTTATCTACTTGGGTAAGAATTACTAACGAAGATACCCCTAACTTTAAAGATTATTTACCAAGCAAATATGCTTCAGAAACTGAAACCATTCGAGCAAAAGGCTTTGTATCTGTATATGGTTCTATTCCATATACCTATGAAACAGTTGGTTTAAACATCTATGAAATGCTTTGTTATGCCGCGAAAAAGACTCTTGATATTGCTACTCCTTATTTAATTTTAAATAAGGAAATGGAGAACGCGATTTGTAATGCAGCAAAAAGTGGTGTAAGGGTAAGATTATTAACGCCTCATATTCCAGATAAGAAAACAGTCTTTGAATTAACAAGAGCGAATTATAAGATGCTTCTTAGAAGTGGGGTAGAAGTATATGAATACACTCCTGGATTCGTCCATGCGAAGATGTTTGTGGTCGATGGTAGGATTGCTACTGTTGGTACGATTAATCTCGACTACCGTAGTTTATTCCTCCACTCTGAAAATGGATGCTTATTATATGAAACTGATTCGATTAAAGATATCGTTCAAGATTTTGAAGAAACATTTAGAATCTCTGAAAAGTTTAATCTTGAAAAATATAATGCAACACCAGCTAAGAAGAAATTATTAAGAGTAATATTAAAAATATTTGCCCCATTAATGTAAAGGAGATTAATTATGATTAAGGTCGCAGTTTTTAGTGCAAAAAGTTATGATGTAGAATCATTCAGCAAGGTCGCAGAAAAGTATGACATTGAATATAAGTATTATGATGTCTCTTTATCTTTAGATACAGTTGCTCTAGCAAAGGGATGCGACGCCGTATGTGTTTTCGTTAATGATAAATGTGATAAACCACTAATCGATGCTTTATACGATTTAGGTATTAGATTAATCGCTCTTAGATGCGCAGGTTATAATAACGTTGATCTTAATGCTGCATATGGAAAGATTCATATTGTAAGAGTTCCAGCCTATTCCCCATATGCTGTTGCAGAACATGCGATTGCTTTACTCCTTACATCCGTGAGAAGAATTCATAAAGCATATATTAGAACTAGAGATTATAACTTCTCTTTAAAAGGCTTAACCGGATTTGATTTCCATGGCAAAACAGTCGGTATTATTGGTACTGGAAAAATTGGTAAAATTTTCGCAAACATCTGTCAAGGATTTGGTATGGAAATTCTTGGCTATGATAAATTCCCTGCTCCAGATTTCCCAGGAAAATATGTCGAATTGAAAGAGTTATTAGCTAAATCTGATATTATTTCCTTACATTGTCCATTAACAGATGAAACTTATCACATGTTTAATAAGGAAACTTTAAAAGAGACAAAGAAGGGTGTCACAATTGTTAACACTTCACGTGGTGCATTAATTGATGCAGAAGCATTAGTAGAGTCGCTTAAAGAGAGACATGTTGGTGCTGTTTGTTTAGATGTTTATGAAGAAGAAAGTAACCTCTTCTTTAACGATTATAGTGGTCACATTCTTAATGATGATGTCTTAGCAAGACTCATTTCTATGCCTAATGTTATTGTTACTTCTCACCAAGCATTCTTAACTAATGAAGCTTTAGCGAATATCGCTGACACAACTTCATCTAACATTGTTGGTTTCATTAAAGAGGGTAAATACCTTAACGAAGTATGCTATCAATGTCCAAAGAAATCTGAATGTATGAAAAAACGTGAAGGTAAATGCTTCTAAATAATCTATATTAGTAATAACCCTCTTTGAGGGTTTTTATTTTTGAAAAGCATTTTACTAGAGTGATTTATAAAGAATTAATAAAAATATATGCAAATAAATTGACAGCAATTTTATATTAGATAAAATTATAAGGTATTTGGGAGGAAAAATAAGATGTTACGACTTGTTGATATCGATAAAACATATAAAGCATCTTCAGGAAATGTTAACGCTCTTAAAAAAGTAAATCTTAGTTTTAGAAAAAATGAGTTTGTTTCTATCCTTGGTCCTAGTGGATCTGGAAAAACAACATTACTCAACATCATTGGTGGACTTGATAAATATACCGCTGGTGATTTGATTATCGCTGGTAAATCCACGAAAGATTTTAAGGACCGTGATTGGGACTTTTATCGTAACCAAAGAATTGGATTTATCTTCCAAGCTTATAACCTCATTCCTCACCAAAATGTATTAAGTAACGTTGAACTTGCTTTAACTATTTCAGGTATCTCTAAAACCGAAAGAGTAGCAAGGGCGAAAGAAGCATTAGAAAAAGTTGGTCTCCATGATCAAATCTATAAAAAGCCAAACCAACTTTCTGGTGGTCAATGCCAAAGAGTTGCTATTGCGCGTGCTTTAGTTAATAATCCAGAAATCTTACTTGCTGATGAACCTACTGGTGCACTTGATACCAAAACAAGTGAACAAATTATGGACCTTATTAAAGAGATATCTAAAGATAGACTCGTTATTATGGTCACCCATAACCCAGATTTAGCAGAAAGATATTCTACTCGTATTATCAATTTACTTGATGGCGAAATTGTCCATGACTCTAATCCATATAAAGATACTGATGAAATTAAAGAAGTCAGTACGTTATCAGAAGATACAGTAGATAAAACTAGTAAAGCGAAAATGAGTTTATGGACTGCTAATAAACTTAGTTTTAAAAACTTATTATCTAAGAAAGGTAGAACTATCTTAGTGGCCATTGCTTCTAGTATTGGTATCATTGGTGTTTCTACTGTTTTAGCTGTCTCATTTGGTGTTACTGGCTATGTGAACAGCATGCAAGATGATATGCTCAGTAGCTATCCACTTGAAATTGCTGAAAAGAGCATTGATTTAACTTCCTTGATGAGCGGTTTATCTAATTCTGAAAAAGCAGATTTAAAGAAGTTTGATACCACAACTCAAGTTGGTATGGATTCTATGATTGATTATTTAATGGATAAATATAGTGATGTCACTAATATTAAGACCAACGACATCTCCGATTTATTAATCCAATATATCAACGAAACACCAAAAGAAGATATTGCTGCTACTCAATATAATTATGGTATTGATGTCACTAATAACATCTTCGTTAAATGGAATGATAGTAGTGTAGAAGGCAAGAACGCTAAATATGTATCTGCTAATGGTTTAACTCAAAGATATATTTCTGAACTTAAGACTGTTGAAGGCTTTGCGACATACGCTGGTTATGTTGATTTATTTACTAACTTCATGAAAGAAATGCCAGGAGATGAAGATTATTTACTTAGCCAATATGATTTACTCGGCAATTCTACATTTGCTAAAGAATCTAATGAAATGATGTTAGTGGTATCTAAAGATACAACCTTAACTGATTTATTACTTGGACAACTCGGCTATTATGATCACGATGAATTCATTCACATTGGTCAAAAAGCTGTCGAAATCTATAAAAAGGGCGAGAAAGAAGAAGATATGGGTCTTAAGCAAAAGTATACTGAGAACCTTATTACAAAAGAAGAATATGACGCAGAACTCGCTAAATTAACTGAAAAATACCCATATAGACAAATCTTAGATTATAGCGACCTTATTGGACGTGACTTCTATTATTTCCCACATGAAACTATCTGGGGTTATGGTAATGTCAGTGATGAAACATCAATGACTGGTACTATCATTCTTAAAAATGAAAACTATTTATTCTATCTCACATTCCAAAACTTAATGGGATTTGACGCTTTAGTTGGATTAAAAGCTCAATTGGTGGGTTCTAGTGAACCAGAGACTGTAGCCTTTGTTCGTCAACCAAACCCAAGTCGTGACCCAACAACATTCTTTGATGGTACTTGGGGAGAATTTAGTACTAAGACATATTCCCCTACCGGAGGAGCATTAAGTGTTACAACTGCTGCTAAGGCTGCTGCATATATTCCAGCAGGAGAAACAATTCCTCAAATGTTTACTAACGCTAATATCAATGCTGAAGAAACAGGAAAAACTATTGGATTCAATTATCCAGTGGAAGCTCCTGAAGCTTGGAGAAATGATTTAACTGCTTCTAAAGGTATGCAAGTAAAGATTACTGGTATCCTTAGAGCAAAAGAAAGTACCAACTTCGGATCATTAACTCGTGGCGTTTATTATACCCCTAAACTTACTGAGCGTTATATGAGTGACGCTATTAACGCTAATTCCAAGATCTATAACGGTAATAGTGAAACTGATGGATATGGTATTAAGGTTTTATATGATAACAATAGAGCTAAGACTCAAGTATTTGCAGCCTATTGTACATATCAATATCTTGATTATACCGATACTGATAATCCTACTATTAAAACAGGAGGTTATGCTTCCGCTCTTAATGGTGATATGGCTACTTCTTTAGGTTCTATCTTCTCTAGTGCTATTGGTTCTAGTAGTGTTGAATCTACAAACCAAGTATATTTACGTTCTTTAACAGGTTTAAAAGCAAGCTTTGATGAAGAAGAAGTTTCATATGCTTTAAAGAAATTACCACAAGAAATATCCATTTATCCTCGTGATTTTTCTAGTAAAGATAAAGTGACTGAAAGACTTGATAATTGGAATAAAGAAATGACTCTTACTATTGGAGATAAGAGCTATACTAAGGCTGATAGAGGTAGTGAAATTACCTATACTGATACAGTGGCAATGATCATCTCTGTAATTAATTCATTAATTACTATTGTGACTGCTGCTCTTGTATCATTCACATCTTTATCTCTTGTTGTTTCTTGCTTTATGATTGCAGTTATCACTTATATCTCCGTTATGGAAAGAGTGAAAGAAATTGGTGTTATCCGTTCTTTAGGTGGACGTAAGAAAGATGTTAATCGCTTATTCACTGCTGAAAACTTTATGACCGGTTTAGCTAGTGGTATTCTCGGTATCGCTGTGACATATTTATTATCTGGAGTGATTAACTTAGTAGTGAGCTTCTTTGGAGTTCCAGCGATTGCTGCTCTTCCATGGTGGATGGCTTTAATCATGATTGGCTTAAGCATCTTCCTTAATGTTATCAGTGGTTTCATACCATCTAGAAACGCTGCTAAACAAGATCCAGTGAATGCTTTAAGAAGTGAATAAAAATGAAAAAAGCTGGAATTATCTCTTTAGGTTGTCCTAAAAATCGTGTTGATAGTGAAAATATCTTAGGTATTATTAAACGCCTCGGATATTCTTTAACTAACGATATAAATGAAGCTAATTATGTATTTATAAATACATGTGGTTTTATTACTGACGCAAAAAAAGAATCAATTGATACAATTTTAGAAAATATCAATCAAGATAAAAAGATTATCGTTACAGGTTGCTTAGTGCAAAGATATTTAGATGATCTTAAACGTGAAATTCCAGAAGTTGATTTATGGATTCCAATTAGTGATTATCCAATATTTGCTAAGAGGATGAAAGAAATCGATGATAGTATCACTGATAAATATGGCATTGATTATCATTATCGTATCCTTAGTAGTGGGAAATATACTGCTTATCTTCGTATCGGAGAAGGATGTTCTAACCACTGTAGTTACTGTGCGATTCCTCTAATTAGAGGAGAATATGTTTCTCGTACGTTAGATGAAACTATTGAAGAAGCTAAATCGTTAGCAAAGTTAGGTATCAAAGAATTAGTGGTCCTAGAGCAAGATACCACTAAATACGGCATCGACTTTAGAAATGGCACCAATATTGTTACTTTGTTAAAAGAATTATTAAAGATTAAAGAATTTGACTATATTAGACTTTTATATTTATATCCCGACGAGATTAGTGATGAATTAATTGATTTAATTGCTAGTGAACCTCGTTTAACAAGCTATTTTGATATCCCTATCCAACATAGTGAAACTCATATATTAAAAGATATGAATAGAAGAGGAACTAAGGAAGATTTAAGAGTTTTATTTAGTAAGATTAGAAATAGAGTCCCTCATTCTATTATTAGAACTACTATTATGGTGGGTTTCCCAGGTGAAACTAGTGAAGATGTAGATAATCTAATCGAATTTATGAAAGAAGTAAGATTTGACCATTTAGGAGTATTTACATATTCTCCTGAAGAAGATACACCTAGCATTAATTATCCTCACCAAGTGAAAGACGAAGAAAAAGAAGAACGTAAAGCAAGGGTAATGAAAGCTCAACAAGCTATTTCGTATAAAAATAATAAAGCCCATATTGGAGAGATAATGGAAGGAATGATCTTTGTTAAAGAACATAACCATTATTTATTGAGAAGTTATTTTAATGCCCCAGATAATATCGATGGAAAAATCATTGTTAATTCCTCTAAACCTCTAGAAATAGGAAGTATCGTCAAGGTTAAAATTACTGATGCGTTTGTCTATGATTTAATGGGTGAAGTGGTGGAATATTAACACTTCTTTAACACTTATACGTATATATAATATAATGTATTTATCAACTTTTAGAAGGAGTACACATGTTAGAAGTTAAGAACCTTGTAAAAGTCTACAAAATCAAAGGTGGAGTTGAGACAAAGGCACTTGATGATGTCAGTGTAACATTTCCAGAAACTGGATTAGTTTTCTTATTAGGTAAATCTGGTTCTGGTAAATCTACTTTACTCAACATGATTGGTGGACTTGATCGCCCAGATAGTGGTGAAATTATTGTCAAAGGGAGAAGTAGTAAGAACTTTTCTCAAAGCGATTTTGATAGCTATCGTAATACTTATATCGGATTTATCTTCCAAGAATATAACGTACTTAACGAATTCAATATCGAACAAAACATCTCTTTAGCGCTTCAACTTCAAGGAAAGAAGAATGATAAAGAAGCGGTTAATGCTTTATTAAAAGAAGTGGATTTAGAAGGTTTTAATAGACGTAAGCCTAACACACTTTCTGGTGGACAAAAGCAAAGAATCGCAATTGCTAGAGCGCTTATTAAGCAACCTGAAATCATCATGGCCGATGAACCAACAGGTGCGCTTGACTCAAATACTGGTAAACAAGTTTTAGAAACTTTAAAGAAATTATCTAAGAAAAAATTAGTTATTATCGTTTCTCATGACCAAGATTTTGCGGAAGAGTATGGCGATCGTATCATCGAACTTAAAGACGGAAAAATTATCTCCGATAAATCAAAAGAAAAAGTTCCACCAAAAGCAGTAAATGAAAAAATGCAAATTATCAATGGTAATATCATTGATATTAAAAATGGTAGTGAGCTTACCGAAGCTGATTTTAAACAACTCTACCAGATGATTAAGAAACAAAATAAAGAAGTTCTTATTTCGACCGGGGAAGAAAATATTAAAGTCACTAAGAAAGCAGTAAGAATTAATGATGATGGTAGTGGAGAAAGATTCACTAATACAAAAGAAATTGAAACTAAAAAATATGATGGAAAGAACACGAAGTTCATCCGTTCTCATATGCCTTTCTCTCGTGCATTCAAAATGGGTGCTAGCGGACTTAAATCTAAACCAATCAGATTAGTATTTACAATTTTACTTAGTGTCGTTTCATTTACAATGTTCGGCGTTGTTTCTACCCTCATGTTTTACGATCAGTCTTATTCACTTGCAAAAGCGATGGAAAACATGGATAGAACTAGTGAAAGCATCGCCAAGAAATATAAATATACTGGCCAATACGTTACTATTGATAATTCAACTGGTGAAGTATATGAAACTCAGGGTGATAAGGAAGAACGTACTAGTTTCACTTATTTTGGTGAAAAAGAAATAAAAGATCTTAATGCCTCAAACAATAACAAATTTATTGGTGTTTATGATTTTATTGAACATTATAATTCCTATAAACCAACTAGTGCATTCCAATTCCAATCTGTTGTAGTTGATGGTGAGAGTAGCGACTTTTATTCATTCAACTATTTCACAGGTTTAAGTGATAATGCAGAAGAAGTATTTAGAACAAATGGTTATCAATTAACTGGTGCATATCCAACTAAATCAAACGAAATTGCTATTTCAAATTATCATTTTGATTTAATTAAAGAGAGTAAAGCTCTTGGTACTTTATCTTCTTATAGTGATATAGTTGGAAAATCATTAACGATTAATTATCGTGGTAAGAACTGGCAAAGTAAAACCACTAGCTTCAAAATCACTGGTGTTTACGATTTTGGTGCTATCTCTACCGCGTATGATGCGCTTAAACAACCTAAACCAAACACGCAAAGTGATAGAAATAGACAAAGCGAAGTTGAAAAGTTAAGTAACTATTTAATGGGTTCTCTTTATTCGACTGGTTATGTTGCTCCAAGTTTCTATGAAGAAAATGGCTTTATTCCTGCTTCTAATAAAACAACTGTAGAACCCGTTTGGGCACGCGGTATCTCTGAAGCAGGTTATGATGAAAAAATGGCCGAAGAGATGATTGTTAGTCAAGATTCCGGATGTGATTTTGTTCCTTATGATGCTTTGGGAAATGAAGGAAAATATTATGATACTTCATTTAACGAAGTAGAAAAAATAAGCCTTAATTCTAAAGAAATTTTATTACCATATCAAAGATATTCTTCTAATTATGCTTACAATAAATATTATAATCCAGTCCAATCCATTATTGATTATTTATCAAGTTGTCAAAGTATAGATGAAGAAGCAAGGACAATTTATCAAGATGTACAAAATCGTAACGAGGAGTCTACTAGCGAAGTTGCCTTAGCAATCATTCGAATTAGACAATATTTTGAGAATAAAACGCCTGATTCTGGCTCGTATCCAGAGGGATTTGATCTTGACACTGATTTTAATAAGGCAGTAAATAAACAAAAAGAAGTGTTTAATAGAGTTAATAGAAAATACTACATTATTATTGCTTTTGATGTGCTTAGATATTATTTCGAAAATCACTATTCAGAACGTCCAGTTGATTGGGATGAAAAGGTAGAAATTGCCAATAAATTCTATGATTCTGAGAATCCAATTAGTGAAAGTGAATTAACAACCCTCAATGATTACATTAAGGATTTATTAGATACAAAAGAAGGTTTAAAAAATAATAATTATGCTTTAAAACTTATTGCATATAACTCATTTAATGATTCTTTATTAAATTCAAATAGAGAAAGAGTACTTCAAAAATATCGTGAAGTTACAGAAAGAGATGACTACTGGGTATATCGTGATAATGTTTCTGACTCATTTGGAGATGATACCGAATCACTTGAAAAACTCGAAACAATGTTATTAGCGGGTTATAAAGAGGTTTATGGAGAAGACGCTTCTTTCACCTACGAATATAATCCTAATTGGTTAACTTATGCTGGTGATATCTCTACTGATTCTGGTGTACCTAGTAAAATGTATTATAAAGATTATAACGGTAACATCATCGAATTCACCGTCAAAGGATTAATTGATGTTGGTGATGGCTATAGATCTAGTATAGTGAGAAGTGATTTCTCAAAATATTTAAAAGATTCTTATTCTTGGAAAGAAGTTATTGAAACTCAATATCAAGCACCAAGCGACATTAAATATCCTGCTGCTATTGGTATCACAAACTATAGTCAATCCGATATCTCTATATTCACTAAGGATAACGGTAACTATTCCTATGACATGACAAATGCTGTGTATACTCAAGCTTCTTTCTATACAGGAATGATTAATCAACTTAAGACCATCTTCCTTATTGTTGGAGCGATTACCGGTGTATTAGCAGCGTTATTACTCCTTAACTTTATTAGTGTCTCTATCACTAGTAAGAATAAGGATATTGGTATCTTGCGTGCAGTCGGAGCAAGAGGTAGTGATGTATTTAAGATCTTCTTCTCAGAGAGTAGTATCATCGTCGTTATCTGTTTTGTTTTCGCCGCAATCGGAGCAGGTATCACTTGTTTCTATCTCAACCAGACATTTATTGATTCTGTATTAGGTATTGCTTTACTTAACTATGGATTCATAAATATCATCTTGATATTAGCGATAGCAATTGTCATTTGCTTTATTGCAACATTTATTCCTGTGATGATCGCATCTAAAAAACCTCCAGTTGAGGCGATTAGGTCGCTTTAATTATCATCTTATTGAGCGCGAATTTAACCGTTCGCGCTCTTTTTATATAGCTATTATCAAAATTATTGTTTATTTATAAAAACATTTCATTTATAATAATTCTCGCTTGCCTCCTTAGTTAAGTGGTATAACGGATCCATGGTAAGGATCTATTGCTAGTTCGATTCTGGCAGGAGGCACCATCACAGAATGTTTAGGATTGATACAATAAGTATCAGTCCTTTTTTCTTTGATTACATCGATATTTTTTTTGAATAATTATCTTTATATTAAACTCATACTTATGATGAAAATACCCCGTTTTCTAGCTTCTATTGTTATTATTGCAATCAAATCAACCGTCTTTGCAATTAAATAGGGTTACTATGTACCTCAGGTTAGATTAGATATAAGAATAAAACACACGTATCCATGAAGTACGTCCCATCTTTACATTTAGTTGTATTCTTTGTAATCAATATAAATCACAATCACTAAAAATGAAGATACTTGATGAGTTTGGCGGAATATCGTCTATATTATTATTGATAAATCGCCAGAATAAGTAAAAAATGATTGATTTTGGCGACATATCATATAAAATTATTGTGAGGCAAGCATCATGAATCTAATTGGACGTAAGCAAGAAATTGAAATTTTGAAGAGTGCAATGGAAAGCAACCATAGTGAATTTGTTGTTGTTTATGGTAGAAGAAGAGTTGGCAAAACATATTTAATTGACGAGTTTTTTAATAGGGATTATACATTTTATGCTACCGGTGTAGCGGAAAAAGAAAGATCATATCAATTAAAATCTTTTGAGACATCATTAAGAAAAAAATATGGTTTTGAAATTGGCCATAAATTAAAAAATTGGTTTGATGCTTTTTCTTGCCTTATCGAATACTTGCAAGACAGCAAGGTGAGAAGGGATCCAACAACAAATAAAAGAGTTGTTTTTCTTGATGAACTGCCATGGTTTGATACACCAAAATCTGATTTTAAAGCTGCTTTCGATTATTTTTGGAATGGTTTTTGTTCAAAATATGATGATATTGTACTGATCGTTTGCGGTTCAGCTACATCGTGGATTATTTGCAATCTATTAGCAAGCACTGGTGGTTTTTACAAAAGGATTAGCAGAAGAATATATATTCCACCTTTTACGCTGAAAGAATGCGAACAACTTTTTACTAGAAATAATATCAATTGGACAAAAGAAACAGTTACTGAATCATATATGGTGTTTGGTGGGATTCCGTATTATATAAATATGCTTAATTATAGACTCAGCTTAGCCCAAAACATTGAGTATTTATTTTTTAGCCAAAACGCTCCACTAAAAAATGAATTGAATGATTTATTGGCGTCGTTATACAAGAATCATGTTAAACATTTGAAAGTAATTAAAGCTTTGGCTACAAATAAAAAAATAGGCTTAACGCGCAACGATATAATTAAGAAGACAAAATTGGATGGTGAAACGCTTACTAATATTCTTTTGGAATTAGAAGATTGTTCTTTTATTAGGAAGTACAATAATTTCTCACATAATAAAACTTCCCATATATATCAGTTGGTTGATCCATTTATCTATTTTGCTTTGGATATTTTAGAAGGTAATAAAATAACCTCTTGGATGTCTTTTATAAACACACCTAGATACAACGCTTGGAAAGGGAACGCATTTGAATTGGTGTGTTTAAATAATATAGAATCTATGAAAATTGCTTTAGGCATTAACAAAATTGAAACCGATATATATTCATGGAAAAGCAGAAATAGTGCGAAAGGAGCGCAAATTGATTTGCTTATCGACAGAGCTGATCGATTGATTAATCTATGTGAAATGAAGTACTCTGACAATATTTTTAGCATTGATAAAAAATATGAAGGTGAACTTCTAAATAAAATAAGTTGTTTTCGTGAAGAAACTAAAACGGATAAATCTGTCCAAATAACGATGGTTACATCTAAAGGATTACAACATAATTCACATTCCGAGATGGTTTTACACGAGCTAATTCTGGAAGATTTGTTTAATTGATTTAGGGGATAATTCGCCAAAACATGTTATTTTTAAAGCGTTTTGGCGACTTATCCAATTTGTTGTGCCAATATTTGCAAGTGGCAAGAATCCTATATAATTAACACTTTTTAAATGAGTGTACAAAAGTCTTTTGAAACAAAGAAACTTGTATCATTTTCGTAGCACTTAGGCGTACAGAATGTTTAGAAATGATACAATGAGTATCAGTCCTTTTTCTTTGATTACATCGATATTTTTTGAATAATTTAAACCCATATTTATAATGAAGACACACCGTTTTCTAGTTCCTGATGTCGTTATTACAATTAAAAAACTCATCAATTTATATAAAATAATGCATATTAAATTACTTATTAAGTATTTATTGTTATAATTTATCTATAAAAGGAGATATGGATATATGGATGCCATTGAAGCCATTTTGACTCGTAAATCAGTGCGAAACTTTTCGCCACAAGAAATAGAGGAAGAAACTATAGACAAATTACTTAAGGCGGCTATGGCTGCCCCTAGCGGAGTGAATAAACAACCTTGGAAGTTTATTGTTGTTAAATCTAAAGAAAAAAGAGAAGAAATTATTAAAGTGATGCCTTTTGGTAAATATGATTCTCCTCTTATCATTGTTCCTTGTATTAAAGAATTATCAGTGGTGCCACTAATGCATGATTTAGCGTATTGTGATCTATCTGCTGCTACTGAAAACATCTTAATTGCTGCGAATGCCTTGGGCTTAGGTGCAGTTTGGTGTGCGGTTTACCCTAGTAAACAAAGAATCAAACAAATTAGAAAAGTATTAGATTTACCTATCACAGTCTCGCCATTTTCCTGTATTTATATTGGTTATCCTTCAAGCGATGATAAGAGTAAAGTGAAAGACAAATTTGATACTAAAAATATCGAGTATAAATAACTATTTGTAGTTTCTAAATGATAAAACATTTAAAAAATATGTTTTTGTCACTAAAAATTTCAAAGAATAATTAACCTAATTATTGAATTGGTGTAGAATAATATCGCATATATAAGCATATAAAAGGAGATATTTATGCCAAACAACAAAGAGAGAGTTTGTATTATTGGCGGAGGACCTGCTGGTCTTTCTTGTGCCATGTATCTTGAGAAAAAAGGATACGAAAATTATACAATCTACGAAAAGCTTAACAAAGTTGGTGGAAAATGTTGGTCACCAAAAATGAAAGTTAAACACAATGGTAAAGAAGAAGAAAGAAGCTTCGAAACCGGTGCTATTATGGGTGCTATCACCTATCACGCAGTTAGTGAAATGGAAGAATTCGGTGGATATTACCATAAAGGCCCAGACTTCAAACCAGGTGAACCAAATATGAGAAGAGAATTCCGTGGTTTAGACGGAAGCATTCAACATCCATTTGAACCAAAAGTGGATTTCTCATTCAAGAAACTCTTTAGCTTAGTGAAGTTAAAGAAACAAATGAAGAAACTCAATGAGTTAATGCAAACCAAATATAAAGGATATGACTGTTATGGCCATATCGGTGTTGCTAAAGGTGAATACTTCGGTATTTCTAAAGGTGTTGATGGCTACTGTGGTGCAACTAAGGAAAATTCCTTCCCTAACTACATTAAAGGTAGCAACCCAAATCTTAAAGATTTAGCATTACCATTCTCAGAATTCTGTAAGATCAACGGTGTTGAAGAAGTCCAAAGAATTTGGATTGCTCCATTCACATCATTCGGTTATGGATATTTTGATGAAATTCCAGCAGCCTTAGTCATGAAATATCTTGACGTTACAACTGCCTTAGAATTCGTTAAATTCAACCTCTGGACATGGCAAGATGGTACCCAAGCTATCTATGAACATGTTAACGCTAAACTTAAACACCCAGCCTTACTTGAAACTGAAGTAGTGAAGGTTGAACGTCCAGAAGGTAAGGTTATCGTTACCACCAAAGGTAAAGACGGTAAATTACATAAGGAAGAATTCGATAAGTTAATCGTTACTACTCCATTAGATTACTTCAAAGACTACGCTGATGCGACTGAAGAAGAAAAAGAACTCTTCTCCAAGATTATCCACGAAAGATATATCGACTACATCGCTACATTCGATGAAGGCAAATCACCAGTTGTCTCTGGTTACTTCTTAGATAACATGGTTCCAGAAAGACTCGGACATGCTATGGTCTATTATAATAGATGGCAACATTTAGGCGCTGACTGCCCAGCTACTGTCTACTCTTTAGCAAACCATACTGGCACTCCAGATGTCACTTATGACTTTGCTCAAAAGACTATGGATGAAGATATGGCAAAAGCTGGCTTCCCAATCAAAGAAAAACACTTTGCTCAAGAAGTCTATTATTGCCCACACGTTTCAAGTAAAGATTACCAAGAAGGTTGGTATGATCGTCTCGAAGCTCTCCAAGGCAATAAGAATACCTTCTATGCTGGAGAAATCATCTCCTTCGGTGATATGGAAGATACCTGTGCCGCTAGTAAAGATATTGTCGGTCGTTTCTTCTAATCTCAATTAAAATCAAATTAAAAGTGCTGAGTTAGATTCAGCACTTTTTCTTTTGCATATATTAAGCGAAGAATATTGCGAATAGCATCATTAATTCTTTATAAGATAATGAGCCTTCGATTTCATATAGATAAGGGCCACAGTATTGCTTAATCCTATTTCCGTCAACTTCAGCGATATATGGTCCACAATATCTTTTAAGTCTTTTCCCATCAAATTCTAAGAGGTATGGACCACAGTATTGCTTGATTCTATTACCTTGTATTTCATATAAATAGTTACCACAATATCTTTTGATTTTGTCACCTTGTAATTCATAGACATAAGGCCCACAGTAATCTTTTAGTCTATCTCCTTGCGTCTCGTAAATATAAGGTCCACAATAACGTTTAATTCTAGCCATTTTTATTCCTTATTCTTAGAAACTAATTCACCTAGATATTCAGCAAGTGGTAGTGTACCTTCATCTTTAATGGCACTGACCATAAATACTTTTGCTTCGTTATTACGTTTAGCAATGTTTTCTTTAACGCGATCAAAACTAAAGTTAAAAACTGGAAGAGTGTCTATTTTGGTAATGACCGCAATTTTGCTTACTTGGAACATTAAAGGATATTTCAAAGGCTTGTCGTCACCTTCAGGAACCGAGAGGAGCATCATATTAATATTGCTACCTGTATCAAATTCTGCAGGACAGACTAAGTTACCAATATTTTCTAAGATCACTAAATCTAAATCGTCAACGTCAAAAGCGTTAAGCGCATCTTCTACCATTTGGGCGGTTAAGTGACACGCGCCACTAGTGTGAACTTGGATTGCTCTGACACCGGTTAATTGGGAGATTCTTTCAGCGTCAACTTCGCCGTCAATATCAGCTTCCATGACACCGATTTTAAATCTATCTTTTAATTTATTAATTAAATTTACTAATAAAGTTGTCTTTCCTGCTCCAGGAGAGGCCATCACATTAAGAAGGAATATGCCTTTCTTTTTCAGGTTTGCTCTTACTTGTTCGGCTTTTTTGTTATTTTCTATTAAGATGTCTTCTTTAACTTTCACTACTTGATAGTCCATATTTATAATCCTCGATTTATCTTAACATAGATAGAAGTAGAGTTGATGATATTTTTCTCTAATATTAATAATTGTTAATAAACGGACATTATGTATCATAAAGTCTCATAAATAATAATAGTATTATTCTTTATTTCAATGTAGAATACCTTTGAAGTCATTTTGTTATGGATGAAGTTAAGACAATCATTGTAAATCGTTCAGCTTATGCTGATAATGATGAAGAAGCTGACCTCTTAAGAGATTATCTTAAGGAAAAAGGTACATTCTTAGTCAATTTGATGTCTTCACCAGGCGCTGGCAAAACCACAACGTTAACGAAATTAATTAATGCTTTGAAAAGCGAATTTCGTATCGGAGTGATGGAAGCGGACATTGATAGTGATGTTGACGCTATCTCAATTGCCAAAAATACGGGTGTTAAATCCATTCAAATTCATACCTCAGGGATGTGCCATCTCGATGCAGGTATGACGAAAACTGGTCTTGATGGCATTGACATCAGTGACCTCGATCTTGTCTTCTTAGAGAATGTGGGTAATCTCGTTTGCCCAGCAGAGTTTGATACAGGTGCAAGTCTCGACATCATGATTCTCAGCGTTCCTGAAGGGGACGATAAACCTCTTAAATACCCATTAGTATTTGAGAAATGTGACCTTGTTATCATTAATAAGATAGACACACTTCCTTACTTCAACTTCAATTTAGAGAATTGTAAGGAATGGATTCTTAAACGTAATAAGAACGCAACCATTATCCCTATTAGTGCAGTAACAGGTGAGGGGATAGAAGAAATTGCTAATTATTTTAGAAATAAAATAAAGAACTGGAAGGAGAAATAAAATGCCAGAGCAGTACTTACAAAAGATTAAGCCACCTTATCAAGGAGAGAAAGGTTACGCTTATGAAAAGAAGCTAATTAAGTTAGCGAGAAAGATTACCGACGTAGTTCCACACAAACTCTTCGGTATGAACACCAATGACCCAGAATACTGGGGATTAAGAGAAGTCTTAACCGAACCAATGATTGACATTCTCTTAAAGATGAAGCAAAGAAAACACTATGTCTTTGAAGATTTAGTGAAAATGAATCCAGAATTCAATCCTGCTGAGCTTCAAAAATTATTAGATGATATGTCTGTTATCGGTATCATCGAATATGACTACGGTGATAACTATGCTTGGGATCACCCACTCGAGGATAAACCAAAAGTGAAACGTTATATGCTTTCATATTTCGTTCCAGGTAGTGCAGAGTTAATGAACTCTTCTGTTGATAGAATCGCAAAGAACCCTGCCGTTGCCTCTTTCTTTGAAAGAATGACCTTTATCCCATTAGCAGGCGTGACTGAAATGCTTCCTCCAGGTGGTGGCGGTGTCGGTATGCACGTTATCCCTGTTGAAAAAGCTATCGAAGGTAACCAAGAAGCCATTGATGTTGAAAAGATTTCTCACTGGATGAAAAAATATGAAGGTCATATCTCTGCCGGTATCTGTAGCTGTAGAGCTAGTAGAGCCATGATCGGAGATGGCTGTATTGACGATTGTGACGATTGGTGTGTCCAATTCGGTGATATGGCTGACTATACCGTCGAAACAGGTAGAGCCCATTATATTACTAAGGAAAGAGCTTTAGAAATTTTTGAAAAAGCTGAAAAGAACGGTTTCGTTCACCAAATCACTAACATCGATGGTGAAAACAAGATCTTCGATATCTGTAACTGTGATGTGAAGATTTGTAACGCTTTAAGAACTGCCCTTTTATTCAATACACCAAACCTTGAAAGAAGTGCATATACCGCAAACGTTGAAAAGAAAAACTGTGTCGCTTGTGGTCAATGTGTTGCTAACTGTCCAGCCGGTGCTGTTAAGTTAGGTCAAAAACTCTGTAAGGGTGATGGAAAAGAACAAACATATAAACATTCCGTTTTACCAGACAAGATCAAATGGGGTAAATACGCTTGGGATGAAAATTATCGTGATACAGCTAGAATGAGCGATACATGGGAAACTGGTACTGCTCCATGTAAAGTTGCTTGTCCAGCTCACGTTCCTGTCCAAGGCTATTTACAAAAAGCTAAAGAAGGTAAATACCGTGAAGCTCTTGAATTAATCAAGACTCAAAACCCATTCCCAGCCGTCTGTGGCCGTGTCTGTAATAAGAAATGTGAAGAAGCTTGTACTAGAGGTACAATCGATAAACCAGTTTCTATTGATGCCGTCAAGAAATTCGTTGCTGATTTAGAAAGAAATTCCAAAGATAGATATATCCCAGAAATCGTCACTCCAACCCTTCACCCAGAAGGATTCACTGAAAAGATTGCCATTATCGGTGCTGGTCCAGCTGGCTTAAGCTGTGCTTACTACTTAGCCGAAATGGGCTTCAAACCAACAGTCTTTGAAAAGAATGAAAAACCTGGTGGTATGATGATGTATGGTATTCCAACTTGGAAACTTGAAAAAGATGTCATCGAATCTGAAATTGATATTATCCGTCAATTAGGCGTTGAGATCAAATGTGGTGTTGAAGTCGGTAAAGATGTCACCATTGAAGAACTCAAGAAACAAGGATATAAAGCTTTCTATGTCGCTATCGGATGTCAAGGTGGTCGCAGACCAAATGTTCCTAACGACAACGCTAAAGGTACTGACATTGCTGTCAACTATTTAAAGAACGCTTTAGATAAACAAGTAAAGTTCACTGGTGACGTTGTTGTCGTCGGTGGTGGTAACGTTGCTATTGACTGTGTAAGAACAGCTCATAGATTAGGTGCTAAGAACGTTAGTATGTTCGCTCTTGAAACAAGAGAAACAATGCCAGCTAGTAAAGAAGAAATCGAAGAAGCACTCGGAGAAAATATCGTTATCGAAAATAGTTGGGGGCCAAAAGAACTCAAAGTCAACGATAAGGGTGAAGTTACTGAAATCGTCTTCAAGAGATGTACTTCAACTTTAGATAAAGATGGTAAGTTCAATCCTCAATACAATGAAGAAGAAACAATGTCTGTCAAGGCTGACAAAGTCGTCTTCGCTATTGGTCAAGCCATTGAATGGGGTAAATTACTTGAAGGTAGCAAAGTTACCTTCTGGCATGGTAACTACCCACTCGCTGACAAGTTAACTTATCAAACCGCTGATGATGACATCTTCGTTGGTGGTGATGTCTTCACTGGTCCAAAATTCGTTATCAATGCGATTGCCGCTGGTCACGAAGTTGCCGATGCTCTTGCTAGACATGTGAGACCAGATGCTCACCCAACTATCGCCTTCAATAGAAGAGGATTTACACCTCTTAATAAAGAAGATATTACTCTTCCAGGTTATGATGATGCTGGTAGACAAGAAGCTGGTATGGACGAGAAAGTTGACCACAAGAATTCCTTCAAAGATGCCCATAAGACATTAACCGAAGAACAAGTGAAGGTTGAAACAAGCCGTTGCTTAAGCTGTGGTGCTGCTTATGTTGATCCAAACAAGTGTATCGGTTGTGGTATTTGTACAACTAAGTGTAAGTTTGACGCCATCCATCTCTTAAGAGATCATCCACATCACTCTGATATGAAACGTGCTGAAGATAAAGTTGGCACCTTACTCAAATACGCTGCTAAACGTGAGATTAAGATCTTACTCCATAGTGGAAGTAAAGAAGCTCGCGAAATGAGAAAGAAACGTAGAGAGTGGAACAAACAATATAAGCTCGTTAAGAAAGATCAACCTTGGACTGGTAACTCCGCTAGTAAATAAGAGTTATGCACGAACTAGGAATCGTAGTTCACGTTGTTAAACAAGTTGAAGAACTCGCAACCAAAAATAAGGTAAATAAGGTGACTGAAGTTACCTTAGAAGTTGGTGAAGTGAGTGGTGTTGTAAAAGAATACTTCATCGATGCATTTAATTGGTATGTCAAACGTACCGAGCATATGAAGGAATGTAAACTTAATTACATCACCATTAAAGGAATCACATATTGTGAGGACTGTAAGCAAACTTATTCAACTGTGGAATATGGGAAGGAATGCCCGTACTGCCATTCCTCTCATACATATCTTGTAACGGGTAAAGATGTCTTTATAAAAGATATCAAAGTCATCTAAATATTTAGGAGAGCCTAAAGTGCTCTCCTTTTATTTATATATAAGGATTATATAAGCGATAACTTCCTATAGAAAATAACAATAAATGACTTTATAATGATACACATGGAGGGAAATCAGATGACAAATTTCCAAGTATATAAAAAGACTTTACCATTTTCATTAGTTGAATTCTTATTCGGTTTAGTCGGATTAGCTTTATTTGCTGGTGCTGCGGCATTAGGCTATTTTGTTTGTAAAGATAAAGAACCTGCTGTAGCTATAATTGGCTTAATTATTGGCGCTGTTGTTGGTGGCTTATTAGCGACAGTAATCAGCATCTTTTTCAGTAACAGAATAAAATGTGCACAAATTGCTATGATGACTAAAGGAGTAACTGAAAACTCTTTACCTGAACATACATATAGAGCGGGTTTAGACGAAATGAAAGGTAAATTTGGTAAAATTACCTTATTCTTCTTAATCACCAGTGCAATTAAAGGTGTATTTCGTGAAGTTGGTAGAAGTACAACTAAAGTTGGCCAAGCGGTCGGTGGAGATGTTGGTGGAAGTATAGCTTCTGCAGTTGATACTGGCGTACAAATCCTTATTTCTTATTTATGTGACTGCTGCTTAGGTTGGATCTTTTATCGTAAAGATGTTAATGCTTTTAAAGCAGGATGCGAAGGTGCAGTCATCTTCTTTAAACACGGTAAAACATTAATTAGAAACGTTGGTAGAATTTTTGGAATGGGCTTTTTATCATTCCTTGTTATTGCCGGTGCAACAACAGGTATTTTATATTTAATCTTTAATGCACTTCCAAATTTATTTATCTCTTTAAGAGATACAATTGCCTCTTTAGGTGATGTTCCTGCGTTTTTAAACGATCCTAAAATCTTAATGATTGTTTCTGCTTTCATTATTGGCGTTATCTTCTGGAGCATCGTTCATAGCGTGCTCATTCGTCCATTTGTTCTTGTTGGAGTTCTCCGTAATTATATGGCCGCAGGTATTAAAAATATGCCAACAGAAGCTGACATTAAGGATCTTGAAAAGAGGTCACCAAAACTTGCTAGATTTGCTGCTAAAGCTGAATAGTTAGTATTTGTATTAGTTTAGTTTTAAAGGATTGGTTATAACCAGTCCTTTTTATGTTATAATTTTTATTAATGGAATGGGTTCAAGACTTTTTGTTTCAAAACTTTATTTTGTTGTTTGCAGCCATAGTGATGTTTGCGAGTTCTATCCTTAGATATAAAGCGCACCCACGAGTCAGTGTTTATACAATGCTCATTATGACTGTCGCTTTGTGTTTAGCTTCTTTTGGTCAACTAGAAAAATATGGGAAATCAATATTAGATCCCACATTAACATTAATATTTTCAATATTAGGATATATATTTAGACCAATATGTATTTATCTATTTTATTTATTAGGTAATGAACATCCTAAAAAACGCTGGGTCGCACTTTCTCTTGTCCCACTCGCTATTAATACCATTATTTATAGTTTGGCCTTTGTTCCTACTATTAATGAATACATTGTTTATTTTGATGTTGTAACAGTGGAAGGTGTGGAACAGGTATCGTTCCATGGAGGGTTCTTAAGATTTACCTCTCATG
This sequence comes from Erysipelotrichaceae bacterium, assembly GCA_015059185.1. Lineage (GTDB taxonomy): Bacteria > Bacillota_I > Bacilli_A > RFN20 > CAG-826 > SIG220. The sequence goes on from SVAY01000004.1 coordinate 85,291, forward strand.
TTATTTCTTTGCTCTATCTTTTATTCTTAATTTATTTATCAATTACTACCGTCAAATTCAAAAGATTATTCCGTGTTTTAACTACATTAACATGCGTCACTATTGTTGTTGTAGCAGTAGTTGTTGAATCCTTCTTTAATAGTGAAGGTAACATTAATATATTAAATACTGCCATCCCGTTCCCTATAGTCATTTATTACTTATATTTAAATATTGAAAAAGCAGAGTTGGATAATTTAACAGGATTTTTTAACCGTGAAGTTTATAACGCGAAAGTTGATGAAATTAACGAAATCGTCAAAGGAGTTATCTTATTTAAAATTCCGTTTGTTGATAACCCTCATAATGTTGATGCTTATAATATGAACAATGATGATATTAAACATATATCCGCTATCATACTACACAATATCTCTAGAAAGATGATTGTTTATCGATTAGAAGATAATGTGTTTTTCCTTGTAACTAATGATAGTAACACCAAAACAGTTCTCGATACTTATGATCAAATAAAGAAACAACTATATGAACATTCATATAGAGTTGATATGGGGTATGCTTTTAGAACTAGTAAAAACGAACTTATTCATGAACTATATTTAGAAGCTGATCGTATGTTACGTACAGCAAAAGGTTCATTTACTGGAAATACAACCACAATGAAGAAAATCTTCTAATATAGATTGTATTTTATATACAATAAATGATAAATTACTATTAAGGCATTGAAGGAAACAAGTAGTTTGTCACCCTTTCTTCTAGAGAGTAGCCGGTTGCTGCAAGGCTATAGAAAGAGATAAATGAATACATTCCGGAGCTGCTTCCTGAACTAATAGTAGGGATAGACGGTTTCTCCCGATATCGAGAAGTGTCAAGTACACATAAGGAATAAGTTGCGAAGCTTATTTAAATTGAGGTGGTACCACGAATTATTCGTCCTCATGAAGAGGACTTTTATTATATTTAGGAGTTTTTTATGGGAATTTATGAAGAATTAGAAGCGCGTGGATTAATCGCGCAAGTCACAAACAAAGAAGAAATTAGAGAACTTGTGAATAATGGTAAAGCGATATTCTATATCGGTTTTGACTGTACTGCTGATAGTTTAACTGCTGGTCACTTTATGACCCTTGTTTTAATGAAGAGATTACAACAAGCAGGTAATCGACCAATCGCTTTAATTGGTGGAGGAACTACGATGATTGGTGATCCAAGCGGTAGAACCGACATGCGTAAGATGCTCACCATTGAAGATATCCGCCATAACGCCGATTGCTTTAAACGTCAAATGGAACGTTTTATTGAATTTGGTCCAGATAAAGCTCTTATGGTCAATAACGCTGATTGGTTACTTAATCTTAATTATGTTGATCTACTTAGAGAAGTGGGACCACATTTCTCCGTTAACAATATGCTTAGAGCGGAATGCTATAAGCAAAGAATGGAAAAAGGCTTATCTTTCTTAGAATTTAACTACATGATTATGCAATCATACGACTTTTATCATTTATTTAAAGAATATGGTTGTAATATGCAATTCGGTGGAGATGACCAATGGAGCAACATGCTTGGCGGCACTGAATTAATTAGAAGAAAATTAGGCAAAGATGCGCACTGTTTAACTATCACTCTTTTAACTGACAGTAATGGTATGAAGATGGGTAAAACTGCAGGTAATGCGGTCTGGCTTGACGCTAACAAGACTTCACCATTTGATTTCTATCAATATTGGAGAAATGTTGGCGATGCAGATGTCTTAAAATGTATCAAAATGTTAACATTCATTTCTTTAGATCAAATTAAGGAATTTGAATCTTATGATTCAAGTAGAATTAATGAACTCAAAGAAATCCTCGCTTTTGAATTAACTAAAATGGTGCACGGTGAAGACGAAGCAACAAAAGCCCAAGAAGCTGCTAGAGCCTTATTTAGTGGTGCGGGTGATGATGCGAATATGCCAACCACTGAATTAGATTCTCTTGAAGGTGAAGGCGAATTATTACTTAACCTATTAATGAAAGCAGGCTTAACTGCATCAAAAGGAGAAGGAAGAAGACTTGTTGAACAAGGTGGAATTTCTCTTGACGCAGAAAAAGTCACTGATCCAAACTTAGTTATTTCAAAAGAAAAACTAAAAGAAGGAATCAAAATCAAAAAAGGTAAAAAGATTTTTCATAAAATTATTCTAAAATAATTTAGCAAAATTATTTACAATATACTCATATGAGAAAATTAACTACCTATCAAAAAAGACTTGTTGAACTCATTGCCGGTGGTGTTATTTATACCGTGGTAATGCTTTTAGGCGTTTATGTAGCAAGTTCAATTGTTAGGGATGGTTTATCTAATGCTAATTATTTATTTTCATTATCCCTTTTCTCATTCTCGTTAGTATATTTATATCGTTTTCTTAGTTTAAACCCGAAAAAACTACTTCCTACAATAAGGTTTATTTTTAATCTTGTTGCTTATATTGGTATAGCAGTCTTAACTTTATTTGCGAAATCTAGTAGTCAAATAGAAGTGATTATCGGTGTTTTATTCGCGAGTGTTTTATGGGTGAACGCGATATTATCGACAATGATTAATTATCGTGCAAGAAATATCATTTTAAATGTTATTGTTTCTATTTATTCATTTTTATTAATCATCATCTTTGCATCAGGTATTGCTTCTGACATTATCAATACTGCAATTGCTATCGTTCCTTTGAGCTATGTCATAATGTGCTTCTTTGGAGCGATGAAGTTAGTCTTCTCAGGCTTAAGAAAACAAACGCTTGTACAGATTATTAAAAAGACATACACGATTGAAATCTTATATGGTTTAGTTACTTTAACAATTGCTACTAGTATTATGCTATTAACCGTTGATTCAAGTTTCGAAAACTTTTGGGACGCGTTATGGTACTGTTTTGCAGTAGTGACAACTATTGGCTTTGGTGACTTTGTGGCCACCTCTTTGATTGGCCGTATCTTAACAGTAATTTTAGGAATATATGGAATAATCGTGGTAGCCTTAATTACTTCAATCATCGTTAACTTCTATAATGAAACTAAGACAGATAAAGAAACTGTTATTAAAGAAACAATTGAAAAACTAGAAAAAGAAAGAAATTCTTCTACACAAATAGAAGATGTCAATGAAGAAAAGGAAGATAAATAATGTTTGAAGCATTAACCGTTGCAAACTTTTGGAAATATATCATTCTTCTAGTAGAAAGTTTATTGGTAGTGGTTTTAGCTATCATTTTTTATTTATTACAAAACAACACTCCATTTAAAAAGATTAGATGGATTTATCGTCAATTGATAATTGGTATTGTTTTTGGTGGAGCAGCGATATTCGGCACTGAAATGGGTGTTGATATTGGTAGCTCAATCATTAATGTGAGAGATGCCGCTCCTTTAGTCGCTGGATTAGTATTCGGTGGTCCGGCTGGCATGATTGCCGCTATCATTGGTTCAGTTGAAAGACTTGTATCGACATATGTTTTCTATAAAGGTGCATATTCTGTTGTTGCCTGTGTAGTTGCGACATTTTTAGCTGGTGGATATGCTTGGATATTAAGAAAATATTTCTTCGAAAGTAAGACTCCTAGCTGGTTATTTGGCTTTGCGACTGCCGTGATTATGGAAGTCATTCACTTTATCGTTTTATATATCACCAACATCAAAGATCCTCAAACCGTTTTAAATATCATTATGGATATTGCTATTCCAATGATTCTAGGTAATGGTGTTGGAGTTGCCTTATCCTGTTTAGCAGTTGGCTTACTTGAAGATGAATATACATTCAAAAAGATGGCGAAAAAAAGAAAAAGTATTCATTCTAAGATTCAAGTCGGATTACTTTTATTAATCTTAGTGACAGCCACAATGTCGACATCATTCGTGATGATTATTCAAAATAACTATGCGAATGAAACTGCGGAAGAAGCATTAAATAAAGGTATTGAAGACTCAACTGATTATATTTTAAGTTTCTCCGATGAGATTGCTCATAGTCATGCCTTAAATACTTATTGGGCCTATACTGATTATGCTAAAAAATATGATAATCCAAACGATATTTTGATTAAGTTAAGAGATTGTATGGATGAAAGAAGATATCAAAGCTTTGGCTTTACTATTGCCAATATTATTGCTTACGAAACTGAAGGTGGACATGAGGAAGGACAAATTCTTTATAGTTCTGATACCCAACTTCTTGGCGCAAATGTATTAGAAGTATCAGATGAGAGATTACAGGGCTTACATGAATTAGTGAAAGCCCCCTATGGCGATATTGAACACGAAGATGCAACACTTAATGTAAGACATGTAGAAGTGGAGATATATGAATCTGAGTTCTATGGTGAAAAAGTAAAAATTGCTAACATCTCATTAGTGGATGATGAATCTCATAAAGTGAATATGAATGCTTATTTACAGCTCGTTTTTGATTCTGATGCAGTATATAACATCAATAACTATATGGGTAACATCAACTCTCGATTAGCGTTATTCACTCAAAATCGACGTGTATATTTAAATGGATATGTTGTCATTATTGATAAAAATGATATGATTGTCAGCCATACTCCTATGGACAAAATGTATATAGAATTTGAATTATCACGAAAAGATATTGAAGAAATCGAACCTTTTGAACTGGAACGTGAAACTATTTATAACGAAGATTCATTTTATATGCATTATGATGTGGAGGATTATATAATCCTATCTATTATTCCTACCACTGACGTTACCGAAGGAAGAAATATGATGATTATCGTTTATACCTTCATGCTTACAGTAATTTATGCAAGTATCTTCTTTGTCTCATATATCTTAATCAAGAACTTAATCATTAAAAATATTCGTAAGATTAACGATACTCTTGCTCTTATTATTAAAGGTGATTTAGATCAAAAAGTGGAAGCTAATTCTTCTAGTGAATTTGAAGATTTATCTAGTGATATCAACTATACAGTTGATACATTAAAGCGATACATTAAAGAAGCGGATGAAAGAATCGATAAAGAATTAGCCTTTGCTCGCGTCATTCAATCTAGCTCTTTACCAAGTGTCTTCCCTCCATTCCCGGGTGTGACTGAATTTGATATTTATGCAACAATGAACACCGCTAAAGAGGTAGGTGGAGACTTCTATGACTTCTATTTTGTCGATGCAAATCGCCTAGCTTTCTTAGTAGCCGATGTCAGTGGAAAAGGTATTCCAGCTAGTATGTTTATGATGGAAAGTAAGGCTTTACTAAAGAATTCTGTTTTAACGCTTAAAGAAGTTGATAAAGTATTCGCTCGTGTGAATGATGCTTTATCTCAAGGTAATGAAGCGAATATGTTTGTTACTTGTTGGATGGGTATTATTGATTTAGCTACCGGTGAAGTGCAGTTCGCTAACGCTGGACATAATGCTCCACTTATCTATGAAAATAAGACAGGTAAATGGAAATATATCGAACAAAATAAGGATTTAGTCCTTGCGGGTCTTGAAGGTGTTCCATATCACGCTCAAACTATCAAACTACAACCTGGAGATAAGATCTTCTTATATACTGATGGTGTAGTTGAAGCGACTAGAGGCGATAAAGTTTTATATGGTGAAGAACGACTTCTTAAGTTCTTAAATAAGAGTACCAAGCTTGACCAATATAAGTTACTTGATTCCTTACAAAAAGACATCGATAGTTTCATCGATGGTGCTCCTCAATTTGATGATATTACAATGCTATATTTCGACTTTAAAAATAAAAGAAAAGTTAACGAATAAATTTCTTTAAATGGCAAGTACGATTAGAACTCACTAGCTCCTTATAAAAAGCTTCTGGGTTCTTTTTTGAATATTCTTGATGTTCCTCTTCAGCACGAACAAAGAATTTAAATGGTTCCACTGAAATAAAGGCCTTTTTAGAGGATTTTTCTTCTAAATCTTTAATTTTTCTTAAATAGATATCTTTTTCAGTATCATTTTGATAATAGAACGCTAAGGTATAACTAAAGCCTTTATCGATATATTGTCCGTCCTTATCATAAGGATCAACATAACTAAGAAAAATATCGACAATTGTCTCAAGTGAAATATCGTTTGTATAACTGACTTCAATCGTTTCTCTATGACCTGTTAATTGACTTTTAACTTCTTTATATGAGACTTTTCTTTCGTCTCCTCCAGAATAGCCTGCAACAATCTTTTCAACACCTTTAAAAGAGCCAAGATAATCAGCAATACACCAAAAGCAGCCACCAGCTAAATAACATTTATTCATAAAATAGTTCTTTTAATACTTCTGCTATCTCTTCTAATAGTTCTTTATCTTCAGCGTGGAATCTATCTAATATCGGCGCATCAATATCAATTAAGGCCTTTACTTCATTATTCACGATGATTGGAGTAACAATCTCACTTTTAGATTTACTGCTACAAGCAATATGACCTTTAAATTCATTGACGTTAGGAACAATAACTGTTTCCTTTTTTTGATAGGTATAGCCACATACTCCTTTATCAAATGGGATAATAGTGCATGCAACCTCACCTTGAAATGGACCTAGATATAAATAATCCTTATTCGTAAGATAAAAACCACACCAGTTAATGTCTTCTAATGTGTTAAGTAAAGCACTGACATTACTGAGGTTAGTGATAAGAGGTAAATCTTTATCAATGATTGCTTTAATTTGTCTAGTAAGGCTTTTCATACTTTTAATCATAGCTAAACGATACTAATTATGAAAAGAAATACTTATGAAAGATTGGTATAATTATTTCAAGAGGTAAAGAAATGGAACTCATAATTACAAATAAATTCATGTCTTTAAAAGGTTCATCTTATGTTAAGGATATTGATCAAAAAGATGTGATGGTAGTGAAAGGAAAATTCTTCACAATCACTTCTAAAAAATTCATCAAAGACCTCAATAACAATCTTAAGTTTATTGTTAGAAATAAGTTTTGGAGATTATTCCGTTATTCAGCTTATGTTTATGACGCGAAGAGAAAAAAAGTAGCTGTTATAAGACGTAAATCATTTTCTATGGCTGATCATTTCTATGTTCAATCTAATTTAGGAAATATTGAAATTAAGGGAGCAATCTTCCAAAGGGATTATCAAATATATTTAAACGGGGTTGAAATTGGTAGTGTCACTAAACAGTTGTCAATCAGAGAGTCATTCTTATTAAAGATTGATGATAAATTTGATTCATATACGTTCGTCGCTTTAGTTATCGCTATTGACAATATCAACGATAGGAGAATGACGAATTAGAATGGATAATCAAGAAGAAAAAATTGGCTTTAAAAGTGGTGAACCTAATTCGGTTGATGAATTAGAAAAGAAACTACCTGGTAAACCACTTAGAGTATTTGCTAAATTATTCACTATTTTTGGTGTGATTTTTTCTTCTGTTACCATCATGTATTATCTTTTACCAATATTCTCTTTTATCATTGGTTTTATGATTGGAGCAGTTATAACTGCTTTCATGGTGGTGTCAGTGGTACTTACTTTAGGTGGTGTATTAACATTTGAAGGATACCGAAGCTGGATTGGTAACCATATGTATGATGTACCAAGTTTCTTTTTTAACGTTGGTGAGAATAGCGTAAAGCTCATGCCATATTTCTATGTTGCTGCAATCCCTGCAATAGTGCTTACTTCCTTAGGATTATTACTTGGTATCATTGGACAAGCAAAATATAAAAGGTGTGTTGGCTATATTGTCACTAATGCGGTTTTTCTTACATTAGCGGTATTCTTTACATTCTTATTTATAGCAACTGGAATCCCATTTTAATCAATTGGAAATTAAGAATAAGCCACTTTAAAGTGGTTTTTTCTTATTCTTCTATAAATTAACGTTATTTTTTGATAACCTTATATGTAAGAGGTTTTGATATGAACAATAACGTAACTAAAGACATCATTTATGTTGGTGTCAACGATCACAAGATCGATTTATTTGAAGGACAATACATCGTTCCTAATGGTATGGCCTATAACTCATATGTCATTTTGGATGACAAAGTGGTGGTCATGGACACCGTTGATAGGAACTTTACTCATGAATGGCTTGATAACATTGAAAAAGCATTAAATGGTAGGCATGTTGACTATTTAGTCGTCCAACATATGGAACCAGACCATTCCGCGAACATCATGAATTTCTTAAAGAATTATCCAGATGCAACTGTCGTTAGTAACGAAAAAGCATTTAAGATGATGGATCAATTCTTCCATAGTGAGATTAAAAACAAATTAGTGGTAAAAGATATGGATACCTTAAATTTAGGTAAACATGTTTTAACATTTGTCTTTGCACCTATGGTGCACTGGCCAGAAGTAATGGTCACCTATGATTCAACTGATAAAGTCTTATTCTCCGCTGATGGGTTTGGTAAATTCGGTGCCTTAGATGTGGAAGAAGAATGGGACTGCGAAGCTCGTAGATACTACATTGGTATTGTTGGTAAGTATGGTATGCAAGTACAAAACTTACTTAAGAAAGCTGCCACTCTTGATATTCAAATCATCTGTCCTTTACATGGACCAATCCTTAAAGAAGATTTAGGACATTATTTAAGTTTATATGATACTTGGAGCAGTTATAGAGTGGAAAGCGATGGCATCGCAATATTCTATACCTCTGTTTATGGAAACACTAAAACTGCTGTTAATTATTTAGCAGAATTACTCAAAGCTAATGGTGCACCTAAAGTTGTTGTCTGTGATTTAGCTCGTGAAGATATGGCAGAAGCTGTGGAAGATGCATTTAGATATGGCAAGATTGTTTTAGCAACAACTACCTATAACACATCTATCTTCCCATTCATGCATACATTCTTAGATCACTTAGTGGAACGTAATTTCCAAAATAAGACAGTGGCCTTAATTGAAAATGGTTCCTGGGCTCCAATGGCTGCCAAAGTGATGAAAGATAAACTTTCTAACTGCAAGAACATCAACTTTGTTGAACCAACCGTTCGTATCCTTTCTAGTATGAACGATGAAAATAAAGATCAAATCCAAAGAGTAGCTAATGCATTAACTAGTGAATATGTTGCTCAAGATAATAAAAAGGCTGATAAACACGATAGAAAAGCATTATTCAACATTGGATATGGTTTATACGTCGTTACGAGTAACGATGGTAAGAAAGATAACGGTTTAATCGTTAATACTGTTTCTCAAATTACTGATGATCCAACTAGGGTAATGGTTGCGATTAATAAAGCAAACTATTCTCATCATGTCATTAAAAATACTGGCATTATGAATGTTAACTGTTTAAGTGTTGACGCACCATTCAAAGTGTTCCAAAACTTTGGTTTCCAAAGTGGTAGAAACGCTGACAAGTTTAAAGATATGACCCCATTAAGAAGTGATAATGGTTTACCATTCCTTCCTCAATATATCAATGCCTTTATGTCACTCAAGGTTGATCAATATATTGATATGGGAACACATGGCTTATTCCTTTGTAGTGTCACTGAATCACGTGTGATGAGCGATAAGGAAACCATGACTTATACTTATTATCAAAAGAACGTCAAACCAAAACCAGATACTCAAAAGAAGGGTTGGGTTTGTAAGGTTTGTGGCTATGTTTATGAAGGTGAAGAGCTTCCGGATGACTTTATCTGCCCACTTTGTAAACATGGTGCAAGCGACTTTGAAAAGATTGGTTAATTTCACTAATTATTAACTTATATCTAGATTCACATAGTGAATTAGTCTATAATGCTTAATTAAAGGTATGGATCAAGCAACTTTAATTGTCGTTCTTAGTATCGTCGGTGGAGGAGTAGTCCTCCTCGTCGCTTTATTTATAGTCCTTTATATCTTAGTTATTTCTAAACGTAAGTTTAAAAGACAAATTAGAGATATTGAAAGAAAATATTCTTATCTCGATGCTTTACTTATGGGTCAAGATAGCCAATATATCCACCGTTTAGAAATCATCTCTCATTCTAATCTTCTTTATGTTGATAAACATGAGACATTCCAAAAGAGATTTAAAGAAATCTATGATAACGATGATAAATATGCGGAAAGTTTAATAAGACAACTCCACACATTAGTGGCGAATAACCAATACCGTAATATTAAAGCAGTTATTAATGATGCAAGAAAGGCTGTCAACATTTTAGAAGATAGTGTTAACACTCTTAATGATGACTTATATGCGTTAATTAAACTTGAAGAAGATTCTCGCCAAACCATTCTTAAATTAAAAGAAGATTATCGTTTAGTGAAACAAATCTATTACATTAACTCTAACGACCTCGAACTCGTTGCTGGTAGTGTGAATAAAGTATTCAATAAACTCGATACTATTTTCTCTACTTATGATGATCACATCGAAAAAGCGGAATATGATGAGGCTAATGCTTTGGTGCCTACTATTGAAAGTGTTATTGGTGCACTTCATAAGATTTTTGAAGAATTACCAAACCTTTGTAGTTTAGTCATTCAAGTCGTTCCTCAAAAAATTGAAGCATTGAATAATAAATATTTATATTTATCTCGTCAATCTTTACCATTAATGCATCTTTCGGTTCCTGAATATGTAAAACAATTTAAAGAACTTAATAATTCGATTAGAGATGGTATTGTTGATCTTAAGATTATTGGTTTAACTGCAAAATGTGAAGAGATGATTAAGGATATTGAAGGACTAGAAGCCGCTTTAGATAAAGAAGTGGAAGATAAGAAATACTTCAATGAAAACATTGATATCCTTTATAAGAAGGTCAAATCTTTAGATGATGTCTTTTTACGTATTATGAATCTTCTTCCTGAAGTAAGAGCTGTTTATACAGTTGGTGCAGAACAAGAAGAACGCATCAATGATTTAAAGAAAAATATTGATAAATTATGGGCTACTAAACGTGGATTAGACGGCTTTATCCATTCAGGTACAAAACAACCTTATAGTGTGCTCAGGGAAAAACTTAATGACTTAAGTAACGATTATGAAATCGCTAATACTGCCTTAAAAGACTTTAAAGCTTATTTAGACTCCTTAAAGGTGTCTTGTGAAGAAGCTTATTCAATGGTCAATGTTTATTATTATAGAACAAAACAAGTTGAATATACTTTAAGACTCATAGCTTTAGATGATATATCTAAAAACCACGAAGAAACCATTAATAATATTTATCAAATTCTTTGTGATATTGATACCACTCTTAAAGCTAAACCAATCGATGTTAACAAGATTAATGTCTTAGCAGAAAATTTAAAGGAAACCGCGAATAGATTATTTGATGAAGTAGAAGAAATCTATCGTGATTCTTGTTTAGCTGAAAGCGCGATTGTATATGCGAATAGAGATAGAAATCATCAATCTGATGTCAACCAACAATTAAGCATCTTAGAACAAAACTTCTATCAAGGAGCATTTGAAAAAGTATATGAAGATGCGAACTCTATATATAGACGTGCGCACGTAGAGGATAACGGTCGTGGTAGGAGATAATAATAAAGTTATCTATTTCGATCATGCTGCAACAACTTCTCCAATGCCAGAAGTTGTTTCTTTATATACGGAAGTTGCCACTAAATATTATGCGAATAGTAGCAGTGCTCATAAATTAGGTTTAGATAATTCACGTTTATTAAATAAAGCTCGTGAAGATATATTAAAAGCATTTAATCTTCATAATCACGAAGTGATATTTACTAGCGGAGCAACTGAAGCTAATAACCTCGCTTTAAAAGGATATATGGAAAGATATCAAAATAGAGGTAAGCATTTAATTATTTCTAATATTGAACATCCTTCCATTTTAAATACGGCTGACCATCTTTCTAAATATGGATATGATGTAACTATCGTGCCAGTAAGTAGTGATGGTAAAGTCAAATTGGAAAATATTAAAAAAGCAATTAGAGAAGATACAGTGCTAATTTCTATTATGGGAATCAACAATGAAACTGGTATTATTCAACCAATTCATGAAATTGCTACCTTTATTAAGCAATTCCCAAAAATTGCTCTCCATGTTGATGCCGTTCAAGCAGTTGGAAAAATTAATTTACCATATAATGATATAGATTTAATAACAGTATCACTTCATAAAATTGGTGGGTTAAAAGGAACAGGCTTATTGCTCAAGAAGAAAAATATCGAATTGACTGCAATGAATGATGGTGGCGGACAAGAAAAAGGATATCGTAGTGGGACTAACGATTTAGCAATGGCTATGACTGACGCTATTGCAATTAAAAACACTTTAACTTATATCGAACAAAATAAGGAATATGTTGCTAGTGTTACAAAACCTTTATATGACTACTTTTTAAGTAAGAAAGATGACGTTGTTGTTAATTCAACTTTTGATAATCCATATACAATAAATATTTCACTTTTACATAAAAAAGCCTCTGTTTTTGCAGAATTTTTAAGTGTTAATAATATTATGGTATCTACTCATTCTGCATGTAGTAGTAAGTTAGATATCGGTTCTCCAACATTACTTGCAATGGGTAAAAACCCAACCTTAGCAAAGAACTCTATGAGACTCTCTTTTTCGATCACAAACACTAAAGAAGAGGTAGCAAGATTCATCGAAGTATTTGAATATGGACTTAAGGAGATTAGAGGATGATTAATTATGATCATGTAATGGTGAGGTTCGGTGAACTTGGCACCAAAGGCAAGAATAAAAAAGACTTTATTAGACTCCTTGGTCAAAACATTAGAAGAAGGTTAAAGGAATATCCTGATTTAGTTGTCGAAGTAAGATATGATCATATTTACGTTAAGCTTAACGGCCACGAGGCTAAAGAAGTGATTGAAATGCTTCAAGATGTTTCTGGCATCCAAACATTATCTTTAGTCTATAGATGTGAAAAAGATATTGATGTCATTATAAAAAGCACTTTAGAACTTATTTCCCATCAAGAAGGTCACACTTTTAAAGTTAAATCTAAAAGAAGTGATAAATCTTTTCCTTTGACTAGTGATGAAATTGTAAGAAAAGTAGCCCCTGCTATTTTAAAAACAGATAAATATAAAGTTGATATTCATAATCCAGATATCTTAGCCTCAATTGAGATTAGAGATGAAGGTGCATATATCTTTACTGAATCATTTCCTGGAGCGGGAGGATATCCTCTAGGTGTTGCCGGAAAAGGTATGCTTATGCTTAGTGGAGGAATTGATTCTCCTGTTGCAGCGTATTTAATGATGAAAAGAGGAGTGAAAATTGAATGCATTCATTTTGCTTCTCCTCCATATACCAATGAAGGAGTTATATATAAACTTGAAGATATCTTAACTAAGTTAAATGTCTATCAACCTCGTATTCGTCTCCATATCGTCCCATTTACTAAGCTTCAAGAAGCAATATACGATCATGTTCCTGAAAGTTACTGTATTACCATTATGAGAAGGATGATGTATCGTCTTGCTACTAAGCTTGCTTATAATAGGAATTGTCCTGTTATTGCTAACGGTGAATCAATTGGTCAAGTTGCCTCTCAAACATTACAATCAATGAAAGTCATTAATGAAGTAACAGACTTACCAGTTATTAGACCATTAGCAACAATGGATAAAATTGATATCATTAAGATTGCTAAAAAGATTGATACGTTTGATATCTCAATTAGACCATTTGAAGATTGTTGTACGATATTTACTCCAAAACGCCCGAAAACAATGCCTCATCTTGATAGTGTAGAAGAATTTGAAAAGACGTTTGATTACGAAGCACTTATTAAAGAAGCTATTGAAAATATCGAAGTAAGATATTTTGGAGAAGAATAATAAAACATCTCGAGTTGAATCGAGATGTTTTTGTTTGCTTTTAATATAAATATTAAAGTGGTAAATCTTTTTTCACAAAGTGAACTGATCCAATAAAAGTACCGATAATTCCAACACCAAATAAGATGATAAGCTTCCACAACCAAGCTAAATCAACGATTCCGCCTTCAACTCCAGTGATAGCTTTACATGTTAAATTCATACTTTCTGTATCAATTAATGTGAATAAAGTGAGGTAGTTAAAGAAGTCCATAGCTTTAACACCAACACCAACAGCGACGAAAACCTTATTACCAAATAATCCTAAGACACAGCATAGGAAACAAATGATACTAGCTCCTCCACCGATAGCAATGCTCTTATTGCTCTTATTACACCAAGCAGAAGCTCCAAAACAAATGCCGCTTAATCCAAATATAGCCATAAAGCTACCAAAGCAGTAAAGAGTAGTTCTCATTAATCGATAACCGACTGGAGGAACTATCGCACCTGTAGTATTTCTTAAAATGATATTTGCGATACCTTCTGAAACAAGGGCACCTAAAGTAATAACGACATACATGGCTAATAAAGAAGAAATTAAGAACAAATATTGTGTTCTAAGTACTTTCTTCCTGTTGGTTGGTGTTGAAAGGATATAAGCCATAGAACCATCACTAACTTGTGCAGCGATAAGCTTATTAGCCACAATCATGACATAAACCATTGGTAAGAGAACACCAGCAATCTTATAAATAAGATCGTTCATGACTGAGTTCATATCGATTTGAGACATGGTTTGAATTCTATTAAGCGAGAATCCCATGGTTTCTAAGAAACCAAGTAATTTTAACCAGCTTAAGTTTTCATCTTCAACGTAGGCGGTGACTTTGGTCATATCGATATTGGTGAAGATTTTCTTAGTACCAACAACGAGATTGATAATTACAAAGATAGCGGCAGCACCTACGGCAAGTAAGAGCCACAAGACCCATGTTGATTTTACTGATTGTTTGAATAGTGGCCATGAAAAGAATGTTTTTCTTAGTTTAGGTTCATTCTTTTCTTCTTGAACTGGCTCGTTTTGATTAACTAATTCGGCAGTAGACATTATTTATTTCCTCCTATAACGTTTTCTTCAAAGTATTCTTGAAGAGTGTATTGTACTTCTTTAATTGAACGAATGTTATGTTTGCTTAATTCTTCAAATAATGCATCGGTCATTTCAATTGGAATTTGAATAACATAGGTATCCTTGGCTCCAACATCATATAAGACTTTAACACCCTTAATCTTCTTAAGATTAAATGCTTTATAATCTTCCTGAGTTTGGAATCTAATCGTATATTCTTTAAATTTACGAGCATGGATAGAATCCATATCAACGATATCTACGATATAACCATCTTTGATGAACGCAACATAATCACATGTTTCTTCTAATTCATCAAACATATGGTTAGACATGATTATGGTGGCGCCTCTTGCCTTTTCTTCTTTAATTAAGTTAACAAACGCTTCTCTCATTAAAGGATCAAGACCAGTGGTTGGTTCATCAAGGATGATGATTTCAGGCGAATTCATGAAGGCTGCTACAATAGCTGTCTTTTGTTTCATGCCTTTACTCATTCTTTTTAAGTTAGCTGTTGGATCAAGTTGCATCATATTAATGATGCGTTCAGCCTTACTCATATCGTTAAGACCGATCATCTCAGCTTGAACTTTTAAGAAATCTGAACCGTGTTCTAATTGTGGGAAGGCAATTTCTCCAGGAAGATAGCCGACTAAAGGTTTAATCTTTTCAGCGTTTTTCCAAGCATCCATCCCCATCACTTTGACAGTACCTTCGTCTGGTTTAATAAAGCCCATCATTGTACGAAGAGTAGTGGTTTTACCAGCTCCGTTAGTACCACAATAACCAAATGTTTTACCTTTAGGTACACGGAAGGTGATATCAAATATACCTCTTCCTTTTTTATAATTTTTAGTGACGTGAGATAATTCCACAGCGATTTCGTCATCTTTATATTTAAGTAAACTTTGTGCGTTCGCGTAGATATCCCTTTCACTTTTTTCATCAGTAGTAACTTTCTTCTTACTACCGACATTAAAGGCGTCTCCGAATTTTTCTTTCAAGAATTCTTGGAAGGTTTTGACTTCTTTACGAATAGGTAATTCAATCTTTTTCTTTTCTTTCTTACTCATGTCTTACCCTCCTATTTCTTGTTCCCAACAACACCAGAAAGACCACCAAATTCCTTCTCTTCTTTATAGAAGGACATGAAATAATCTTGTAATGTATATGGTTTTTCATCAAAGGAAAGAACTTTGATGCCTTTGATATATTCAAAGAATTCTTTATATTGAGTCTTTAAGAAGCTGATGGTGACAGTGAATGATTTGTCATTTGTGTCTAAAACATCAAATTTGTTTCTCTTTAAGAATTCATTCATATTTTTGAAGTCTTTAAAGTGAATAACATAGACTCTATTTTTGGTCTTTTTCACATCTTTTGCTTTAAAAGTTGAGACATGAACACCATCTTTAATAATTGAGATGTTATCGCAAGTTGCATCAACTTCAGAGAAGATATGACTACTTAACAAGATAGTCTTACCTCTTTTCTTTTCTTCAACGATGAAATCAATGAAGACTTTTTGCATAATTGGGTCAAGTCCAGAAGTAGGCTCATCAAGAATAAGAACATCTGGATCGTTCATAAACGCTGCAACAACAGCGAGTTTACGCTTCTCACCAAGTGACATTTCTTTCACAAGAGGAGAAGGATCTAATTTAAATAATTTAAGTAAATAATCGAGTCTTTCATTATTTTCTTCGCCGCGCATATCTTGCATCATACGAATAAAGCCCCAACCATTTAAACCTTGAGGAATAGATGGTTCACCAGGTAGGTAACCGACTTTGCCTAAGATCTTATCAGTGTTACCGAATGTATCAATACCAAATATTTTGGTATAACCGGTAGTTGGCTTTGAAAAACCCATTATATGACGGATAGTGGTACTTTTTCCTGCTCCGTTAGGTCCTAAATACCCATAACATTCACCTTTGTGAACTTTAATAGAGACATCGAAAACACCACGTCCAAATCCGTAGTCTTTGGTCAAATGAGAAACATCGATTATTACTTCTTCGTTAGTAATTTCTTTCTCATTATTATCCATTTTTTGTTAACCCCATAGTTAATGTGTGATAGTCGTGATATGAATTATAGATAAATTCACCGGTTTCATAATCTTCTTCAGATATATCACCTGCTTTATATCTTTCTTCACGACTCTTTTGATATTCTTGGATAGTTTTGACCTCTTCACTAGTAGGATGAGTTCCAATATCGTGATGTTGAATATAAGGATTCTCTTTATGTAAATCGACAGGATTAGAGATAGATTTTAAACCTGCAATACGATAACCGTACCAATAGATTTGGAATAATAAATCTTGTAAACTAACAGGTACAATAACGTTAATTGTATCAGCTGAATAGGTTGCGTACATTATTCTTTCTACGAGATGTGCAGGAATTTGAACTGGCATATCTTTAATGAAATTAAAGTCAATGCCCATCATCAATCTAGTTTCATCTTTACCGCTAGTAGGATTAACTGCGTCTTTAAAATAATAATATCCTGGGATCGAAAGAGGAACGCTTTCTTCGCCTTTTTCTTTGATTGTTTGTTGGATTTTATTTACTAATTCTTCAACTGAAGTAAAGTCTTCCTCTGTATGATTTTCAAGGTATTCAATCACAACATCAAGGTGTCCAATAAGACCCATTACTCCGCTTGAAGCAGCAGCGCCAACATCAAATTTAAGTTCAAATTTCTTACCAGAAGTTGGTTCTTCACTAGTAATGGTGCTTGTATCGATTTGAGCTTCTTCATCAGTCAATGTGAGATGGATACCGGCGTGTGTACCAGAATCACTACCAAGTTGGAATGAATAAGTACCAGCAGGAGACTTTGGACCGCTACAAGAAGCGAGTGAAAGTGCTAGTGGTACTAATAGGAATAGTTTTCTAAATATTTTCATAAATACCTCCTAAACTAAATTATATTAAGATTCTACTATTATCCATTTATTTTGTCTTTATAATTTTATAAAAGACAAAGAAAAAGTCGGGATAACCCGGCTTTACTTATTCGGAAAATATCTTATTTTGCTTTCTTAGCAGTAGCGACTAAATCGCTGAATGCAGCTGGATCGTTAATTGCTAATTCACTTAACATTTTTCTATTAATAGAAATGTTAGCAACTTTGAGTCCGTGCATGAATTTGCTATAAGAGATATTGTTCATTCTACAAGCAGCATTAATTCTTCTGATCCAAAGTTTACGATAGTCTCTTTTGATTTCTCTACGAGATACATAAGCGTATCTAAGAGAATGCATGACTTGTTCTTTAGCGGTTTTAAATAATAAGTGTTTGCTACCGAAGTAACCACTTGCACGTTTTAAAACTCTTTTTCTTCTAGCGTGTGTGACTGTGCCACCTTTTACTCTTGCCATAGTTAGTTACTCCTCCTTATTGTTGGACTAAGTCCTTCAAACGCTTATAGTCGGTTTGATGAACTGTTCCTGGTTTCATTAAATGTCTCTTTCTCTTGGTGCTTTTACCGTATGCGCGGTGACCAGTGTTAGCGTGATGTCTCACAAGCTTGCCATTAGCGGACACTTTGACTCTTTTGGTGAGAGCCTTTTTGCTTTTCATTTTTGGCATAATTTTTCCTCCTACTTTCTATTTTTTCTTTATTGGTCCAAGAACGACGGTCATTAATTTGCCTTCAAGGACTGCGGGTTTTTCAATTTGACCCACTTCTGATACTAGTTCGATAAACTTGTTGAGTGTTTCTTCTCCAACTTCAACGTGGGAGAGTTGACGACCTCTAAATCTTAATACAACTTTTACTTTATCTCCTTGAGATAAGAATTTGTTAGCAGCTTTAGCCTTAGTTTCAATATCATGCATACCAATTTGAGGAGTTAATTGAACTTCCTTAACACTGGTTTGTTTTTGATTCTTCTTAGCTTCTTTCGCTTTCTTTTGTTGTTCGAAGCGGAATTTGCTGTAGTTGATAATCTTACAAACTGGTGGTTGGGCAGATGGAGATACACAGTATAAATCCATCTCAAATTCATTTGCCTTAAGTTGTGCTTCGCGAGAAGACATGATGCCGAGTTGTTCACCATTAGGTCCGATTAAACGGACTTGTGGGAAGCGGACTTTTTCATTCACTAAGTCCCCATTGTCATTTTTGTTAGGCGTTGGTTTGTTGCCTTTTAAAGGTTGTGTGTAGATAAGTGTTATCCTCCTAAGTAACAAAAACGGATGTCGCACGACACCCGTAACAAATCTAACCTATCGATTAGTAGCGTTAGCCAACCAATATTTATCGGTCTGGCGAGAAGCGGGTGCCTCTGCTTTCTACGTTATTGCGGAATTATTATATAATTAGTGATTTTTATTAGTCAATATTAAAATCGAAAATAGTGTTATTTCGTTTAAACAATAATTGTTCTACCGTTTTTGTATTGGCCTAAAATCTTATCTTTTGTTAAAAGTTTGCAACCTTCAACAATGGAGGTGGCTAATAACATATGATCGAATGGATCGTTGTGTATTTTTTCTAAAAGAAAATCATCAAAAACAGCAAGCACTTTATATGATATTGGAAGAACATCTATTTCGTTTTCATTAAGAAGATTGCATAAAAATATAGAATCTATTGGCATCAAATCAGGGTGTTTAATATGTTTGATTGAAATTTCAATCAAAGAAGCAGTTGAAACTACTATTGTGTTATTTTCATCTTCTAATATATCCTTTGTTTCTTTTGATAATCTATCTGGAAACAAGATGGAATCTATTAAGATGTTTGTATCCAATAATATTTTTGCCATAATTAATATCCAAAAAGAACTGGTATATCGTCGTATTCAGGACCATCCAACTTGTAATCATTGCAATCAATTTTACCTACACCAATACCAATGATACTTTTTTTCTTTTTTTGAGGAATGATTGTTGCTACTAAAACTCCATTTTTTGTTATTTGAATCTTATCTTCTTTTCCTGATTCAAGCATAGAAATGTATTTCGATAATTGAGTTTTTAATTCATAGACACTTACTGTACACATAAATACCTCCTGGTTGACTAGACTAGTCTAATTATAATATGTAATACCAAAGAAAGCAAGGTTCGTTGCTGGGTGTGATACCGTTTGATATTTGTAGGTAACAATTAAAAAGGAAAGTCTTACAATGTTAATTGCTAGATTAATAAAGGAGAC
>SVAY01000005.1 GCA_015059185.1 Erysipelotrichaceae bacterium
AGATGATTCGAAATTTGTAGGTATCTATAAGAAAAAGAAGGTGAATTAGTCACCAACTTTATTCTTTACTGCTGGAAAAACATTATATTTACAGTCACTATAAATGATAAAAAGTGTTAAGAAATTGATAGAGACTCTATAGGTGAGAACCTTAATACTTTAAAGGAGATAATTATGCTTGAGATAGTAGATATCGCAAGTGTTAAAAGGAACATATATAGTAAGCCAGTTGGATTAAACGAGAAATAAAAAGGCACTTCTAAATGGTGAGCAACACTATAGGAGATAAAGTAACTAGATACCACAAGTTCAAAGCTCGCGGTAAGAAGGGCAATAAAGCCCATCACATATGAATGATAAAAGACGAATTTTGTCGATTCTAATCCACTCACCCCAATGCATCTAGCGAGTCCAATATCATTCTTAATCTCTAAAGCGTGCAAATAATTGCACATACTAAGTAAGAAGATGGATATCACTATTGCGATAGAAGAAAATGCAATCATCGCAATTTCTAAATATTGGCACACCTCATCTATCCCTTCATTGATTGAACTTAATGGATTAACAATATCGTATTCTGGGAATGCTCGCTTCATCGAGGTAATCATTGAATCCATATCAATATCATTTGCTAATGAATAACAGATCGTATTAATCCCTAGATAAAAGATTGATATACCAATACGCGATTGATAAAAGTCTATAAGCCAATCTACATCATGATAGATGACTAGATCATCACTATCGATGATACCTACGATAGTAAGATCCACTATCTTAAATTCTCTTAATACTTTATCTTCACTAATCTTTTCTTCTTTAGTGGTTACTCCTATAGATAGTTGATTATTCTTAAATCCACTAAAAGATTGATAGAACTTTCTTGATACCACTATTTCATCAAGTGAGTTAGGTGCGCGACCAGAAATTAGACCACCTTTATATTCTTTAAATATCACTCCATTTTGAAGTGATTTAGAATAATGGCCAACTTTAATATCTTTCACTTCATCAATAGATTGATTATTTAAAGTTGGTAAAGAGGAATATTCTTCTAGAGTCATAGATAATAGCTCTTTATCACTAGAAAAATATGTATAAGTACTAAAGCCCATCATGAGAGCTTCTTTATTCACTAGATATCCTCCATATGTTCCTACTGTTGTATCTTTAATGGTAGGGAAATAAGAAATAGTCTTATCAATAATACGAGGAGAAATATTGTTATTATGGTTCTTAAAGATAATAACTTTTGATATATCCTTTATATCTACTTCTTCTTTAATTGATAGTGGGAAATATTGAGTGGATGCAATTTCAAATAGATATTTATCAAGTCTACGATCATATCTCACTTCCTTTAAAAATTTATCGCGAGATTTATTCTTATCTAAATCTAAATAATATAATTTCTTGATAGTCCAAGGCTTCTCATCTCTAATAGACAAGTTTAAAGAAGAAGGAAACTTCATATTCTTTTCTATCACTATTTCGTTCCATAGATTCATAGAGTGATAAATGATAGGCTCATAATCTAATACAAATCCTTTAAGTTTAAAGATCTGTTCATCTTCATACACCCAGTCATTATTCTTCACATGAATAGTGAGATAAACATCATTATTCTTCATATAGTCCATAAAGGATTCAACCGTACGGATAATCTTTAATGAATAGCAGATGTTATATATCATTCCGACTGATAAATTCATCACCACTTCATCTTCTTTAAGTGAATCAATGCGAGCTGGATAAATTAATAAATCACTCGTTAACTTATGATATTCATTTATATGCTTAAAACTATATAACGATAAATCTATTTTTGTCTTATTTGTATATACACTAAAAGACTGTTCATCCTTAAAGATGTTATTAAAGTTAGTTTGGTAGATGGCGTTAACACTATTAACGTAGTCTGGATAATAGTTTTTAATCGTCACTAAGTCGTTATAAGTTGCTCCTTCAACTTCATAAACATTATTCGTCTCTTTTTTAGACATCATCACTTGGTTTTCATTAAATAAATTCGTACATGCTTCTTTAATATTAGTAGATATTGTATTAGAAATTGAGAACGCTAATCCTACTCCTATTAAACCGAGCGAAGTAACCATATTTATTAATATCGTTCTCCATTTCCTTTCTTTAATAGATGAGATAGTATGACGTAATAAAAATAAAGTAGGTATATTAACTTTTCTAGAATGAGATTCTTCTGCAATCAATTCTAGATTTTTCTTTGTATTTTCTTGATTTTTCTTACAAATATCAATTATTTTTCCATCTTTCATTTCAATTATTTCGTCTGCATATTCATTTACCAACTCTTTATCATGAGACACAATTAAAACAAGTTTAGACTCACTAATCTTTTTAAGTAGATCCATAATCTTATGAGCGTTTTCTTCGTCAAGCGCACCAGTCGGTTCATCCGCTAAAATGAGTTTAGGATTATTGATTAATGCGCGAGCAATCGCAACGCGCTGTTTTTCTCCGCCAGAAAGGTTCTTCACACTTTGAGTCTCTTTATTTTCTAAGCCAACAAGCGCTAATACATCCTTTACTCTTCTTTTATTTCTTAGTCCTAATCCTCCATTTTTTATCTCAAGAGGAAAAGCGACGTTATGCATGACGTTATCAAGGTTAAATAACTTAAAATCTTGGAAGATAAAGCCTATATTTTTTAGTCTATAATTATTAATTTTTGTCAGTGGAATACTATTGATATATGTTCCATCAATTTCTATATCTCCGTCATACTTAATTAATCCACTTAGACAGTTAAATAAAGTGGTCTTCCCACATCCTGAATGACCCACTACTGCAATTAAGCCTGTACGAGGGAAAGAGATAGATAAATTATCAATGACTTTATGCTCATTAAAACTAACATTTAGGTTCCTTATATTAATCATTCGTCTCTAAGCTCCTTTGATATTGAGATTTTCTTAGAAAAGAAGATTGGTAAGAACGTTGAAATAGAGATGATTAATATGATTGCGGCTAATAAGATTAATAAGTAATCATATTTAAATGATGTAAATAAATAATAAGGCGTTCTAATTAAGTTATTTAGATTCGTAATATTACTGACTATCTTGTTCGCTAATAAAGTTAAGGGGAAAGATAATATAATCGTTATCAAATAACTAAATAGGCCGATTAAAAGGTTCTCATATAGATAGAGCTTCATTATTTCCCATCTCGACGCTCCAAGCGCACTTAAAACTGCACTTTTCTTTCTATCTTGTGAATAAGAGAAATAAGAAATAATACCTAAGATCAAAATAATCCCTAATATTGATATTGCTAAAAATAGTTCCATCCCAGATGTACTAGCTTTAATTAAATCAGATAATGAATTCTCAATAGTTAAGGCTAAAGAAGTTGCTACTAGTCCATCAGTCGATACATTAGATACATAATCTTTTAAATAATTATTAGAGTGATAGTCTTTAAGGAATGCTCGTATCGAATAACTACTTAGCTCATCATTATCACTAGAAGTATCAATTCTTTCTTTCCATGAAATATCTTTATGTTGATAAGTAGATAGATTATTAAGAAGATATCCTTTTAAATAATTAGTGAATGCTTTATAGGAATAATAAATGGTGGGACTAGATAGAAAATCTAGTTCATCAACCACTCCGACAATTTTTAAATTTTTTGATAAAGAAAAAATATCTTTTATAACACTACTTTCCGCATCAAACGTATAATAAACTGATTCATATTCATGTTTGATATTTATTTCATCATTCATTACATCTTTCTTCGTCTCTTTTTTAATATATTCATAGGCTTGTTTATTAATTACTACCTCATCAAAATTATCGTTACTTGGATAACTACCTTTGATTAATAAAGAAGGATTAACAAAAGGCGAAACAAAAGAATAAATTGGACGAATAAATAGTTGATCTAATTTAGCGCTTTTAAAAGTTAGCTCACTCCCACTAGGAAGAAGCACATCATAATTATTTAAATATACAAATTCTTTATGACTATCTTTTAAATAATTAAGTTCAGTATAAGAAGGTCTTGACTGTTCGACTAAAGAAATAATACTTCCTTCTAATTCAATCTTTTCTTCTTTAGAGATAGTTAACGCTCCATAATCTATTTTCTTTTTACTCTCTAGTGATATCGCTTCATTACTATATCTTGCAAATCCTCCTATAAGAATTGAAGCTACTAAACAAATAGATAAAGAAATAATAGAAAAAATGTTAGTTTTAATTCGTTTTTTAAAGTTTTGCATGGATATTTGTTCAATCCATTTATCTTTTTTCCTCCTATGAGCGTCGTTTACTATCGGAGTACCTTCTCCCTTAATTTCATGTATAGATTCATCTTTAATAATCGCTCCATCTTTAAGGGTGATAATGCGATCAGAGTATTCTTTCACAAGTTCTTCATTATGAGATACCATTAAGACTAGTTTATTCTTACTAGCTTTCTTAAGTATCTCCATTACCCTTTTAGAATTCTCACTATCAAGAGCCCCTGTTGGTTCATCACAAAGTAAGATATTAGGTGAATTAATAAGCGCTCTAAGTATGGCTACTCGTTGCTTTTCTCCTCCCGATAGATTCTTTACCTTCTTTTCATAATAATCTTCATTAAATTTGATGCCGTTAAGTAGCATTTTAGCCTCTTCTTTTGCGTCCTCAAGTTTCATTCCATTAATTAAGCTAGGAAGCGCGATATTAAATAGTACATCTTTATCTTCAACTAGATGATAATGCTGAAAAACTATCCCGATTTTAGAGTTGAGATAATCCTCTTTTTCTAGATGAGACAATTTACTCACTTCTTTAGATGCGAAAAAGTATTGTCCACTACTAATATCATCGAGTAGACCAATAATGTTAAGAAGCGTTGATTTGCCACATCCAGATTTTCCTAATATTGAAACAAAACCTTTACTAGGTAAGGTGAGATTAACGTTATGAAGCGCTAGAAAACTACGACCATTCTCAGTCTTATAACGCTTTGAAACATTCACTAATTTGATTAAATCCATAAAAAAGAGCCCCTATATACTTATAAAGACTCTCGGATTTATCAAAATGTTGAATTTTTTTGAAAATAATCTAAATTTCTTTATCTTCCATTAAGACAGCTGCTGGAACTTTTGGAAGTCCTGGCATTGTCATAACAGCACCGGTAAGAGGAACGATGAATCCTGCACCAGCAGATAATCTCACTTCTCTAACAGTGATTGTAAAGCCTGTAGGAGCACCTAAGACCTTAGCATCATCAGTGAATGATTGTGGGGTCTTAGCGATACAAATAGGTGTCTTAGAGAAGCCAAGATCTTCAAATTCTTTAATCTGTCTTTCTGCTTCTTCGGTATAGACAACATTACCTGCTCTATAGATTTCTTTACAAATGGTTTCAATCTTATCTTTGATAGGAGCATTGGTATCGTAAAGAGGATGATAATGAGATTCTGTACTCTTAAGGACAGCATCAACTTCTCTAGCGAGTTCAATCGCACCTTCCGCACCGTTAGTAAAGGCACTACAGAATGCCACTCTATAGCCTTGTTCTTCACACCACTTACGTAATGCAGCAGTTTCTGCTTCAGTATCTGTATCAAAGTGATTGATACATACAACACTTGGAATACCATATTTAGCAATATTTTCCATATGATGCTTTAAGTTATCTACACCATTAAGTAAGGCTGGAACATTTTCAGTAGTTAAATCTTCAAATGCTTGTCCACCATGCATCTTAAGAGCTCTAATAGTAGCGACCATGACGACTGCATCTGGTTTTAAACCAGCAACACGACATTTAATATCTAAGAATTTCTCAGCACCAAGGTCAGCACCGAAGCCTGCCTCAGTAACAACGATTGGAGCAAGTTTAAGAGCTAACTTAGTAGCGATAATGGAGTTACATCCGTGCGCGATATTCGCGAAAGGTCCTCCGTGTATAATACATGGGTTACCTTCAAGGGTTTGCACTAAGTTAGGATTAATAGCAGCTTTCATGAGCTTAGCAACTGCGTGGCTCACTCTTAAATCTCTAAGGAAGACAGGTTTACCTTCTTTATTATAGGCAACAATTATATTGTTAATACGTGCCATAAAGTCATCTAAATCTTTAGATAAGCACATGATTGCCATCATTTCACTAGCCACGGTAATAACAAATTCTTCATGACGTGGTTCGCATTTCTTTTCGCCTTGTGCAACGGTCACGCTTCTAAGGGCTCTATCATTCATATCAAGGGCACGTTTCCATAAGATTCTATTTGGATCAATATTAAGAGCGTTGCCGTGGAAGATATGGTTATCAATAACAGCAGCGATTAAGTTAATTGAGCTAGTTAATGCGTGCATATCGCCTGTGAAGTGTAAGTTGATATCTTCACTTGGGATAACTGAGGCCTTACCGCCTCCAGTCGCTCCACCCTTAATACCAAAGACCGGGCCTAACGAAGGTTCTCTTAAACAGAGTAAAGAGTGGATTCCAATTTTATTGAATCCATCATGTAAAGCAATAGAGGTAGTTGTCTTACCTTCACCAGCTTTAGTTGGGGTGATAGCAGTAACAAGGACTAACTTACCATCTTTGTTGCCTTTAAGGGTTTCATTAATTGATAAGTCAATTTTCGCTTTGTCTCTTCCGTATGGGATAAGAAATTCTTCACCGATACCGGCAAGACGAGCAATCTCGTTAATATTTTTCATAGAGTGTCCTCCAAAATGTGTAATTAAGAAGATTATATAATAATCTAGTTACTTTTCAAGACATTAAGGGTGTAATTAGCGAGATATAAGCCAGCAGTAGAGGTAACAGTCATTAAAGAATGTAATTTATTGCCATCTTTAAAAGGCGCCTCATCACTATACACGCACATCACGCTTGAATAATCTAAACCAAGATTCTTTAATTCATAACGCACCTTTTTAGCAAGTGGATCAGTTGTAGATTTATTTAAGCTAGAAACTTTAATTCTACTAGGATCAACTTTATTCGCCATACCCATGGAAGTAACAAAAGGAATGTTATGATTTAAAGCGTATTGAATGAGATAAATTTTCGCGGAAACGTCATCGATACAATCAATGACAAAATCCGCATTTATTTCTTTGATATTTTTAACGTCTTCTTTATAAGTAACAATATTTACTTCATCGTTAATCATTAATGCGCGTTTCTTAGCAATTTCCACTTTATCTTTACCGATATCTTCTGCAACATATAGGAGTTGTCTATTTAAGTTAGAAGGATCCACTATATCTCTATCAACAATAATAAAGTTTTTAATCCCGCCTCTCACTAAAGCTTCAAATGTCGTACCGCCTACTCCACCAAGCCCCGCAATAAAAACAGTCTTATTTTGTAAGGCGTTAAATCCATCTTCACCAAGAAGTGCAATATTACGAGAAAATATTTCTTTATTCATTGATACCAAATTCCTTTAAAAGTGCCACTTTTGATGTAAAAACACGAGAATTAAATTGATTTTTAAAGAAAGTAACTTGTCTTTTTGCATAGTTTCTTGTTCTCTTTTTAATTAATTCAATCGCTTCTTCTAAGCTACATTTATCATCTAAATAATCGAGTATTTCTTTATAACCAATTGCTTGAGTTGCAGTAGTAGATAAATCATACTTTTCTTTTAAATATTCGACCTCATCTACTAATCCTTCACTAATCATTTTATCGACTCTATAGTTGATTGCATCATATAATTCTTCCCTATCTGGATTAAGGAATAAAAACTCCACATCAGGATAGATAATTTTATGTTCTTGAGAGGCGATTATCTCGCTTTTTTTCTTTCCACTACTAGAGATTAAATCAAGCGCACGAATAAGACGTTTTCGGTTATTTACATGTATTGATTTACTCGCTTCTAAATCGAGTTCTTCAAGCTTTTTAAATAACTCTTCATTCGAGTAAGAAGAATAGTCGTTTGTCGAATTTTCTTCTTCTAAAAATTCATAATCAAATAAGGCTGCTCGAATATATAAACCCGTACCACCACTTACAATGATATCTTTATATTTTTTATTTAATTCATTAAGTGTTCTTCGAAAGTCATCTTGATATTCTTTAACAGAATAAGTTTCATTAGGCTTTTTGATATTAAGTAAATAATGTCTTTTATAATCTGGATCACTTTCTTTTATCTTATTTGTTCCAATATTCATGTCTTTATAGATTTGAAATGCATCTGCATTAATAATCGGCGCGTTAAAATGATGTGCTAGTTTCACCGCAACATCTGTTTTACCACTACCAGTTGGACCAAACACTACTAAGATCATTTTTCTATAATATCTTTTACCACTCTAAGAATACTTTCTAATTCTTTTTGTGCCGCTAAATAGTTCACCACTAAAGGATGAGAATTATATTCTTCTTCAATCTTTTTATGTTGATGAGGATCATCTTTAGTTTTAACTAATTGAATACGAAGAGATTTTATTTCTTCACTATTATCAAAAAGTTCTTTTAAACGAAGATATTCTTTATATTCTTTTGTGTCGTTTAAAGCGGACTTAAGTTCATTAGCCTTTTCTAATATCTTATCCATTCACTTTTTCTCCTATTAAAGAATAGGTATGGCTTTCTAAGATACGGACTGGAATAATCTTACCAATATCTTCTTTACTCGCCTTAAAATGGACTAATTTATTATTCTCGGTATAACCGGAATACATATTTTCATCAGTCTTAGAGACGCCATCCACTAAAACGTCATATATTTTCCCTACCATACTTAAAGCATCTTTAGAAATTGATACTTCAAGATGCTTCACAAGTTCTTTAAAGCGGCGGGATTTCTCACTATATGGTACTTCATCTTTCATCCTTGCAGCAGGAGTGCCTCGACGAGGAGAATATATAAAGGTAAAAGCCGCTTCATAGCCCACTATATCGACTAAAGATAAGGTGTCATTAAACTGTTCTTCTGTTTCGTTAGGGAATCCAACAATGATATCAGTAGATAAAGAGAGTCCAGGAATTCTTTCTCTCATCGTTTTAACAAGATTAAGATAATCTTCTCGAGTATATCTTCTACCCATAAGTTTAAGAATTTCACTATTTCCACTTTGAACAGGTAGATGAATAAATTTCATAATATTAGGATATTTAGCAATGACATCAATCATCTTAAGAGAAAAGTCCCATGGATGAGAGGTTGTAAATCTAATACGAGGCACACCACGCTTCGCCGCTTCTTCTAAAACGTCAGCAAAGTCATGCCCTTCATCTAAGTCTTTCCCGTATGCATTAACGTTTTGACCTAAGAAAGTGATTTCTTGATAACCTAAAGCAACAAGCTCATCGACTTCCTTCATGACGTCATTAAAACGTCTACTTCTTTCTTTTCCTCTAGTATAAGGAACAATACAATACGTACAGAATTTATTACATCCATACATTATATTGATATAAGCTTTAAATTCGTTATTTCTTCGACAAGGAAGATCTTCAATCACTTCCCCTTGTTTAGATTCAATAGAGACAAGCCTTTCTTTACTTGTGATGGTTTCACATATTAAAGAAGTTAATTGATATATCTCGTGTGTCCCAAAATAAAGATTTACTTCAGGGAAGGTATTCATCATACGTTCTAAGATTTCTGGTTGTTCGACCATACATCCGCATATCGCTAAAACGAGATCTTTATTAATCTTTCTTAATCTTTTTAAATTACCAATTTCACCATACACTTTATCTTCGGCATTTTCTCTCACCGCACAGGTATTGATGATAATGACATCTGAGGTTTCAGGAGAATCAGTTTGTGTCATACCAACATTCTCAAGTAAGCCACGCATTGTCTCTTCATCTCTGACATTAGCCTGACAGCCATATGTATGGATATAATAGTTTTTATTGTTCAGTAATTTAGATATTTCTTCATTATTTTGAGTAGCTCCACTCATAAAGAAAGTAGCCTCGTTCGTACGGACTTTTGCTTTATTCATATTAGGAGTATTAATCACATTAGTTTTCATTATTTTTCCTCCACGAATTGAATAGGGGTAATTTGCTTACATTTATGAGTTATGCGGTCAAAATCCATGAGAACTGCACTGAAAACGCCTCTTCCTTCACTAGGAACTTCATATCTAGACATCTCTCCAAAACAGTTCTTTCTAATGACGGAATCTTTATCAAATCCAAGTATCCCGTCATAATATCCGCACATCCCGACATCCGAGATAAACGCAGTACCGTTTGGTAATATTTTAGCGTCGTTAGTTTGTATATGGGTGTGGGTACCTAAGACCGCTCCCACTTTCCCGTCAAAAGCATAAGCAATCGAATATTTCTCTCCTGTTGCTTCTGCATGATAATCAATGATATGGATATCACTATCTTCTAAGTCTTGATTGATCTCAACTATCGCATAATATGGCGAATTTACTGCCTCTTTCATAAAGGCACTTCCTAAGATGTTAGTGACTCTAATAGTAAGTCCATCAACATCAAATAAAGCAGTACCTTCTCCCGAGAAAGGTTCAATTAAATTATATGGTCTAATTAATCTATCGGTAGAGTCGATATATCTTTCTAATTCTTTTTTACTGTTATAGTGGTTACCAAGCGTGACAACATCTATTCCATAATCAAGTAATTCTTCATAATGGTGTCTAATAAGACCTTTACCATGCGTCACATTCTCCCCATTAGCAATAACAAAATCAACATTATATTTCTTAATGTAAAGAGGTAGATATTCTTTTACCATTCGTCTCCCTATTGGGCCGACGATATCTCCGATAAATAATATTTTCAAGGTGCTTACTTCGCTGTTTCTATCGCGCGGTATTCGCGAATGACTGAGACCTTAATTTGACCAGGATAGGTCATTTCATTCTCAATTCTTTCTTTAATGTCACGCGCTAATTTGAATGCTCCGACATCATCGATCTTATCTGGAATAACCATAACACGGAGTTCACGTCCACTTTGCATCGCATAGCTTTGATAGACTCCATCGTATGATTTACAAATTTCTTCAAGCTTTTCAATACGCTTGATGTAGTTTTCTAAGATTTCGCTTCTTGCTCCTGGACGAGCAGCACTTAAAGTATCTGCTGCTTGCACGATATGAGAGATAACATATTTTGCTTCAACATCACCATGGTGAGATTCAATAGCGTTAATAACGACATCTGGTTCGCCGTATTTCTTAGCGAGTCTAGCACCAATTTCAACGTGACTACCTTCCATCTCAAAGTCACATGATTTACCAATATCATGTAATAAGCCAGCGCGTTTCGCTAAAGTTTGATCTAGTCCAAGTTCAGCAGCCATAATACCTGAAAGATAAGCCACTTCGATGGAGTGATCTAAAGCATTTTGTCCGTAACTGGTACGGTATCTAAGTCTACCAACATAATCTAATAAGTCTTTATTGATTCTTGGTAAGCCAAGTTTAAAGGCCACATCTTGACCAGTCTTATGAATAGTTTCGTTAACTTCGTTTTTACATTTCTCAACGATTTCTTCAATTCTTCCTGGTTGAATACGACCATCTTTAATTAATAGTTCTAATGATTTTCTCGCAATCTCTCTTCTAATTGGATCAAAGCAAGAAATAGAGATAACTTCTGGAGTATCATCAATAATTAAATCAACACCGAGTAATTGTTCAATCGTACGAATGTTACGACCTTCTCTACCAATGATTCTTCCCTTCATTTCATCGTTAGGAAGAGCGACAGTAGAAACGGTTCTTTCAGTAGTAACGTCTTGCGCATATTTAGAAAGGGCTAAACCTAAAAGTTCTTGGGCTTCTTGGTTCACTTTTTCTTTTGCTTCTTCTTCTTTGTTTTTCATAAAGACCGCAATTTCTTTACTCATCTTAGACTCAACACGAGCAAAGAGTTCATCTTTAGCTTGTTGAGTGGTCATATTAGCGACCTTCTCTAATTCAACAATAATAGAATCAATCTTTTCTTGGAGTTGAGCTTCTTTCTTATCACAGTCTTTAATACGACGTGAAAGCATTTCATTCTTTTCATCAAGAGCATCTTCTTTTTGTTGAAGTTGAGCGTCACGACGATCAATGTTTTGTTCTCTTTGTAATAATTGATTTTGTTGAGAAGCAATTTCCGCTTTTCTTTCTCTTAATTCTTTCTCAACATCATTCTTAAGTTCTTGCGCGAGTTGTTTACCATCAAGTTGCGCGTTCTTGGTGATGTGTTCTGCTTTGATTTCGGCGTCTCTAATAATCTTTTTGGCGTTCACTTCCGCTCTTCTTTTCTTAAAGAAAGGAACGAACATAAACACTAAAAAGCCAATAGCTAAACCTGCTACAAGCATTAAAGCAATCCACAAGAAATCTAGCCCTGCTAAACCTTGTGCGCTTTCAGCAAAAATAATCATAATAAATCCTTCTTCCTATTCGCTTAGCGACATATCTAAATAACTATATAAATTTTAAAATAATGCACTTAGAAGCAAAATTTTATATATAACAGGCAAAGCCTGATTAATCAATTTCTCTAATGAGAATCTATAGTTAGTGCGATAGCACCTTTATATTATATAAAAATCACTAATTCATAACAAGAACAAAAAGGACCGGCAATTGCCAGTCCCGTGTTGCTATTATTTATAAATTTCTTTTCTATGACCAATTTTTCATAAGTTGAACATTTTCTCAACTTCTTCAAGCGTGTAAGTTTTTTTATCAGGATCATTTTTGTATCTCTCGATACATTTTTCAGCCCACTTGATTTCGTATTCGTCTTCAATCTTTTCAAGAAGCGCTTGTTTAAGTGCAGTAGAAATACTTAAACCATGGAGCTCACAATACGCTCTAATTAATTTCTCTTCTTCTTTAGACATATGAACAGATGAAACACCCATATTAGTCACCTCTTGACTACATTGTAGTTGCGTGTCAAAGATTCATCAAACTTATTATTTATTTTGCGGCTTTAATAGCAACGAGTAATTCTTCTTTTACATCAGGGTGATCGACAAGGTATTGCTTAGCACTATCTCTACCTTGAGCAAATTTCTCGCCTTTATATTCGTACCAAGAGCCAGCTTTTCTCATTAAGCCATATTCCACGGCTAAATCAATCATTTCGCCTTCTTTTGATACGCCTTTTCCGTAAATTATATCGATTTCACATTGTTTAAATGGAGGGGCGACTTTATTCTTTACGATTTTCACTTTACAGGTATTACCGTAAATTTCACTTCCCACTTTAAGAGCTTCAGTACGTCTAATATCAATACGGATAGAAGCATAGAATTTAAGGGCTCTACCACCAGAAGTAGTTTCTGGGTTACCGTACATCACTCCAACTTTTTCTCTTAATTGGTTAATAAAGATCACTGCGCAGTCATTCTTATTTAAAACACCGGCAATCTTTCTCATCGCTTTAGACATGAGTCTAGCTTGTAAGCCTACTGAGTTATCACCCATTTCTCCATCAAGTTCAGCTTGTGGGACTAAGGCAGCAACAGAGTCAACAACAATTAAATTCATGCCTCCACTAGAAGCGAGGAGTTGGCAGATTTCTAAAGCTTGTTCACCACTATCAGGTTGGGCTAAATAGAGTTCATTAATATCAACTCCTAAGTTCGCTGCATAGTTAGGATCAATCGCATGTTCTGCATCAATAAAGGCCGCTTTACCGCCCATCTTTTGGCACTCTGCAATCGCATGGAGAGCAAGAGTAGTTTTACCACTGCTTTCTGGACCGTAGATTTCAATGATTCTGCCCTTTGGGTATCCTCCGACACCGAGAGCTTCATCAAGGAGTAAGGATCCACTTGGAATCACGTCCACATCCACGGGCTCACGATCGCCAAGTCTCATAATGGCACCTTTACCAAACATCTTTTCGATTTCTTTTAAAGTGTCATTAAGTTTGTTTTCGTTTTCGATTTTTTCATTTTTCATAAAAAACCTCCTATATATTATTAAAAAGACGGATCAAAAATTGAAAATGTTGAAAAATTATTTAAAATCATGCAACATTTTTGCTAAGTGTGCATAGCCCAAGCTTAAAGCTTGGTTAATTATTTCTTCTCGCGTTCCATTAAGTCGATATTGGAACACTTGGGTATAATTATATGCACTCACCCCAATATAGATAAGTCCCACTGGTTTATTTTCCATTGGAGTAGGTCCAGCGTTACCGGTGAAAGATATACAATAATCACTATCAAGTAAGAATTTTCCGTGCATTGCCATATCGCCTGCAATTTCTTGCGAGACGACTCCATATGCATCGACTCTTTCTTTCTTGATATTAAGTAAACGGATCTTTTCCCATGTTGCATAAGTGACATAAGCACCGACAAAGAATTTAGACGCTCCTGGAATAGCAGTCATCGAACTCGCAAATCGTCCACCAGTAAAAGATTCAACACTTCCTAATGTTTTATTTGCTTGTGTAAATAAAGCGTGTAATTCTTCCGCGGTCATAAGATTATTTATCTTCTTTAGATTCCTTTAAAACGTGTTTATTTTGAATAACGTAGATAACACCACTTAGTAAACTTGCTAAAGTAGCTAAATAGACTAAGAAAGCAGTGACTGTTAAATATGGGTTGGTGTTATTTGGATACATATAATGGAATGGGAAGTCATTAAGTAAAACAGCTCCGATTGCCACCATTTGTAATACGGTCTTAAGTTTTCCAAAGATATTTGCCGCAATCACCACATTCTTCTGAGCAGCGATGAATCTCATCGCATCGACGACTGTATCTCTTGCGACCATGATGATGACACACCATAAAGGAATGAATGAAGTTTGAATAGTAGCATAGCTAAATGCATATGGACATGCTAAGAAGATAAGCATAGAGTTCACTAATAACTTATCAGCGATAGGATCAAGGAATTTACCAAGGTTAGTTACTTGGTTATTTTTTCTGGCAAGTTTGCCATCTAAATGATCGGTATAACTCGCAATCACAAAGAACACAAATATTACTAAGAACACGACATCAATTCTTGTGTTACCTAAAGTAATTGATTGGAAGTTAATTAGAGACAATACAAACAAAGTCACGATCAAAATGACTGTTGCAATAATTCTACTAACGGTAATTTTTGTTGGTAAATTCATAACCTTCTCCTTCAGTGAGTGTTCGATCCTATAAGCCATGTTTTGTCTAGGATAATTATTTATCTAGGCTAAGCCTGCTTCTAGATATTCGGTTCTATCTAGCCGCCTCCCCTACCAAATTTGGGTTTCTCGCTTGTGGGGTTTACCGCGTTCCACTTTGCCGTTTCCGACAAACTTCGTCACTGTGGCACTTTCAGGAGTACTACCATAGTTGCCCTTAGGTCTTCCTCCGCCGTTACGCACTCCTGCGTACCTAGCATTATTTTTTCTGCTAGCGCAATCACTACAGGCATCACAGCCTGTGCGAGCATGGACTTTCCTCTAACGTATGTCAGCAATTATCCGGATCGAAATATTATTTAATTGATTTAGGGTCATACCCCATCTTAAATAGGAACGTCTCGTATTTATTAATCTGTTTAATGAGATTGATGTTATCAGACGTCACTTCGTCACTGGCTTTGATGTTAGAAAATCTCTCTTTATATTTACCAAGTTCAATCTCAAGTTTTTGATTATCCTTCTTGAGCGATTCAACTTTGGCATTTAAAGCGTCAATCTCTTCTTTCTTCATCAAGAAATTAGATTCAATCTCCGTATAGTCACGAAGGATCAAATCGAGGAATTCATCCACTTGATAAGGGTCATATCCTCTAGGCGCACCTGGGAAGACCTTTTCAAGGATTTCTTTAGAAGAGAGGGTTAACTTCACTGCCATAGACTTTATTATTTTATAATAAGCACACTATCTAATCAACATAATTAAGTAAAAAAGTTATTGTATAACTTCAATAGACTTAATATAGGAAATATGCTAATCTACTATAGTATGCAAAAAGTCGACAAGGTACTTAAAGGTCATCACTATATCTGTTTCCTAGATTTTGAAGGCACACAATTTTCTCATGAAATGATTGCTTTAGGCGCAGTACTTGCAACCCTAGATAGAAAAGGGAATATCAAAAGGCTTAAACAATCATTAAAACTATATGTACGACCAAAGAATAAAGTTGGTAGCTACGTCACTAACTTAACCGGTATCACTGATGAAAAAGTGAAAAAAGATGGTGTTGGTTTCTATAAAGCAATGAGTGAACTCCGTAATTACTGCGGTTCCGCATTTAAAAAATGTAGCTTTATGACATTTGGTAATCACGATATGAGGATCTTAAATCAATCAGTCTCATATAACTTAGACGTCCCAAAAGAAGTAGTCGACCAAATAAGAAAGAATTATATCGACTTTACCACTATCATCGGCGAGTTCATTAGAGATGATAATGGTAATCCATATTCCTTAGTCAATTACTGTAAACTCTTTAATGTCAAAGAAGAAGGGGAAGCCCATCAACCAGATGTCGATGCGATTAACCTCGCTCATTTATATCACGCTTTTATCAATAATAGTGAACTTGTCTTAAAAGAATATTTAAAAGTCTTAGCAATGCAACATCACCTCCCCCTTCCAATTAAAAAAGCAACCGAAGCTTTAGCCGCTGGTAACGATTTTAGTGCGGAAGAATTTTTAGAAATTGCTAAAGAATGTATCTCTTAATATGAAATATCCTAACGGTAAGAAATTTGAAGATAAAAAAGCCCCAGAGAAGAAGACCACAAGAGGTATTTTAAATGCGGGCAACCGTGGCATGAATTTTGAAGCGGATATCAATCAATCAAACGAATACTATAATGCAAACAATATCTGCTTAATCACAAAAAGACCTACTCCAATCAATATTGTGAAAGTTGATTATTCACGTGGAGCGATAATCACTAATGCATATTTTGAAAAACAGTCCACTACTGACTATAACGGTGTCTATAAATCTCGCTATATTGACTTTGAAGCAAAAAATACAAAGAATAGAACTTCATTCCCTTTAGCGAATATCCCTCCTCAACAAATTGATCACCTTAAACGTGTGATTAATCATGGAGGAATTGCTTTTTTCTTAATTCAATTTGAATCACTACTCAAAGTATATTTAATCGATGCTAGTTACGTCATCAAATTCTATGAAGAAGGAGATAGGAAATCTATCCCAATTGATGTCATAGAAAAAGAAGGTATCGAAATAGAACAAGGACTTAATCCTCGACTTAACTACATTAAAGCTGTAGAAGAAAAATATTTTAAATAATTACGTTTTTAGCTATTTTTCGATGCAAAAATCACGAATTTTACAGTTTTCGCATTTTGGATTCTTGGCTGTACAATAATATCTACCAAAATGAATAAATTGATGGTGAAGCTTTCCCCACTTGTCTTGAGGGAAGGCTTTTTTAAGCTTCTTTTCTATATCAAGAGGTTCATCATTTTTAGAAGCAAACTTAAGGCGTTTAGCAATACGGGCAACATGAGTATCAACTGGTAATTCATCTGCCTTAAATAATTCTAATCTCGTGACACCTGCTGTTTTATTTCCGACTCCTGGTAGAGTCACTAATACATCTTTATCACTAGGAACTTTACTATCATATTTACTCACTAGTTCTTTAGCGAGGTTCACAATGTTCTTAGCTTTTGCTTTATATAGCCCAATTGATTTAATTATCTCTTCAACATCCTTAATATCAGCATTAGCGAGTTCTTCTAAACTCTGATATTTAGAAAATAATTTTGGAGTGACTTGATTCACTGACTTATCTGTTGTTTGAGCACTTAAAACAACCGCGATTAAAAGCTCATAATCTTTATGATAATTAAGTTCACATCCTACAATAGGTAAGATTTCGTTTAAATATAATAAAACTCGCTCGGCTTTCTTACTTATCATCATCTAACCAAGGAGTTTTCGCTATCCTAATTGTCTCTTCTAGATTTTTATTCCAATCTTTTGTTATTGGACTCATTCCTTCACTAGTTCTATCATCTCTAATTTGATAGGAAAGAAGGATTTTATCAACGGAATTAAGTGACTTCTTACCTTTCGCAAGGGCGTCCTTAAGAGCGTTGACGATTTGTTCATCAGTAAAGCCATATGTGACCCATTCTCTAATACGAGATATTTCGACCGGTGATAAAGATCTATTAAGTAACTTTTGGAAAGTACCATAGATATTTTCAAGCTCATCACTGATTTGTTTCTTTTTCTTAGTCTCTTCTTCTATTGTTAAGAATAATTGGAATTCACTATAGAGTTTTTGTTTAAGTGGATCTAATGTGGTCGCAGTCTTTTTACCTGTCGTCACATAATCTAATAATTTCTTTTTAAGTAAGGAAGCAAGTATCTTATCGATTTCTTTAACATCAAGATTCATCTTTAAAGATAATAAATCGGCATTCACAAAAGGATTCCCTTGATTGATGAGATGATCAATCATAAAAATAGTCGCGAGTTCAAGCTCACTAATCTTGAGTCTTTTATAATTCTCTAATAAGAGATATTTAAAATCTAATGCTTCGCTTACCATGGTAAGTGCTATTCTATCACATCAATATATTGATGGATACTAAATTCTTTAAATAATTTTTCTTCAAAATCCTTATCAACACCTTTAATCTTGCTTACTTCTTGACGGATTTTGTCTTTATTAATTTTCGCGAGTAATCCACTATAATCTTTCATCGCTTTTTCAGTCTTTTCTTCAAATGAGAAACCATACATTAAAGCAAAACGAATCGCCCTAATAATTCTTAAAGGATCTTCTTTGATTCTCTTTTTAGGATTACCAATAAATCTAATTAATTTATTTTTTAAGTCTTCTTGTCCATGACAATAGTCATAAAGAATAAAATAACTATCTAAATACATAGAGTTAATTGTAAAGTCACGTCTAACATAATCTTTTTTAAGATCTGTGACGTATTTTACCTTGCTAGGATGACGTGAATCATCATATTTTCCTTCTACTCTTAAGGTGGTGATATCAAATTTCACACCTTCAAAATTATATTTAAGTGAACCGTACTGTTTAAATGTATCATCCGCTCCTTTTAAAAACGGAAGCATTTGAGTTGGAGTTGCATCAGTCACTAAGTCCATATCATTTAAATCGAGTTTAAGTAAGAAGTCTCGTACTGTTCCACCCACTAAATAAAGATTAAAGCCTTTATTCTTAAAGACTTTCGCAAGTTTTATATATGCATCTATCTCTTTTCTTCTCATATTATTTTTGTATTTTTGCCTTCAATGATTTTGCTTCTTTAAACGACACCATTTTTCTTTCTTTAATAGTAATCTTTTCATGTGTCTCTGGGTTTGTACCAATTCTCGACTTACGAGTTTTTACATTAAATGATCCAAAGTTAGCAATATCAACATCTCTACCTGCTTCTAGGGCTTCTTTAATAAATTCAAATGTGAGGTCCACTGCTGCTTTTGCATCTTTAATCGATAAATAAGCTTCTTCAGAAACCATTTCAATAATGTCGTTTTTGTTAATCTTATTCATCTTATTTACCTTCAACCTTAATAGAACGCTTAAAAAGTGTTGGAATTACTTCACTAGGCTTTTTATACCTATAAACAACCTCATATAAAGCATTAATAATAGGTAATTCTATATATTCTTGTTCCGCTAAATCATGGATAACTTTAATGGTTCTAATACCTTCAACAGTCTTCTTATTGTTCTTAAGGAAGTTCTCCACTCCATCATCTTTACCAATTTGAAGTCCTGCCATAAAGTTACGAGAATGGAAAGAGTAACAAGTAACAATTAAATCACCTAATCCAGTTAAACCTAAATATGTATCTTTCTTCCCGCCAAAATGAGCACCGAATCTTACAATCTCCGCTAAACCTCTAGTACATAAAGCAGCGCGGGAGTTATCTCCATATTTAAGACCTTCTAAGATTCCACTAGCAATCGCGATTGCATTTTTCATCGCAACACCTAGCTCACTACCTATTTCATCACTATTTCCATATACTCTAAAGTAATCATTAGAGAATAATTCAGCAACTTGCATGGAATAATCTAAATCTTGACTGACTGAACAGACACAAGTTAAGTCTCTTTTAATCACTTCTTCTGCATGGCTTGGACCAATTAAAGAAACGATTGGTAAACGTTTATCTTCTCTCACCACTTCTCTAATAAGTTCACTGATTCTAATATTCTTTTCAGTATCAAAGCCCTTAGCAGTATTAATAAAGAGCACTTTCTTCGTTAATTTATTAGCGATATTACTTAATACTTCTCTATAAGCAGCAGTAGGAATCGCAATTAAAATAACATCTGCATCTTTTACTGCTTCATCTAAACTATTAGTAGCCTTTAATTCAGTTGGAAGAGTAACATCCTCTCCAAAGAAAAAAGAATTCTTATGATTAATATTAATGTCATTAACTTGATCAACACTTCGACCATAGATAATGACATCTTGTTTATTATCAACTAAGACTTGAGCTAATGCAGTGCCCCAAGTACCACTACCAATAACCGCTATTTTCATTCTTTTTGTTTCCTTTCTCTTAGAAGAATCTTAATTGGAGTTCCTTCAAAATTAAAGGTATCTCTAAGACGATTTTCTATATATCTTTGATAAGAGAAATGCATGAAATCTGGATTATTTACAAATAAGACAAAAGTCGGTGGCGCGGTAGTCACTTGAGAGGCATAAAAGATCTTTAATCTACCACCATTAAAGTCTGGAGTTGGGTTAAGAACTAAAGCATCTTGAATAACATCATTTAAAACACTAGTTTTGACCCTAGTATAATATGCTTCATGAACTAGTTTTAAGGCATCAAATAAGGTATCAAGTCTTTGCCCTTTCAATGCACTTAAAAATACAACAGGTGCATAATCTAAGAACTTATATTCTTGGCGAATAATCTTTGTATAATCGCTCATGGTATTAGTTTCTTTATTCACTAAATCCCATTTATTTACAACGATAATGATGGCTTTATGTAAATCAACTGCGTAAGAAATAACATGCTTATCTTGATCAGTAATTCCTTCTTTTCCATCAATCACTAATAATACAATTTCACTGCGTTCTATCGCTTTTAATGCACGAATTGCGCTGTATTTATCAATTGATTCGTAGATTTTTCCTCTTTTCTTTAGACCAGCTGTATCAATAACAATATAGTTTTGTCCGTCTTTAGTAAAAGGAGTATCAATTGAATCACGAGTTGTTCCACTGATATCAGAAACGATGACTCTATCTTCTTTAAGAATGGCGTTAGTGAGTGAGCTCTTACCAACATTAGGTCTACCAATAAGTGAGAAAGTAATCTCATCTTCTTTAAGTGTTTCTTCTTGCTCTGGAAGAGTTTCAATAATCTTATTAAGTAAATCGCCTATACCAACACCATGCGCACCACTAACAGCGAGAGGTTCACCAAGTCCTAAAGCATAAAAATCATAGATGCTAGAAGAATGAATTCCTTCATCGATTTTATTGACTGCAAGGATGATTGGCTTTTTGACTTTATGTAAAATTTTTGCCACCATTCTATCATCACTCGTGACCCCCACTTGGCCATCACAAATAAAAACGATAACATCCGCTTCATCAATCGCGATATTAGCTTGAATTCTAATCTGTTCTTGGAACGGTCTATTGGTGATTTCAATACCACCCGTATCAATTAAAGAGAAGCTTTTACCGAGCCATTTACATTTTGCATATAATCTATCTCTAGTGATACCCGCTGCGTCATCAACAATTGCTCTTTTTTCTCCGACGAGACGATTAAAAATCGTAGACTTACCTACGTTAGGAGATCCAACAATCGCTACTACACTACTCTTCATTATTCCTTCACTTTCGAATCGATAATTTCAATCACTCTGTTCACTACTTGTTCAATATTCATATCACTTGTATCAAGTAAGATAGAGTCTTCTGCTGGTTTAAGAGGTGCAAATGCTCTTTCAGAATCAGCTTTATCTCTTCTATTTACATCTTCTAAGATTTCTTCATACGTTCCTGGAATACCTTTTTCTTGGTTTTCCTTATATCTTCGCATCGCACGACATTCTGGAGAGGCAACTTGGAAGATTTTCACTTCCGCATTAGGAAGAACATATGTTCCAATATCTCTACCATCCATAATGACACTACTCTTTTCGGCCATTTTTCTTTGTTGATCAACTAAGAACAATCTAACAGGTTTCATTTGGCAGACTGGAGTAACGTTCTTATTAATAATAGGCATTCTAATTTCTCTAGTAATATCGTTACCATTACAAAGCACTTTTCCACCAGGGAGAAGTTCAATATTAACGTTAGGGATTTCAGCAACACACGCTGCTTCATCTGTACAGTCAAGACCTTTATTCACACAGTGCCATGTATACGCACGGTACATCGCGCCAGTATCTATATATGTATATCCTTTAATCTCAGCAACTTTTTTAGCGATGGTGCTTTTACCCGCTGCGGCTGGTCCATCAATTGCGACGCTTACTTTCTTCATAACTATTATCCTCTAAATGCATATATTCCAAACATGATGATGCCAACAATAAGTGCAATAAGGAAGATAACAAGCAAAACATACTTAAATATCTTCTCATTACGTTGTTGACGATAGAAAGCAAAATTCTTCTTATCATCTTCCACCATATCAATCACTTCTTGGATAGGTAAAGCGGTAGTTGTCATCTTTGGTTTTTCCTTTAAGGTGACGTCGCTCCCCTCTTTAATTAGTTCGGCACGGTATTTCCTATAACGTTGAATTCTCGTTTCCATGCCATTATTCTAATTAAATTAGAAATGTATTCCAACAACATTTCATTATTTTGTTTACATTTGTAACCTCAAGCAGTTATAATCTTCTTAGACTAAAAGCCAAGGAGGAATGTTTAATGGCTAAGAAAAAAGTAAAAGTTGATAGCTCACTCTGCATAGGCTGTGGCGCATGCGCTGGTTCCTATCCAGACGATTTCCAAATCGGAGACAGTGGATTTGCTGAACCTGTAACCGGTGAAGGTGAGAGCGAAGCCGCAAGCGTTTGCCCAGTTGGTGCAATTTCCGTTGAGGAATAGTTATAAAACAAAAGCAGGGCTTGAATGCCCTGTTTTTTTGTGCCTTTTAAATCAATATTAGAAGTTATTCTT
Source organism: Erysipelotrichaceae bacterium (assembly GCA_015059185.1). Classification (GTDB taxonomy): domain Bacteria; phylum Bacillota_I; class Bacilli_A; order RFN20; family CAG-826; genus SIG220. The sequence continues at coordinate 23,118 of SVAY01000005.1, forward strand.
TATCTCTTCGTAGATGAGAACGGCATTTCTTACACACTCTTCACACGGACATAAAGGCCTTCCATTAGTAAGAGTTTTAAGATCTCGACACTTGGTTGCTCCGCATCTAGCTTTAAACTTCTCAATTAACTCGCGACTATATCTTAAAGTGGCCTTACCTTCTAGATGTAATCCGAGAATGATATTCACTCCAATAAGCGCTCCACATGTTGCTTCCATATTGCCCATGCCAGCGCAGAATCCACTAGCGATGTTTGCTAATATTTCTTCTTCTAAATTGGTCTCATCTTTAAGTGCTATACATACCGCTTGAGCGCAGTTATATTTTCCACTTAATTTGAGATTTGCAGCAAAATCCGCTCTATTTTCCATAAATTTAGGCTAAAAACTCCAATATTTTATTTGTAGCTAATTCTATTTGTTTTTCATTTGTAATAGTAGCCTCACCATCACCTTTTTGTTTTCCATACATTCCAAAATAAGCGTGGTTACCACCTTCAATAACGTATTCAGTAGTGTCAGCTGGCCACTTAGATTTACTCGCATTATATTTTTCTCTTTCTAAAACCTTGTCTTCACTACCATATATATTAAGCATCCTTAATTCAGCAGAAGAGATATCATCATTCGGATAAGAAGCAAGATTAATAACACCAGTAAAGCTATCAAGATGTTTAGAAGCATAAGTTGACGCTACTACTCCACCTAAAGAATGTCCCGCCATATACCATGTTTTAATCTCGGGATATTTTGCAATATATCCATCCGCTTTATTAGGAGATAGAACGGCAAGATTAAATGTCATATGAGGTAAGATACAAGTATAACCATGCTCTGCTATACTAGCTAAGATAGGTTCATAAGCTGTATATTCAACTTTTCCCCCTGGATAGAAGATGATACCCGCTTTATTAGATTCATCTTTTCCTTTAATCTCAAGCGTCTTATCACCTATTTCATTAACTGTCACTTCTTTCGTCGCGACAAATCCTGTAATGATATAGTCTTCAACATGATAATACATAGAGACATAGATAAAGAAGATACTTGTAAGCATCACCACTACACCTAGAATAGATGATATTGAGATAATAATAGTCTTCTTTTTCTTACTCATACCTCAAGTAATATACCACTCTTCAATAAAGTTACATAGTAAAAAACTATTTTGTACATTTTATATCGATATTATGTACATTTCATTTATTTTTATTGTACACTATATGTGTAGAGGTATTATTATGTGTTATGTAACAGCAACGGAACTGAAAAATAATCTTAGTCACTATCTAGAACTATCAAAAAAAGAGGATGTTTTCATAACAAAAAATAATAAAGTGATATCTGTTTTATCTAACCCAACAAATAATGCCACACTAGAAGCAATCATGTATGTTGAATCGCTTGATATACCAAAAGATTTACCTTCTAATGATAAGTTATTAGAAGAGGAAATAATGAAAAGATGCACATTCTAGTGGATACAAATGTATTTTTAGATTTCTTTCTTAAAAGGGAAGACTACGAAGATGTTAAAAAATTCTTTTTATATTGTACCAAGCTGAACAACAAACTTTTTATTAATGCCTTATCTTTAAGAGATATTGAATATGTCACCCACAGGGCATTACATAACAAGGACCAATCCAAAAGGATCCAAATGTTAGCATATAGAATGTGCTATAAGATAATAGGGTTGAGTGATGTTAGCACTATTGAAGCACTCTATTCTGATGTTAATGATTACGAAGATGCTTTAATGATTGAGTGTGCTAGAGAAAATGGTCTAGACATAATAGTTACAAACAATATAAAAGATTATAAAAATGGCCACTATCCCGTTTTTACACCAAAAGAATTAGTAGATATTTGGTCACGTAGTTAGTTATTGTATTCAGCATCTATTACTTCTTTTGCTAAAGATAGATAGGCAGTTGATGCTTTCCCACTTGGTCTCCACATAGTAACTGGGATGCCTCTAATATTACTTTCAGGAATTGAGTTCGTACGTGGAATACGAGAGGAATATGTTTTTTCTTTAAATATTGTTCTTATCTCATTAGCGATTTCATTATCAAGCTCACTAGCTGGATCATACATTGTTAATACAACTCCCTCTATTGATAAATCGGGGTTATATTTACTTTTCACATTGGCGATGTTCGCTAAAATCTGGGTGACCGCATTAAGAGCAAAGTATTGGCACTGTACAGGGATAATAATAGAATTCGATGCAGTTAAACTATTAATTGTTAAAACACCTAAACTAGGTGGACAGTCAATAATAACATAATCATAAATGTTAGCTACTTTATTAAGAGCTTTTTTTAATAAATAGAATTTCTTTTCAGGTGTTTCTTCTAAATTAGAAACAATGAGTTTAGAAGGGATGATATCAAGGTTCTTCACCACTGTTGGTTGAATAGATTCTTTAATCTTATATTCATCCATTAAAACTTCCATGATGCTTTTATCTACTAAAGAAGTATCAATCCCATATCCTCTAGATGTATTACCTTGAGGATCCATATCAATTAAAAGGACTTTACGAGAAAAATGGGCTAAACCAGCCGCTAGATTAATTGCAGTATTAGTCTTACCAACACCACCTTTATGATTTGCAATAGATATTACTTTCATAATGGTCGTTCCTTTATCTCTTTATAATTACGTGGGTATCTTAAAGAATTATCCTTATCTTTCCTTATTAATATATTAACTCTTTTATCTCCAGTAGGAAGTGTATGTTCATCAGTCTTCACTACTGAACAGTTAAGCTTTCTTAAAGCGTGACAAGATTTTTCGATCTCGTTATATGCTTCTGGGCCTTTCATCGCGATAAAATATCCACCTACTTTGAGTAGAGGAATAGCGAGTTCAAGTAAAATAGATAAATCTGCCACTGCACGAGCAATGACAATATCATATTCCTTACGATGTAAACGGGCATATTCTTCTGCACGAGCATTAATGGTATGGAAAAACTTATTCTTAAATCCATCAATGACTTTCGTCTTCTTGGCGGTAGAATCAAGTAAAGAAACATCCGCAGTACTTAAGATATTAATGACACTACCAGGGAAGCCAGCACCAGTACCAATATCTAATACTTTTTTATCATTAAAATCAGTGAGCAATAGAGGAAGCGCACTATCAAAGATCATCTTTGACATGAATTCGTTCTTATCCTTAATGGCAGTAAGATTGACCTTCTCATTTTTATCTAAAATATAAAACATATAACTTTCGAGTAAAGAGGCTTCTTCTTCCCCACAAGTTATACCTTTTATCGCTAATAAAGTTTGAAGTTCTTTTAATGTCATAAATGTTTTCTTCTTACATTAAGAATGAGGATGCTAACATCGCTAGGATTAACTCCACTTACACGTGAAGCTTGTCCGATTGTTAATGGCCTTATTTTATCAAGTTTTTGTCTCGCTTCAAGTCTAAGCCCATCCATATTTAAATAATCAAAGTCATCAGGTATCTTCATTTCTTCTAATTTTCTTTGATTCTCTGCTTCTCTAATTTGTTTAGCAATATAGCCTTCATATTTACAAATAATTTCAATCTCTTCAATAGTGTCTTCCGATAGAGAAAAACCATCTAATTCTTTAATAAAACGTTTAATTTCCGTATATTTTACGTTTTGACGCTTTAAAATTTCACTTCCAAGAACACCGCCTTTAAGTTCGTTATAGCCTAAAGAAGAGAGATATTCTTCCACTTCTTTTCTTTTCCCAATATAGGTGTTATTAAGTATCTCTAAAACATTCTTGATATCTTCTTTTTTCTTAATAAAGTTTTGATATCTTTCTTCGCTGATTAAACCAATCTTATGTCCAATTTCAGTTAAACGTAAATCTGCGTTATCATGTCTCATCAATAAGCGGAATTCTGCACGTGATGATAATAGTCTATAAGGTTCTTCTGTTCCTTTAGTCACAAGATCATCAATCATCACTCCAATATATGATTCATCTCGACGTAAGATGAGAGGTTCTTGATTTCTAATCTTAAGGACAGCGTTAATACCAGCAAGTAAACCTAAGCCTGCCGCTTCTTCATACCCACTTGTTCCGCATATTTGTCCTGCTACATATAATCCAGGCCACTTCTTAATCTCTAAAGTTGGACCATATTCTTCACTTCTAATCGCATCATATTCAATCGCGTATGCGTATTTAAGGAACACCGCGTTTTCAAAGCCAGGTAAACTTCTTACCATCTTTTCTTGGATCTCCACTCCCATAGAAGTTGAGAAACCTTGTAAATAAATAGAATCAGTATATCGAGATTCTGGCTCCAAGAATAATTGATGTCTTTCTTTATCAACGAATGTCATAACTTTACTTTCTATAGAAGGACAGTATCGAGGACCCACCCCAGTCACAAGTCCACTATATAAAGCAGTTTCATCTAAATTATCACGAATGATTTGATGTGTTTCAGGTGTTGTATAGATTAAATAACATAATTCTTGTTCTTCAACAGGAATAAATTCTTTTGTTTCATAAGAGAAGGCTAAATGTCCTTTTGTACCCGGTTGAGGGCTTGCTTTAGAAAAGTCGATGGAATCTCTTTTAATACGTGGAGGGGTACCAGTTTTAAACCTTACTGTATTAATACCCATACTTCTTAAATATGGAGATAAGCCTAAACTAGGTGCTTCTCCATCTGGTCCTTCACTTTTCTTAACATGTCCACGGAAGATCTCCGCTTCCATATAGGTACCAGTCGTTAAAATAACAGCGTTAGCGGTATATTCTTTCCCGCTTTTAGTTCTTACTCCATAAACATGCTTATCATCATGGATTAAAGAAATAACTGTATCTTCTACGACAGTTAAATGAGGTGTGTTAAGGGCTAAATCTTGTAAATATTTAGGATATTCTAATTTATCTTGTTGAGCGCGTAAGCATTGAACACCAGGTCCTTTGCCAGTATTAAGCATCTTCATTTGGAGATAATGATGATCTGCAGCCTTACCCATCATGCCACCTAATGCATCTATTTCTCTAACAACGATGCCTTTCGCACTTCCTCCAATAGAAGGATTACAAGGCATATTACCCATCATCTTAATATTGATAGAAATAAGGAGAGTTTCTTCTCCCATATGGGCACTACTAAAAGCAGCTTCTAAGCCCGCATGTCCTCCACCAACAACAATAACGGAATAATCCATATTAACCAACACTACCCTCCATATCGAGTTTAATTAATTGATTAAGTTCAACGGCATATTCCATAGGTAGTTCTTTTGAGAAAGGTTCAATGAATCCCATAATAATCATTTGGGTTGCTTCTTTCTCACTTAAGCCACGGCTCATAAGATAGAAAAGTTGTTCTTCATTAATCTTACTAACAGTTGCTTCATGTTCAATATATGAAAGGTTATTTTTAACTTCATTTGTAGGAATTGTGTCCGATTTAGAAAGGTTATCTAAAATGAGTGTATCACATTCAACATGGCTACGACAGTTATGGGCATCTTTATGATGTCTAACTGTGCCACGATAATTCGCTACTCCACCATTCTTTACAATGGACTTAGAAATGATGGTACTACTGGTGTTACTAGCGAGATGAATCATACGCGCTCCCGCATCTTGATATTGGCCTTTAGAAGCAACAGCAATAGAGATACATGTGCCCTTTGCTCCTTCACCTGCCAAGATACAAGCTGGATACTTCATGTTATATAAAGAACCAATGTTTCCATCAATCCATTCCATCTGTGCATTTTCCATGCATTTTGCACGTTTTGTGACTAAATTAATGATATTTGTAGACCAGTTTTGGACTGTTGAATAACGACATTTGCCGTCTTTAAGTACAATAATTTCAACAACCGCCGCGTGTAAAGAATCTTTACTATAAATAGGAGCAGTACATCCTTCAACATAATGCACATCTGCACCTTCATCAACAATGATCAAAGTTCTTTCAAATTGACCACTCTTTTCGTTATTAATTCTAAAGTAAGATTGAAGTGGTTTATCTAGATGCACACCCTTAGGTACATAGATAAAACTTCCTCCACTCCAAACCGCACTATTTAAAGCACTAAACTTGTTATCAGCGAAAGGTATAACTGTACCAAAATATTTTTTAAAAATGTCAGGACATACTTTAAGGGCCATATCTGTAGAAAGAAAGATCACACCTTTTTCTTCTACTTCCTTAAGCATGTTATGATAAACGACTTCAGATTCATATTGAGTAGAGACACCTGCTAAATACTTTTGTTCTGCTTCTGGGATACCAAGTTTAGAGAATGTATTTTTAATTGTTTCAGGTACTTCATTCCAGTCTTTAGATTCTTTTTCGGCTGGACGAGTAAAATATGTATAACTTTGGAAATCTAAATTAGATAAATCAGGTCCATAACTAGGTAAAGGTAAACGATTAAATGCTTCTAAAGCCTTAAGACGATATTCAAGCATCCATTCTGGTTCACCCTTAAGTCGAGAGATTTCTCTAATAATATCTTCGGATAAACCTTTAGGTGTTTTTAAAATAGAGACGTCTTCGTCCTTAAACCCTGTTTTTTCTAAAGTCTTTTGGAAATCTAAATCTTTATTACTCATATTATCTACCTAATATCTTATTAGCAGCATTCCAACCAATGGTCGCACATCTAATTCTTGCAGCTTGTTTAGAAGTATTGATAAAGACAAGGGCTTCATCAAGTACATCATCTTCAAATGGTTCTTCATGAATCATATGAAGATAGTTATCAATAATTCTAAAAGCTTCTTCTTTACTCTTATTGATTAATAAACCACACATAATATCTGTAGAAGCGGTTGTAATTGTACATCCAACCCCATCAAAACAAGCGTCTACCACTTTATCATCTTTAATTAATAAATAAACATTAATATCATCGATACAGTTATCACTATGCATATGGGTGGAAATATATCCTTCACCAGTAGGAGTATGTTTAAAGCCTGGATTTGAGTAATGATCCATAATTATTTGTCTCATCATTTCATTAGTTAAAGTAAGCATCTAAAATATCTCCCTTCTCCTTAAGGACATCGTATAAATAATCAATATCTTCTTTAGAGGTATATAAATAGAATGAGGCTCTAAGAGTAGCCGCACATCCTAAATAATCATTAAGCATCTTCGCACAGTGTTGGCCACTTCTCACTGCCACCTTACGATAATTAAGTAAAGTAGCTTCATCTTGAGAAAAGATTCCCTTACGATTAAAGGTCACGATACCAGCCTCGCTATCTTTGTTATATATTTCTATATCATCAAGTTTAGATAACTTCTCGATAGCATATCTTTTAAGCTCTTTTTCATGTGCTTCGATATTATCTAGACCGATAGCATTTAAATAATCAATAGCAGCACCTAACCCAATGATACCAGCAATGTTTAAAGTCCCTGCTTCAAACTTAGTAGGTGGGTTAAGAAGTTCAACTGATACGTCCTTAGAGAATGTGACGTTCATCCCGCCACCTAAAAGGAAAGAATCCATCTTATCTAATAAATCATATTTAGCAACTAAACATCCAATACCTGTTGGACCAAGCATCTTATGTCCTGAGAAACTTAAGAAGTCGACATCAAGATCTTTGAAGTCGGTTTTTGAGTGTGGCACAGATTGTGCACCATCAAGAGCAAATAACGCTCCAACTTTATGAACTTCTTTACTAAATTCTTTAATGTCAATCTTATTTCCTAAGACATTAGTAACAGCAGCTAAAGCAACAATTTTAGTATTATTTGTTAAAGTTTTAACTAGATTTTCTTTTGTTATGCATCCTTTTTCATCTAAAGGAATGAATTTAATAACTGCGCCAGTTTTTTCTGCCACCTTAAACCAAGGAAGAGTATTAGAAGCGTGTTCAGCTTCATCAATAATGATTTCATCTCCCGCTTTTAAATATTTCATCGCATATCCATAAGCAATAAGATTAATAGACATTGTAGCGCCACTAGTAAATACCACTTCATTTGGATTGGCATTCACAAATTTAGCAACCTTATTTCTTACTTCATCAACTTTTTGATCAACTTTAAAACAAGTATCGTAATCACCCCTATGAGAATTAGCGGTATAAGTTGAGTAATATAGGTTAATTGCGTCAATCACACATTGAGGTTTAAATGTAGTAGAAGCATTATCTAAAAAGACGAGATTACTACGATCAGGATGAGTGAACATTGGAAAATCTTTTCTTATCTTTTTAACATCTAACATATTAGATTCTTCCCTCGATCATATCAGAAATACTTTCTTGTAATTTCTCATCTTCAAAACCGTTTAGAATTGGTTTTAAATAGCCGTACGTAATAAGTTCTCTAGCTTCTGCTTCACTTAATCCTTTAGAAGTAAGATAGAACATATGTTCATCACTAATCTTACCAACAACGGCGGCGTGGCTAGCTTCAATATCGTTATCATCAATCTTTAATATTGGTTTAGCAATCGCATCACTCTTTTCATCAAAGACCATAATCTTAGAATTTTGGTGGGCTTTAGAACCATGTGCGCCATTGATGATATGGCAGATACCAGAGAATAATAAACGTGATTCGTCTCGAGCAACACCATAGTTATTGATATAAGCTTCAGTCTTAAGATTTCTTAAATAAATAGAAACATCAAATTCTTTATTATCTTTATTAGACGCTAATGAAGCTAAGTTCCAAGTACATTGAGATGCTTCACCTACTAAATTAATATCAGTAGATAACTTCACCACTTCCTCACCGAAGTCGGCGTAATAACAAATTAAATTACTAGAAGCATCAACATCACCTTTAATGGATAAGTTAATAGGAGTCACTTGTAAGAAAGAATATTTCACAACTGAATCTTTTCCAATTTTGAAAGTGATGTTTCTTTCTTCGTTCATATTTAAAAATAAGATAGAAACATTTTGAAGATCACCGATTTCAAAATATAAATCCTTATCTAAAACAGTTAATCCATCAAAGGTATAACTATTAGACTCTAAATTATTATGTGATGTTTTTAATATAATATTATCCATTATTTTATTGTTTCTTTAACTGCGCATGTACCAAGAGATACTTTATTCATATCTTGGTCTTCTTTTTCAATATTGATACCGTATTCAGTCTTGATAAATTCATAGCCTTCTCTATCAATACGTTTCACTAAATCTTTATCACCATCTAAAGCGATACGTCCGTTAATAATGACAACCGCTCTAGTAGGATGGATTAAATCAAACAATCTAGCATAGTGAGAAATCACCATAAAACTACGGTCATTTGTCTTTTCTTGATTAATGACATCTGCTACGACTTGAATTGCATCAACATCGAGTCCAGAATCGATTTCATCAAGCATCGCTAAATTTGGTTTTAAAAGTAATAATTGGAGGATTTCATTTCTCTTCTTTTCTCCTCCGGAGAATCCTTCGTTAAGATTACGGGTGACGAAATCAAAAGGAATCTTCACTTCTTTAGTAGCTTTATCTAGTACTTTATAGAAGTTATAAGTTGAGATAGGTTTTTCACTTCTAGAGTTTACTGCGGCACGTAAAAAATCACTATTACTGACACCTGGTATTTCTACTGGATTTTGGAAGCCGAGGAAAATACCTAATTTGGCTCTTTCATCAGTGGTCAACTTAAGAACATCTTGATCACCATAAAAAATTGATCCTTCTGTCACCTGGTATTTTGGATGACCCATAATGACGTTAAGTAAAGTGGATTTACCGTGTCCATTTGGACCAAGAACTGCAACGAGTTCACCATCATTGATGGTTAAATTAATACCCTTAAGTATTTGCTTACCTTCAACGGAAGCATGTAAATTAGTAATCTTTAGAGTTGCCATAGTCTCACCTCAAGCCAATTAATTGTATGGCAAAAGTATAACCTAGTTCAAATAATACGATAAAAAACTTTCACGGGTATGTGTGCCCATTATATTTTTAAATAAAATATTGAAAGTAATGAGGCGTTTTACGTATAATGTAACGTGCTATACGCTCAGGAGAAGGAGAGAAAACATGAAAAAATCAAAATTATCATTATGTTTAGCTTCTAGCTTTGTAGCCGCTTTGTCTCTTGCTTCTTGTGGTAATAGTGTTAGTTCTAAAGATAACGCTGTTGTCTCCATTAAAAACTATAATGGTGAAACAGTTGATATCTTAACTGATGCTGCTTATCGTAAGTACAAGACTGAGACTGATGGAGTATCAAAATTCTATAATGCAATTTTAGAAACTCTTATCAGATATGAATACGCAAATCCAGCATCTGCGATTCGTACTCAAAATTGGGCAAAGGGTATCAAAGGTAATTCAGAAATCATTGATGAAGCTAATAACAACGTCAAAAATGATAAAAGTACTGCTGAAGAAAATGCAAAAACTAATGGCACTTCCTACGAAACAGAATGGGAAAACATTTTAAGTTCTCATAACTGTGAAGATGAAGATGACTTAGTTGAATATTACATTTATCAACTCGAGAAGGACGACATCACCGATAAGTTCTTCCTCGAACAAAAAGAATCCACATTATTAACTGAATGGATTGGTGTAAAAGATGATGGTAGTGATCCAAATGGAACCGCGAAAGGTGTCTTCCCATATCATATCCGTCACGTCTTAACATCCATTTCCGGTGGCGCGACAAGTTTCTATAATGGTACAATCACACAAAGCGAAGCTAAAGCCTTACGTGATACCATGGAAGCTTTACTCAATACCAAATTTACATTCGCTGATGTCGCTAAACAAAAATCTGGCGATAAGGGCAGCGGAGCTAAAGGTGGTGACGTCGGTATTATGGCGACAACTACCTCATTCGTTAATGAATTTAAACTTGGTATTTATGCTTATGACGCTATTTATACCCATAAGGGAGATGACGCTAACGCAGTTATTGAAAATGGCTTAGGTATTGATAACACCTATAAATTAGACCTATTCAATCAAGATAATCCTGTTGGTATCAAAGACGCTTGGACCAATGATTCTTATGGAATCAATAAAGGCGCTATCCAAGAAGTCCCATTCGATGCATTCTTAAAGATTGGTGAACTCGCTGAAGACGAAAAAGATGGTACAGGTAAGCAAGTTAACAAAGGTAATGAACATTATTACCCAAGAAACGTTTTATATAACTACTACCTCAACTTCCATAACCCATTCGTCATCACTAAAGAATCACTCGATCCATCAACTGGCTTCCCAGTTCCATATGCTGGTGATGAATACGATGCTAGATTTGAAGAAGTCGCTTTACCACAAGGCAATAGAGAAGTCTTAGTTGACGAAGCTGGAAACGTCATCATCGGTTGTAGAAGTGAACATGGTATCCACTTCATGATCATGGAAAAATCTATTTATGAATACGGTAAAGGTGGTAATGAAGGAACTTCATTAGAAGAATACTACACTTCCTACACACCAAGTGATACTGAATATCCAAAGGATAAAGATGGTAACAATAAAGATACCTATGTATCCTTCATTCAAACAAACGATAATACTACTTACACAAGTAGAGCAAGTGAAGTGAAGAGTGCTGTTAAGTCATTCGACTCCACTTATGACTATCGTTTATTCGAATACATCCTCAAAATTGAAGGAGAAAACATCTCCATCAAAGATGCAGGATTAAAGAGCGCTATTGAAGAGTATATCTCTCGTACTCGTATCACAAATTCCGATAACGCTTACAAAACCTTAAATGAAGCTTGGAGAACATATACTGAACTCGTCGCCCTCCAATACGATAATAGAACCAACGACTGGAAAGCCACTGATGATACTATTACCGATAGAACAAGCGATGGACGTTCCTCCACATTCAGAACTATCCACCCAAGATGTGCAGTAGGCTTTAAGGATAAAGCTAATACATCTGCTGCTGATTGGAGCAAAGGAGGTATTTGTTACTATGAAGACTAAGCATATTTCTAAAGTGCTTGCACTTTCCGTCCTTGGTTTATTCGCTTTAACCGGTTGTGACGAAATCGTTGCTAAACCAACTCAATACGAAGAACCATTAGTGACCCTTCCATCTTCCTTCGAAGAAGAAGTCGTTAATAACATTGCTTCCGTTGTTTATGATTCTATCCATGAATCAGGTATCGGTAGCGATGTCTTAAATGAAGTCTTATACTTATATTCCGTCAATATGTTTGGCCCATATAACAGTAATGTCGTGGTCAACAACGCTAAAGTTGGTGACAGCGCAATCACCTTAGTCCAAGCCGCTACTGACGCAACAAAGATTGATGCCTTCGTCCAAGCTCACAAAGCTTACTGGGATTCATCAAGAACTGATGCTTCCGCCTCCGCTAGTGAAAGCGAAAAGAAGAGAGTCGAAGCCAAATATCACACTATCGAAGATAGAATTGCTGAAGAAATGTATTCAAAGATTTCTGGCGGTACCTATACTGATAGACATATCTATTCTGAAAAGAAACTCCTCAAGAGTTTAAGAGGATCTCTTGAATCCGTTAGTAACCCAGATGTCGCTGAAGAAGTGGCTGAAGGATTCTATGAAACCCAAATCCTCCCAGAAGTTGAACCAGAGAATGTCTTTGGTAACTACTTACACCGTAGCTATTACGATTCTGATAAGAACACCTACATCGTTGATGAAGTGATTCCTACCATCTATCGTCAACTTATGGCAGAACAATACTTACTTGAAGAAACATATAACACCTTAGGTCGTTCATATGCTCGTCAAGTTAACATCATCAAATTCGCTAACAACGAAAACTATCCTAACGCTGCTTATTATTTAGCGAAGGAATTAGTTGATGAAATCAACGCCTCTCCAGAAGATTATAAAGTTGGTAGAATTGCTGAACTTGGATTATTAAACAGATTTAAGCAATACTCCAATGCTTCTGTTGGTGTTATCGGTGCATTAGGTGATGAAGCTGCCATCTTAGATGCTGCTGGCATTACTAAAGGTGTCATCAATACTGGTGATGCTACACTTGATACCGAATTAGAAGATGAACTCGGTACCTACTACTTAGGTACAAGCTATGGTGACTTAGCTGAAAAATATGTTCGTATGAAAAACGTTGCCGCTTATGGCGTCAGCTCTGAATACGAAAATAGCTTCTCTAACACCAACGCTTATCCAACTTATGTTGGTTTAGAACAACAAACATTAGCCTTAAAAGAAAACGATAATACCACTACTGGTTGGTATGTGAAAAACGGTGGTTTAACCGAATTACCAGAATCAATCAGAAGTAGATTATTTAACATCGGCGTTGCTACCGGCGTTAAAGATAGCGCAGACGATAAAGCTGCCGCTGAAAGAACATATGGTACTGACGGTTGGAAAGAAGCCGAAGGTGAAAGTGCTTATGTTTGTAGAATTAATGGCCACTATTACTTAAAGACAGCTTCTAGAGTGAAGGGTGATTCCATCGAAAACGACATCCTCCATTACGATGCTGATAGTAAGAGCTATTATATCGTTGAAATCGAACAAGCCGTTTCTGCTTCTAAACTCTCTAAGACTAGTACACGTAACTACGCGCACACTATCTCAGAAGAAACAATGCAAGAAATCATCAACGAGGTTTCTAAGATTGTTGGTAAGGGCGAAAGCTATTCTACCTTAGCGACTAAGAAGTATCTCAAAGCCATGAACATCGAATACCATGATGAAAGTGTCTATGACTACTTCAAGACTAACTATCCAGAATTATTCGATGCTGATGCAGAATCAACTTCTAGTAGTAGTAGTGAAGCTGCTGCTGAATAGTTAACCATTCATATTAAGGGGCACATACGTGTCCCTTTTTTGTTGCCATAATTTGAACTATATATAGCAATATGGTAGAATATCTATCGCTTGCCAAAGTAAAAGGAAGTGATGAAGAGTGCCTGATCCGTTATCGTGGATAATAATTATTATTTGTATTTTCGGACACTTTTTCTTCTCGAGTGCAGAAACCGCTCTTAGCTGTTGTAATCGCTTCAAGATGCAAGTTGAAGCTGATGAAGGCAAGTCCAGTTCTAAACTAGTTGTTAAAATATGTGAGAAGTTCGATAGGGCTCTCACCACTATATTAGTTGGTAATAATATTGTTGCTGTTGTGATATCAACCGTCTCAACCATCCTTTTCTATAACCTTCTTAGCGGTAGTGGAATTGGAGAATATTCTTCTTTAATATCTTCTATTATTATGACAATCATCGTTTATATATTTGGAGATACCTTACCTAAAACAATCGCAAGAGCTATCCCAGATACAATGTCAAAGATTGTCGCTTATCCCATCTATATCTTATCTATTATCTTTTATCCTTTAACCCTTTTATTTGAAGGAATGGTTCACTTATTTGAAATCATCTTTAAAAATAAAAACGAAGAAGATTTCACCTCTCATGATTTAGAAAAAGTCTTAGAGCATTCTGAAGAAGAAGGCGAGATCATTGAAGAGAACGCCGACATCATTCAAAGCGCACTTGATTTCGTCGATACCACTGCTAAAGATGTTTTAACTAGACGTAGTAAGATATTTGCTCTAGATATTAACGGGCTCACGAACGAGAAACTTAACGAAGCAATTAATAACACTAATTATTCACGTATTCCTCTCTACGAAGGAGAACTAGATAACTATATCGGTGTCCTCCACGTAAAAACATATATTAAAGAATATCTCGCAAATCCTAACGTCAATATTAGAGATATCCTTCAAGAACCATATGTTGTGATGAATAAGATTGAACTCGTTGACTTATTAGAAGGGTTTAAAAAGCATCACACTCATTTAGCAATGGTCACCAATAAAGATAACCGTATTATTGGTATGGTCACCATGGAAGATGTCTTAGAAGAACTTGTTGATGATATCAGTGAACCTCTACTTGTAAAGGAGGAAGCTAAATAATGAGCTGGGAATATTATGTCTTAGTATTGATTCTCCTCGTTTTCAGCGCCTTTTTCAGTGCGAGTGACATGGTTTACGGAGTAGTTGATAAAAGAAGGCTAGAAGAGGCTAAAAATAAGGGTAGTAAGCGTGCGGCGGTTGCTCTTGACCTCGCTAATAACTACGAATTATCTATTTCCTCTATTTTATTCGGAAATAATTTAGTTAATATCTTAGCTTCATCTATCGTTACTTTAATCGGTGTTAGCTATTCTCCTGACGTTGGACCTATTGTTGCAGCGATTATCTTCACTATCATCGTTATTATATTTGGCGAATTCTTCCCTAAGGCTTTAGCAAAGAAGCTTAATTATTCTCTTGCTTTATTATTTGCCTATCCTGTTAAGATCTTCACCTATATCTTCTTTATCTTTACCTATCCTTTCTCGTTCATCTTTAAACTTGTCGCTCGTTTATTTAAAAAGAAAGTGAAAGAAGATCACACTATCTCGGAAGAAGTGTTAGATGAAATGATTGATGAAATTGAAGAGACGGGTGAACTAGAAAAAGATGAAGCCGAAATTGTAAGAGGCGCGATTGATTTAATGGATATCCAAGCATTTGAAATTATGACTCCTCGTGTCGAAGTTCACGCGTTTGATATTGATGACGATATAAAGGAAATAACGGAGAATGAATGGCTTTTTGATTATTCTCGTGTCCCTGTTTATGAAGACACCATTGATAATATAATCGGCATTATTCCTATTAAGTTATTATCTAAAAAACTATTAAATAAAGAAGAGATAAATATCAAAGAATTAATGTATAAACCTATTATTATTCCACGTAATTATCAAGTGATTAATCTTCTTAATGACTTTAAACGTGAAGGTATTCATATCGCGATTGTGAAAGATGAATACGGTGGCACAGAAGGTATCATCACTATGGAAGATATCTTAGAAGAAATCGTTGGAGATATCTTTGATGAAACTGATGAAATAAGTGAAGAAGTAATTAAAAAGAATAAGAACACTTATATAGTTGACGGAGGGATGAACCTTGACGACTTCTTTGAACTCATCGATTATAACGATGAATTTGAAACTGATTACACAACAGTAGGAGGTTTCATCCAAGAACTCAAAGGTGGCTTCGCTCATATCGGAGAAAGATTTAAATTCTCCCATTATCGTATTAAGGTACTCGACGCGGATGAATTTACTGTTAAGAAAATTCAAATTAGAGATATAAGTAAAACAAAAGGAGTATAATATCTATTAGAGGTTTTAACACTATGGAAAAAGATGTTTTTTGTAAAATTATTGATGGTGAGATTCCTTCTTACCGTATCTATGAAGATGATGATGTCATCGCAATATTAGATATATCTCAAGTAACCAAAGGACACACTTTAGTGATCTCTAAAAAGCATTATGAAAACTTCTTAGCCACTCCTAAAGATGTCATGCATAAAGTGATGGATGTTGCTCAAAGAATTGGACAAGCTCAAATCACTACTTTAAACGCTAAAGGAGTGAATATCTTAACTAACTGCTATCCAGAAGCAGGACAGACAGTGATGCACTTCCACGTGCACGTTATTCCACGTTATGAAAATAATGATGGCTTTATCCTCACGATGAAAGAGAATGATGGAGATCTCAATCTCCCAAGCATCTGTGAATCAATTAGAAGAGAGATGAAATAAGAAAATGGGGCGGCTGTCCCATTTCTTTTTATAAATAAAATTATTTATGTTTATAGAATAAACGGGAATCTAAGGCGAATATTTTTTGAGTGAATTCACCATCTTTAGTTTCGTCTAATGCTTTATTTAATATAGTTAACTTAGAATCGGTATTATCAATTAAATGTAAGGCGAGAGCTTCACTAGTTAAAGGAAGGACTGGAGAACCATATTCATGTTGCCCATGATGAGAAAGAATCATGTGTTGAAGTAATAGAGGCACTTCACTAGTGATATTAAGTTTATCAGCGGCTTCTTTAATCTCTGCGGCCATGATAGAGATATGACCAATTAATTTACCTTCTAAAGAATAATGATAGATTACTGGTCCTTCTAACTCAGTTAATTTACCAATGTCATGGAGAATGATACCGGTTAATAATAAGTCTCTATTGATATTCTTATAGTTAGAGGCAATAAATTCACCCATTTTAAGCATTGAAACAATGTGCATAAGAAGACCACTACTATATTCATGGTGAATAGAACTCGCGGCAGGATAAACATAGAGCTTATTATCATATTTAGAAATAAAATATTTTAATAAAGTCACACAGTCTGGGTTCTTAATGCTATCAGCATAGCCTTGAAACTCTTTAGTTAATTGTTCTTTACTCACTGGAGGAGTTTGGATAAGCCGAGTAATATCAATCTCATCTTCAGTTAATAATCTTGCAGTGATAATCTTAGCTTGTAAGGCTTCTTTATATTTAAGAATCTCGGCAGTGATCTCTGCAACATTTCCAACCACAAAGATGGAATCATCTTCACTAGTAACTTCCCACTTTTTTGCCTGAATTTGTCCACTTGAATCTCTAAGTTCAATATTCAAGTATGGTGAACCTAAATTATTGACACATCTACTGACATTAGAGATAAGAAATTGACCAGTTACTCTTTCTCCTTCAGTTAATTCTTTAATAAATTTCATAAATATTTATCCTCCCACATATTAATTACATCATTCATCTTATATCCTTTTCTAAGGAGAGACTGAAAGACCTTATCTTTAAATTCTCTACCAGAATATTTCTTATCATATTGGCGAATGGTTTTAACAAAATCTTGCTTTAATTTATTCATCTCATCTTTATGTTTAGGCGCATCAATCATCGAAGCAATTTCACTTGCTATATGAGTGTCAAAACCTTGAGAGATTAAATATTTCATCGCATGATCTTTTTTCGCTTGATAATTATATTTATCATACTTCTTATTGATATAGTCTAAATAACTTTTAGCCTTCTTATATTCAAGTTTTTCATCGAATTCAATTTTATTAATTTCTTCGTAAAACACGCCTTTTTCTATTAATTTTGCAGTAATTTTGTTTTTTCCAATGTTTTTATTATTTGAAAAATCTACAAATTCTTTTACGAACTCACTATCATCAATTAAGCCATTTTTCTTAAGTTTATCAATCACATCATTAACATCAATTTTGTTATCAGTCTTGAGATATAACTTCTCACGCATCTTATGTTCACTATAAACGCGTTTAGTAGCAATTTTTCTTGCGTAGTTATATAAATCAAAGATACGAACTTGTTTATCAATATCTTTAATTTCTTTTTCACTTAACACTTTCCCTTTAAATAAATAAAAAGATGTGAACACTTCTTGCGGTAATTCAATACGTGATTCATCTCTTAGTTTAATTACTACTTTATTCTTAAGTACTTTGATGGAGGTGATTTTATTACCAATATTTTCTAATGGCACGTTTATAGACCTCCAAGATGTTACTATAGAATTTATCCATAGAATATTGATCGATGACTTGCATCGCTTTTTCGTTAATTATGTCAATCTCTTGTTTTGATAAAGAAAGAATCTTTTCAACTTTAGAAATATAACTAAATTCATCAGTAAAGAAGAAGCCAGTTTCTCCATCAATTATGGTGTTGGTTAAGTTATCATCAAACCTCGCTAAAACGATCACACCTGCCGACATTGCTTCCATAAATGTTAAGCCTTGTGTCTCGGTAATAGAAGCAGAGTTATAAATATCCGCTAAATGGTAATAGAACGGCACCTCTTGAGCGCTTACAAAGCCAATGAAGTCAACAAGATGAGAAATATGTAATTCATGAGTTAAAAGCTCTAATTCACTTCTTTGAGGGCCATCTCCAACAACTATCATCTTCACTTTTTCATCAGGATGTTTAGCAACATAACTACTGAAGAAACGGATAGAGATATCCATGCTCTTTTCTTTTGCAATTCTTCCTAATAAAAGGATGACTTTTGTATCTTCATCAATATGATGTTCTTCTTTAAAGGCTTTCGCTCTTTCTAAATCAAACTTCTCTTTAGAGAACAAAGAGAAATCAATACCAGTAGGAATGACATTGATATAAATATCAGTACCAACACTTCTCATAAAGTCTTTAGTCTTCACGCTTGGGGTGATAAACTCTGTTGCTCTAGTAGCAATACCACGTGAATAAGCTCTTACCACTTTCTTCGCTACGCGGTCTAAAACACCATGTGTCGCATAATACGTATAATCTTCATAAGAAGTATGATATGTATAAACAATTGGTAATTTAAGTCTTCTAGCCGCCCTACGAGCAAAGATACCTACAGTCGCATCGGTTTGGTTATGGATTAATTCAATATTATTTTCCTTAAGAATCTTACAGACTGTATTATCGTAGATACGAGTGATACGATAACCATAAAGATTCTTCATCTCAATACCTGGCATATAGATGATGTCATCTTTAAATTCAAGCTTACCAGCGGTAGTACGAGGAGTAACCACAATTACTCTATGACCGTGCTCACGTAAAGTTTTAGTGAGGTTATAACAAGATGTCGAAACACCGTTAATAAATGGAGGGAAAGTATCAGTAAAAAGCGCGATATTCATTCGTCGTCATCATCCCTTGATATATCTATTTCACGAGTTTCATCGTTATCTCTCATTGGATCTCTAATACGATCTTCTTTCTTATGGAAGACATTGATCTTCTTCCTAATCACTTCTCGATTAAGGTTAGAAGTATGAATCATATCATCGAGCATAGTTTGACGTTCAAGCATGGTTTCTCTACGCATTTCCACCATTGTCTTACGATTCTCGTAAACTTCACGATCGTTAAAGCGCATACTGTGTTTGCCTCTAGTACGATAAAATGCAGTCACAAAGCCCGCTACTAATAAAGGCAAGGTAAAGGAAATAGTTCTCCAAATAAGAAGAGCCGCACTACCTAACGCTGAACTTGCCGCCGCTGCATCAGCACCAGAAATATAATAGAATCCAAGTTCAGGTTCATTCGCATTAACAAATAATTCGATAAAGAAATATTCAGAAATACCAGCAGATCCTGGTAAAGGGATTAAGCCAGTCACCATTTGGTGATAGTTACTTAAGAAGACCGAATCCCATATATTTGCATATGTCGATTCATTATGAAGGGCTAATCCAACAAAATACGGAAGCGTACACCTAATGAATAACATGATAGTAAATAAAACAGTGACTAATATAGTAAATGGACCATTAGTAAATAAACGTCTTAATTCAATTTTGAAGTTCTCTATTTGGACTCTTAAGTCATCTCTAGTTTGATCTGCGTTTCTTACGATGTGTAATTTATAACCTAACGAGATAATTGGACCCATAATAAAATTATGGAATGATTTCCAATACGCCATTAAGAATACAAGCAAGATAACTGATACGTTAAGTAAGAAACCGATAATAGTTAATACCCATATCGAGATATTAAGTTTAAGAGCGCCGATATCGATGGTGATATATCCGATTTGATTAAGAAAATCAAATTTCACAATAAAAGAAACAATGCCATATACAGTTAAAACAATTTGGAAAACAATAGAATACATAGCAAGCATACTAACGGCGTTAGATACTGGTAATCCTTGCTTTTGGAATGTATATGCTTCCATCACTTGACCACCACTCGCGCCAGGAGTCACTGCACTATAGAAAGTACCAATAGACTCAACAGCAAGAGCTTGATGGAAATAATAATCTCGGGAATATAATCTAGCAAAAACGAATAATATGAGTGCACGAATGAGAATCGTGATAAACATTACTAATAATGAAACGAGTAACCATGTGAAGTTAGCGCCACCAATCAAATTAAAAACAGTATCAAACTTGCCCCACATCGAAATAAGGATAGCGGCAATAGTGATAACAATAACCATGATGATATAAATGGTGTATTTAAGGACACCACTTTTCTTCTTTGGTTCTTCTTTAAAATACTGAGATGAGAGTTTTTCGTCTTCCATGACTAATAATCTATCACATCAATGCTTAAATTGCATTGAATAAAGACATTAATATTTATTTTGATGTCGAGTGTGTAAGAGAAAGAATAATAATAGCGGCAAGTTGAATCGGTAATCCAACGAAGAATAGATACCAGAAATTATAATGCATATCAGAATAAATAAGGGTGAGATAAAGCGATACTAATATCAACCAAATAGTTAAAGAAACTAATAGATATGGCCAAATAGTATGCCTCCACCACTTATTAGCGCAGAGTGAGTTAAAAAATAAACATGACGAGATAGCCCATAAAAATATAGGCCAATAATTAACCCCACCAGCAAATGTTGTTGCCATTGCAG
The DNA here is from genome assembly GCA_015059185.1 of Erysipelotrichaceae bacterium. Lineage (GTDB taxonomy): Bacteria > Bacillota_I > Bacilli_A > RFN20 > CAG-826 > SIG220. The sequence goes on from SVAY01000005.1 coordinate 44,360, forward strand.
CAAAAATAACGGCAGCGACAGATAAGAAAAATAGATCAACTAATAACAAAAGAAGGAGTCTTCTAGTTTCTTTATTCATTAGCCTCACTACACCTTTAGAAGTTATTTCTTCATGAGGCTCCAAAAAGAAATCAACAGTCACACCAAAATAGTCTGCAATCTGTTTTAATGTCTCAACACTTGGTATTGCATATCCTAATTCCCATTTAGAAACAGTTTTATCAGAATAATTGATTACTTTAGCAAAATCTTGCTGTGTTAAGTTCTTACTTTTACGGAGTGCAATTATATTTTTTGCAACAATTTTTGAATAACCTTCCATACCCCCATTCTACTATCTATCCCACATATATCAATGATTTTTTAATAAATTAAACATTTTCGGAAAACATCAATTCTCTTATTAGTAGAGTAGTAGAATTGTTTGAGAATTGACGTAAAACGCTTGGCTTTCCCACGTGCGTATATAAAATGAAGTACGGTTATGGGAAAGAAATTAACTAAAGTCAAAAACCAAATCAAAGAAGATCTTCCAAAAACCCGAAAAGGTAAAATTATCGGGATTACTTTAGGCGTTGTGACACCTATCGTGCTTGGAATTGTTGGCGGTATAGTTTACGCTAAGTTCTTTGTGGCTAAAACCGTTGATTATAGCGATGTAGATGCTAACTCTTTATACATCAACATGGATAATGTTTTAGCAAAATATCAAAACGTTAAAGCTAATAACACTCCTATTGAAGAAGGCTTAACATCTTACGAAATCGTTAATCTTGCTTATTATAACTATTCAAATTATGAGAACAGTCGTTCATTCACTATTGGAAGTGCTACCGCTACTATCGTTGATCAAAGTATTAGAGGTTGTTCTATTAGAGAAGGAAATAGATATTTTGAAGAATCATTATCTAAATCAAATTTAGTAGGCGTTGCCGCTCGTATGTATCAAAAAGAAGATGGTTCAGTTGATCTTCATAGAGGTGAAGTAGTTGATGCTACCACTGCTAAATGGGGAAATGAACATTATGAATACACAAACGAAGAATTCATTAATGATTTTGGCAAAACCCCATCTACCGCTTTAATCTATATCGTTAGCAAAAAGACCGTCTTAAAAGATACTGATAAAGTTGAAAAGAATGATGATGGATACACCATTTCCATGTCACTCAATCCTAAAAAGTCAGTGATTAATTATGTTAAACAAATGAAATCAATCTCTAACTTATATGACTATCCAGCTTTTAGTGAAGTGAATATCACTTTCCATATCAATAACGATTTAATAATCAAACAAATGGATGTTAAAGAAAGTTACTACGCTCTAAAAGAAGCTAACTTAGGCGCAGATACTTCCGCTAACGTCAGTGTTTACTACGAAGTTAATGGAGGATTTAAGATTCCAGACCTTAATACTCCACTTGAATACCCATCTAAGGAGGATAAATAAGTATGTTTTTATCTAAATTAGCTCTTTATGGTGGTGTGGCTGGCACATTCTTTGCTGTCAGTGCATTCTCCACTGTCCAAATTACCAAACAAATAAATAAAATTCCTGTTCCTAACGAAGTTGAAAGCGAGGAAGACGAGGAAGAAGAATTATTTGTCCGTCAAATGAGTGATACTGAAAAGTTCATCAATTCATTAACTGCTTTCGGTAACATGGAAGGTAACTTAAATGTTAATGTCACTAAAGGTGATTATACTTTAGCCATTAATGGTGATGTCTTTGTCTCTATGGAGAGTATGGATAACATCATGTTTGATGCTTCTTTAGCAGTTACTACCTTAGGACATACATTTAATATTGGTGCAACTTATATTGATAACACCGTATTTGCTACTATCGAAGGTAATAACTTAAAACTTAAGACCAGCGATATTAATGAAATCACTTCTTTATTCTCTACCATGGAATCTTCCATTGAACTTCCAGATACATTTAAAAATATCGATACCAATTCATTAATCACTAACTTAAGTGCAATGAAAGCAGAAAAAGGTGAAGATAAAATCACTTATACCTGCAACTTAATTGAAGGTATTCCTCCAATCATTTTTACAAGCGATCTTGATTACAACATGACTGGAGTATCCTTATCTAACTTTGAAATTGAAGGATTTAAGATCAATGTTAATGCTACTACTAAGATCTTAGGTAAAGGACATAATAGAGTTACTAATCCAGAAACAAGTGAAAAAGTATATACCGATGTCTCTAGCTACTTCAGTGTCATTAAGCAAGTTAATAACTTAATCAACACCCAAGAAGCTGGCTTAACATATAACGTTAACTTAACTAAAGGTAGTAGTTCCTTAATCAGTACAACTGGTAACGCGAATGTCAGACTCAAAAACGGATTAGATTTAGTAGTTAACGGTCAACTCAATAATAGTGATAATTCTAAACACGTTAATTACACCTTAGGTTATCAAAACAATAATGCTTTCCTTAACTTTAATGATTTAATCAAAGTTTATTATGATGTGAATAACTTCTCTAACTTAAAGAGCAGTATCAAGGCTTTAATCAATAATCCAGATATTGCTACTTTAGTCTCTAATCTTGAAAGCATTGAACTTCCTATCATTAAGATGATTAATGAAAAAGACTATAACGGATTAATTGATAACTATAAGGGCTTATTCTTAAGCAAAGATCAAATCAAATTATCCGTTTCTAATTCTTTATTCAGCAACGATTCTTCTAATATCGATATCGTCATTAACTTAAATGAAAACGGTATCAAAGATGTGAACATCTCTAACCTTAGATATAGTGATTATGCTTTATCATTAAGTGTTGCTATTAATGAATACAATAATGAGGTTATTGATTTATCTACATATAGAAACGTCTCTAATATTGATAAGATCATCGATCAAGTTAACAAATTAATCACCGATAAGAGCTTCAACATTACCATCAACAACTTAAGTTATGGTGATTTAAGTGTTAACGGTTATATCCAAGTCGACTTAATTAATAAGATTTATCAAGCTGATGTTTCTATCAATAAAGAATATATCAATGAAGATGATGAAGTTGCTTATCATACCTACCACATTAGACTTGATACAGATGCGACTAACTACTACTTAGCCTATAACGATGAAAAGGCTAATAGTGATGTGAAAGTTGCTATTAGTAAAGATAGCGTTACAAGCATTATCACTGATGTTAAAAACTTCTTAGTTAACAAAGACAGTGAATTAATGAATTTAGCAAGTTATCTCCTTGATAAATTTAACGTTAATATCGTCTTACCAGAAATTAAAATAGACACTAATATCAACGTCTTAGACCTCTTATTTGAAGACTATATTAAGAGTGTTGATATGAATAATGAATTAAGTGTTAATATCGTCGTTAATGGTTCTAAACTTGCTTTAGATAGCGATATCAATTTAGCGATTGGTTTAAATGAAGATTCCACTATCTCAGGATTAAGTGGAAATCTTGAAATTAATGCTAAAAACTTAGAATTTAATGTAAATCTCAACGATTTTAATAAAAATATCGCTCCATTCGACGCCAGTGAAAAGGCTCCTTATATCGTAAATGGTAACGCTAATGAGGGTGGCTGGATTGGTATGAGTGATATCTCTAATACGGTCAAATATGTGACCACTTTAGATAACGAAACTCAATTAGCGATCAGTAACCAAGTTAAAGACATTATTGAAAACAAACAAGTCGGTGTTAACTACGATATCAACGTCTTTAAGAAAGCGAATAATTCTAACGAACTCATCTTCAATATGAACGGTGATTTAGACCTCAAAATTAATGATGTTAATGATATCAATTCTTACCTCATTAGTTTAAGTGGAAACATGATTAATGAAGATGAACTTAAAGCTCTTGATTCTAACGTTGATATCAAGCTTTATGAAGGTAAATTATATTTCAACTATAACGATAAACTTAAACTCGCTTATGGTATTGATGACATCAAAGATTTAGTCTCAATCATTAAGAGCAAGATTACCAATAATACCACAACTGAAGTGAGTGAAGTATTAAATCAACTCTTCCCATCTGGAGGTGATACTAGTACTGCTCCACTTATCTCTATCATCAATAATAAGAACTATGCTTCTATCATCAACTACTATAAGGGTGCCTATATTGATAACGATAATAAACTTAATGTTGTCATTGATGGTAGCTTAATTGGTAACGCTAATACCGATATCGTTATTAAACTTAAAGCGGATAATAACGGCATCTCTAACATCACTCTTAACGGTGTCTATGCTTTAGGTTATACCTTAGACTTCAACTTAGACTTCACCTCTTATCGTGATGTTACAATGAGCGAAGAAGAAAAAGCTTCTTACACAGACTTAAAATATATCAATAACATCTTTGATAAAGTTGCTAACTTAGTGAACAAAGATAAATTCGCTTTAACTCTTAATGGTAACTTAAACCTTGGTAAAGGCGATATCGCTATTAATGGTAATAGCTACGTTTCTTTAGGTGAATCTAACGACTTTGGTGTGGCTGAACTTAATATCATAAATAACAACAAAACACATAACGTAAAAATTGATGTTAATAGAAATAAAGTGAGTAAAGATGCAACTCAAGAAGAAAAAGATAACGCTTTAAGAACAAGCGAAGTCTTATTCAGTTATAACAAACACCTTAATGGTTCACTTAACTTAAAATCCTTAACTGAAACATTTGATTTAATTAAGACCTTAGCAAGTGATGGCAACCCATTACTCGATAAGATCAAAGGTTTATTAACTAGAGATACTACTGAATCCACCATCACTAAGATTATGAACGGTGAACCAGAAGCCATCCTTTATGATAACTCTTTAGAAGCCATTAATTATGACGTTGATGCTTTAGGTTATCACTATGACATCGTCCTTAACGGTAACCTCCTTAAGAGTGATGAAGAAGATACAGTAGAACCAATTCACATTTATATCAATTTAGACGATAATCATGAATTCACCGGTATTGGTATTAAGGGTAGACTCAACACTTATACCTTAGATATCGATTTAGGTATTGAAGAAGCTAGTAGTAACACTATGTCATGGAATAGATTAACTAAGAATAGTAGTTATTATGACTTCTCCGATATTAAGACCTTAGTAGAATATTTATTTAACACTGGCACCAAGAAAGACTTCTCTTTAAGTGGCACAATCTCCGCTAATGTCATCGACATCTTCAGTGTTGCCAACATTAATATGAACGCTAAAGTCCATATTGATAGCAACAATAAGACAACCGCTGTTATTGAGATTAACAACATTCCTCAAATCAGTTACTTGTTAGGTGCCATTAAAGTAAGTGATGATGACTGGGATTACCGTAAAACCACCATCTACTTAACTGATGAAGAAGTGTATATCTATGTCTATTACTATGATGATTATACTAACTGGGGCGACTGGGCGAAAACATATCGCAAGACAACAACTAAATGGGTCAAGCTCTCTATGAGTGAATTTGCTGATGATATTGCATATTATTTAGTCAACTACTCATTAGGTGTAACTACAGGTAGTATTGCTGGCAAAAGTTTAGATATGAGAAATCAAACTTCAAGCTCTGATAAAGATATTGATTATTCAAAGATCTTATCTAGCTATAACTTTACTAATAACGGCACTCCAACATGGACACTTGGTATTAACTTAGCTGAACTTGCTGGAAGCAATATGCTAGATACATTAAACGCTACAATTACTGGCAATAATGATACCAAGTTATTAAGCAGCGTCCATGCTTCTACAGCGTTAGCAGGTTTAGTTAACGCTACAATCGATGCTTCCTTAGATAGTACTGATTATATTGGCGATACTACAGTGAATGCTATCAACGCTTATCTCGAAGCACATAAAACCGATACCAATAAACATTCATATTCAAACGTTACTGATGTGAAGAAATAAACATAATGCCCACCGATAAGATGGGCTTTTAAATGTTTGCGTTTTACTAAGCTTATTTAAATAAATCAGAATGTGTTCCGGTTCTAATAAGATATAAGATTAAGTTTTCTTCAGAGTATTTGTATACAAGCAACCAATTAGGTTCTATATGTAATTCTCTACAATTAATGAAATCTTTTGATGGTGTGAGAGGATGATCTCTATACCTTTCGGGGATTACTGAACCATTTTGTAATAACGATAAAACAGTAACGAACGAATCTAACTTCATTCCTCTTTTGATACAAGTTTTGAAATCTTTTCTAAATTTAGTTGTTTCTTTAATTGTGTAAGTCACTTAAGCAAGTCCTCCATGAAGTCATTAATGTTATCAAAACCTTTGTATTGATCAGGATTCTTTTCCATTTCCTTGACTTCAGAGATTGCCTCAAGCGTTTCTTTGTTCGGGGTATCGACTTTAAGTTCAAAAGGAATACTGTTGGTTCTAATAACCTGATTATAAAAAAGAATAATAGCTGTTGTTGGTGTTAAACCAAGTTTAGAAAACACTTTTTCTGCATTAACCTTTATAGATTCATCAATTCTAATGTTGATGTTTGCCATACCCTTTCCCCCTTTTTATAAATCTAATCCCCAACTATATACTATATCACTATGTTGCTTATGTCAACATATTGTGTTGCTATTGTAAAATTGTATATTTTTAATCAAGCGTCTTCTTTGCATATACCTCTAGGGGGTATATAATAAACTCGAGGATTTAATTATGGAAGATTGCTGTAAAATAAAGAAAACTCCTAGAGATGAAGAATTAGTAAATAACTTAGAGAAACGTATCAATCGTATCTCTGGTCAACTTAATGGAGTAACAAAGATGATTAAGGAAAATAGATATTGTCACGATGTCTTAATCCAAATCGCCGCGATAGAAAGCGCGCTCAAAGAAGTTGGTTTTATCTTGCTTAAAGATCATATGACTAGCTGTGTCGTTGATGATATCAAAAATAACGACTTATCATCCTTAGAAGAAGCAATTGAATTATCAAAGAAGTTAATATGAGGATAGACGAGAAATATAAAATCACTGGAATGAGCTGCGCGGCCTGTAGTGCTCGCGTCTTTAAAGCTGTTTCTTCTATTAAAGGAGTGAAAGAAGCTAATGTTAACTTATTAACCAATTCCATAGTCATTAGTTATGATGAGAAAGTCACTAACTCTAATAGGATTATTGAAGCGGTGAAAAAAGCTGGCTATGGAGCAGAGTTAATATCTTTAGATAACAATATTACTCCAATATCTAAAGAAGAATTAATTGATAAAGAAACACCTAGATTATTCAAAAGATTAATAGTCTCACTAATCATCCTTATACCTTTATTTTATTTAGGCATGGGATTCATGCTTAATTGGCCTCTAGGAGCCCTGAAAGATAATATATGGTTACTTAGTTTAATCGAGATGCTATTAAGCCTTGTAATCATTATTATAAATAATAAGTTCTTTGTTTCTGGCTTTAAGGCTATTATCCATCGTTCGATGAATATGGATACTCTAGTGATGCTAGGAAGCGGAGTAGCCTTCATCTATTCATTTATCATGATGATTATGTTATGGGCTTCAAAAGATATGTCCACCCAACATATGTATATGATGAATATCTCTTTTGAAACCGCTGGTATGGTACCTACTTTAATCACTATTGGTAAGACCTTAGAGAGTTATTCTAAAGGAAAGACCACTAATTCAATTAAGGCATTAATGGATCTATCTCCTAAGACTGCTATATTAATTAAAGAAGATAAAGAAATTGAAGTAAAAGTAGAGGATATCAAACTTAATGATATCTTTATTGTGAAGCCAGGTATGTCTATCCCAGTAGATGGAGAAGTCATTAAAGGTGAAAGCTCCGTTGATGAATCAATGTTAACTGGTGAATCCATCCCACTTGATAAGGAAGTCGGATCACTTGTTAAAAGTGCGACTATCAATCAAAATGGTGTCTTAATATGTAAAGCTATTAGAGTAGGTAATGACACTACACTTAATCAAATCATCTCTAGTGTTGAAAAAGCCGCGAACAGTAAAGCAAAGATTTCTCAAATCGCTGATAAAGTATCAGGGATATTTGTGCCTGTCGTTGTAATTATCTCAATCATTGTTTTCTTAGGTTGGTTTATATTCGGTAAAGACTTCCTTGCTACCCATCAAGATATAGAAGCAAGCTTATTATCATATTCACTTGAAAGAGCGATAGCGGTCCTTGTGATATCTTGTCCATGCGCTTTAGGATTAGCCACTCCAGTTGCCATTATGGTAGGAAGCGGTAAAGGAGCAAGAAACGGTATCTTATTTAAGAATGCTGAAGCGATAGAAGAAACAGGTAAAGTAAGTTATGTGATTCTAGATAAGACTGGAACAATCACTTTAGGTAAGCCAAGCGTCACTGATGTCATTAGTTATATCAAGGAAGAAGAGTTATTAGAGATTGCTTATTCTCTAGAAAATAATAGTAGTCATCCTTTAGCGTTAGCCGTGAATAATTATGCTAAAGAAAAAGGCATTAAATCTTTAACAGTTACTGACTTTAAAAACATCTCTGGAAAAGGGTTAAGTGGGAAGGTTAATAATGAAATTGTTTTAGCAGGTAACACAAAGTTCATGACTGATAATAATATTGATACTTCTAAATATATAAATGATATTGAAAAACTTGCAAAAGTTGGTAAAACTCCACTTATTTTTGCAAAAAACCAAGTAATTATCGGAATTATTGCAGTCAGTGATGTGATTAAAAGTGATGCAAAAGAAGCAATTACTAATATCAAGAATTTAGGTATCGTTCCTATCATGCTGACAGGTGATAACGAATATAGTGCCTCTTATATCGCTCATCAAGTCGGAATTGATTATGTCATTAGTAACGTTCTGCCTGAAGGAAAAGAAGAAGTAATTAAGATGATTAAGAAATATGGGAAAGTCATGATGGTTGGAGATGGGATTAATGACGCGATTGCTTTAACTAGTAGTGATATCGGAATCGCTATTGGAAATGGTAACGACATCGCTATCGATTCTAGCAGTGTCGTCCTTATGAAATCTAATCTTAATGATGTATATAGCAGTATTCGTTTATCAGAATATGTATATTTAAATATTAAGGAAAACTTATTTTGGGCATTTATCTATAACCTTGTGATGATCCCAATTGCCGCTGGTGTCTTTAGTGGGCTAGGTTTATATAAACTTGCTCCATGGATGGGAAGCGCGGCAATGGCTCTCTCTAGCGTTTTTGTCGTCCTTAACGCATTAAGAATTAATCTTTTTAATCCATATAAGAAGACCATTAGACATAAAGAAGTTAAAATACCAGACGAGTTAGTTTCATATAATCAATGTGACATAAATAAGAAGGAGAATAAAAATATGACTAAAGTAATTAAGATTGAAGGAATGATGTGCCAACACTGTGTCGCACACGTTAAAGAGGCTCTAGAAGGTATTAAAGGTGTTAAATCAGTTAACGTATCACTTAACGATAACAATGCCACTTTAGAGCTTGAAAAAGAAATCAAAGATAAAGTATTTATCAAAGCCATTGAAAAAGCTGGATATAAAGTTGTGGAATAATTCCACTACTAGAAATATATAGACTCACAAACAAATAAGTTAGTGATGACTAACATTTATATTGACATATTTTCATTATAATATTTATAATAGTTATCGGTTAGTTATGACTAACTTAGAATAGAGGATCATCGGTATGCCAATCGTTTTAGCACCTCACAATGTGGATCTCACCATCATGCGTGTAGGAACAGATCAAAAAACCAAAAAGCACTTACAATCTTTAGGCGTTATGCCAAATAGTGTGATTAAGATTATTGCCAGTGCTTATGGCAATGTCATTATTGAAGTTAAAGGGGTCAGACTTGCAATGAATAAAGAAGTTGCAACGAAGATTTTTGTCGCGTAAGGAGAGGTTATATGGAAAACAAAATTACAGCAGCCTTACTTGGCAATCCTAACTCAGGAAAAACAACATTATTTAATAGCCTCACCGGACTTACCGCGCACGTCGGTAACTGGCCAGGTGTCACTGTTGATAAAAAGGAAGGTGTATATAAGAAGCTTGATACACCAATTCACTTAATTGACCTTCCAGGTATATATTCTTTATCACCATATACCCCAGAAGAAATCGTTTCTCGTAACTATATCTTAGATGAGAAACCAGATGTCGTCATTAACGTTATCGATGCGACCAACTTAGAAAGAAACTTATATCTCACTACTCAATTATTAGAGATTAATGTTCCTGTCGTGCTTGCACTAAACATGACCGACTTAATCATCAAAAACGGTGATAAATTAGATGCGAAAACATTAAGTAAAAGATTAGGTGTTCCAGTTGTAGAAATCTCTGCCTTAAAGAGCACTGGCTTAGACGAATTAATGGAAGCGGCCTTAAAAGCCAGTAAACAAACTAGACAAGGTTACACCGTGATTGAAGAAAGTGATATTCTTCACCTCATCCACGACGTCCAAATCGCCTTTAAAGGTAAAGGGGTTGATAATCCCCTATTCCACGCAATTAAACTTGTAGAACTCGATAAAATCGAAGTTGAAATGCATCCTGACCTCGTAAATATGGTCGAAGAATTTAAAAAGACCTTTAAGGATGATACATTCCAAGATGATTTTGAAGCGATTGTCGCTGATAAACGTTATAGTTATATTTCTAAAAACTATTCTAATGTCTTAATCAAGGAAGAAAAGACTAATAAAGTATTAAGTAAGTCTGACAAGATTGATAGAGTGATGACTCATAAAATTTGGGCGATCCCACTATTCATTGTCATCATGTTCTTTGTCTTCCATTTAACATTTGCAGAAGACTTGTTCTTCCTTAATAGATTATTCCATGTGGAGTTCACTAACGAAGTATTCATCAACATCTGTACTGGTATGGGATATGATGGTGAGCCTCTAGCAGGTCTACCTTCTCCTGGTATCTTCTTACAGAACTGGATGGGATTTTTAACCGGATCAGTTATTGACGGCTTTAGATCATTCATGCCAGAAGGAACATGGTATACATCCCTTGTATGTGATGGCTTATTAACCGGTTTAGATGCGGTTCTTAGCTTCGTCCCTCAAGTAATGATATTATTCTTCTTTATCGCTGTCCTTGAAGATAGCGGTTATATGTCTAGAGTTGCCTTTATCTTAGATAGAGTCTTCCGTAAGCTTGGCTTAAGCGGAAAAGCATTCATCCCAATGTTAACCGGATTTGGTTGTTCGGTTCCTGCCATTATGGCTTCTAGAACTATCGAAGATAGAAAAGAAAGAAATAAGATTATTAGATTAATGACTTGCTTCTCTTGTGGTGCAAAAGCTCCTATCTGGGCATTAATTGCTGGCGTCGGTGCTTTAGCAGGATTTGCAGGAGACACATTCGTCTTCACCATTTATTTAGGTGGTATCTTAGCCGCGATCCTTTATGCCTTATTAATGAGGGTAATCTCTAAAGATGATTATGTGTCTCCATTCATTATGGAATTACCTCTCTATCATCGACCACAAATGAAAAATGTTGGTGCCTACGTGTGGGAAAAGTTTAAACACTATCTCACTAAAGCAGCCACTATCATCGCTGCATCCACTATTGTCATTTGGTTCTTAAGTAACTTTAACTGGAACTTATCATTAGGCTTAGTGGATATTGAAGACTCAATCCTTGCTAGCTTAGGTAAAGGACTTGCCTACCTCTATTACCCACTTGGTTGGGCACAAGGAGATGATGGCTGGAAATATAGTGTCGCTGTCATCACTGGCTTAATTGCTAAGGAACAAGTTGTCGACTCTATGGCGGTCCTCGGACTTAATGAAGAAACTATTATGTTCACTGCTTCTCAAGCTTACGCATTTGCCTTCTATAACCTATTTACCATTCCTTGCTTTGCGGCAGTTGGAGCAGCATTCGGTGAACAAAATAGAAAAGAATTTTGGATTACTCTTCTCTGGTGGTTCTTAATGAGCTACGCAGCAAGTGGAATCATCTTCGGAGTTGGTAGACTATTTGAAATAGCCTTATGGGCTGGCATTGTCTTAATGGCTGTTGTATTAGCTCTTATTGTTGCTGCTACAATCTATGTCATTAGACGACATAAGAAATACGTATTGGAGAATGAATAATTATGAGTTGGTTTGAACCACTAATTATTATTGGAGTCGTTGCATTCGTAGTGACCGTGTTCTCTATCCATATCTACCGTAAGAAGAAAGGCAAATCATCTTGCTCATGTGGATGTCAATGTGGAAGCACTAAATGCCCAGCATGTGCGATGATGAAAGAAACTGAAATCAATAAGAAATAAACATAGTAAAAGGCGCTTAGTTCAAACCTAGCGCCTTTTTTGCTGACAAATTAATCATCCTTATCAAGTGTTTTCTTGATAGCTTCCTTGATATCCTCTTCTGTCAACCAACCTTTCTCATCGCTTTCTTTTTCGATCTTTTTGAGTTCTTCGATTAAATCATTAGAGAATGCGATTTTTTCGAAATCAACAATCGTTGGATCGTCAATATCGAATAGTACATATATATCTTTCATAATCAACTCCTTAAAATGGCAAATTTTGCAGTTTCTAAATCAATATCACCGTTAGCATATAATTGAATAATTTTTTTAGCTTTTTGAGAAGGCTCTCTTCCGTCAACAGAATTGATTAGATAAGCAAGCTGTTCAGCATCATTAACTTCTTTTTTCTCACTATCAAGTTTGAAAGGCATTCCTTTTTTTAAAACTACTTGTCTTAAAAATAAGTCAACAGCTTGGCTAAGCGTTATACCAATAGTATTTAATATCTTATCTGACTCATGTTTTATATCAGATTGAACTCTTGCATGTATTACTTCACTTTTCATATCTATCTCCGTAATTATTGTAACACAATTGTGATACATAATAAATAACAAAATAAAAAAAGAGTCTCATAGAGACTCAATAATTTATCGTAAATAATTAAGCGTTTTGATCAAAGACGTTAGAAGTGACATAATCCACTCCCATCGTTTCGACTTTTCTAAGGACATCAATATCATCAACAGTCCAAACATTAACTTTTAGATGATGTTTATGCATCTTTTTAATCATCTTATCTGTTAGTTTTTCATAATCGATATCTATATCCATTTTCTTCCATACAGATGTATGAACGAACTCCGTATGTTTTTGGATTAATTGTTGAATGTGGATACGCTTCTTAAACATTCTTCTAAGCTTCCACATTGGCCAAGGATAGAAGCCAATAAAGGTAACATTCTCAAAACCCATATATTTATCAACATATTTTCCTAATTCTTTTAAATCTTTCTTCTTAGGAGAATTTTTGATTTCAATAATAGGACGTTTCCCACTATCCTTACATATCTTTAGATAATCAGTGAATAAACAGACTGTTGCATTCTCATGTCCTTGATTGTTATCAAGAGGGAGATGCATTAATTCATCTAGAGTATGTTCGGTAATGATATAAGATTTACCACCGCTTATCACATCATCATTATGATGGGTGACCCAGACACCATCTTTAGTGAGATGGATATCGGTCTCAATCCCATAAAAATTACCCTTAGAAGCCTCGATAAAAGCTTCCTTAGTATTTTCATAATACTTCACGTGATAACCGCGGTGAGCGATTGCTAATGGTTTCATTAATCTTCTTCTCCTAAAGCCTCTAATCCATGAGCGTTCTTGGCTCTATCATTTCTTTTAGGAGCTTTAACAAAGAAGAACACAAGGCCTGCTACTGCCATCAAGGAAGCAGAATAGATTGGCATTGCTCTCCAAGTGGTGTATTGGAAGATAAATCCAATAACAATTGGAGTAAGGGATTGAGCTAACATACTAGCGGTATAGTATAAAGAAGTAAATCTACCTAACTTATCACTAGTACAGTAGTCAGTAACAAGTGGGAAAGAACAAATATGAATTAAGCTAGATCCTAAACCAATAGTTGGTAAGAGGATAAAGAAGATCCAAGGTAAGTTAGCAGTAAAGACGTGCTCAGGATCTCCATAAGGAACTTTCACTTGTGGAATGAAGGCATAGGCTAAATAACATAAAGCCACAACGCAAATACCAATAAAGATGGTCCATTTTCTACCAATCTTATCAGCAATGATACCAGCAATTAAGAAACCGATAACACTAGCGGCGCCACTAATAACAGTCATCACTGCGCCACCAGCACTAGATGTATTAAGCCAGAACATCACATAGTTAGTTTGGAATGTCTCAACAGCGTTAAGTGACATAAACCAAAATACTTCCGCCACCAAGATGAGAATTAAGTTTCTCATATTGCTCTTAGATAATTTTGTATTTTCAGTGACTGCTTCAGCAGATTCGCCTAAAGCGTCGCCACGACGAATCTCTTCATCGAGTTCGGCATGTAATTTATTTTCTCTCACTTTAAAAAGTAATAATCCTAACGATAAAAGGAGAACGACACTACAAACGATGAATGGGATTTCAAGCATCCATAATGATCTATTTGTACCATCGATATATTTAGTAACTGGAATAATGATTGCGAATATTGAACCAACCGCACCGCCAACATAACCAACAACATTGATTAAGCCGTTCGCCTTACTGCGTAATGGTTTAGGTGTTAAGTCAGGCATTAAAGCAACAGCAGGTGAACGATAGCTCATCATGAAGATGATAATAACGACCATCGAACAAATCATACCAACGATTGAACCTATTAATGCGGCATCAACACCACCCATACCGGTATTGAAACATAATGGGATGAATGGTAAGGCGATAGCAGTTACTACACTACCAATGATGATATAAGGCATTCTTTTACCTAATTTAGATTTGGTCTTATCACTTAAGTGACCAAATATAGGCATAATGAATAAGGCAGCAATATTATCAAGAGCCATGATGATACCAACTTTCCATTGAATCTGGAGATACATTTGTTCAGTGATATAACCATGCGCTAATAAATACTTCATATCAACAACGACACCAGCAGCAGCTTCCGCTTGAGCAGTAGCGATGACAGAAGCATAATCGCTTCGAGCAAACATAAAGGATAACATTGGGGCACAATAAGAGTTATAAAGTTGCCACACAAGTAAAATCCCAAAGAAAGCTAAGCCAATCCAAACCGTCCTTCTTCGATAAGCTTTATCAAACTTAAAGGAAGGGGCTTGTAAAACATTCTCATTTTCCATTTAATAAGACCTCTACTTATATTTATCTATTACCCTTAAGGTAAACCTTTATGGAATAATTTTCAATCTTGAAAGAAGGTTTACTATGTAAAAATTAAACTAATTCTTCAAACTTGATAATAATAATTCTCTAGACTCAGCTATTGAATAGTTTTTACCTCCGTTAAGTCTAGATATATATGATTCTAATACTAATTGTTGTATCTCTAATTCTTGCTCTTTTTCCTTAAAATAATTAATGTCCACTGCTACAAGTTCAATCTTGCCATCATTATTAATATAAACTGGTTCACCGCATTCTTTACATTTTCTAATTAGTTCTTCAAACTTTGAATCTATGTCGTTTACCATCATTATGTTCATAAGCAATTATCCTCAGTGATATTATAACAAACATTTAATAAATGATTTAAATTTTGAAGTTATCTATTATAAGATAAGTGAGATATGAGTGCGACTAAGAAAAGAGGTCTAAACATTATTAGGAATAAGCACATCGCTTATTATCTAGCGATTATTCTTATCCTTATCTCTTTAATGATACAAGTCGTTGAATTTATCGCAGTAAGCATGTTAGATAGGTTCTTACTTGAGAACTTATTCGCTTTCTTATTCGAAATTGTCACTAATGGATTCTTAATCTATGCCCTTATTACTAAGAATAACGCTTTAATTGAGGTATCCTTAGTTGTTCTTAAGGTGTTTGAAGGAACATATTATCCACTTCGAAGCTTCCAAAGGCTAGATACCTTAATATATGGAGGAGGAAGCAACTTCTATATTGTTTCTCATATCTTATTCGCTTCCGCTGCCTTCTCGCTTTTATTAGCTCTTATATTCTTCTGTATATATAAATATAAAGATACTGTTAAACACTGGAGTGCGATGAAAATCGCCATTCTAGTAGCGGCTTTCTTTATGCTTTTAATCGTTATTATCTATATCATTGCCTTTATTGTAATTGAAGCCATGACTTGGACTGAAATACTAGAACCAATTTCTTTAGTCTTCCTATTCGTAGGTATGTTTATGGCTAGTGAATACGTGGAAGAGGAAACGATCTATGAAGAAGCTCATACTGCTTGATATGGATGGCACCATCTATTTAGGAAACCAACTCTTTGATGGAGTGAAAGAGTGTTTTGATTATTTTAAAAAACACGATATCAAGTTTGTCTTTATCACGAATAACTCATCTCATGATTTAGAGTTCTATATCTCTAAAGTGAATAACATGGGTATTAAATGTAATGAAGAGAACTTTTATTCTTCTATTGAAGTCACTTTAGAATATCTAACGAAAAGAAACGCAAAGAAAATCTATGTACTTGGTAACGAATGCTTAAAGAAGAAATTAAGAAATAAGTTTGAATTAGTCTCTACATATAGTAAAGATATTAAGCTTGATGCAGTTGTCTGTGGCTTTAATACCGAACTTGTATATGAAGACTTAAAGAACGCTTGTTTATATCTAGAAACTCAAGACGTCGAATTTGTCGCCACCAACGGTGACTACCGCTGCCCTATTGAAGATGGATTATATATCCCTGACTGCGGAGGGATGATTGAATGGATGAGGCTATGCACTAATAAGACTGCCAAAGTCTTAGGTAAGCCAGATCCAGAAATCATCAACCAATTAGTAAATAAATATCAGGTAAATAAAGACGAAGTATTATGTATCGGAGATAGACTATATACCGACATTAAAGTGGCAGTAAATGCGGGAGTTGATTCAGTCTGTGTATTAAGTGGAGAATCAACCTTAGAAGATATTAAGGCCTATGAAGCTAAACCAACATATATCTTAGATTCAATTAAAGATTTACCTGAACTATTAGAAAAGATTAATTAGAGCTTTGATTCTTTTATATCTTTTATAGCCATGAAAGCCTGATATAAAGGAACTGTTAATATCTTATTTACTTCATCGTAACCATAATTATTTTGAGAAAATTTAATAGCTAAATCGCATTTGTTATTTTCTTTATATTTTTTTAGTGACTTTAGTACACCTGTACTTTTTTTAACATCGATTGGAATTATTCTATTATTGCATTCAACAAGAAATTCAAATTCATAATCGTCTTTCCCCTTCCAGAAAAAGAGTGGGATACCATTAGCCTTTAATTCTGAAGCAATATAATTTTCAAACAATAGTCCAGACAATGTGTTTTTAGCATTACTGTCAATAAAATTTGCCATATTAATTTTTGATTGATATGTAAATAAGCCGTTATCAAATAGATATAAACGGTAATTATAATCATTCTCTTCTTTTAAAGGATAACTCACTACTAGTTTTACTTGTTTAGATTCATAAACAATATTTGCTAAGTTTAACCAATCTAATGGGCTTCTAATGTCTCTCGTTTTCAAGTTCTTTCCTACCAAGGAGCTTTTAAAGTTTTTTTGATCTTTATCTAATTGAGTATAGATACTGTCAAATATAATCTTACTTCTTACAATAGACTCTTTACTGGCTTGATATAAATCCATATCACTTAAATAATCTTCAAATAGATTTATGTTGTTTCTTCTTGCTTCTAATAAATCATGATTTTTTAAATACATAGAAACAGATTCAGGCATGCCCCCCACTAAAAGATAGGTGTATAGTGCATCCATCGCCATTTGATGTAAAGAATCATCTAATATTTTTTTATTTAAATATGCTTCTCTAACTTTAATATATAAAGCATTATTATAGTTCAATAAAAATTCTTCAAAAGTTAACGGGTATATTGTGATTTTGCTATATCCACCGACCGGGAAAAAGAAAGACTCGTCCTTATGTTTTCTATCATTTTGCTGTTCTCTTTTGATTTTGATTCTCACCATTGAACCAGATATCATAACAGGTATCCTAGGGAAATCTTGTTTAAAGTATTTTAAGGCGGTTATTATTGGCAAACATTCCTGTGCCTCGTCAAATATAATTAATGTTGATTCATCGATTCTTTTCATAGCTCTTAAGGAGAGATATTCAATAATTGTTTTAGCGTCAACAATAGATGATTTATCTTTACCTCCATATAATATGAAATCGCGAAATTCGTTATCTTTTTTAAGATCGATATAAATATAATTATTTTTGTAATAATTCTCTGCAAAAATATCTTTCATAAGATATGACTTACCCACTTGCCTAGCCCCATAAATCATGAGTGGCTTTCTATTGATAGAATTATTCCAATTAATCAATTCTTGTAACGCTAGTCGATCCATAATATTTACCTTAATTACATAGTATCATTTTTCCTAAAATGTGCAATTTAAACCTTCAAAAAATGGCTAAAATGTGCAATTTAAGCATCTGAAAAATGGCTAAAATGTGCAATCCAATATTTTTAATTACAAAGTAATTAACTTTTAGCCACATTAAAAGGCCACCATAAGGCGGCCTTCATAATCCTTTGAACTAGATTAGAAGAAGACTTCTCTAGCTTGTTGTTTGACTTCTTTAGAAGCGATGAATGGGATTCTAGTTGTGTAGCCACGTTTTGCTGCCACAATCATCTTAGCTGGCCAGCAGTATACTGCATGGTTCCATTCATTAACTGCATCGTTATAAACTTCTCTAGCGGCGGTAATTTCTTTTTGTAAGTAACTATTTTGATTCATTGCGGACATAATTTCATTATGTGCTTTGAGATCTGGATAGTTTTCCATAACCGCATATAACTTGCCGTTTGCTCTTTCGATTTGATTAACAGTTTCAAAGTTACCTTCACTCACTGCTGGAGCGCCACTTCTGAGAGCTGCGATTTCTTTAAATGTTGTCTTATCAAAGTCCATTGACTTGTTGAGTAAAGCGGCAACGTTTTTAAGAATGACCACTCTTTGTTCTAAGTAGTTATCGATTTGAGAAGCGTCGTGTTGAATCTTTTGTTGTAATCTACTTAGGTAGTTACCTGCACCAATCTTCACAAATAAGAAGATAAGTCCTGGGATAATACCAAGTACCCATAACATAATTTCAAAGACTAAGCTTCCTGCTCCAACTTTGATAGGGAGTTGCTTATCAATAACATTGACATCTCTACCGGCTTCATTGATTACTGGATTTGTTTCATCTAATTCATTAGCCATTACTTTTTCCTCCTTGACTGCCATTTTAATAATCTCCTTAAATTATTTATTTAGTAAATGCGCTCGATACTTTCTATAAAGCACTTCACTACCATTTTTATTATCCACTATTTCGGAATCATTGTTAATTAAATTGACGTTAAAGGCATCGTGCACTTCTTTATATTCAAGGTAATCAACAGGGACCATATGAGTCCTTCCATCTCCACCGAAAGTAGGGACTAGTTCCACCCTAGGAATCGCTTGATATCCATAGGAATTCACTATGATATTATTACCGCTCACTGTTGGTTTAAGAATCACATCTGTATCACAGTGTTCTGGTTTAAATAAATCTGGTTCAAATTTATTAATTAAGACCTCAGCTTCATAATATGAGATCACATCCTCTTCTTCCGTATCGACGAATGGAGCGCTTTGATGCTGGAAGAAAAGCGGGATATTAAGTAGAGGGACAAAATCAAAATATAACGCTTCAAAGAACTTCATGTTATAACTTACAAAGTTCGCCTTAATCACTTCATAATCAAAGTGATAATAATTTGATATATCACCAGAATAATCCATATCCTTATCATGCGTTGTGCTGATGGAGTTAATACATCCCCTCTTATCGTAATAAATATCGTCGTGTTTAGATAAAGAATAAACAAAGTTATTCTGTGCGAGCGGGGTGAATAATAAACGATATTCTAATTCATTATTTCTCTTTTCAGAATTGATATATGCTTCAAACTTAGAATTAGCAAATTTCGTGTAATTCTCGCCTTTTTTCACGGCTTTTTCGGCTTTTCTTTGGTTTTCCCTATCTTCTTTATTAGTTCTACGTTGGATTTGTTTATCACTTAACCCTTTCATACCCGCAGGTGTACGATAGAACGATAATTTATCCGCGGCATCAGTATAATAATTAAGACCAGTATAAACAGTATATTGTGGACGTGGTTTAGTAACATGCGCAACTAAGGTTTGACTAACGGTAATTGTCTTGCTGCCACCTTCTCCATCACTCACTGTTTTAGTATAGGTAATCACTAATGTACCAGTATAAACTTCTGGCACCATCTCCATCACTAATTTCTGACGTAAGATGAATGGGTTAGTGTTAATATTTCCTGATTGAACGACTAAAGTAGAATGTGTCTTATCAGTATCAAGTTTATCTTTAAATTGATTAACAATTCTTTTAAGCGTCTTACTAGAAAGATATTCATCAAAGTCAATTAAAGGAGCAGTTTTTTCCATCAACTCAACAGCAAGATTTGGTTTAAATAAGTTATTAAGACCTCTCACTTGTTCGTAGGCTTCATTCTGTAATTTATCTGCGACTTTTTGTTTCTTATCAACAATCTTTTGTAAGTCTTTTTTCTTTGGTCTAAATACCGCTAACCAGACCACTAAGGCGATGACACCTGTAACGAGTAAACCGACCCCAACACCGATAGAAACTCCTGATCCGCTACTAGAGCCAGTGATAAGTAAAATTAGACCTAATACAAAGCCCACAACCATTAAGATAATCATAAAGACGATACCCACTTTAGTAGCAGTTAATGACTTCTTTAATTTATCTAATGCTTTCTTCTCGGCGTAGTATTTAGTACAGGTGATCTTATTAGAACCAATATCGACATGACTTTCATCTGAGAGTTTAGCAAAACAATCCTCAACATTTTGACGATGTGTCTCTTTGAGTTCTCGTTCATAATATTTTAATGGTTCAAGGTATTGTTCTGTGTTCATCATAGTTACTTATAATATATAGGATATTTATTATTGATAATAATGTATTTTACTTTCTAGCCTAAATATTTCCTTCAATATTGATATTGAAAATAACAAATTATCAATATAAATGCATATTTTTGGACATGCGACCTTATAATTTATTGTCATTACTTATTTCATCAGTAGTTTGATACTCGCTATCATTTGTCCCTGTATCTTTATCCTTAAGGAATACAAAAAAGAGAAACATACATATACCAATGATGATAAAAGCGATTAATTCTATAATTAGTCCAGTTAATGAGAAACTTCTACTGGATCCACTTAATGGGAAAACAATATCGATAATACCTATTACTTCTATTACGATCACTAATATTGGGATGATATATTTAATCATAAAAGCAAATATATATCTGAACTTACCTAGCTTTAATCCATCTTCTTCTAGATTCTCGCTTAGATATTTAAAGCTAAAGCGTTTCTTTTTATCTTTATATAATAGCCATCCTATCGCGATAGACGCTAATAAGGCGTTAGCAGGGATAAATACAGAGTTCACCATGAGGTCAATTATCTCTAATAAGTTTTTCCCATCTATCAATAGATAAGGTTCATTATTGAGTGAGAAACCTAACGACATTCCTATCGGTATTGATATCACTAACGATATAATAGCGATAACCATACAGACTATCTTTCTTTTAAGATGATGCCTTTGGATAAGATACTGGGCTACTACTTCTAATAAAGATATAACGGAAGTAATCGCGGCAATAGAAACCATCCCAAAGAAGAAGAAAGATATCACTTTCCCAAATGTTCCAAGCGAACTAAAGACAATTGGCATGGAAGAGAATAATAAGACAATGCCGTTATTTTGTAGAGCGATACCAGTCTCTGCTTGATAATGATAGATACTAGGGAATATCGCTAGTCCAGCGAGGAATGCCACTAAAGTATCAAAGAAAGCAATCCATAAGACTGATTTACCTACCCTAATATCTTTCCCGGTATATGAGCCATACGTAATAAGCGAGCCTGCACCAACTGATAAAGAGAAGAAGGCTTGACTCATCGCCGCTAATATCCCTTTAAACCCTAAGGCTTTAAAGTCAGGATTAAGATAATAATTAAGCCCTTCTTTTACTCCCTCTCCTAGAGTTAAGCAGTAAATCACCACTCCAATTAATATCACAATTAAAGCAGGCATTAAGATTTTGCTCGATTTTTCTATCCCGTTTTTCACTCCTAAAGAGACAACAACTAAGGATAATCCAATAAATATTGCAGTAAATAATATCACTTGCCAGATACTGCCACTGAAAGACTCTAAGATATTAGAATTATCAGAGAAAGAATTAACTGTATATTTAATCGTGTAACCACCCAATACTATGTAATAACAAGTAATGATAAACGCAGTAAATATTCCAACTACACCTACCCATCCTAAATATTTACTAATCTTCTTATATGAAGTGATGGGATTTGCTCTAGAACGCTTGCCTATATATATTTCTGCAATCGCTAATATGGAGCCTAATATAATGACACTAATGATGTAAGCAAAAACAAATGCTGCTCCACCATTCTGACTAGCTTTATATGGAAAGCTCCATAAGTTGCCCAAACCAATTGAGCTTCCTGCTGCGGCAAGGATAAAACCCGCTTTAGAATTGAATTCGTTTTTCTTTTCCATATTGCATAATGATGTAGTTAATTATTTATTGCTTCAAGCATATCCTTAGATGATATGAGGTATAGATTAGAATCTTGACACTTTTTTAATTCATCATTAAAACCCGTGTGAGAAAAAATATAATAATATTTCTTTTTATAAGTATCAAAAGGTTTAATAGTTCCTGATTCTTTTAAATGGTTATAAACATCAACACCTTTTTCTTTCTTACTATATTTACATTCCCCTAATAATAATGAGCCATTATCTTCACCCACGATATCAATCTCCACGCTCCTATTAAGTGAAGTTTTATCCGCTCTAAAGTTAGTGAACGACAAGTAAAACGTGTTTAATTTTCCTTGATTATTTAATTCATTAAGATATGTGATACATAGTTTCTCATATGAATGATGCATAAAATCATCAATCGCGTTCTTCTCTTTATTTTTAATAAACATACCATTACCAAGTTTAATATGTTCAAGATAAGGTTGGACAAATTTAAAATAGAAAGCAGTCATACGATCGTTGATTTCATAATATGTACTTCTTGACGAATTAAAATATGAAGATTTATTAACAACATTAGATTTCAATAATTCTTCAAGATATAGGGAAACCTTTCCACTTTCTGCTTTTAAAACATTTCCCATTTCTTTAATAGTATTAACCCTATCCACTAAACACCTCATAATACCGACATAGAATCCCGTAATACTCATGTTAGACGATATAGTGAATGTAGGGTCAATAGTAATTAACGAATCCCTATTAAAGAAGAAATTATCCAAATTTTCTTCGAAAGAAAGATTTTGATCAATGTGTGATAAGTAATAAGGAAAAGTATCTAGTAACGATAATGTCTTTATTTGATCATCAAGAGGCATTTTTTCAACAAACTTTAAAGCATCGTTCCATCTTAATTTACTGATAAACAGTGTGAAAGTATGCCTCTTATATAAAGGACCAACTTTATCTTGAATGATATTTTGCATAAAAGATACATTGCTGCCCATTATCACTATCGATAACTTTGTATCTTTAAAGATGTGATCAATAGCGTTCTGAAGCTTTTCATCGAAATCAGTCTTTTTTCTTTTGCCATCATGTCCAACTAAAGCGTTAGGATATTCATCAAACACGATCATTACTTTTTCATCATTGAACGATTCCTTAAGCCCAATAAAGAATGACTCCCAATTTTCATAAGGGGTTTGTCCTTTTTTATCTAAATACATAAATAGTTGGTTGGATAAATCCCTCCTTATCAAACCATCATCACTATCAGGAATAAAAAACATTACGGTCTTGTGGCTTTTACTAAACTCATCTATTAATGAAGTTTTTCCGATACGGCGTTGACCATATATAAAACCAAATTCGAAACGCTCGCTGTTAAAGCGTTTTTCTAAAATATCCAATTCTTCTTTTCTTCCATAAAACATACATTCAACCTCTTAGTAAGGACGTCTTTAGTAAGGACGTCTTTAGTATAAATCTAGATTGCTATAAAATCAACACTAATGAGTTAGCATATACAGTTATATAACTTGAAAAAAGTAAATTCCGTTTTTAGGATTAAACTTTGTTTTTTCGGAATTTTCTCTTACAAAAGCTATGCTTCCGTCGAAAGAAGGCTAACGTATGAAACAAAAGATATGATAAGGGTCAAAATAAGTCGAACTAGGAAAATGGGCAATCCTTAGAATATCTTATATTTTTCTAAATGCAGTATCTAAGATTATTTCCTTTCTTAATTTTAGTATTTTCTTAAGAAAATCTTTTTGTAATTGGCTTAGTTCTTCGGTATTATCAATCAAATCATTTATTATTTCTAAATTGATTCTAGGAACAATTCTTTTAATTGCTGCATTACAGTCTTTGTATTCAAGTGAAGTAATAACTTTATAATAATTAGCCCTTTTTCCGTTGATTAATATAGAAGATGTCGGAACATCATAAACACGAGCATTCATTTCAACTTTTGATGAAATCACTTTTTTAATTAAATCATCATCTATTTGAGGAAATAGCGATGAACCACAATCAAAAATTGGCGCTATTTCCATATGGTCTGTTTCTTGATTATATAAAAAACCCCAGTTCCCATTATGTCTATCCCAATTGCCAATAAAAGCATCAATTACAAACATATTCCAAAAATGTTCTTTTAATTCTTTGCTATCTACTACTGTCTGTTTTTCAATTGTGTCCAAAATATCCGACATTTCAGTCCCATATCCATTAGATGCCGAATCAATAATTTGGTTTTTAATAGAAGCAAAATCTAAAATAACAACTCCTGGAGCAGTAAAATCTTTACAAGCCACTACTGTTCTAACTTTGTCATGATATTTATATGTTCCTAATAATGTATCTTGTGCCTTTACTCCAAGCATATTAAAAATATGACAACCAAGATATTCTGATGTACAACTATTTGTATATGAAAGATTTGGGTTTCTTAAAGCATGCATAGGAAGCTTTAACATATATAATTCATCATTATAAATGACACTAAGTTTATTTCCGTTTGCACCTCCATAAGCTTTTTTTCTAGTAGGTAAATTTGTAAAATCTATCATATTTACTGCCTCCCAAAATATCTCATACGCAATCTATCGGCTTGTTCTTTAGAGATTAGATTTTCTACTTCCGCAACATTTATTGAGCTGTTAAGCTGATCGCTATAACAATCGATAAGAGTGCTATCTTTACGAATGGCCTTGCGATATTCATTTATTGATTCAGATAAAAAACCTGGCAAAACGGTTTTAGCTTCTTCTCTTTCTAGGGAAAGAAGATCCTCAATAGAAACATTAAGGGTTTTAGAAATTGCTAATAATGTTTTACCTGAGCATTCTAAAATATCAGCTTTACCAGAAGCGATATCTGTTAAAGTTGTTCTAGGAACTCCACTATCCAAAGATAACGAATATACAGTAGTTTTCTTTTCTGAAAGTAAATCTAAAAATGTCATGGTTATATTATATCGGTTGACCGACATTTTATCAATATCAAACCAAATTCAAAATTCTCGCTGTTTAAAGCGTTTTTATAATATCCAATTCTTCTTTTCTACCGTAAAACATACATTCAACCTCTAAGTAAGGACGTCTTTACTAAGGACGTCTTTAGCAAAGAAAAGAGTTACCCAAACTGGATAACTCAATTATTCTTATATATTTTTCTACTTATTGCATAATAGTGACTGTCACGAAGTCTTTATATCCACCATCAACTGTAGTAACAACAATGGTTACCTCTCCTACGCTATGAGCAGTAATTACGCCGTTTTCATCTACACTAGCAATCCTAGGATTACTTGATTCAAATGTAACATTCTTATTAGAAGCGTTAGTAGGTAAGACAGTGACTGATAAAGATTTAGTCTCTCTAACATTTAATTCAATAGAATCTTCACTGATACTAACACCTGTTACTGGAACAGTCGCATCACTGACTCTTAGTCTACATGTAGCAATATAGCCTCCATCAACGGTAGTGACTTTAATATTTGTGTTGCCTTTTTTAAGTGCAGTGATTTCACCTTTTTCATTAATAGTAGCAACATCTTCTTTTGAGCTAGAGAAGATCACGTCTCTATTAGTTGCATTAGTAGGTAAGACACTTGCAATAAGGGTTTCTTTTTCACCCACTTTAAGATCTAAAGAAGTTTTGTTAAGTGTGACTCCACTTACAGGAACCACTACTTCTTCGTTAACAAGTGCTTCAAGATGAATCACTTTTCCGTTAATCGCCACTTTACAGTTATAACTAGAGCCTTCAGTTCTAGCGACGGTTACTTGATTAATTCGTGCCCCTTCATAATGATAGATAACATTATCATTTTCATCCATCACATCAATAGTGACAAAGTCAATATTTTCACCTTCATAAGCGATATCAAATGTGATTGTATCTTTACTGATTTGGGTGTTACTAATAACGGCAGTATAATTATCACTTGCTTTCGTCATATATGAGCTAGCGAACACAACTTTAGAAGGAGTCACATCAATATCATATAAAGTGAAATCATAAACGGTGTTTGGCATTAATTCATTAAAGATAAACGAGCTATCTGTTTCAACATCCATAGAATAGTGATACTCTTCATTAGTTAATAGCATCTTGTAGGTCTTATTTTCTTCTTTTTCAAATTCAAAACCTAATTCTGTGCTGTTAGATAAGAAGTTAGTTACTTTCTTATTAATTGGTTTGATATTAATGATTCCAGCGGCTGCACCAATGACAGTAATAGATCCTACTACTGTTACTAATACGCCAGGAATAGAAGCGGTACTAGTAAGTGATTTAAGAATGTGTTTATTGTTATCACTACCAGTAGCACTAACATCAACCTTAGATGCGTTTAATGGAGTAGCACCTTTATTATCAGTAGAGAAATGTATCTCTTGCACTTTAATGTTATTTTCTTTGAAATAATAATTTTCTTGTCCACCTTTAAATAACTCTTCACCAGTTTTTGATAAAGTAGTCTCTTCAGGATGAATGACATCATCCTTATTAGTAATAACGAAATTATTATCGTCAAAATCCATAATTATTTAAGGTCGTTAGCGTTTTCATCTATACCAGTAGATGCTTCTTTTTGTCCCTTGATAAAATCTTTAGCAATTTGTTTTTCTTTATTAGTAGCATTTTCAAATGATACAGGTTTATTTACAGTAACTTGTGGGAATGGGATATTAATATTATTCTTATCAAATAATAATTTAAATTCTCTATTTAAATCTCTTTCCACTTGGAAACGATCGTTTTCTTCGCATTTAGCAAAGAATTTTAAGTTAACGGAAGAATCCGCTAAAGCGGAAACGCCTTTATAGAATGGTCCTTCAACAATAGCTGGAATAGCCTCTTTAATCTTATCGATATTTTGAGCGATGATAGATTCTACCCTTTCAAGTGATTCACCATATTCAATAGACATATCAACAGCGACAACAGATAATTGATCAGTTAAGTTGACCATGGAACGGATATCAGAGTTATTGATAACTTTAATATTTCCACCAGCATCTTCGATTTGAGTGTGTCTCATACCGATTTCTTTCACTGTGCCTCTGAATCCATCCACAACAATGATATCTCCAACATTAAAGACATCTTCAAAGACGATGAATAAACCCGCAATGATATCAGCGAGTAAAGGTTGAATAGCTAATCCAACGATTAATGTGACGATGCCAATACCAGTTAAGATCACGGTTGTATCAACACCGAAGCTAGATAGAACAAAGAATAACCAGACTAATACAGCAGCGTATTTAATGACGGAAATAAGAATGGTTAATAATCCTCTTGTCTTCTTAAATAATGGAAGGCATAAGTTTAACACTAATCTTACAATGAAACTAATACCAAAAATGAAGAAAGAATAACTAAGAATTCTAACGAATACATTAATATCTCCCGCATTTGAGAAAATGTTAAAGCTACGATAGAAAGCATTACCTTCTCCAAAGATTGATTTTCCAAAAATTAATAAAACGAAATAGGCAATTGTTGCTAATAAGAACAAACAACTAACTACGAGTTCTAAGATTGAAAAATTCTTTTTCTTCATGAATGATTTGAATTTGTCTTTAAATCCTAATTGCATAAGTATCTCCTTAAAAACTTATTAAATATATTATCACATTATAAATAAATTTATAGTGTGTTTATTTAACCCTTTTCACTGTTCCTCCCGTTAGAAGGATCATCTTCACCGCTTGGAGGGAATAGTCTTGTAATTCGAAATTGAGTTTCTTATTTAAACTTCCTCTCGCTAAGACTTTGACGTGTCCAATATTCTTAGAGATGATTTTCTTTTCCCATAATGATTCAATATTCACCACTTCATTATTTATAAATGATTTAGCAATAACATCAATATTAACGATGCCTTTTTTACCAACATGCTTTTTAGATCCACTATCTTCCTTGATTTGAGAAGTGGCTTCTTCATCGCTCATTTTGACATCAACCTCTTCAGCTTTAATCACGACTGGGGCTACTGGCTTATTAACTTGAACCTTAAGTTCTTTGATTAAACCACGAGCAATTAATGGAGCGTTAGGTTCATAAGGAAGATCACTATAAACTTCATGTTGTTCTTCACCCTTAACTAGACCAAGGTTAGACATAACTGTATCAATTAAGTCTTTTGCGTAACCAAGTCTACGATCGTTCTTGATTCTATATAAGCAAGGTACTTCCTCGAACTTCTTAGATTCCACTGCTTCTACCTTATATTTAGTGTCTAAGTAGTCGTTAGCATCTAAAGCGTAATAAACACATAATGTTTTACCTCTTATAGAGAACTTGATAACTTGATTCCTACCAGAGTTAATGGAGTCATAATGCCAACTTACTCTAGAAGTAGTCTTCTTATAACTTAATACATAATTCTTAAGTTCTTCGTAATACTTCTTGGTTTCAGCGGAAGATTGAATAAGTTTAGCAGTGAAGGACTTAATATATCTGATGTTAAAGATATTACCTTTTTCATCAGTGATAGTAATAACTTCTTCTTCCTCTTCACTCATTTGTTCAACTGGTTTATCTTCTACTGGTTTATTAACTTGAACTTTATTTTCTTTAATTAAGCCCTTCGCTAATAAGGCTTTAGTAGATTCATAAGGAATACGGAAGTCTTCATTACTCTCTTTACCCTTTATAGTAGGAACATTAGCCATAACTGTATCTATAAGATCTTTTGCGTAGTCTCTACGTCGATCATTCTTAATACGATATAAGCAAGGGACTTCCTCAAACTTCTTAGAGTCTACTGCCTCAACTTTATATTTTGTGTCTAGATAATCATTCGCATTAAGAGCGTAGTAGACACATAATGTCTTGCCTCTTATAGAGAACTTAATAACTTGGTTTCTTCCGACGTTGATGGAATCAAAGTGCCAAGAGACTCTAGAATGAGCTCCTTTATAAGTAAGGACATAATTTTTAAGTTCATTATAATAAGCTTTAGTCTCATCACTTGCTTGAGATAACTTTGCTAAGAAAGATTTGATATAACGGATTTCAAAATAATTACCTTTATTATCTCTAGTAGTAACAATTTCATCACCTTCATCATTAACTTTCTTAGAGACTACTTGTTCAACTGGCTTATTAACTTGAACCTTAAGTTCTTTAATAAGTCCGCGAGAGATAAGAGGTTTATTAGGTTCATAAGGAAGATCACTATAAACTTCATGTTGCTCTTCTCCCTTAACTAATCCTAAGTTATTCATGACTGTATCAATTAAGTCTTTCGCATAACCAAGCCTACGATCATTCTTGATTCTATATAGACATGGGACTTCCTCGAACTTCTTAGATTCCACTGCTTCAACTTTATATTTAGTATCGTTATAATCTTCTACATTAAGAGGATAATAGAGGCATAAAGTCTTTCCTCTTATAGCAAATTTTAATACTTGGTTACGACCAGAATTAACTGAGTCATAATGCCAACTTATTCTAGAGGTTGTTTTCTTATATGAAAGCACATAATTCTTAAGCTCTTCATAATACTTCTTAGTCTCATCTGGAGATTGAATAAGTTTAGCAGTGAAGGACTTAATATAACGGATGTTGAAGATATTACCCTTTTCGTCAGTAATAGTAACAACTTCTTCTTCCTCTTCGTTAACTGGTTCAGGTTCTTTCTCAAATTGAGGTTTAACTTCTTCTGGCTTAGTAGTATCTACTTGTTTAGCTTCTTCTACCACTTTTTCATTTTTATGTGTCTTTTTATAGATAAGAATTACTAAATCAGTTACCCAAACTATCACGGTTAACGCAATGATGACATAAAGGAGAATGTATCCAGCATCTAAATAATGACTTGCGTAGATAATAAATGGGGTTAAGCCAGTGAATGAAGCTAATCTAACAGCACCTTTATTACCATTATTAGAACCATTATCATTGTCGTCATTATTCTTTTTCTTATGAACAAGGAAGAAGAAATAAATGATACCCGCTAAAAGCAATATACCAAAGATGATATATAGAACTAGAAGTGTTGTATTACCTTTATTAGATAAAGCGTCATATGCACTTTCTTTTTCTTCTAAGGCTCTAAGCACTTCAGGCGCGATTAATTCTTTTTGATCATCAGATAAAGAATCATAATATGCTCTCGCTTTTTGAATCTTCTCTTGAGAGGCGGAGTCATAACCAACTTCTCCAATTTCATCGATTAAAACTAAAGCTTCATAAACTTTTTCATCATCTTCAAGCACTTTTAATGAATTATCATAATCTTTAACAAATTCTTTAAGTTCATCAGGAAGAGCATCATATGCATCTCTAGCTTCATCTAACTTTTCTTTAGTAGTGTCACCACTATCGACTTTACCGATATCTTTAATCGCTTTGATAGCCTTATCAAGTTGATCATATATTTCACGATCATCCACTAAGACATCGTGATTAACATAGTCAACAATATCTTTTTGATCTTTAGTCAATTCTTCATATGACTTTTCGGCTTTTTCGATGTCCTTTTTAGAGTCATCGATACCTCCGTCATAAGTTACTTCACCAATTTCTTCAATTTCAATAATCACTTCCTTAGCGGCAGCATTATCATCTAAGAATTGTTCAAAATCTATTGTAGTGTTTAATATAGTAACTTCTTCAGTAGTTAGTTTATCGTATTCTGTTTTTGCTAAATCTATAGCGTCATAATATTCTTTAGTTGGGTTAGGCTCTGGAATGGCTTTAATTAAGTCTCCAACTTTATCAACGTTTATATAAGTAGTGACATCATGATCTAAGATATCTTTATTAACTCCGTTGACGATACCTTTTCTCACTTCTGATAAAGCGTCATAAGCAGTTTTAGCTGCTAAGATATCATCTAAAGAATCGTTACTACCACCGTCGTAAGTTAGAGTGCCAATATCATTAATTAAATTAATAACGTTGGCTGTAGCTTCATCATAATCCCACTTAGCATATAGAGTTATATCGCTAGAAACAACATCGTTATCAAAATCCCAAACATTTTCACATTCAGCTTCCTTGTACCAGCCTTTAAAATCATAGCCTTCTTGGCTTAAAGAAGTTGGTTCATTATAAATAATAGAACCATTTGCCACTGTATCAGAAACAGGCGCAATTCCGTGTTCAGTAGTATAAGTAACAGTAACCTTATCACCAATGAATAATTGTCCCGCTTTGGTATGGCCAGCTGGATAAACTCCTACAACATAGTTAGGATCATCAGAAACAACATTATTTGCATTATTGAATGAAACATCAGTAGAGGCTGTTATGTCGTGAACGTTAGGCATATCAATAGTTACTCCAATTGGATCTTTCCCGGTATATTCGCCAATGAATTCCAATTTCGATTCTTGCTCAAGGCATAATAAAATATTCATTGGATCATTACTATTTCCATCTTCGCCAATAGCAATGTTATCCTTGATTACTGGATTGCCTTCAATAGCGATATTACATTGTGAAGCAATCGCTCCTTGTCTAGCAACGTTGTTAGTTATTGTTCCACCTCTAATTGTGCAGTCTACTGTTCCGTATTGTAATATCGCACCACCTCTGCCTATATTTTTGTCGTTTTTACCAAGATTGTGACTGATATTTCCACCATTAATGACTAATGTGCCATAACGAGGATTAATTGCACCTTGTCTATTGATGTTATAAATCATGTTTCCGCCGTTCATCTCGAACACACCGTCTGAACAAACGCCACTTGCAGAGTTATCACAATAATTGCCAATGATGGTTCCACCATTCATCGTTAATTTAGCACCGCCTTCTTCGAGCCTAAATACTCCTTTGGCAACTGGGCTATCAGCCGTAATATGAAGTCCTGTAATATAACCACCACTAAATGTGCCTCTAGAATCTTCGCTAGCTGCATCATAAGCGGCTTTATTACAAACAGTAGCTAAACCAGCATCATAATCTTTATACCTTTCATATGTAAAATAATGTGTGGTGTCACCACTATCATTTAAAGTTAAATTACCACCATTATAGATGATGAATAATGAATCGTTAGAAGTTGTTATAATACCATATCCGTTTAAATCAAGAGTCTTGGTATCGTTAATAGTAACTTGACTATTAAAATTAACATCATGTAAGAGTGTTAATGTAGTTCCATTAGTCCATGCAGCAAGAGCGTCATTAAAGTTATTATATTCGGTGACTGTTGTACCACTAGTAACAGTAGCAACAATGTCAGATAATTTTAATTGTCCATCACTAGCTTTAATAATAGATAAACTAGCTTTATCAGCGTGGAATTTCGAAGCATCGTTAAATGAAATATCTTCACTATTGGTAACTACCTTATTATCAGAACCAGCAGTAATACCAATATAAGCGTCTTCACCTAACTCACCACTAACCTTAACATAGCCATCTGCGTCAACATTAAGATTATTAAGAGTGGTTCCTAGATAGTTATTATTAATAATTGTATTACCTTGAATTGATACATGATTTGTATCCCAACCAGAGTAAATACCACCAGTATACACAGTACCGATATTATATTGGATATTACTATCACTGATTGTGACGGTTGATCCATTATTATGGATACCACCTGAACCATTAGTTGCTTTATTATAGATAACAGTAATATTTGATAAAGAGACTGAATTTGAATATAAAGATATCGCTCCACCATAAGTGCCAATATTTCCAATGAAAGTTCCACCTGTTATATTGACTTTTGAGTATCTATTGAATACGCGTATCGCTCCACCCTCATTACTAGAGTTACCACCAGTAAGATATCCGCCTGTTATATATGCAGTTCCTGTACCATTAGTAACATCAGTGGTACCAGTGCCATCACTCACAGCAGTTCCTCGATAATTAGAAAGAGTAATCGCGTGAGGACGGGTAGGATTACTATCAATAATAGTTAAATCACGATTGGTATCACTATCAAGATCTGCGATATCAAAAATATTAGTATCTCCGGTTTGACGAATACCATAACCATTAAGATCAAGTGTTCTTTTAAAGGTAATAGGTATGCTTTCAGAAATAGTCGCATCTTTTAATAAAGTTAAAGTAGAACCTTCTACCCAATTAGTTAAGGCTGATGCAAAACTATCATAATAAGATATATCAGAACCAACTGTAACAGTTGCAACGGCAACTCCTAACGTCAACTGACCATCGCCATTTTTAATAATGCTATAATTAGAGTCATCACTAAAGAATTTGCTTGCGTCATTATATGAAGTATTCGCACTGTTGGTAAAAACGGCTTTACTGCCAGTTTTATCACCTTGCAAAGTAATACCAATATATGCGTTATCCCCTAATCCTAATTCAGAATCTATTTCAATCTTAGCATCATTAGAATTATTTATACGTAAATTTGCACGTGCTCCCGTAGTTACCTGAGTGGAATTGTTTTTTATAATAGTATCACCAGCAATAGTTAAAGAAGGATTACCGTTTTCGTTATGTTCAATACCAACGCCATACTGTAAGTTGTCGTGAATGTATACTCCATTCAGCTTGGCATATGGTGAGCTGGTCCCATCAAATAAATATACTCCGGCACTATTACCATAAATCTCACCGCCATTTATATATGCCTTCGCAGAAATACCCTCAACATAAATAACGCCACGGTATCCCCACTCATTATTTGTTACATTATTATAGACATTACAATTATTTAAAGTAGCAGTGGTTCCTGTTGATACGAATATTGCACCTGCAAAATTGCATACGTTATCTCTGATGTTACAGTCATTAACAGTTGCCTCGCCACCATTATAAATAGCAATCGCACCACCTCTAGTGAAGTTGCCGTCTTTGTAACCTGTATCATTACATAATGTACCCATATTTCCGGATACATCGTTTTTACCATTAATTGTCAATGTTCCACCATTAACATAGGCAATATTTTGACTAGAATTAGGTTTGGCACTTAAGGAATAACCGTTAAGATTAATAACAATATTTCTGCCACTAGCGACTGTTATGTAATTAGTTAAGGTCATATTCTCATCTAAGTAATATGTACCAGATGCTAATGAACCTCCACTAGCAGGCAATTTATCTCCTTCATACGACGCTAAGGCTATATTAATACTCTCTTCTTTACTAGCAAATTGATTGCTTAAGCTAGCTCCAGATATAAAGGACAGACCTAACAATCCGCCAATTCCTAACGCAAGATACTTGATAACTGATTTCTTCATAAGTGCCTCCTCCTTATTAGCAACCAACCATTATATTGTTTTTATAAAATACGTGAAAATTATATAAACACATTTATAACTTTTCAATAATTATAATAATAATTATATAAAAAACTGATAAATAGAAAAGGACTATTATCAAAAATAGTCCTTATATAAGCAATTATATGATTACTTATTTAATGCGTTAAGTGCATCACTCTTCTTCTCATAGACATCCGCTTCTTTAAACTTCATTCTCTTAAGCCAACCATTGAGGATGATTACTTCATCATTCTTAGTTCTTATATAGATGGCTTTTCTAATTTTGTTCTTATTCTTATCAATATAATAGACTGGGAAGAAGATGAATACGATTAATAAGCCTAAGAGGGCAAGTAAGAGGATACTTCCAACAATGATTAAGATTAATCCCCATAGAGGTAAGCCATTATTATAGATGAAACCGTTATCAGCATCAGTAGCAGAGACAAAGGCAAAATCGCTCAATCTATCAATTTCAAGTATTAAAGTTTTGCCATCTTTACTGATTGCATAATCATCAACAACGGTGATATCTTCTGCATTATGGATATGAAGGAGTTTAAATTCTTTGCCAATTAATTCTTCAGGAATGGCCATAGAGACTGTAATCTTGGTTCCTGGCTTAATATCACTTGGTTGAATCTCTTCTTCTACTCCATTAGTTGTTCTAATTAACTTAACTCCGTAGATAGCAGAGATATCTTCGTTAGAATTAACAAAGCCTTTAGTTGCTAAGGAAGCATATTCATTTCTCTTTTGATCTACAGTGACTTCAGTCTTAACTTCGACTTTAACAGAGATATCAACATTATATGCTGTTTCTCCATCGTTAATGGTTACTGAAACATCACCAGCAGTTGGATCAGCAATGATCCACTTGACATTGACCTTAACATCAACGTTTTCAACCACGTTATAATTGGTGGTGTCGCTTGGGGTATATTTAGCTTTAAATGTATTCTCTCCCCAAGTAGATGTCTTTTGAGTTCCATCCATCCAGGAGAATCCTTCTGGTAAAGCAACTTTATTTAATTCAGTATCATACGGAGATTCAATATCACTTGGGACAACATATCCAGTTGGATTAGCTTTATTGATGACGAACACTAATTTAGCAGTGGTGTCTCCATAAGTTAATCTTGCTTCATATGTTCCAGCATTGATACACGCTTCAACTTCCTTATCACCTTGATAATATTTGATAGTTGGATTAACGAATGCTTCTTGATTATACCCGGTAGCAAAGTTCACTACTTTCGCGTTACCGTCATAGACTAAATTATCACCAATTTCCATTGTGATAGTTAATCCAGTAGTAATTGGGCATTCTGGATTATGGCATGAGGCAGTGATAGATGCACCAGAAGCAACATAAGTAAAGTCATGAACATGAACGATATTAACAGGTACATCAATGTTATAGATAGGATTATAACTTGTATCACTAACTATATAATTGGCCTTAAATATCTTTCCTTCTCCAACTGAACCAGTATTTTCATTTGGGTTAACCCATGACCAACCATCTGGTAATTCAATAGTTGATAATGTAGAGTCGTTAGAACCCACTAAGCCAGTAGGTACAATATAACTAGGATCAGCTTTAGAAATAGTAACTTCTACTTTCCAAGTATTACTACGATAGTCAGCATAATGCTCTGTATCATTAGACTTTAATCTAAAGAAGACTGTATATGTACCAGCGTCTTTTGCTTCAGGTATCGTAGCACTCCAATGATGTTCATCAAGGCTATACTCTAAAGTGGCGAGTGTTCCGTATTTATCTACGATTTCTGAATCATCGACAGTCACAAGCGCTTGATTATGTTCGTTATATGATAAGACTTTGGGAGTTAAAACATTTTCAGGATGATCAAGAGGGAATATACCTTTATAAAGCACGATATTATCGATGGTAAAGATATCTGTATCATTATGATTAGCGTCACCTTTAACATAATATTCCACACTATAGGTGCCAGGTTCAACAACAGCAGGCACTACTTCTGACCAAGTTGATTCTGTACTTAAGCGATAATATAAAGTTCCTCCGGTAGCACTTCCAGGATGAATAATTGCTTGCGCAGTAGTGTTATATTCTAATCCACCGATTGCGGTCGGTGCTTCATTAATAATTGGAGTATCTTTGTTGATAACAATATTAAATTGTCCAGTTAAAGTAGTATATCCAGTTTTACTAGCTTGATAATAAACGGTATGTTCACCTAATTCAGTAAATGTTGGTTTATCAGTTAAAGTATATGTTGCTCCTCCATCATCACTAAACATAAGACTATCTAATTCATTCTCATTAATAGTATGAATAGTACTACCATCTACATATTGGAATGTAATGGTTTCATAAGAATGTGCTGCACCATCGTATGGATGCACATTTCCAGTAACTGAATTAAATTCAATATTAAATTGATAATGAGCCTGTAATGAATAATTGGTGGTTTTATCCCAGATATGAGCGCTTGTTCCATCTGCATTATAATATTGAACAACACCATCCCAGTCCCAATACCCTATGAATGTACAGTGTTCCTTAGTAGGTGGAGTAATAGGTGGCATTTCTTGGAGATATGTAACATACTTACCAGCTGTGCCTCCGGTGCCTCCATTACGAGCAAAGATAATTTGATATTCAGCTGGTGTCCAGTTAGCAGTATAGTTTCTATTGCCAATACTACCTTGAGTGATAGTAACAGTTTTATTATCGTCACCAGTTAAGTCAGTACCACTCCAACCTTTGAATGTGTAGCCATCTCTAGTTGGGTTAGTTAAGGTAAATGTTGCTGTATCAACGGTATAACCGGTTGGGTTAGATGGTGAAACAGAACCACCATCTAGATTATAGCTGATAGTATAATCAATTGCTGTCCAGTTAGCAGTATAGCTTCTATCACCAATACTACCTTGAGAAATTGTAACCGTTGTAGTTAATTCAGTTAATCCAGTTCCTGTCCAACCAGTAAATATATAACCAGTTTTGGTTGGGTTATTTAAGGTAAATGTCGCAGTTTCTACATCAAATGTAGAAGGATTATCTGCTTCTAGATTTCCACCATTTAAGTTGTAGGTAATGTTATATGTATATTTGCCATCAGCGTCATGAGTACCAAAGTCATAAGGTTGATCAGTCATCACGTGGCTAGTTGGAATTTTATATATAGAACCACTAATAGGGTTACCCCATTCAGTTACAGGCTTATAGCCTGGTTTTAAGTCGACGTATGCATATACTGTAGTTCCTTCTGGGTAAGAAGTTCCGCTTGGATCTCCAGATGTAGCCGTATCACTTGTTGATAAGAATACATTACTAACACCTGTACCTGCTGCAATAGTTACTGGTTGACCAGCTGGTGCCCATTTTGCATACAAATTGAAAGGTGATGTAAATTGATGGTCAATTCCATCAACAAGATATCCGGTTTCATCAATAAAGATATTTTCGAATGTATCTTCTTTGTAAAATCCTTTAAAAACATAACCTTCTTTTACTGGAATTGTAATTGGGTTTGCAGTTGGTGTCATAATCTTTGAAGGATCGTAATAGTCATATAAATACAACTTGTTCCCTATGCAATAAATCGCATTCAAGTATTCTCCGTTTGGAAATTGCCCACCATTGAGCTTATAAGTTGCCATATGGTCTTCGATATATACTTGAATGCTACAAATGTATATAACCGCTGTACTACTTTGATTATTGGTGAAGTCGATGTACATAGTATCGCAATAGGATTCTACACCTAATCCTGATCCTGTTGTTCCATAAACAAAAGCACTACCAGGTTCATTGGTATCTCTTGTCTTTTGTCCGGTTATATCTTTAGCAATATTTATCTTTCCTATATTATCGTGCACAGACATTGATAATTCTTTATCGCAATACATATCAACACCAGCGCCCGTTAAATTAATTTCTTTATTGTTGTGGAAAGCAATTTGAGCTGTTCCGCCGGATTGAATAGTAAACTTTAAATGTTTATAAGTTCCTTTGGCATTTCCTGTTGAGGATTGAATATAAATAAAATTTGCTTCATTAAAAGTGACACCAGTACTATTTGACCAAGTCCACATTCCATCCATAGCACTACCAGAAGTGGCGTCAGCTTTATTAGGCTTCCATTTATCTACCAAATTTGAATCAAATACGATACCATATGGTTTATATGCAGCTGTAGCTTCAGCATTATTAAAAGATGGCGAATTAGTACTTAGTACACCAGCCGTTATTGCACTACCAAGACCTAATAAACACGCTATACCAAGTGATATATTCTTAATAATTGATTTCTTCATAAGTGCCTCCTTATTAGCAACCAAAAGTTATATGATTACTTATTTAATGCGTTAAGAGCATCTTGTCTATTCTTATAAATCTCTTCCTCTTTTCTTACATATTTCTTTAATGTGAGGGCAAGGAGTTTATTTTCTTCTTTATTTTTCTTATTGTATACAAACACTCTTACGGTTTTGTTATCAACAATAATCCATTTATTGCATACAAAGAATAAGATTAATAAGGCTAAGATACCTAATAATAAGATTCCGCCTACAATGATTAAGGCAATAGCCCAACCTGGCAAAACTGTACCGTAAACGAAACCATTATCTTTATCGGTAGCGCCTAAGAAGGCAAATTGACTTAACTTATCAACTTCCACCACTAAGGTCTTACCATCTTTACTAACAGCATAGTTTTCTACAACACTTACATCATTATCGTTATGGATATGTAGTAATCTGAATTCTTTACCCACTAATTCTTCTGGGATAGCCATAGAGACAGTAATCTTGGTTCCTGGCTTAATATCACTTGGTTGAATCTCTTCTTCTACTCCATTAATTGTTCTAATTAACTTAACTCCATAAATAGCAGAGATATCTTCGTTAGGATTAACAAAGCCATTTGCTAATTCAGCATATTGATTTCTTTTTTCTTCAACTGAAATCTCAGTCTTAACTTCAACCTTCACAGAGATATCAACATTATATGCTGTTTCTCCATCGTTAATGGTTACTGAAACATCACCTTGAGTTGGATCAACAAGGACCCACTTAAATACACCGAAATAATAAGAACAATAAAAAAGAGGCAAAATGATACTTTTGTATATATAAAGTAACATTTTTTGATTTACATTTAGTAAAAATATCTTTAATGTGGAGATATGAATACCAATAGCAAAACTAAGTTTAAATTTGAAAAAGCTCTATTAACACTTTTAGAAAAGAAACATTATCACGATATCACTATTAATGAGATATGCGACACTGCAAAAAAGTCAAAAATGACCTTTTATCGACACTATAAAGATAAGGAACATTTACTCGCTGAAGCATCGATAACTTTAGTTAACAAGGAATATAATGAAGCACTCGAAAAGATCATCAAAAAAGAAAGCGACTATGAAGAAATTGGATATCAATCTTATTTGAAGATTTATGGAATTATATCGGATCATTATAATCAGATTGAGAATCTCATCTATAAAGGTGATGTGTTTCCTTTGGAGATATTTGAAGAGGCACTACTTAATAATTATAAAAAATATATAACTGAACAAATTGTTTCAGCGGGTTATGACATTCCTAATGATATTTTTTCAATATTCGTCTTTGAAGGTCTATTTAATTCTGCTATGTATAACGCTAAACAATTAAAAATAAGTAGTAACAAAGAAAAAGTTG
This sequence comes from Erysipelotrichaceae bacterium, assembly GCA_015059185.1. Classification (GTDB taxonomy): domain Bacteria; phylum Bacillota_I; class Bacilli_A; order RFN20; family CAG-826; genus SIG220. Next base: position 85,001 of record SVAY01000005.1, read on the forward strand.
AAGAAGACTGTAAAAAAATGTGTCGACTATTAACTAAATTAGAAAAGGCTATATTAGGCGTTAATAAATAACAGATCCTGCTATATAAACCTACATATGATGTAAATATGATAATACTGCAAAATATAATTTTGCAGACGCGTCTGCAATTTCCTACAATAGTTAGTAAAAGCAAATATTTATAGTAATAAATGTCCGCTTTCTTTATGAGAGTGATATGTCAACTTTATTTAACAAGAAATCAACAATGTTTATATGGGTGATACCATTATTAGAAGAATCAAATTCATCTAATGAAAACACAAATCTCGGAGATCCGTCTTTGATATTTTTAAATGCGCCGTATTCTCTAGTACGCACTTCTTCTGTATCAATCTTATAAGCAACTTGAATAAAGCATTTCTTATTATTTTTAATCGCAACGAAATCTATTTCACCATCTCTAAGTTTTCCATATTTAACTTCATAACCACGATAAAGAAGTTCATTATGGATTATTCCTTCTAAGGCAAAAGTGTCATCTAGGTCTAATACATTGCCTAAAGCATTTCTCAAACCAACATCAATTGCATAGAACTTTCTACTCCCATTTAGTCTTTCTTTACCCTTTAGATAAAAAGGTTCACACTCTAAGATTAAGTAACATTCTTTTAAATAATCAGCGTAATTATTAATAGTTGCAGAGAAAGATTTAACTTCCTTATTTGTTGCATTCTTTTTAATGCCTTTGGCTACTGATAAAGCAGAAAATAGTCTTCCTGAAGTAGACAATACATATTTCGCTACTTGTTTGAAAACATTTTTGTTTACCCTAATGTGATTATCAAATACATCTTTTTTGATAATGGAATCATATAGACCAATTAAATATTTCCTAACTTCCACGTCGTTATTTTCGTTAAAACGTTGAGGTAATCCTCCAAAAGTTAAATAGTCTTTAAAATCATCATTTGATAAAGGAATGTTATTAATCTTTTTATATTCAAGATACTCACTATAAGTAAATGGATATATCTCAAATTCTTTTGCCCTACCAGTTAGTCTATCTTGTAGTTTGCCACTTAAGAGTTTTGAATTGCTTCCAGTAACAAATAAAGAGCTATTAAAGCTCACACGAATTGACGCGATAGCAATTTCGAATTCAGGTAAGTTTTGAATTTCATCTATAAAAATATAATATTTATCGTCTTTCTTGATTCTTTGAGAAATATAATCTTCTAAAGATCTCCTATCAGTTATATCTCTTCCAGAAATACCTTCTAAGTCTAGATAGATAATTCTATCTTCATCAACACCTTTAGTCTTAATTTCATTAATGATTTGGTTAAGGATAATAGACTTACCACACCTTCTAATTCCAGTGATAACTTTGATTAAATCTGAATCATAATATGGCCTGATTCTTATAAGATATTGTTCTCTAATTATGCTTTCCATGCTTAAAGCATACCACTTTAACTTTGGAATTTTAACATTTTTGTACAAATTCTAATGTTATTCAGTTACAAAATAATGCTTATTTATTATATAAATACTCTATGACATCTTTATAAATAGATGTGATAGATGAAGGATTGATGATAGATGTATGTGACTCATCGATGCTGGAACCAGGTTTATTATAGACAAGCGAAGCGATGATTTGATAGCTATCATCCTTATAGCCAATCGCACTTAAAAAGATGTCATTCTTATCTACATTAACATAGACTTGGTGGCTACACTTATATGTATAACCACTGAATCTAGCATCATTCTTAAATACATCTAACTCTAATACATTAGGTGTGACTTCACTTATTAGATATTTATCAATAAGACCGGTGATTAATGTGTCGTCACTAGATAGGGCTAAAGCTTCTAGCACTTCACATATATCTTTATCACCAAGTTCCGCTTTATATGTAGAGAAATAAGTGTCATCTTCAATAACATCTATACATAAATAATCAGTATCACTATAAATAGAGGTCACGTCATTAATAGATGTCCCACTATAAGATTCAATAGACTCTTTCATATGAGTGATGATATCTTTTTCTACCTTATAGTCTTTCGCGCTACTTGATTCTTCTATGCTAGAAGCGATAACTTCACTACTAGTAGGAATTATTTCACTACTAGAGGTAGGGGTAATAGGTGTCACATTATTAATCATCTTATTAGCGATAAATAAAATGATATATAAAACGAGAAAAACAGATATCACTCCTCCAGTGAAGAAGAGCAAGATATCTGACTTAATATTTTCCCATCTATCCTTTTTAGAAGGATCTTTTTTAAACCCTACCATGATATATTAATTTTCAAGTACTGATCTTAAGAATTCTCTTTCCCTACTATCAACATAACCATCGGCACTGAAAAGCATCAAGCAAAATGCCATTAACGCACTAGTTTCCTCGGGACTAAACCTTTGAATCGCATTAACAAACAAATTACCGTCCGCACATTCTCTACTTTTAGAAAGGAAACAATCATAATCAACGCTTGATCCAATCGCTTTGACGGCAAATTCATAATCCTTATATGAAATAGACCTACCAACTTGCTTTGTTATAAGGTAAACCATTCCATATAACAAGTTACTAGCCCCTTTCGAATCAGTTACTCTCTTAAATGCTTCATATAATTTACCTGCAGCTTCATATCCTGTGGATATTCTCACACTCATGGATTCATTTTCTGCTGAATGAATAAGTTCATCAAGTTGACTCATGTATTTAGCTCCTACGTTATTTCTATTATATAAGAATCATTATTAGATATATAGGATGGAAAAATAAGCACAACATTTTGATTATTATATTATTCCGATAAGGCTTTATTATTGTTCCGATAGAGGAACATTATTAAGACAATCACTACAAAATAAGCAACTAAAACAATAATAGTAATAAATATATTGGATATGTTGTTTTATCAGACTCATATTTAACATTTTTAATCCCAAAAACATATCTTGATACTTTAAGCTGTTTATATTTCTTTTTAATGTTATCCAAAGAAGAAGTCGTATAATTACTAGAACTCTTAATTTCAATAGCATTAACTTTAAAGTCTTTTTCTATCACCAAGTCATTTTCATAACTATTAAGTTTTCCGTTTTCACCCAATAGTTCATATTTGTGATAATAAAGATTATAACCTTTGAGGCATAATTGTTGGGCTGAAATAGATTCAAAAATAGATCCCAAATTCAACGATTGTTTCTTCCCTTTTATAAAATTAAAATAAACTTTATTCATACTCTCCTCGCTAACTCTAGTGAGTTCAGTAATCAATAATCCAGTGTCACAAAAATAAAGTTTAAATTTATCCTCTTCTACATTTAGACCTATTGGGGATTCCAAAGTATTAATGAATCTAATCCTATTAACAATTCTAAAATCACACAAATCAGAAAGAGACTTCTCAAGTTGCGCATATCGCTTTTTGCCACTTACACTACTGATAAAAAATCTCCTATTGTCTTTTGCTAACTGAGAAGGAATCGCATCAAAAATAGTGCCACATATAGTGCCGTATTTATTATCATGTTTTCTTAGATCATCACGATATAATTTCAAAATGTCTCTTTTTTCATCATCCGCCAATTTAAAGGAATTTGTTTTGATAAAAATCGATAAAACTTTTGGCATACCACCAATCAGTAGGTATGTTCTAAACTTTTCTAAATACTTATCATGAATAGCTTTTGGAATCGATTGGTGGTTATCAATATATGATTTTAATAGAGAAAACGAGTCATTATCTTCAGTTGCCCATAGATATTCCTCAAAATCCATAGGAAACATTTCAATCCTTCTTTCCTCAGAAGGAATCATAATATTTTGAGTGTTTTCTTTTATAGATATTAAAGAACCTGTTTCAATAAATCTATATCTTCCATCACTTACAAAATCTTTAATCGCTTCCCTTGCCTTAGGACAAAATTGAACTTCATCAAAAACAATTAAGCCACCTTCATTTAATACTTTGTCTTGCAACAAGAAGAATTGTCTAAAAAAGTTATTCAAGTCTTTCACATCATTAAAAAGAGACTTTAAATCATCAGATTCTTTTCTAAAATCTACTATCAAATAATTATTAGGGAATTCATTCTTTGCGAACTCCTCAACAATTGTTGATTTGCCTATACGTCTTGCACCTTCTATTAATAGGGCTGAATTTTGTATTTGCGAATTTTTCCATTTAAGAATATCGCTATAAATTTTTCTTTTAAAAATAAGATTGTCTTCCATACCTGAATTATATAACGCTCATCTAAAGATGTAAACAATCAAAATGCACAAATTGGAAAGTAAAAATAGTCAAAAGTAGCACAAATGGGAAAGTAAAAATGGCTGAAAGTAGCACAAATGGGAAAGTAAAAATGGCTGAAAGTAGCACAAATGGGAAAGTAATATTACTACATAAGCAAATAACATAGGTATTACTTTCATATCAATATTTAAGTATAAGTGGTTAGATATAGCTAGTTATACTTAAAAATAGGTATACACTATAATCCCATTTTTTTAAATTATCCTCCTCGAAAAATACGTAGTATCACATTTTTAAAGGGTATTTTTTGATGCTTTATCACAAAATTCTAAGGTTTTTAAACGATAAAATCACAAAATTCTTAATAATTTCATAGTAAAAATCACAAAATTAGTTTTTTATGATAACGAACGGGAACCCTAAACAAGAACGCTAATTAAATATAATAGACTTGACAAAAACCTCAGTACTGATAAAAATGGAATGTCCCTATATTTAAAAAAGGTGAGCCTCCCATAAGCTAAAGATAAATGGGTTTTCTGCCATGTATTATATAAACATTTGATTATGTATTTGATAAATAGTTTTTTTGTTTGTGGCAACTTTGTGGCATATCGCACTTTATAATGAACCTGTAACCATTAAAAAGGTTATAATGAAAATAACGAAGAAAGAAGGTCAACAACTATGAAATTCTATGAAATGAAAGATGTTTATAATTTTATTAAAAATGATTTACATCCGATGGATACCCCAGAATGGCAAAACTATAAGAAAGTGATGGATAAGTTCTTTATGGAACTCGAACCATACTTTGAGCCAATCGATGGGAAGAATAAATATAGAACAATTGCCCCTAAAGACTTTAAACGTATCGCTCCACTATTTGACGAAGCAATGAAGGCGAGTAATGACTTTGTCCATTCTTATGACAATATCATTCCAGAAAATAATCCTCACCTTCCTCCAATAAATGACGTCATCATCAATCTTAATAATGAATTCCTCTCTAAAGCATATGTGGAATTTAAGAATGTGAAGCCTAATCCCCACTTCGCTTTAAGAGATCAGATGGAAGAGTTCCGTTATACCGCGGTACAAATCACTAGTGATGATGTTAAAAAAGTTGGAGCGAACCAATCTTCTAGATTAGGACTTAATGTTAATCTTAACGGAAAAGATGTAAAAGGCGTCTTTACTCCTACTACCTTCTTCTCGTTTAAAAAAGAAGTTACTGATATCTTCCCAGCTATGGCGAATAGATATCCTAAATATAAAGACTTCTTTAATGCCTTTGATCCAGAAACCTTCTATACCAAGAATGCCGTTAATTCTAACTTTAATGGATTCTATACAAAAGAAGGAGTTCTTAAAAGCGGTCCATTTGCATCTGACACCTTAAATGAATATTTCACTGGCCTCAATCTCGGTCCTAATAATCAAGTTATTAAATATGTAAATAAATATAGAAATGATCCAGATTTCTTTGATGCGGTATTTAGCTTTGCTGGTGAAGTAGAGAAGTATCGTACTCAAATTGGTCTTAACTCAAACGGTATCGGGATGAAAGAAGGCGAAAGAGTTGATAACCGTAACAGTGCGATGTCCGCTGTCGCTAACTTACTTGGTAGACCTAACTTACTCGTCAAGACTAGACCACTCGCGATATATGATGATAAAGGTCATAAGGTCCAAGAAGGTACCTTCATGGAATTCGCGAAAGGTAAAGATATCAATAACCTCGCTCCGATCGACGAGATGCGTCTCGCGGATGAGAGTAGCTTTGATACCCCAGAATTTAAGCGTCAACTTGCTGATATGCAAATATTAGACTATATATGCGGTAACATCGACCGTCACTCTGGTAACATGCTCTATGACTATGATCCAGAGACCAAGAAAGTCAAAGGCCTTATTGGTATTGATAATGACTGTTCCTTCTTAAAGAATGACCTTAAATCTCCTCTTAATCCTCTTGTCCGTTTACCAGGTATCAACTGTCTTAAAGTCATCGATGAAGAAATGGCGGAGAGAGTTAGTAAACTCACTGAAGGTGAACTTAAGAATACACTTCACGGCTTTGGATTAGACCAAAAAGCTATCGATAAAGCGTGGGAAAGAACTCGCCAACTTCAAGACGCTATTAGAATTGCTCATAGATACGATGATAATGGTCGACTCAGATTATCAGATAATAATGAGAAGATTAGAATCAACATCGTCGGTAAAGATAGTTGGTCTAAACTCAGTTTAGAGAAATTAGGAGGTGGCGGTTATAAGAACTACTTCCGTATGATTAAAGAATCTGCTTTCTGGATTGATAAAAAAGAGCCAGTATTCCCTAAACTTAAACGTGGCCATGAGGCTGCTATGATCGGACTCAATGCCGCAGTCGAGAAAGGACAGACATCCACCTTATATAAACAAGCTAAAGACGCTAGCCCATGGTTCTTTGCTTCTAATAGATATAAGAACATCTTAACTAAATTAAAAGAATATAATGATGAACCAATAGAATTAGAACAAGGACTCATTAAACTTGATCAAGCTAAGTTTACTAAATTAGATGAACTTAAGAACGCTATCAACACATATAAGAGTGAAAAAATAAGAGATGGCTTTATCGATAAAGACTGGAACCTCACTAGAGCAGTCACTGGTAAAGACTTAGACCGTATCAATCTTGTGAAAGGTATGGAAAACTATGTTAAGAGTGTTGAAGAAGCCAAAGCTAATGCTTTACTAGCCAAAGAAAAATTAGACGCAAGAAGAGCCTATGCTGATCAAGCTAATAAATTCATTGGTAAGGGTAGAGATATCAAAGAAGGCTTAGTAGCAATTAAACTAGAAGAAGAAAAAGCTAATCAGCCAATCGTACAAGAAGAGATCAACGCTAGTGATAACATCACCCATGATATCGTTAATGATAAAGGTGAAGAGATCTATTCCTTCTTAAAGAAAGAAGACCTCTTTGAACCAGAAGAAAAAGAAAAAGAAGCTAATAGTGAAAACGATATCGAAAAAGAAATAGCTAAAGAAGATCTCGCTAAATCTATCTAAGATTAATAAAAAGAATTCCGAATAGTATCAGCACTATCAAATGGAATTCTTTTTTGTTTGTTATGAAAACGGACTACTCACCGTTTAATTCTTCTCCGAACTCGAATTCTACAAGTTCTGGAGCATGACAAGCAGTTTTTTCTCTTTTTCTTTTTGCGTGTTCTTTTATACGCTTCATATAATCAAGAGAATTAGTTTTAGCAATATTTGGTCGGAGTGATTTGCAATATTTATTATCTATGAAGCAGGAATCTATACTCTTTAAAACAATTTCAAATATATAACCAGTATCATTCAACCCTTCTACTGTTCCAAAGAACTATTGATATGCGGGAATTAAGCTAATGTCTATTTTGTGTGTTTGCGAGGAAAGGCTTTGAATTTTGGATTTATTTTCCTTTGTTCTTCAAACCATTTTTTACGTTCGTTAAAAGACATATGTAATGGATGGGTTTTATAGTCAGGATCATCTTCAAATCCGTTATCTTCCCACCCACAAACTGGACAAATATCATAAGTTAGCGAATCTTTGAATTCATATTCGCCACACAATGGGCACTTATGTGGTTCTGGATCACCAATAAAATCTAAATAATATTCCCATTTAGGGTTCTCTTTGATTTTGTTTTTATACCATTCTTTATATTCGTTTAACGACATTTCATTTGATTCATTTTTAAGATTTGGATCAGCAACCTGCTCTAAATCGTAAAACCATCCGCACTTGCGGCATTGTGTAGTGTTTGGTGTTTTACCAAGTTGTTCAATATCCACATCCAACAATTCGGAAAAATAGAATTTCCCACAAACTGGGCAAATCATAGGTTTTATCTGCTTCAAATTTTTATCCATGTTTTTACTCCTTTTTTTGAATAATACCAGAATCTGTCTCCTGTATGACGGTATGAAATCACATACCCATCCTTAGTTACTTCAGCCATTCTGCCATTCCTTGAATCATATTTATATGTTGTTCCTTTATAGTCGACAACGCTTTTATAGTTTTTTCTATCAACTTCATTAGCGAAGTGGACTGCTTTGGCGGCATATTCTTGCTTTGTTTTGGCACCAAATTCTTTTCCGTGGTCTATAAAATGTTGATCCAATCCACCACGGCTAAAATCTTTTGCCCATGGGTAGTTTATGTTTTCGGTTGCTTCACCACGATGATGTGCGCCATTAGTATTACCATAGCGCATACTTGCTCCTTTAGTTGGCATGAGATCTCACCTCCTTATTCCTTTCATCCATGAATGAATCAAAGAGATGAAACTCAACCACATCTTTATAATCATCAATAATATCATATGGAAGATGTCCGATAATTATAAAGCCCTTGGGTTCAAGCTTTTCAATTAATTTAGCAATCCATAATCTCCATTCATATTTTTGTTCTTTTAACTGAACAAAACCATGAACTCCTAGCGCAATATAAGTGTGTTTTGGAAAAGCATTAAGATATTCATCGTTAATACTGTCAGAACCACCTCTACAGTTAGGAAATAATGGAATACCATTATAAGCAAAGAAGAACGAAAGAGATAAGTTATCATTCAACTGTGCTTTTTGTTTAACAATAGGCATATCAGTATGAACCGAAAAATCAAATCCGATAATTCCCTTGCATCGTTTGAAGAATTGAAGATATTTTTTAGGATTTCTTCTTATTCTTTCAAATGTACCATCAGGTGAATAAAAGTAAATATAATAATCACTTAAATCTCCTTGATAGGTAATTGCCTTAAAGAAAGGCATAACTTTAACTGGTGGGTTTTGAGGAACCATCCATTCTTTTTGTATTGGATATTCTTCCTCTTTTGTAAAATCCGCTCCTTCCACCAAGAAAGCTTGAAACGAATCTTCGACTATTCCGTCTTTATCTTTGTACATTATAGTGCCTCTCCTTTCTCGCCATCTTGGCGGTACAAATTTTTGACGGATATGCTATAATGTACTTTGCTAAGGTGTGCACTCTAGCATATCTTAAATCACAGTTGTTCCAGCAATTGTGATTTTTTTATGTTTGTTATCTAATAACTTCTTCTTGAATTTTATTGTATCTCACCTCCGCCGCCATTCTTGAAACGTGATATGTCTTTCTGATTTCTTCTTCATCCATTTTGATGCATTCTTCGAAAGGCATTAAGAATTCAGAAGCAAACGTATCAGCTTGCCATTCTGGATCACAATACGGAGGGACATACACGTCATCAGCCACTCTAGTTAGTCTCACATCATTTTGCAAATAATGAAGTAGATAATGACCGAGTTCATGAATTAGAGTAAACGCACCTCTTCTATACGATCTTCTGCAAGCTTGTTCCATTACACTTTCTTTAATATAAATAATGCCTGTCGACATATCGGTATAAGCCTCCTCTCTATCGTAGAAGACTTCATGGTCATCAGGCATAATTCTATAGTCAAAGTCGAGCCCTTGTTCAGCAAATAAAATTGATAACGCATCAAACAATTTAGGCGCATGAATAAAATCGGTATTCTTATACCCTAATAATTGTCTAATTTTCTTTGCATAACTTCTAATTGCTGCCCTACTCATGGGGCTAACTCGGCTTTTGCTCATATTACTTTAGCTTATTGAGAATATCGAGACACTCTTCGTCAGAAATGTCATTAAGTTTTCTTGATAATGCAAAAACAAGTTTTCTTTGTTCAATAGAAACCGTTGATAAATCAATATCAATTTCTTTTGCAGATTCAGCTTCGGCTTGTCTCATAATCTCACTCCTTTCTTTATTAAGGTGATATTTTTCAATGATCTTATCGACCATTCCGCCTGGAATATTTCTACTTCCAGCTTCAATTGCTGATAAATACGATATCGAAATGCCAAGTTTTTTCGCCATGGTATGGATGTTTTCCTCTTTATCGATACGTAGTTTACGTAGTTCTTTCCCAAAAGTGGTTGCCATAGTTTTCCTCCTAGTCACTCAAGGTTTGCCTTTATATGACACTTTAATTAAAACACACAAACAAAACCAAAACAACAATTTTTGTGTAAAAACACCTACAATTTTGTGTGTTCTTTCTTTAAAGCTTTTTAATACATTGTATTACAGTTTTTTACACTGATAACATTTTTTAAAAAACTTATAGGCTAGGAGAGGAAAAAGCTAATCAACCAATCGTGCAAGAAGAGATCAACGCTAGTGATAACATCACCCATGATATCGTTAATGATAAAGGTGAAGAGATCTATTCCTTCTTAAAGAAAGAAGACTTATTCGAACCAGAAGAAAAAGAAGTTCATAGTGAAAACGATATCGAAAAAGAAATAGATAAAGAAGATCTCGCTAAATCTATCTAGGATAAATAAAAAGAATTCCCTTGGGTAACACACCTGAGGGAATTTTTTGTGAGATAAAGGCTATAATAGTAAGTATTATCTTTCATTTGCACCTTGTTTTACAATTTTTAGTGTGCATTTACAAGAAATAACATAAACAATTCTCTAGGTGATAATTTTAGGTATTTTTTAACATAAACAAGCAAGAAGAACAGCCCCCACTTCTATAAGTGGTGGGACCATGTCACATAATAATTCCTGTTAATCATATGCTCTTCCGCAATTTCCTGACATTTTCCGGTTTTTTGCGATTTCATTACAACAGTTGATGATCTATTTTCAAACATCAATTTCTTTTTTACAATTTTTCGGTGGAATTTAAACAAAAATGTAAAAGTTCAACCGCAAAATAGCATTTTCTACTGTGAATCTCCCATAAACTAAAGATAAATGGGTTTTCTATCATGTATTATATAAAATCCCAGAAATGGATTAAAATAAATCCTATTTTTGCACGAATTAAATCCAAGAAATTTAAAAGAACAAATCCAAATTTATAATATTTCAAGTAAAATCCTTATAGAAACGTTTCTGTTTTTGGGAAATTCCAAGTGGCTTCATACACTAATATCGAAAAAGTAATAGATAAAGAAGACCTAGCTAAATCTATCTAAGATGAATAACCTGTTTTGTTAACTCTATTTTGCAAGCAAACTATCGTCTCGGTATGGGATGAAACAAGAATTGAATACATCTGTGGGGAGTGTTGAGCCTACTTAAATAACATGTCTTTTGTATGTGGAGACTAGCTAAATAACATATCTCTATATAAATCTTTCGTTTTTGAGCATGAAGTTAATAAGGTTCATGTGCTTGACACCACTTCTCTTTTGCAAAAGTTTGTCGAGCGTTAATAAATATCTCGGATACCCGTCGGTAATTGTTTCTAACGGTGCGTATTCTCTTTCTTCGGTAATCAATTTTCCGTTTTCATCATACATATCATTAAAGATACGCATCGCGACTTGAATGTATGCATAATCAAGGGTGATTTCATCTCTAGCAATAAAATCAACTTCAAGTTTTCCAATTCTTCCAACCGAAGCAGAATAATTGTTTGAAAGCAAATAATTATAAACAATATTTTCTAAAGTTGGACCATAATTAATCCTGTTGTCTGTCTGATTGGCAAAGTAAAAGCTCAAATCCGAAAGATAATATTTTTCTTCTCCGTTAAGCGATGTTTTGCTCTTCATATCAAAACGATGACAGCAAGATATAATTTTTACATCTTCAAGTATCTTTAAATATGAATAGACAGTGTTATTGCTTGGTCTTTTCCCATTGACCTGTTCTAAATAATCGCAAAGCGAAATAACTGAAGTTGTGGCACCAAAGTTGTTAATGATATATGTTTGAATTTGGTTGAATAGGTGTCTGTTTTTAATCTTTTTATTCTTTTTAACGTCCTTCTCATATATTTCATCAATAATGCTTTTTACGTAATTGCGCTTTTCAAGAATGGTATCGTATTTTACCGCAAGTGGAAAACCGCCTTCTAATATATAGTTGTTAAGTTCGATTTCTAAGTCATTATCGATTGACTTTTTGAAGAATTTCTTCATTTCAATATATTCAAAAAAAGATAATGTGCCAACATTGAATTCTAAATATCGACCAGTTAATTTTGTGGCTAATTCTCCAGATAACAAATAAGCATTGCTTCCGGTTATAAAAATGGAACAATTATCATCTTCTCTAAAAGCATTAATCACTTCTTCGAAATCTTTTACATTTTGTATTTCGTCAATGAATAGGTATTTATCTCCTTTAATGGGATCAAGTTTACTTGCAAGAATATCTTCAAGTTGGTCAGCTTTTTTAACTCTTCTATAAGGCCTTTTATCGAGATTCAAATAAACAATGCTGTTTTCATCTACACCACTTTTGATTAGCTCTTTCGCGATCAACTGCATCAAAGATGATTTTCCACTTCTTCTAACGCCGGTAATAACTTTGATTAAATCGTTTTCATGATAAAAAGGTCTGATTTTCTTTAGATACAATTCTCTTGGATATAATTTTTTACGCATGTAAATCACCTCGCAACACTAATATATCACGAAATAATATGTTTATCTGCATTTTTTTGATTTTTTTTAAAATTATTTCAGTTTAGACCACTATTTCGGAGAATTAAGCTAACGACAGTCTCGGTATTGGGTTGAAATGGAAACATGACAAGCCTTTGTTATTTCTGAAAAATAAAAAAGTAAAAATGACGCTTAGATAAACTAAAATCTCATCCAACAATTCTTTAAAAACAGTTTAATTGATACTAATTCTTTATCTTCGTAATAGTTAACAAGATTCTTTTTAAATTCATCAACTTTGCTATAATCGATTACAAGCAAACCCTGTCCTTTAGAAATCAAGTAATGATTCGCATATATAACAGCAGTTCTTTTATTGCCGTCATTGTAGATTTGAGTCTTCATAACATAAAGGCATAGCTCTATGGCCTTATCAATATCGTCTAATTTGCTTTCCAATAAGTCTCTAATATCTTGTTTTACTTTATCTTCAAATGGGATTGGCGGAATATAAGAAGAACCTCCGATTGTCACTGGTACGCCTCTTATTCTTCCGCCATCAGGAATTGCTAATAGACCTTCATTTACTAGCCTAGCAATATAAGAAGCTAAGTAATAATCACTTGGAGCTTGAATAACATCTTTATCTAAAATGAACTGCCAGGCGTGCTTTAAATTAATAATCTTTTGAACGTCTTCAGCCTTAACATTTTTAACGATGCCATTATCAATAATTGCTTCGGTATCTGGAAAAGTGGTCCCCACGCCTTCTAATACTGCTTGATCATAAATAATTTTTTTCATATTAGAACGAGCAAAATCTAAATTGAGAACAACTCTGTCTGACAATTCTTCTTCCCTATAGCCAAGTAAGGCCAGTTCTTTTTCAATTTGTCTAATTTCTTTTCGTATTGCTTTAGCTTCAACATTATTACGAAGCAAAATGGTATATAGTTCCTCGCTATATTCGCCAACATAAGTAGATTTAACTTTGTCTAATTCTCTTTTACGAATATATACATATCTTTTATTAGAGATTGTCTTAATCTCCGGAGTGCCATCGTATGGTAAAAGATTTAAACGTGCTTGTAGCTCAGCGCGTCTGTTGAGTAACTCTTGAATTTTAGAAACTAAATTTTCCATACAATACCTCCTTAGGGAACTTTTCGCTTTGATTATATTATATTTGTTCCCTAAATTAAATATAAATTGTGCTCTAACACAAGCAAAAAGAAATGTTTCCAATAACAACGGGTGACATACTCCCACCACTTATAGAAGTGGGGATTTCTTGCTCGATGACTCTAATGAGCCAAGCATAAACAAGCTACTAAAAGGTTTAAAAGGCAAAATCGACATTTTTATCAGTGCTGAGGTTTTTGTCAAGTCTATTATATAATTAGCGTTCTTGTTTAAACTATTTTATTACCATCGTCTAATTAAGTGTATATCCTACTTATTTAACGAAATATAGCAAGTCCCCACTTCTATAAGTGGTGGGAGCATGTCACGAAACGTATAATCAATTTTTCTAACCATAAACGCTTTTTACTAACCAAAACATATATTAAATTAGGCAGTAAATCTATATAACTAGGCAAAAAAATATTGAAATGATTCTTAATCTCAACTGCATAGTACCACTACTATCAAAGGGGTTCTTTTTTTAATAGAGGACAAACCATGTCCTCACACTTAATATTGACAGCGTATTAAACTATAAGCACATTGGAACCCAGTGAAGTCATCTTGCTGATGGCTGGGGCCTAACCAAAAGAGGAACGGAATGTGGGATACTGTATTCCTAGTACAAGACCAGTAATGGTATCCGGGACTAATAAACCGCTTTGGTTAGTGGCGCAATACGCTCTTCGATGTAAACAGACACCAGGACAGGCACGACAAGAGGCTCCGTAGAAATACGTCCCACGAGATGATGTTAGCCTAGGAAACTAATATCTTCGTTCCTAAAGGAAGTGCTCGGCTTGATGGTAAGTAATTACCTATAACTGACTTGGTGGGTACTTGTAGGGGAACGCCGGAATGCGAATATTCAAAAAGAATGATCTTGTTCCTGCTGAAGCTCCCTGAAGGTTGAAGGACTATTTAGATTCCTCCCTAGATTCCGGTTAGCAATAACCCATTCCAGAAGTAAAAGGGCCGCTCCCTCTTACTCAGCCTGGCGTGCTAGTGTGTGAATAACAAATTAGAGTAATTATTGTATGACGAAGGTCGCCAGTGAGATTAGTAGGCGTAATACCTACTTTTCTTTTTATATAAAAAGTGAAAAAGAAAACATCCCCACTGAGGATGTCCAAGGCAGATACCTCAAAGATATCTGCGAAAGTATTAACAACGTCAATACTTCCTGTTCCATCGTTTTCGATACGGCGTAAGTTTCTTACACTGTATCCGACGATATCTGCTAAGTAGTCCTGTGTCCAGTTTCTACTTAGTCTAAGTTGTTTGATTGTTTGACCAACCAAATGCGAGTCTATTAATTTGCTCATAACTACCTCCTAATTTAGATTAATAAACCTTATAGAAAGATCTTTATGACTCGCTCGGTAGTTTTTAAATGAGCCTCATTATTATATGAGTTAATATTTGTATTATCAATAGCAAAATAGAACTTAAAATGGAAAACTTGAATTCTTAAACTAAATTCCGTTTTTCTTCGGAAAGATGATTTTACCCTGATAATGTATAATAAAATCTCCTGT
>SVAY01000006.1 GCA_015059185.1 Erysipelotrichaceae bacterium
GTATGATGGTTTGATACCGGCTTCTTGATTTTCTTTTAATTGACCAAATACTGGTTCTTCTCCACCTCTTTTTGGATTGATTAAAAAGAATTCTAAAAAGAATGGGCGTGCTTCACCTGTTTTTGCATTATAGGCTGTAAAAGAATGCCACCACCAATCATAGCCTTTCTTCCCTTGCCCAGCATATAATTGGCATCTATTTCTTTGTTGTGATTTTTTGTTAAACATAGATTTACCCCCGATTCATTATAACAAAAAAGCCGTCCATATTGGACGACTTAGTTCAAGTTTATTTCAATTAGTCAGCAACGTATGGTAATAAAGCCATGAAACGTGCATTTTTAATCGCAACAGCAAGTTCTCTTTGGTGCTTAGCACAGGTACCTGTAGAACGTCTTGGAGCAATCTTACCATTTGGAGTAATGAATTGCTTGAGCATTTCTACATCTTTGTAATCGATATACTTGATGTTGTTTTTCTTGAAGTAACAGACCTTTTTGTGTGGTCTAACTTTTTTGAATGCCATAATTTATTCCTTTCTTTAGAATGGAAGATCGTCGTCTGGTAGATTTAATGAATCAAGATTACGACTATCTTCTGCTGGCGCTGGTGCGTCATCAAATGGTGGAACCTCATCATATCCAGCACTAGCTGGTTTAGGTTCGAGGAATTGAACGTTATCACAGATAACCTCAATCACTGACGCAGTACTGCCATCTTGTCTTTGATACTTTCTTTGGTTAAGTGTACCTTCGACTCCAACTAAAGAACCTTTTCTTGTAAATTTAGCAACTGTTTCTGCTCTTTGAGCGAAGCAGACACAGCCAATAAATGTTGTACCTCTAGAACCATCAGCATTCTTCATTCTGTTATCGACAGCAAGAGTGAATGTAGTGACAGTGTTTCCAGAAGTAGCGGTTCTAAGTTCTGGATCTTTGGTAATACGACCAACCAAGACTACTCGATTAATCATAAAGATTACCTCCTATTCGTGTGCTACTGTAATTAAATGACGGAGCACATTGTTGTCGATACGAACGAGTCTATTGAATTCATCAATAGCGGCCTTGTCCATACTCACTTTAAGAACGACATAGTAACCTTTAGTCTCATCCTTAATTGGATAAGCTAATTCACGAAGTCCTAAGGATTCATCTGTAGCACTAACAGTAGCGCCCTTATCTGTAAGAATCTTAGCTAGAGAAGCCATTTTTTCTTTTCTAGCTGCTTCGTCTAAGTCGGCCTTTAAAATGTACATGATTTCGTAATTGCGCATTTTTACTTACCTCCCTTTGGTCTTCTGGCTATTTACTAGAAATAGCAGAGAGAAATGCTAACTTTAGCAATATGTATTCTACATATAGCATTTTTTAAAGTCAAGTGTGCTCTTCATTTATTTTTATGGCATTCAACTTTTTAGGAGAAAAAGCAAAATTTCCCCTATATATATTTAAAAAGACGGAATAAAAATCAAAAATGTTGAAAAAAAGGAGGCAACGCCTCCTCTTATACTTTGTATAAAATTTTTATCTGTCTCTCATTGTTGGGAATAAGATAATCTCTCTAATTGATGCTTGATTAGTCAATAACATCACGAGTCTATCGACCCCCATTCCGATACCGCCAGCAGGTGGCATACCATATTCAAGAGCCTCTAAGAAATCTTCATCCATTTCGTTAGCTTCATCATCGCCTAACTCTTTTGCCTTAAGTTGAGCAATGAATCTTTCTCTTTGATCGATTGGATCATTGAGTTCGGTATATGCATTAGCGAGTTCTTTACCATTCACGAATAATTCGAAACGTTGAACAAAACGTGGATCTTTATCTTTCTTAGTCAATGGGGAGACTTCAATTGGGTAGCAATAAACGAACGTTGGTTGGATTAAATCCTTTTGACAGAATTCTTCATAAAATTCGTTCATAACGTGACCAACAGTATTCTTGAATTTGTCTAATTTGATACCATGCTTTTCTGCGAGTGCTTTTGCTTCATTGAAGTCGGTGATCTTTTCAAAATCAATACTGCACTTTTCTTTGATTAAATCATTCATTTTCACCCAACGGAATGGCTTAGAGAAATCAAGTTCAATGCCTTGATAATTTACCACTTCACTTCCAGTCACATCTCTAGCAGCTTTTCTAATGAGGTTTTCGATTAATTCTCCCATACCCTTTAAGTCAGTATATGCTTGATATAATTCAAACATTGTGAACTCTGGATTGTGGTTAGCGTCCATACCTTCATTTCTAAAGACACGGTTGATTTCATACACTCTTTCCATACCACCTACTAAAAGTTTTTTTAAATTGATTTCTAGTGCAATTCTTAAATAAAAATCACGATCTAAGGTGTTATGGTGTGTAATAAATGGTCGAGCAGCAGCGCCACCATTAGTAGCTGTTAACATACTGGTTTCAACTTCGGTAAAGCCTTGTGCATCAAGCCCTTCTTGCATACTTCTAATGACACGTGGACGAGCAAATGCAACCTTACGAGCTTCCTCATTCATAATTAAGTCGAGATATCTTCTTCTACTTCTTTCTTCAATATCCACTAAACCATGGAATTTTTCTGGGAGTGGATGGAGACATTTTGTTAAGTGTGTGAATTCAGTTGCTCTCACAGTTAATTCACCAGTTCTAGTGGTCATAACTGTACCCTTAACTCCGACGATATCTCCAACATCTGCGAGCTTAAATAATTCGTAATTTTGCTCACCGACAACATCGATGCCAATATAAACTTGCATTGGACCAGTTTTATCAAGCACATTAAAGAAGCTAGCCTTGCCCATTTTACGTAAGAATTTGATTCTACCTGCAATAGTCACATGAAGGTCTAAGGCTAAGATTTCTTCTGGTGTTTTATCTTTACATAATTCTCTTATTTCTTTGGCATGGTGAGAAACTTCAAAGCGTTGACCATATGGATCAACACCTAACTCAACATACTTCGCTAATTTTTCTCTTCTAGCAATTTCTTGGTCGTTTAATACTTTTTCTTCCATAAGTTTTACCTCGCTCAATTATTATAATAATAGATTTCCTATTTTCAAATGGAAAATCTATTTTCTTAACTCTTCTAAATATTCGTAAATAATATTTTCTAAATCTTTATAACTTTTTAATTCATTTGCTAAACGTGTTTTAATCTTCTTTACCATTGGTAAATTAGAGAAGAATCTAGGAGCAATAGAACGATACACTAACATCGCTTTTTCTTCGCCTTTTTCTTCGATTAAATGCCTTGCTAAATCTAAACAATAATCTACCTGTTCTTCTAAAGAAGCATCCTCTAATATGGTCTCATCATTTTGATAAACATTAATTTGATGGACAAGAAGCGGATTACCAATTCCACCACGGGCAATCATAACAGCATCTGCTCCAGTCAATTCTAAAGCTTTATTAGCGTCTTCAACTGTAAAGATATTGCCAGATACAACTAAAGGAGCTTTCATCTTGCTCCTTAAATCTTTAAGTAAATCAAAGTGTGGAGTTCCGCTATATAGTTCTTTCTTTGTTCTTGCATGTATTGCAATCATGCTTACACCAGCGTCTTCCAATTCTTTAATCACTTCTAAATAGTTGATAGATTTATCATCCCAACCTAGTCTAATTTTCGCGGTCACTGGGCCAGGATATACACTTTTAATTGCTCGAATAATATCTCCACATCTTTTAGGATCTTTCATTAATGCACTACCGGCACCAGTCTTAGTAACTTTAGGAACTGGGCAACCCATATTGACATCAATAAAGTCAAAATACTTAGTGGTATTCATCACTATCTCAGTAGCTTTCTTTAAATTCTCTGGATCACTACCAAATAACTGTATACCGACTGGGACTTCTTCCTTTTCCATTGGTAAATAACTGATGGTTTCTTTATTACCATAGATAATACCCATATCACTCACCATCTCGGTATAGGTTAGAGCAACACCAAATTTAGCAAAGAACGAACGATAGCCAAAAGAAGTATAGCCCGCCATTGGGCCAAGTACTACTTTTCCGTTTATTTCTAAATTACCTAATTTCCACATAGAAAAAGAGAGGCATAATGCCTCTCAATAATTACTTTTCTTCCTTAGAAGATGCCTTTTTACTAGGGGCTTTCTTTGTAGTTGCTGGCTTTTTAGCAGCCGGTTTTTTCATCGCGGGTTTCTTAACTGGTTTTTCTACTACTTCTTCCTTAGCCTCATCCTTTTTAGCTTCTTCTAATTTAGCTTCATCACGCTTTAAGTGACCGTGTTCTAAGAGATAATCAATCTCTTCAGCCGTGATTTGTTCATGCTCTAATAAAGTATGAGCAATTAAAGTTACTTCATCTTTATATTGTCTAATCATAGAAAGTGCTTCTTGGTGAGCGTTTTCCATAATCTTAGTAATTTCAGCATCAATCTTTTCAGCAGTCGCTAAAGAGAAGTTCTTTTGAGTAGAAGTATAATCTCTACCTAAGAAAACACTTCCTGTATTGGCTTCATACTGAATAGGGCCTAAACTACTCATACCAAGTTCAGTGACCATCATACGAGCAATTCTTGTCGCCATTTCAATATCGTTTTGAGCGCCACTACTCACATCATCAAAGAAGATTTCTTCCGAGCTACGTCCACCTAAATAACCGACGATACGAGCTTCAAGTTCTTTCTTAGAAAGAATGAATCTATCTTCTTCTGGAGTCATACGGACATGACCACCAGTGTTACCACGTGGAATAATGGTGATCTTTTGAACCTTATCACTATGAGGATTTTTAATACCGATAATCGCATGTCCAGCTTCATGGAAGGCTACAACTTCACGTTCATGCTTACTAAGTGATTTAGATTTCTTAGCAGGACCCGCCACACGTCTATCAATTGCTTCATCGATATCATCCATATCAACTTCAGGTTTATTATTTCTTACTGCTAAAATAGCAGCTTCATTTAAGATGTTTTCAATATCAGCACCGGAGAAACCAACAGTTCTTTTCGCGAGTTGAGCGAAGTCAACTTCCTTAGAAATACGTTTATTTCTCGCATGTACTTTAAATATTGCTTCTCTACCTTCTCTATCTGGAAGAGAAACAGTAATGGTTCTATCAAAACGACCCGCTCTTAACAAGGCTGGATCAAGGACATCATCACGGTTAGTAGCAGCAATAACGACGATTCCACTATTATCAGAGAAGCCATCCATTTCAACGAGTAATTGGTTAAGGGTTTGTTCACGTTCATCGTTACCACCACCTAAACCAGCGCCTCTTTGTCTACCAACAGCATCGATTTCATCGATAAAGACTAAACATGGAGCGGTTTGCTTTGCAATTCTAAACATATCTCTTACACGTCCAGCACCAACACCAACGAACATTTCAACGAAGTCAGAACCAGAGATGTAATAGAATGGAACGCCTGCTTCACCTGCAACAGCTTTTGCTAATAAGGTTTTACCTGTACCTGGAGAACCAACTAAAAGAACACCTTTTGGTAATTTTGCACCATATTGAGTGAACTTCTTAGGTTCTTTTAAATAAGAAACAATTTCTTGCATTTCAAGTTTCTCTTCGTCACATCCAGCAACATCAGAGAATCTCACTTTAGAGTTAGTCTCTCTTCTTGCTCTACTCTTATTAAAGCTGAGGGCTTGGTTATTCGCACCACCCACAGACTTAGATAGTCTCGCCATTAAAAAGAGGACTAAGAGTAATGAGACACCAGCCATGATTAATGTTGGTCCCCATTGATCCCACCATGAAACCACATATGGGTCGTTCTCGTTATAGGTTTTAATCACACCTTCTTCAACCTTGAGAGTGATTAAATTATCGATACTGAAACTTGGATCGGTCTTTTTCTTTGTGCCGTCTGTATCAACGGTATATTCGAATTCTTGTTTTTCATAATATGTTTGCCACTTGATAATAACGGAATAGTTACGATCAGTTGCGGAATCTTTTGTGCGATATTTACCTTCAATAGACACTAAAGTTTCTTCTTTAGGTGTGGAATAGATGGTAGATACACGATTGTTTTCAAGTGCTTCAACGAATTGCACATAATTCAACTTATCAGTTCTATTTAAGTTACCGAATATTAATGTGGCCATCAAAGCAATGATGCCACCAACGATGACAATGGAGAGAATGAAACTCCAAGGACTTGCTCTACGCATTTCAGGATTTGGTCTTTGTTCTTCTGCCATATTTTTTCCTCCTTAATTTTATTTATAATAAATACAATTAGCTACGACGCTTAAAGCAATTATAAATGAATTATCTTTGTTTATACAAGAAATATGCTTTCTATTTGACGTAAAAATTCAAATTTTTACTCGCCACAAAATCCTCTCTATATCGAGGAATATAGATAACAACACCATCTTTATTAACAATGACTGGCCATCTTTTTCTAAGCGACAATGGCATCTTCCAGTCAATGAAAAGTCTTCTAACATCTTTAAAATAATTTTTGATTTTTATCTTATCGCCCTTAAGTGCGTTACGTATAACAAGCGGATAATCTTCCTTTGTCACGTTACGATTAGAAGTATCTCTTCTAGAATCAAAATAGAAATAAGGAGTATCAAGCTCATCACCTTGATTAACGACATATAAGTAAGAACAATCTAAATCAGTATTAGAGAAATAAACTCGATTATATTCTTTGATAAATGAATAAGATTTATATAAAAGGGTAACGTTAGGTTTTTTAGACGATAAAATCTTCATTATTTCATTTAAATTTTGTTTAGAAATTTTAAAAATTTGGCAATCATTTGCTAAAGCCTGAATCGCATAAATTCTCTCAGTTTTATTTAATGAAAGAAGTGTCTTAACTGAATGAATATTGCATGAATCTAACTTGGAAACAATTGATACAAGTTCTTTATTTTTCTCATCAATTTCTTTAAGGATATTATTTCTATCGTCTTTAGATAAATGCGCGATTATTTCATGACGAATTTTATTACGTTCATAAATTAATTCATCATTACTTTTATCTAAAGCATAAGGAACGTTATTTTTATTACAATAATCTAATAGTTCATTCTTAGAAAAAGATAATAATGGGCGGAGAATATGCATTCCAAAATTAATGGAAAACTCTTTAATTCCAAAATAATTTGGATGTAAATCGCGCTTTTTTTGCATTAAATAGGTTTCGATTAAATCATCTTGGTGATGCGCTACTAACAAGGCATCAAAGTTACTATCGTGATATATATTATTAAAGAAGTTATATCTAATTTCTCTCGCTCTTGCTTCAAGATTCTTATTTACTTTTTCTTTATTATCGTAGACATAAATATCGACGTTATTATTTAAGCAATATTCACGTAATAATGCTTCTTCTTGATCGCTCTCTTTTCGGAAATGATAGTTCACATGAGCAACACTAAAAGAATATCCTTCTTTATTTAGCATACTAAAAAGTGCCATTGAATCTGGGCCACAAGAACACGCTAATAAATATTTCTTATTTTTGTCTAAATTAAGCATCAGTCTTTTTATAGTCTTCTACAAGGTCGTAATTAAGAGTAATTTTCCTCCCTTCAACCTTAATATCAACTGTGAATTTAACTATTCTATTTCCAAGTGACACTTGAATAACATCTCCGCTTTTAACTTCGCTAGATGGTTTACCAACTTTATCGTTAACTAAAACAAGTCCTCTTTCGCAATATGCTTTACAGACCACTCTTCTTTTAATTAATCCTGAATGTTTAAGTGCTAAATCAAGTCTCATTTTATTTCCTTTATTTTATTTGTTGCTTTAATATTTTCAAGTCCTATTAATATTGACTCTAAATCTTTTAACCAGTCTTTATCCTTTTTAAGTATCACTTTGAAACGGTGATTTAAATAACTAACCTTAATCTTAGATATATAAGGAATAAGGGTTTCAAATAATATATTACCTATGCCTCTAATATTGATATAAGGTTCACCGAGATATATTTCAATAAATGAAGGTTGTTCTTTTAATGTTTCAACTCCAGCTTCTTTAATTAATAAATCAACACTCTTCTTGATAAAGAGCAGTTCAACAGATTTAGGTAAAGTCCCATAGACGTCCTTAGTCTTTCTTTTAAGTACAAGTAAAGAATCTGAACTAGAAGCAGCCATAATCTCTTGATAGAGTTCAATCTTATCACTGTCAGAAGCATATTCACTTGGAATAAATGCATCGATGGTTAAAGAGATATTAGCCTCAGCATTAGTTTCGAGCACTTCTTCTACTCCATCAATCTTCTCTTTCACTGCTTCATTAAGCAACTTGATATACATATCTAAACCAATAGAATCAATGAATCCTGCTTGTTCAGGTCCTAAAATGTCTCCTGCACCTCTAATCATTAAGTCACGTTGAGCAATCTTATATCCACTTCCTAGTTCAGTGAAGTCTTGAATGGCTTCTAAACGCTTTCTCGCTGTATCTTTAAGCATCTTATTCCCGTCGTACATTAAATAGGCATAAGCAATCCTATCACTTCGACCTACACGACCCTTAATTTGATAAAGCTGACTCAATCCATAGTTCTCACTATCCTCAACAATGATCATATTAACATTAGGAATATCGATACCGTTTTCTATAATTGTTGTACAAACTAAAACTGATATTTCATTGTTATAGAACTTAGACATCACGTCTTCAAGTTCTTCCTTGTCCATTTGTCCATGAGCGACACCGATACTTACTTCCGGCATGGCTCTTTGCAATCTAGCCGCACACATATATAAAGTATCGACATTATTATGCATATAGAAAATTTGACCATTTCTACCGAGCTCTCTTTGTATTAATTCTTTCGCAACATCAGGATTAAAAGGAATGACATAAGTTTGTACTGGCATCCTTTCTTTAGGTGCACTATTGATAAGCGATAAACTTCTAACACCAAGTAAAGATATTTGAAGTGTTCGAGGAATTGGAGTAGCACTTAAAGTTAAAACATCGATATTACTTTTAAGTTCTTTTAGTCTTTCTTTTTGCTCCACACCAAAACGTTGTTCTTCATCAATTACTAATAAGCCTAAATCATTAAAAACAATATCGTTACTAAGTAGTCTATGCGTACCAATAACTAAATGTATTTTTCCTTGTTTAATTTCTAAAATCTGGTCTTTTTGCTGCTTTTTTGTGACAAAACGCGAAAATAAACAAACATTTACATCAAATGGAGTAAAGCGGTCTAATGCCCTTTCATAATGCTGTCTAGCAAGTAAAGTTGTTGGGCATAATAAAGCAACTTGCTTACCAGAATTAATCGCTTTAAAGATAGCTTGGAACGCTACTTCGGTTTTACCAAATCCAACATCGCCACAAAGTAGTCTATCCATTGGATGAGTTGATTCCATATCTTCTTTAATTTCGTCGATTGAACGTTTTTGATCTTTAGTTAATTCAAATGGGCAACTAGCTTCAAATTGCTTTTGTATCTCATCATCTTTTTGGAACGCATAACCGACGACCTTACTTCTTTCTAAATATAGATTAAAGAGCCGGTTCGCTAAATCCTTGATGCGTTCTTTAATTCTCTTCTTGGTATTCTCCCAGTCCTTGGTATGTAAATGTGATAGACGAGGTTTAAGTCCTTCTTTACCAAGATACTTTCTAACAAGTTGGAACTGGGATAAAGGAACATAAAGTATTTCATTACCCCAATAGGCAATCTTAAGATAGTCACGATGGATGCCATCAACTTCTAATGTTTGTAATTCAAGAAATTGACCAATACCTTGATATTCATGAACAACATAGTCTCCAGGATTAAGATCTTCAAATGACTTTAATATCGTTCCTTCTTTAAATCTTGAATCAAATCTTGCAGTATTAACTTTCTCATTAAAGAGCTCTTTACTAGTTAAATAGACTATGTTTTTATCTTGATAGACAAACCCTCTTGTCAAATTAGTGAGTTGAACAACAATATTCTCTTTCTTTGGAAGATCAAAGTCATGTCCCATCTCATAAGGGATGTGTTCAGCTTCAAGAAGTTCACTTAAGAACGCTAAATGCTCATTAGTAGCTAAACAGATGGCAATCTTATAATTACTATTTAAATAATTTCTAATAATATTTATTGCATCGCTCTTTTTACTTGCTTGATATGGTACACCTTTAATCTCAAATAATAAGTCCGTGCTGCTAGTAGGAAGAATTGATGTTCTAATCGTTGGAGAGCTACTATTAGAAATGATTTGCTTAATATCTTGATAGGCTTCTAAATGAGAAATAAGTTTACCACCTTCAAATAACTCTCTATAAAAGTCTCTAGATTCTTCTTTCATCATTGTTTCAGAGTTAAAGATAGCGGCTTCATCAACAAGCACAATCGTATAACCCTTACAATAATCAAGAAGAGAAGAAGGTTTATTAGATAATAAAGAATAATACTTATTTAATCTTGGGCTAGAAACATTAGTAATGATGTTTTCGATATCATGATCAGTCGCTTCAAGAAGATTATCAAAAGTGTTATAGTCTAAATCTTCTTTATCTTTTTCTAAAATACTTCTAATCTTATCTCCAGCAGTTTTGATTTCTTCTTCATTTAAAAGGAATTCTGTGGCTGGCAAAATATCAACTTTTTCTATCTTTGATGTAGATATTTGAGTGGCGATATCAAAGACTCTAATACTTTCAATTTCGTCATCAAATAATTCAATACGAATAGGGTTATCATTATTCACAGAAAAGATATCAACAATATCACCTCTAATTGCAAATTCTAAACTTTGAGTAACCTTATTCACTAAGGTATATCCAGCTTCCACTAATGATTTCCTTAAAGAAGCGATATCAACATGATTACCAACCTTAAATGTAAAGGTTTTGCTAGAAAAAACCTCTAAATTAGGAAGATATCTGATAAAACTAGCAACATTTGTAACAACGATTCTATCTTGCTTAGTAAGTAATCTTGATAATACGTATAACCTAGTTGCAACAAGCTCCTTTGATTGAGCGATTGTTTCTGATCTAATCAATTCATCACTTGGGAAAAGTAGTATTTCTTCTTTAGGTAAAAACGAAGATAAATACTCATATATTTTTTGAGCTTTATAAAGATTACTAGTTAAGACAATATAAGGTTTTTTATTTTCTTTATATGCAGAGGCAACAAGAAGCGATAAACCTATATTATCATCAACGACAAAATGCCCCTTTTGAGATTGGAAGGGGGGTATCACATTACTAGTTTTAATGAGATCAAATAGGTTCGTTATTCTACCTCCTAATTATATAGAGTCATTGCTTTTTCAAAGCTAGATTTCATTGCCTCCTTAATCGCTTCAACCGCCTTAGAAACTGCTTCATCAATTAATGGAGCTTCTTCTTTAAGTGGTTTACTTAATACATAATCAATAACATTGTCACTTGGTTCTCCAATACCCACTCTTATTCTTTTAATCTTATCAGTGGAGAGTTGGTCGATGATGTTTTGCATTCCTTTTTGTCCACCACTTGATCCTTGGATTCTAAGTCTAATGTGACCTGGAGCTAATGCCATATCATCAAAGCAAACAATAATATCGTTAATATCGACTTTAAAATAATGCACTACTTGTTGAACAGCAGTTCCGCTTAAATTCATAAATGTTGTTGGTTTAAAAAGTAAGACATCTTGGTTAAAGATTTTGCCTCTACCAAGTAAACCATTAAACACTTCTTTACTAACTTCAATGCCAGTTTCTTCCGATAGTAAATCAATCACTCTAAAACCCATGTTGTGACGTGTTTGAGCGTATTTACTTCCTGGATTTCCTAAACCGACAATTAAAACCATAACTAGTGTTATTATATCTTTTATAAAAGATTTATCTAAACTTTATTTATTATTCAAAACCTTTTCAGGATGATATTTATGTTCATCCAAAATATTTTTGATATATGAAACAGGTTCTTCTGTTACATCAATGCCAAGCTTTCTAAAGACAGCAATATCAGCGTCATAGAGGATAGTTGAGCTATGAGCTTGGCTACCTTTAAGGTTGGACAATTGACTCATCGCAATCGCCGCTAATGGGTTGCTATATGATTGAAGAGCTAAAGCAATAAGTACTTCTTCAGCGTGGATACGTGGATTGTTGTTATGGAGATATTTAACTTTAAGTTCTCCAATTGGTTCTAAGACGCTTGGAGAAAGAAGATTTAAACTATCATCAATATTTCCTAATGTCTTAAGAGCGTTGATTAATAATGCTGCACAGGCACCGAATTGTTTACTTCTTTTACCTGTCACCATTCTACCATCTGGAAGTTCAAGGGCTAAACTTGGTTCACCACTTTCTTCTGCTTTCTTTAAGCAAGCAGCAACACATTTACGATCACTTGGGTGAATATCAAGTTGATTCATTAAGAGTTCAACTTTGCTCACCGCATCATCTTTAAATCTACCTAAGTAGTTGTTCTTTAATGCACCATAATATCTTCTTATGATTTCAGCCTTACTAGCTTCAATGGCAGCTTCATCATCAATGATGGCAAAGCCGGCTTTATTAACACCCATATCGGTTGGAGAATAATATGGAGTTTCTCCATAAATATGAGTAAAGATTGTTTTTAATAATGGGAAGACTTCAACGTCTCTATTGTAGTTAACGGTTTGAACTCCATAATGTTCAAGGTGATATGGGTCAATCATGTTAACATCTTCAAGATCAACAGTAGCCGCTTCATAAGCGAGGTTCACTGGGTGTTTAAGAGGAAGATTCCAAATTGGGAATGTTTCGTACTTAGCGTATCCACTCTTAATGCCATTTTTATTATCGTGATAGAGTTGGGATAAGCATGTCGCCATCTTACCGCTACCTGGTCCTGGAGCAGTAACCACCACTAAAGGACGTGTGGTCTTAATATATTCATTTC
Organism: Erysipelotrichaceae bacterium; assembly: GCA_015059185.1. GTDB lineage: Bacteria > Bacillota_I > Bacilli_A > RFN20 > CAG-826 > SIG220. The sequence continues at coordinate 12,870 of SVAY01000006.1, forward strand.
TACCTAAGCCTTCATCGGAAAGAATTAAAGGAATATTTTGAGGATAACCTTTAATCGCGTAGTGTTTATACATTTTTACACCAAGCTTCTTAAGTTTTTGTTCAAATTCAATAATAGCTGGGGAAGGTTCATAGAAACTTGTCACCACTGAGTTAATCTTAAGATCAAGACGCGAGAAAGCTTTAATTAATCTTTCAACTTCCGCAGAATAGGTGATGCCGAAGTCATTTCTAACTTTGTTAGATATAATATCTCTACAGTTCACAGTGATAACGATTTCAGCTTTGTTTTTTAAAGCTAATAATGTTTGAATCTTCGCATTGCTCGCAAATCCTGGGAGTACACGTGAAGCATGATAGTCATCAAATAATTTACCTCCGAATTCGAGATAAAGTTTCTTATCATATTTAGCAATTCTATCCAAAATTGCTTGCTTTTGGATTTGTACATATTTTTCATTATCAAAAGCGATTCGTTGAGCCATAAATATCACCACCTAACAAAAACAAAATTATAGAGTTTAAAATAGGCCTTTTCAATAGAAAAAGATAAAAATTCTAAACTTTTTTATTATGTGTAAATTTCTTTAGAAATAGTTATACAAATAGGCCTATAAGTTGCTATAATAGGCGTGAACCCCTTAGGAGATAAATATGGATAACCAAATTAAAATCATCTCACTAACTGCTAGCGTCGAATTCGCTCAAAAAGTCGCAAATATCTTGGGCATTGAAGTGACACCTAGCAATGTAGTGCATTTCGCTGATGGCGAAATTATGTTCGAAGGAAAAGAATCTTTCAGAGGATGTAACGTTTACATTATTCAATCAACATGCGCTCCTGCTGCTGAACATTTAATGGAAGTTCTTATTGCTATCGATGCATGTAAACGTGGATCTGCTAAATCCATCACCTGCATCATGCCTTACTTTGGATTTGCTAGACAAGATAGAAAAGCTAAACCAAGACAACCAATCACCGCTAAACTTGTTGCGGACTTATTAACAACCGCTGGAGCTAACCGTGTTGTTTGTACTGACTTACACGCTTCTCAAATTCAAGGCTTCTTCAACATTCCAGTCGATGAAGTTGTTTCCACACCTTTATATTATAGATACTTCACCAACATGCATCTTAAGGATGTCGTCTGCGTCTCACCAGACCACGGCGGTGTTGTAAGAACAAGTAGACTTGCTGAAAAGATGGGCGCCCCAATCGCTATTATTGATAAACGTAGACCAAGACCAAACGAAGCTGAAATCATCGGTATCGTTGGTGATGTTAAAGATAAAGATTGTATCATCGTTGATGATATCGTCGATACTGCCGGTACATTATGCTTAGCCGCTAATAAACTTAAAGAATTAGGCGCAAGACATGTCTATGCTGCTATCTCTCACGCTATCTTAAGCGGACCAGCTTGCGAAAGAATTCAAAATAGTGGCATTGATAAATTAGTCATTACTGATACCATTCCACTACCAGAAAATAAACGTTTAGATAAAATTGAAGTCTTATCACTCGCACCAATGTATGCTGATATTATTAACTGCATCGAATATGGTGGCTCTTTAGGTAAAGTGTTCCAAGATTTCTTTGATGAACACTACGCACCAAGAGGAAAGAAGAAAAATGCGTAAAATCGTTTTTAACGAAACTGAAATACAAGGCGCTTGCGAAAGAATCGCTAACGAATTAACCAAGGACCTTGCTAACGATGAAAAGATCCCTGTGTTCTTAGGCGTCATGAAGGGAGCATTAAACTTCTTTATGGATTTAACCAAAAGAATGGAAATGCCTATCTATCTTGACTACATTCAAATCTCTTCCTATGAAGGTACTAAAAGTACCGGTAATGTCAAATTATTACACGACTTAAGATTTGATTGTGAAGGACGTACAGTGATTATCGTTGAAGATATCGTCGATACAGGCGTATCTATGAATTATCTCACCAAATATATCCAAGAGAAATATAATCCAAAACGTATCATCGTTGTCACCTTGTTTGATAAGATTAACGCTCGTACAGTCCCAATTAAGATTGATTATTCTGGCAAAGTTTTAGCCCAAAATGATTTCTTAATCGGATATGGTCTAGATTATAAAGAATTACATCGTAATGTTCCTTATGTCTATATCCCAGACGAAGACGAATATAACGAGCTCACTGATCTTGCAAATAATAGTTAATTATTAAGGCCGCCTATAACGGCCTTTCATTTAGAAAGGAATTATCATTATGAACCCATGGCATGACATCAGCAAAGAACGCGTTAAACCAGATAAGTTCTGGGCAATGATTGAAATCTCTAAAGGAAGTAAAAACAAATACGAACTTGATAAAGAGACTGGAAGGCTTAAACTTGATCGCGTCTTATTCACCTCAACACATTATCCTCAAAACTATGGTTTTATCCCTTTAACATACTCTCGTGATTATGACCCATTAGATGTTCTTGTTTTATGTAGTGAAGATATTCTTCCTATGGCATTTGTTGAATGTAAACCTATTGGTATATTAACAATGATCGATAGCGGATTACCTGATGATAAGATTATTGCTGTAGCAGTAAGTGATCCATTTTATAAAAACTATAATGACATATCTGAGCTACCTGAACACATTATGGCGGAGATTAAACACTTCTTCCAAGTCTATAAAACGCTTGAAGGTAAAGATACCTCAGTTGATGAATTTAAGTCGGGTGATGAGGCTAAAAGAATTATCGAAGAAGCTCTTAATGATTATAAAAGAACAATCCTCCCTAACTTACATAAATAATCCCTATTATAAACAAAAAGAAAATGCCCCGTTATAGTAACGAGGCACTTTTTATAAGCAAATAAATTAGATGAATTTAGAGATATCAACTTCATTAGTGTCAATCTTTGATATTCTTTCTCTTAAAGCCAAGGTATAGGCTGGAGAGACACTTAATTCATCGATACCAATTTTCACGAAGAACGGTAATAATTCCTCATCTCTAGCAAGTTCACCACATATACCAACAGGGATACCCGCTTTATGAGCATTTTCACAAATGATATTAATTAATCTCGTCACCGAACGATGACGCGGATTAAACTGTGCAGTAAGATTTGGATTCACTCTATCAAGCGCTAAAGTGTACTGCGTTAAATCATTTGTGCCAATAGAGAAGAAGTCAACTTCTCTAGCAAAGATATCGCTAAGAATAGCGGCACTAGGAGTTTCAACCATAATACCAATCTTCACATCTTCTTTGTAAAGAAGGCCACGCGCTTTAAGATTGTCTCTCGCTTGTTTAGCCATTTCTTTAATAAAGTTAATCTCACTTAACGAAATAATCATCGGGACCATAATCGCTAAGTTCCCATAATATGAAGCGCGGTATAGTGCTTGAAGTTGTGTTAAGAAAATTTGAGGACGCGCTTTACAAATACGAATACTTCTAAAACCAAGCGCTGGATTATCTTCTTCTGGAAGATCAAAGTAATCAATCTTCTTATCTGCTCCAATATCTAATGTACGAATAATAACTTGACGAGGCGCCATCGCTTCAACAACGCGTTTATAATGTTCAAATTGTTCTTCTTCCGAAGGATAAGTTGAGTTATCTAAATAGATGAATTCACTACGGAAGAGGCCAATACCTTCACTATCATTTTTAATCGCATTTTCTACTTCAAAAGAAGAGGCTATATTGGAATAGATTTCTAATTTCTTTCCATCTTTAGAAATAGTTGGTTTTCCTTTAAAAGCCTGCAATTTAAGCTTATTTTCTTCATATTGATTCTTAAGTTTTGCATAATCAGTCACAATATGAGATTCTGGACCAATTAATAGTTGGGCTTTGTTTGCGTCTAAAATCGCATACTCCCCTTCAAGTTCCTTAGTGACTTCAAAACCATCAATTCCACAGATAGAAGGAATTTCAAGCATTCTTGTTAAAATCGAGACGTGAGAATTTGTGCCACCTTTTACGAACACAATTCCCAAAATGAGTTTGCGATCAATCTTCATAAGCTCACTACTTGGAAGATCATCACAAATGATAATGCTTGGTTCTTTTATAATAAAACCACTACTATCTTTTTTAAGGAAAGAGATGATACGAGAGCTAACTTCTCTAACGTCATTTGCTCTTTCTTTCATATAAGCATCATCCATTGATGCAAACATATCTGCGAGTTGAGCACCAGCACTTTGGGTCGCAAATTCTGCAGTAACGTTATTTTCTAATTCAGCTTTAACCGCGTCTTCGAAATCTAGATCCTCAGCCATCAGCTTATGGGTCTCAAATAACGCTGCTTCTTTTTCACCAAGCTTTGCCAAAGTCTCCATAAAAGAGGCATCCAACGCTTGTACTGTTTCACTACGTGCTTTTTTAAATCTTTCGAATTCTTTTTCTGGGCCTAAACCAAAACTTTTTTCGACTTTTTCCTGTTTGTAAACAGCAAGCTTACCTAATGCATAGCCTTCAAATACTCGGCTTCCTTGATAAGTCTTCATTGTTTATAAATTTTCCTTAAATATTTTTTCAACAGCGGCTGCTCCGTCTTCTTCGTCAGCCCCTTCAACTTTAATAACTACTTCTTCACCGCATTTAACACATAAAGACATAACACCGAAGATTCTTTTTAAATCGGCGCTTTTGCCTTTATTTTCAATGGTGAAGTTAGAAGAGTATTTCTTTGCTTCAGCAACAACAACACCGGCTGGACGTGCATGAATACCTTCTTTGTCAGTAATAACATAACTAAATTGTTTCATATAATGATTCTCCTATATTATTTATCCTAGAGCCCACAAGGGCCCTAGGAATAAAATATTATTTCTTTTTGAAAAGCTTTTTGATATTAATACCTTTCCATTTACCAAGTTCAGGATTATCGTTATCCTTCTTTAAGATGCCAAGAAGTATAGCGGTAACAAATGAACCTGCAACAATGGCTAGTAGATAAAGTGGAATAGCCCAACCTGGTTGAATGGTACCTAAAACGAATATACCGCCATGAGGTGCCAATAATTGACATTGGAATAATCCTGTTAATAAACCAGCGACAAGTGAACCACCGGCACAGCTAACAATAACTCTCCATGGGTCAGCAGCAGCGAATGGAATAGCGCCTTCAGTGATAAATGAGGCACCCATAACATAATTCACCATCGCATCTCCTCTTTGAGTTTTTGAATATTTTTGAGGGAATAAGTTAGCACTTAAGGCGATACCAAGAGGTGGCACCATACCACCTGCCATAACAGCAGCCATCATGATATAAGCTTCTGGAGTTTGTGTAGATAAGCTTCCAGCAGCGAAGACATAAGCAGCTTTATTAATAGGACCACCCATATCGGTTGCCATCATGGTCGCAAGAAGCGCACAAGTGATAACTAATAAGGCAGGTTGTTGACCCATATATGTTAATAAGTTATTGAATCCAATATTGACGTAGATTAATGGCGTATTGATGAGATACATTGATCCGCCAATTAAAATCATACCTAAGATTGGATAGATAAGCATTGGTTTAAGAGCATCTAATGATTTTGGTAATTTCTTAAACAACCTTCCTAATCCTAGAACAATGTATCCAGCAAGGAAGCCGGCAACAATGCCTCCTAAGAACCCTGCATTAGAGCCTTTATCAACGCCCTCAATCGCGTATTGAATATTAAATGTTGAAGTAGTAGCAATAAACCCACCGACCATACCAACAGCAAGACCAGGACGACCCGCAATTGAGAAGGCAATGAACCCTGCTAAAATCCATACCATGAAGTTAAAGCCATAACCACCGATAGTTTTAAACCAAGCAGCAACAGCATTAACACTACCGAAGTTAGGATCTCCAGCATTTCCAGCGATGGTATCAATTAAGAATGCGATAGCAATTAAGATACCTCCACCAATAACGAATGGTAACATGTGGCTAACACCACTCATTAAGTGTTTATATATTTGGTGAGCAACTGATCCTTTTTCCCCTTCTTCCTTACTAGCTTCACCACTAGCTTTATATTTTGGAGTTTCTGGATCAAGCGCTTTATTAATAAGTTTTTCTGGTTCGTGGATACCCTTAGCAACTTTTGCTTGTACAACACGTTTACCGTTAAACCTATTCATCTCGACATTGACATCAGCGGCAACGACAATGCCTTCTGCGTGTTCAATTTCCTCTTTGGTAAGTTTATTTTTAATTCCACCAGAGCCATTAGTTTCAACTTTAATCGATATGCCCATTTCTTTCGCTTTATCTTTCAAAGCTTGTTCAGCCATATAAGTATGAGCAATGCCGGTAGGACAGCCAGTAACAGCTAAGACACGTGGATAACCACTATCGGCTTCTACTTTTTCTTCTTCAAGTTTTTCGCCTTCGGCTTCATCAATTACTTTTAAGAATGCTTTTGCGTTTTTAGCTTTTAAGAGTTTATTCTTAAATTCATCATTCATAAGCATTTCACTTAATCTCGCTAATACGTCTAAATGAACATTATCTTCACTATTTGGGGCTGCGATTAAGAATAATAAGTGCACAGGTTCACCGTCTAAAGAAGCATAGTCAACACCTTCCGGGATGACCATTGCTGCTAAAGCAGGTTTATTAACAACTGAGCTTTTACAGTGAGGAATAGCAATTCCTTCCCCAATACCTGTTGTTGATTCTTCTTCTCTTTTAAAAACACCATTCTCATAGACTGAAACATCATCAATCGCGCCTGAATTGGCAATAAGAGAGACAGCTTGTTTAATCACATCAGCTTTAGAATCAGCTTTTGCACCAATCAATACTGTTTTTTCTGATAATAAATCAGTAATTCTCATAGATACTCCTTTCTAATTTATTAATCCATTTTGTTTAACAAGTTAGTTACTTCTTCTTTAGTGGCTAAATATTCACTAAAAGCGGAAGCACTACCTGTCGCAATGCCTTGTTTAAAGGCTTTTTTAATATCTTTTGAATCAAGATATTCGGCAATAAATCCTGCCACAAGAGAATCTCCTGCTCCTACAGTATTTACGACCTTTCCTTGTGGGGCGCTTCTTTTAACAGACTCTAAGCCTTCCCCGACGAGTAAAGCACCATCTCCCCCTAAAGAAACAATGACATTTCTTGCTCCTAACGATAGAAGCTTAGAAGCATTTTCAATTAATTCTTGATCGTTAGAAATTGAGACGTTAAACATTTCTTCAAGCTCTTCTTTATTAGGTTTCACTAGAAGCGGGCGATACTTTAAAGTGTTGAGTAAAATATCTTTAGTCGCATCAACGATAACTTCTACTTTGTTATCTTTAATACGTTCTAAAATCATCTCATAAATATTTGAAGGCAAAGATTTAGGAACTGTTCCAGATATCACTAAAAGATCATCTTTAGTTAATTTCTCTAATTGAGAAATTAATTTATTAATATCTTCATCTTTAATATTAGGGCCTTGACCATTAATCGCTGTTTCTTTTCCAGCACGGATTTTCACATTAATTCGGGTAAGCCCATCTACTTCAATAAAACCAGATTTGATATTTCTTTTGGCAAGTTCTTCTTTAATGAATGCACCAGTAAAACCACCTAAAAAGCCTGTAGCAATACTACTCTTTCCTAGGTTAGCTAAAACTAGTGATACATTAATTCCCTTCCCACCCGGAAAAACTTGCTCTTGTTGAGTACGATTAATGTCGCCAATAGTAAAATTAGCTAAATCAACTACATAATCAATAGCGGGTGAAAAGGTAACAGTATAAATCATAGTTTACCTCCGTTATTAAGTAACATATATTTTGATGATGATAATTTATTTTACTTGATATATATTAATAACTCAAAACAAATGTGTATATGCGTGCACGCATTTAGTTAGTAGATAGATATAGCGACTAATCTTTTTTTATTAATGGGAGGTAAATTATTATATTTTTTCACCCATTAAACATATAAAAAAGGTGTCTAAATAGACACCTTAATTAATAATATTCCTTAATATTAGGAGTGTGGTTTATTGACAGTACCGAAGATTCTATCACCACAGTCACCTAAGCCTGGGCAGATGTAAGCTTTATCATTGAGTTCTCTATCAAGAGCACCGACATAAAGTGGGATATCTGGATGAGCTTCACAGAATCTAGCTACACCTTCTGGCGCCGCAATGATACAGATAAAGCTGATTTGTTTAGCACCGTGTCTTCTTAAGATATCAACCGCGCCACAAGCAGATCCGCCGGTAGCAAGCATTGGGTCGATAAGGTAGATATGACGGTTAGCGATATCATCAGGAAGCTTGCAGTAATATTCAACAGGTTCATGGGTTTCTTCATTTCTATATAAACCGATGTGACCACAGGTTGCACCTGGAACGAGTTCAAGCATACCATCTTCCATACCTAAGCCTGCTCTAAGGATTGGTACGAAACAGATGCCTTTTCTACTCACTGATGGTTGCATTGTTTTTTCGATTGGAGTCTCAACTTCTCTTAAGTGAGTTGGGAGATCTCTTAATGCTTCATATCCTTCGATGAAGGCAATCTCTTTAACAATGGTTCTAAATTCATTTGTTGGAGTGTTCTTATCTCTGAGCTTTGTAATTTTATGTTTGAGCAAAGGATGGTCAAGATAAGTGACATTTTTATATTTACTTAAATCCATATTTTTACCTCTTAAAATAATTCTACATAAATAGGTACAAATAATAAATGTTTATTTTCTTAAAATAATAATTAGACTAAAATAGTGATATGGAATATAAAACAACAATCTTAGATGAATTAGCCTTAAGTAGAACAATCAAGCGTTTAGCTCATGAAATTATTGAACATAATAACGGAGTAAACGATTTAATATTAGTCGGTATTAAAACACGTGGCGTACCATTCGCCAGCATCATCAAGGAGCATTTCAAAACTCTTGAAGGTGTTGACGTACCACTTGAAGAAATTGATATTACCTTATATCGTGATGACCTCACTGAAGTGAGTAACGATGCAAAGCTTAATCAAGATAAAATCACCACTGACGTAAATGGAAAAACTGTTATCTTATGTGATGATGTCTTATATACCGGTAGAACATGTCGTGCTGCTATCGACGCTGTACTTAAACATGGTCGGCCAAAATCAATTCAGTTCGCTGTCATTATTGACCGTGGTCATAGAGAGCTCCCAATTAGAGCGGATTACGTTGGTAAAAACGTACCAACTAGCCATAACGAAATCATCGCTGTTAAATTTAAAGAAACAGATGATATTAATAGCGTAGAATTATATCAACTCTAATATCTATTAATTAATCATAAAAATATATAAAAAGGATGGGTCAAGCCCATCCATTTTATGTTTATAAAACTCAATTACTTATTTTTTTGGACTGTCGTCGCCTTCAGGAATCACGCCTTCTTCTTTTGGTTGACCTTTTTTGAGGTTAACCAAGAGGTTAACTAAGATACCTAAGATTAAGGCACAGGCAACTTCAGTAACGGTCACTTGTCCAAACTTGAGGACCATGCCGCCGACACCAGCGATTAAGATAACAGAGACAACGAATAAGTTTCTATTATCACCGAGGTCGACTGGTTGAATCATCTTAAGTCCGGATACAGCGATGAAGCCGTAGAGGGCGATACAGACACCACCCATGACACAGCTTGGGATAGTGGCTAAGAATGTGGCGAATGGTAAGATGAAGCTTAAGACGATGGCCATACAGGCTGTCACTAAGATTGTTCTTACAGAAGCGTTACCAGAGATAGCAACACATCCAACGGATTCACCATAAGTTGTATTGGCAGCACCACCGAAGAAGGCACCAGCTATAGATCCAACACCATCACCTAATAAGGTTCTGTGAAGTCCTGGATCATCTAATAAATCGTGTTCAATGATAGATGATAAGTTTTTGTGGTCGGCAATGTGTTCAGCAAAGACGACGAAGGCAACTGGGATATAAGCAACAGCGATTGTGCCTAAGTAAGCACCGAAGTTACCGGCTTCGCCGAAGTCATAATTACCACTGAAGGCAGTTAAGAATGTGAAGTCTGGGCACCATCCACCGATGAACTTACCCCATCCTGCTTGTGCGAATAATTCAAAGTTGATAACTTTTAAGGCATCGTTATTAGCAGCATAACCGATTCCTGTGAAGATAGCAGCGAGGGCATAACCTGCAGCGATACCAATGATGAATGGAATCATCTTCATCATTTTCTTGCCATAAACTGAGCAAGCAATGGTTACAAATAATGTTACTAAGCCACAGATGAGTGCGACAAAGGTATTAGCAGTTGGAACACCTTCAACAGCGAAGGAACCTTTCATTAAATCACCAACCGCGTTACCAGCTAAGCTAAGTCCGATAATAGCAACAGTTGGTCCAATAACAACAGCTGGCATGATTTTGTTAATCCATGAAGTGCCACAGAATTTAACAACGATTGCAATAGCAACATAGACAAGGCCTGCAAAAGCAGCACCGATGATGAGTCCGAGATAACCAACGGACATAGAGACTGCTCCACCAAAAGCAGCGAACATACTTCCTAAGAAAGCGAAGGAGCTTCCTAAGAAGACTGGTGATTTGAATTTTGTAAATAACAAGTAAACAATAGTACCAACACCAGCACCGAATAAAGCTGCAGAAGTACTCATGCCATTTCCAACGATCATTGGAACAGCAATGGTAGCAGCCATAATAGCGAGGAGTTGTTGTAAAGCGAATACTAATGTTTTGCCCCATGAAGGTTTGTCACTTACGCCGTAAACGAGTTTCATATTTCTTTCTCCTTTTTTCGTTTAGTCTAATAAAAACGCCTAGTCGACATCGACCAGGCGCATAGTATACACTTCACTTGAGTTGTTCTAGCATCTTGTCGATATCTCGTATCGCCTTAAAGACCGTATATATAATAGTAGTATTACTCTTAGCTTGTCAAACTCTTTTTGAAAGAATTTTTTACTCAATTTTTTACAGATTAGAAAAATGTCTTTTTTACTGATTTGAACTACTAGTTGTGATTCCTGCTTCAATAAATAATGAGAAATATCTTACTATTCCCCACGCTAACATTAAAGAAGCAATAGAGATACCTGCAATCGAGGGCCATTTCACCCTTGTTCCAAATAGTCCGACTATCCCTAATATAATAGCAACCGCTGCCATAATCATAGTGATAACAGCAAAAGCTAAACCTAAAAATGGAAGAATAGATAAATAGCCAGGTAATAAAGATAATATAGATATAACAAAAGATATAACGGCAAATGGTAATCCCCATTTATGACTATTATTAACTTCTACTACTTCTTGAGTTTGTTCTTCGTTCATTATCTAACACCTTCTTCACCGATTGATATTTTATTACATCTGAAAGCACATTGATGGCAATTTCTAATTCCTCAATGCTTGGATAAGAAGGGGCTAATCTAATATTTCTATTATTAGGATCTTGATGATACGGGAAGCTACTTCCAGCAGGAGTGAAATATACCCCTAAAGAGTTGCACATCTCTACTACTTCTTTCGCGACCCCATAGTTACAATCTAAGGAAATGAAATATCCTCCGCGAGGTCTAGTAAAATTAATTAAATCACTATTTAAGAAGTTTTTATCGAGGATTTGCTCGACTTTTTCAAATTTTGGTCTAAGAATATTCGCATGTTTTTTCATATGTTCTTTGATGCCGTTAAGATTATGGAAGAAACGGACATGACGTAATTGATTAACCTTGTTATAGCCGATTGTTTGGACTTTCATAAATTCTCTAATGTCTTCTAAATTAGCAGGGCTAGAAGCTAAAGCGGCAATACCACTACCAGGGAAAGATATCTTGCTTGTTGAAGTAAATTTATAAACGATATCAGGATTATTTGCTTTTCTTGCTTCTTCAATTATTTCCACTAAGAAATCTTGTTTATCTTGATACAAATGATGAACACTATAAGCGTTATCCCAATAGATTCTAAAATCTTTAGCTTTTGGTTTTAGATTAACAAAACGTCTTACCACTTCTTCGCTATAGGTGACACCACTTGGATTAGAATATTTAGGAACACACCATATACCTTTGATATATTCATCTTTACTTACTAATTCTTCAACCATATCCATATCTGGACCGTTTTCATCCATTGGGATATTAATCATTTCAATCCCAAAATATTCACATATGGCAAAGTGACGATCATACCCTGGAACTGGGCATAACCACTTCACTGGTTTATCAAGCTTACTCCATGGAGTGGATCCCATCACACCCCTAATCATTGCATGAGAAATACAATCAAACATGATGTTAAGAGATGAGTTGCCAAAGATAATAATATTCTCTGGAGGTAGTTCTATAATCTCTCCTAATAATCTACGACATTCTGGAATACCTTCTAAGATGCCATATGTTCTACAATCAATTCCATCTTCGCAGCGGTAGTCACTATCACTTTTAAGAACATTCATCATCTCATTAGATAGATTGATTTGTTCTTTAGAAGGAACACCACGTTTCATGTTTAAAGAAAGATTCATCTTGCGATATTCATTAATCTTTTCCTCTAATGCGGCTAGTTCTTCTTTTAAGAAAGATTCAGGTAAATTTTTATAAGTTAGTTCCATATTCTTCTATTAATTTGTCATAAGCATATTTATTCGCGCCATAGACAAAATCATTATTACGGCCATCTTTCTTAGCAGTGTTATAAATATTCTCAAAAATTGTTTCCATGATGCCTTTAAGTCTAGCGTCAACTTTTTCAAAGCTCCAAGATTCGCCTGCTTTATTTTGTTCAATTTCTAATCCTGAGACGCTTACTCCACCAGCGTTACTCGCTTTACCTGGAATGTAATAAATGTTATGGCTTTGGAGATATTTCACTGCTTCTTCAGTACAGCTCATGTTACTTCCTTCACAGACCACTTTACAGCCATTTGCCACTAATGCTTCTGCGCCTTCAAGATCAATCTCATTTTGGGTTGCGCATGGAAGAGCAATATCACATTTAATCTTCCAAATATCTTTAGTTGGAATGATTATGGCTCCTGGATATTCTTTAATTCTTCCTTTACGAACTTCCTTAATTTCTTTAACAATATCTAAATCGATTCCATTAGGAACATGGATTGCACTAGTAGAATCACTCATCGCTACTACTTTTGCACCGAGTTGCATAGCTTTTTCAGCAGCGTAAATAGCAACATTACCACTACCAGAAATTACAACAGTCTTATCTTTAAAAGATGTAGATAAACAAGTATCTAATAGCTTTTGAGTGATATAGCATAAGCCATATCCAGTTGCTTCTTTACGGCATAATGAGCCACCTAAATCTAAAGGCTTGCCTGTTAAGCTACAATCATGCTTACCAGTGACCTTCATATATCTTTCATATAAATATCTAATTTCAGTTCCACCAACACCGATATCGCCTGCTGGGACATCAGTCTCTACTCCAATAAAAGGAGCAAGTTTATCCATAAAGGCTTCACAGAACGCTTTAATATCATAGTCACTCTTACCATGAGGATCAAAGTCGCTTCCGCCTTTCGCACCACCCATTGGTAAGGTAGTTAAAATATTCTTAAATGTTTGTTCAAAGGCTAAACGTTTAAATAGATCTAAGGTAACACTTGGATGGAATCTTAATCCACCTTTATATGGTCCGTTCTTATTATTCCATTGAACACGGTATCCTTTGTTCGTGTGCTTTTCACCTTTTTCATCAGTCCAAGTGACATCAAAAAGATGAATATGTTCTGCTTCAAATACACGTGGGTCATATGATGATAATCCTAAGGAATCTTTGAATTCCTTTTCATACGCTAAATCTAATTTATTGTTTTCCATACGAGTAACCTCCTTATCATTTAATACTCAAACGGGAATATATTCAATACTTCTTTATTAAAGAAATATTAATGTTTCATTCTAAATGAGGCTTCAACAAAACCTAAAAATAATGGGTGTGGCTTATTCGGACGAGACTTAAATTCAGGGTGATATTGTACACCAACAAAGAATGGATAATCAGTTAACTCAACAGTTTCCACTAATAATCCATCAGGAGAAATACCACTTAGAGTTAATCCCTTACTCACAAATTCCTCACGATATTCATTATTAAATTCATAACGGTGACGATGACGTTCATTAATTAATTTAGATCGGTAACACCTCTCCATTGTTGTCTTTTCTTTAATCACACATGGATAAGAACCTAGGCGCAATGTACCGCCTTTATTAATATCATCATTTTGTCCAGGCATAAAGTCGATTACCTTATGCGTTGTATCTGGATCAAATTCCCCAGAATTAGCATCACTATAGCCTAATACATGTCGAGCATATTCAATGACTGCTACCTGCATTCCTAAACAGATACCAAAGAATGGAATCTTATTTTCTCTAGCGTATTTAATAGAACTTATCATTCCTTCAATGCCGCGGTTTCCAAATCCACCTGGAACAATAATACCATCCATATCTTTAAGTAATTCACTAACATTATCATCGGTAATGGTTTCAGAACTAATCCAGTGAATCTTAATATGGGTATTATAATGATAGCCAGCATGTCTAAGTGCTTCTGCAACTGATAGATATGCGTCATGTAATTCAACATATTTACCAACGAGAGCGATATGTGTCGTGTGTGGTCGAACTTTGATCTTTTCAACCATTGCTCTCCATTCCACTAAATCAATATCTGGCGCATAAATACCTAATTCACGGCAGACAACGCTAGAAAAATGATCTTTCTCAAGCATTAAAGGTGCTTCATATAAAACTGGTAAAGTCATATTTTGAATTACACAGTCACGTTTCACGTTACAGAATAAAGTTATCTTTTCAAAGATAGATTCTTCTAATGGCTCATCACATCGAAGGATGATGATACTAGGATTAACCCCCATACCTTGTAATTCTTTTACTGAATGTTGAGTTGGCTTCGTTTTATGTTCCTCAGAACCATGTAAATATGGAACCAATGTCACATGGATAAATAATGAGTTTTCTTTCCCAACCTCTAAAGATACTTGTCTTGCTGCTTCAATAAAAGGTTGTGATTCAATATCACCAATCGTTCCACCGATCTCTGTGATAACAACATCCGCTCCACTCTTTTTACCGACGTTATAAATAAATCTTTTAATCTCGTCAGTAATATGGGGAATGACTTGTACAGTAGAGCCTAGATATTCTCCTCTTCTTTCTTTATTTAAAACATTCCAATAAACCTTACCAGTAGTAAGATTAGAATATTTATTTAAGTTTTCATCGATAAAACGTTCGTAGTGACCTAAATCTAGATCTGTCTCTGCCCCATCTTCAGTCACATAAACCTCACCATGTTGATAAGGTGACATTGTTCCTGGATCAACATTGATATATGGGTCGAGTTTTTGAGCGGCAACTTTAAGTCCACGCGCTTTTAATAAACGCCCTAAGGAAGCGGCAGTTATTCCTTTGCCAAGTCCAGAAACAACCCCTCCTGTTACAAAAATATATTTAGTCATAATCCCTCCTTACTCCACGGTCACACTTTTAGCAAGGTTTCGTGGTTTATCAACATTTAGACCTTTAGAAATTGAAACATAATATGCTAGATAAAAAGCAACGATAGAGACTGCAACACTAGAAAGATAATAAGCATAATCCTTCACAATAATCGTATCCTCTTTTCTAGAAAGCTTTTGGGTAGCGATAGTATAAACAGTTGCGCCGCGTGCTTTCACTTCTTCAATATTTCCTCTCATGCTAGAAGCAGTAACTGTGTCGGTAATAAAAACGATAACTGGTGTTCCTGGTTCAATTAACGCGATTGGGCCATGTTTAAGTTCTCCTCCAGGAATAGCTTCCGAATGGATATAACTAACTTCTTTTAGTTTTAAAGATGCTTCAAGTGATAAGAAATAGTCATAACTTCTACCTAAATAGAAGATGTTAGTTTTGTCTTTTAATTCATCTGCAACATTCATAATGATTGGCTTATAGTTATCCCTAATATCTTTAACAATTTCAATAGAGTCTTTTAGATCTTTTATTGTTTTCTTATCGTTTTGAAGCGCACTTGAAAGAAGTGAAAGCAAAGTCACCTGAGCAACATATGCTTTTGTAGAAGCAACTGATACTTCAATACCTGCATGCAACAAAAGCGAATACATTGCATTTCTATCTAAAGTAGACCCACCAGTATTAGTGATAATTAAATTCTTAAGATTATGTTCTTTAATGATTTTTAGGCAGTGAATTAAGTCCGCCGTTTCTCCCGATTGAGAAATCATAATAATGAACGGTCTTTCTCCTGGATAAGTAGGATGGAAGGCCCATTCAGACGCAATAAATCTACTTGCAGATTTCCCATAGTATTCAAAAAATCTTCCACCTACTAATCCTGAGTGATAAGAAGTTCCACAAGCAATAAAAATGATATGATCAGATTCGTTTAAATCTTTGATAAGGTGGGGATCAAACTGGTATTCATCATTTTTAAAATATTCATTAATCAAGTTATTAACAACAGAAGGTATTTCTTCAATTTCCTTAAGCATATAATGTGGATAACCTTTTAGGTCATGAGATATAGTCTCAATATCTTTATGTATCTTTTCTTTATTGACCTTCTCCCCTTCTTGGTCATAAACCTCAACTGAATCATTAGAAATAACTGTATATTCGTTATCTTCAAGTTCGATAAAGTTATTGGTCAAACTAATCATCGGAGAAGCGTCACTTGCAATTAAGTTATATCCTTCGCCGAGTCCAATAACTAAAGGTGAAGACTTTTTTAAAGCATATAAAACATTTTCATCATCACTCGTAAAGAAGGTGATTGCAAAACTACCCTTAAGCAATGACATCACTTTTCTAATTGCACTGATGACATCGTAATCTTTTAAATAGAAGTATTCTAATAAGTTAGAAGCAATTTCTGAATCAGTTTCACCAACAAATTCGTAGCCTTTATCCACTAAAAATTCTTTTAATTCCTTATAATTTTCAATTACGCCATTATGGACTAAACAGATTTTTTTACGAAAAGAAAGATGAGGATGGGTATTGTTGATACTGGGAACACCATGTGTTGCCCAGCGGGTATGTCCAATCATCACATTTGTTTCTATGTGGCTAGGAACAAAAGAGAATAGGTGTTCGACACTACCTACGTCTTTATAGATTTTAATGCCATCACTAAGATAAGCAATACCAGCGGAATCATATCCACGGTAATCTAAAATCTTTAAGCCTTTTTCGACATAATTACGAGGATCTTTTAATCCAATTGAGCCAACAATTCCACACATACTATCTTCCTAAATATTTCTTAAGTTCGTATTCACTAACAGTCGTGTGATATTCCTTCCACTCTTTTTCCTTTGCTTCGATATATTTAGGGAAGAGATGATCACCTAAGACTTCCTTAAGAATTGCACTATTCCTAAAATCCTTAATCGCAGAATGAAGGGTTGCTGGTAAACATACAATATTACGCGCTTCAATTTCTTCCTCGCTTAGGGCAAAGAGGTTATCGCTGACAGGGGGAATGATATCGCTGTCTTTAGTTTTTTCGATACCCTCTAAGCCACAAGCTAGGATGCCAGCAAGTGCTAAATATGGATTCGCACAAGGGTCAACATTTCTTAATTCTGTTCTTGTGGCTAAACCTCTAATAGCAGGAATACGAATGAGCGAACTTCTATTCGCATCACTCCAACATGCGTAGATAGGGGCTTCATAGCCACTGACAAGTCTTTTATATGAATTAACAATTGGGTTAGTTAATAAACTTAATTCACGAGCGTGACTTAGTATTCCTGTAATCCACTTCTTACATAATAAGGATAATTCCATCTCACAATTTGGATCATAGAATAAATCACCTTTATCTTTAGAATATAATGAGCAGTTTGTGTGCATGCCGTTACCAGCAAGTTTATTAAGTGGTTTAGGCATGAAGGAAGCTAGGTAGCCATTCTTTCTAGCGACCATTTTCACAACTTGTTTAAATGTTTGGACACGGTCACAAGCACTGACTACATCGATATATTTAAAAGTTATTTCATTTTGGCCTGGACCGACTTCATGGTGAGACGCTTGGACATTAAAGCCCATCTTCTCAAGCATTAAAGCAATTTCTCTACGGATATTTTCTCCTCCATCAAATGGTGAGAGGTCAAAGTAAGAGGCACTATCACTTAAGGCAGTAGAAGGATTACCATCTTTATCAAGTTTAAAGAGATAGAACTCAGGTTCAAAACCAACGTACATGGTTTCAATACCCATCTTATTCATCTTCTCGACCTGTCTTTTTAAGATATAACGAGGATCACCTAAGAACGGTTTACCTTCTGGAGTGTAGCAATCACAAATGAATCTAGCGACTCCTCCAACCGAACTATCTTCAAATGGAAGAACTAAGAATGTACCAATATCTGGTCTAAGATACATATCTGCTTCTTTAATACGGACAAAGCCTTCAATTGAGGATCCATCAAACATAATCTTGTTATTTAATACATCGTCAAGTTTACTTACTGGTACTTCTACCGCTTTAATATCACCAAGCATATCGGTAAATTGTAGTCTTAAGTATGAAATGTTGTTTTCTTTAATTATTCTTCTGATATCATTTGCGTCCATAATTATAATGCTCCTTTTCAAATATCAATGTAGTTATGTTAGTCGGTTGTCAACAACATTTGAAATACTTATAATATTGTGATTATCATATTTTTTACATATGATAGAAAAAAAGAGGTTAATTCACCCCTTAATGTAAAGTTTTATTTACAAATCTATTCTTTGATAATTGCTTTAATGTGATCAATAAATGCTTCGTCTAATAACGATAATGGTTTATCTTTAAGCCAGACAAAGAGATATTCAACATATCTTTCTGGATTCACTATTTCTTTAGCAATGATTTGATCATTTAAAATATAGGAAGTTTTTGGGAATATACTAATACCAATGTTCCTTCCTGCTAGGGCAGCAACATCTAGATAATTATCCATACGACACACAATATGTGGTTCCGCGTGTATTTCCTTAAACCATTTATAAATCATTGTATTCATTGCAACTCTACTAGGAATAATTAATGGTTTATCCTTTAACATTGATAAATCAATAGTGTCACCTTGAATAGTAGCAAGAGGATTATCTTTACTCATAAATGCTGTCATCTTTTCTTGTCCAACTTTAAAACTATTTAGTAATGTATTGTCACATGGAGAGGTGATAACAGCCATATCAATAAGTCCACTTCTTAGTTTTTGGATTAATTCGTCGCTATTGCCATCAACCACATGGAATTCAACATTTTTATATTGGCTAACAAATCTTTCAATCCAATCAGCGGCAATGATAGGTGCTGACCCTTCCACTAAACCAATTGCTATCTTTCCTCTCATCCCTTTGTCCATAGCTCTAATTTCTTCTTTAGTTTTATTGACAAGAGACAAAATCTCTTTTGCGTGACGATAAAGAAGTTTGCCTGAGTCAGTTAATTGTAATCGCCTTTTTCCTCTAATAAATAAAACCGTATCAAGTTCATCTTCTAGCGCTTTCATTTGACTACTTAAAGGAGGCTGACTCATACAAAGTTTCTCTGCTGCTTTTGTGATGTTGAGTTCTTCTGCGATTGTCACGAAGTAAGATAATGTGCGAATATCCATAACTATTTACCTATCATACGAAATTTATATTGTTACCATAATATTATACGTATTTGATTAATATAATTCAAAATTTTAAAATCCCCTCATATGAACTAGTTATTGTTCAGTGGAGGAAAAGTTATGACAATAGAATTCTGGTATTTAATTGGTGCTGCATTAGTGTTCTTCATGCAAGCAGGCTTTGCAATGGTTGAGACCGGTTTTACGAGAGCAAAAAATGCTGGCAATATCATCATGAAGAACTTGATGGATTTCTGTATTGGCACAATCGTCTTCATGTTATTAGGATTTGGTCTTATGATGGGTGAAGATACGCTATTTGGGCTTATCGGTATTCCTAACTTAGATTTATTCACTAAATTTGCATCATTTATTGAAAGCCCAGCAGATGGTTTTACCGCTGCTTCGACATTTGTGTTTAACCTTGTCTTCTGTGCTACTGCAGCAACTATTGTTTCTGGTTCAATGGCAGAAAGAACAAGGTTCTTATCTTACTGTATTTATTCCGCAATTATCTCTTTAATCATATACCCAATTGAAGCGCACTGGATTTGGGGTGGAGGTTGGTTAGCCTCTATCGGTTTTCATGATTACGCTGGCAGCACTGCCATTCATATGGTTGGCGGTATCGCTGCTTTAATTGGAGCAATTTTTCTTGGTCCACGTATTGGTAAATATGAAAGGGACGAGAATGGAAAAGTTATTAAAGTTAATGCTATTCAAGGTCACTCTATACCTTTAGGTGCCTTGGGTGCATTTATCTTGTGGTTTGGTTGGTATGGTTTCAATGGTGCTGCTGCCACGACCACAAGCGAATTAGCTACTATTTTCTTGAACACAACTATTGCACCAGCAGTTGCTACAGTAACTACTATGGTTTTTACATGGATTAAAAACGGTAAGCCTGATGTCTCTATGTGTATCAATGCCTGCCTAGCAGGTTTAGTTGGCGTTACTGCTGGATGCGCAGCTTTTGACGCCATTGGTTCCACTGTTGTTGGTTTGGTCTCTGGTTTCCTAGTCGTCTTTGTGGTTGAGTTTCTTGATCTTAAGTTACATATTGATGATCCAGTCGGTGCGGTTGGTGTTCATATGGCAAACGGTATTTGGGGCACACTTGCAGTTGGCTTATTAGCAAACCCAAATGCTCCAGCAGGTTTAAACGGCCTCTTCTATACTGGTAATTTCTATCAATTAGGAGTACAAGCTTTAGGTTTTATTTCAGTCGCAACCTATACCGCTATATTTATGACCTTAACATTCTTCATTATTAAAAAGACTGTTGGTTTACGCGTTAATAAAGAAGAAGAAATTAAAGGTCTTGATAGTACTGAACATGGCTTAACGAATGCTTATGCTGATTTTGCAATTGCAGCGAATGCTTATGCTGATTATATTGCCGCCGAACCTGTCATTATTACTGGAGAAGCACCCGTTGCGGAAGCTGTTCCAGTTAAGAAAAATAAAACATCTTCTAACGGTGTGAAGTTCACTAAAGTAGAGATTATATTCAAAGAAGAAAGACTATATGCTTTAAAAACTGCTATGAGCAAAATTGGCATTATGGGTATGACGGTGTCACACGTTATGGGTTTTGGTCAACAACAAGGCAAACCTGAATATTATCGTGGTGTTCAAGTTGAAGCGGACTTATTACCAAAGGTACAAGTCGATATCGTTGTATCTAAGATTCCAGTTAGAACCGTTATCGAAACAGCAAAGAAAGTTCTATATACCGGCAATATCGGTGATGGCAAAATCTTTGTTTATGATGTTGAAAATGTCGTCAAGGTAAGAACCGGCGAAGAGGGTTATGATGCTTTGCAAGATGTTGAATGATTAGTTACGATATTAGATATTGAGTTTTTTTTGTGATAATCAAAAGGCTATAAAAATACTACTCTATTCTTATCATATAAATTTCGTATGATTATACAAATATTATACATATTTGATTTTATAGATATAAATTCATACAATTGCCCTGTGATTGAATGAATCAGGTTTTAGTAAATGGTTCATTTATTCATCCTTAACGAAGGAGAATACTATGAGAAACTGTGCGATTGTGGGCATTAACTGGGGAGATGAAGGAAAAGGAAGAATTGTTGACCTTTTATGTTCATCATATGATTACGTTGTTCGTTATCAAGGTGGCGGCAATGCTGGCCATACTGTTGTGAATGATAAAGGTAAATTTGCTCTTCACCTAATTCCTTCTGGAATATTTCATGAAGGCGTCATAAATATCTTAGGAAACGGGGTTGCTCTTGATCCTGAAAGCCTTTATGAAGAAATTGTATTTCTCAGAAGTAAAGGGATAGAGGTAAGCCCCGCTAATCTTAAAATCAGTGATCGTGCTTCTATCTTATTCCCTTGGCATAAAGAGTTGGATGCTTTAGAAGAAGAAAGACTTAAAGATAAAAAATATGGCTCTACTAAACAAGGCATAGCTCCTTTTTATAGTAATAAATATCAAAAGAAAACTATTTTAATGGGAGAGTTATTGTACTCATCTAATCTTGATGAACATATCAAAGATATCCTTGAATGGAAAAACCTTATATTAAAAGGCGTATATAACGCTGAACCTATTTCTTTTGAAGATATCAAGAAATGGGTAGAGGATATGAAAGAAAAAATTGGCCCATTCATTTGTGATACAACAAAATTATTAATGAACGCTGTGTATGAAAACAAAAGTATACTTTTTGAAGCTCAACTTGGTTCATTAAGAGATCTTGATTATGGTATTTATCCCTACACCACTTCTAGCAATACTCTAGCCTCCTATATCCCAATAGGATCAGGCTTACCAACAGCGAAAATTGAAGAGATTCTTGGCGTAGTAAAAGCTTATTCTACCTGCGTTGGTGAAGGTCCGTTTGTGAGTGAATGGAAAGGTGAAGATGCTGATAAACTTCGTGAAGCAGGCATGGAATATGGAGCAAAAACTGGTCGCCCTAGAAGAGTAGGACCAATTGATATCGTTGCAACAAAGTATGGAGTAGAGGTCCAAAACGCCACTTCAATCGCCTTAACTAAGTTAGATGTTCTTTCTTATATGGATAAGATTCCAGTCTGTGTTAAATATAAACTTCATGGTGAAGAAATCGACCATTTTCCATTCCCGTCTTTACTTGAGGAATGTGAACCTGTTATCGAATATCTCGACGGCTGGAAAGAAGATATTTCTAAAATAAGAAAATGGGAAGAGTTACCAAATAATGCTAGAGTATATGTAGAGTTTATAGAAAAGCAGATTAATTGTCACATCAAGTATGTTTCGGTTGGACAAGAAAGAAATGCTTATATAGAAAGGTAATTTATGAACCAGAACGATAAATATATGAGTCCCTTCTCAGAAAGATATGCTTCCAAAGAAATGCAATATCTATTTTCCGCAAACAAAAAGTATTCAACCTGGAGAAGACTATGGGTTGCTTTAGCAGAAGCAGAAAAAGAGTTAGGCATAAAACAAATTACTGATGAAATGATCAAAGAGATGAAAAGTCATATTGAAGACATTGATTATGAGCTAGCTAATAAATACGAAGAAAAACTTCGTCATGATGTTATGGCCCATATCCACGCTTATGGTGATCAATGCCCTACCGCAAAAGGAATAATACATCTCGGTGCAACTAGTTGCTATGTTGGTGATAACGCCGATATCATCATTATGAAAGAAGCATTATTACTACTTAAAAAGAAACTAGTTAATCTAATTAATAATCTCGCCAACTTTGCTCTTAAATATAAAGACGTCCCCACTTTGGCCTATACACATTTTCAAGCTGCTCAACCCACTACTGTAGGAAAAAGAGCCTCGTTATGGTTGCATGATTTTATTATTGACCTCGAAGATTTAGAATATGTAGCTAACTCTCTTAAATTATTGGGCAATAAAGGCACTACTGGTACCCAAGCTTCTTTTGTAGAACTATTTAACGATAAAGAAGCTCCTATCAAATTAGATAAGTTAATCGCTAATAAAATGGGATTTAAAGATACTTACCCAGTGTCTGGGCAAACATATACTAGGAAAATTGATTGTCGTATATATAACGTATTAGCTTCAATCGCCACTTCAGCGAGCAAAATGGCAAATGACATTCGTTTATTGCAACACGAAAAAGAAATAGAAGAACCATTTGAATCAAGTCAAGTTGGTTCTAGTGCAATGCCTTATAAACGTAACCCTATGCGTTCAGAAAGAATTACCTCTATAGCAAGATATGTCATAAGCAATATGAATAATCCTTATATTACTGCTTCTTCTCAGTGGCTTGAAAGAACTCTAGATGACTCCGCTAATCGAAGGATTGTATTAAGCGAAGGATTTTTAGGAGCGGATGGCATCTTAGATTTATGTATAAATATCACTGAAGGACTTGTTGTTAATCAAAAAGTGATTGAAAAGAACCTTAAAGAAGAACTTCCTTTTATGATTACCGAGAACATTTTGATGGACCAAGTAAAAGAAGGTGGAAACCGCCAAGAACTTCATGAAGAAATAAGGAAGCTTTCTATGGAAGCTAGTAAAAGGGTGAAGGAAGAAGGATTAGATAACGATTTATATTCAAGAATCCTTGCTTCAAATAAGTTTAAAATTTCAAATGATAAAGACTATTTAAATCCAAATAAATATATAGGATTAGCAAATGAACAAGTAACCTCATTTATAAATGCAATAGTTAATCCTATTTTAGAAAAAAATAAAGATTTGCTTGGAATTAAAGTAAAAATCAATAAATAGGTGGAGTTATGGATAAGATATTAGTTTTAGATTTTGGAGGGCAATATAACCAACTAATTGCTCGTCGAGTACGTTCGCTTTCAGTTTTTGCCGAAATTAAAAACTATGATTGTATAACTAGTGAAGAAATAAAGAATAACGATTATAAAGGAATTATTTTTACAGGTGGTCCTAATAGTGTATATGATCCATCTTCACCTCATTATTCAAAAGATATCTTAGAATTAGGTATTCCAATCCTAGGAATATGTTATGGTGATCAACTTCTCGCTTATATGAATGGGGCCACTATCACTAGCGCTAAACATAATAGTGAATATGGCAAGACAACCCTTATCTCTTTGGGTGGAACCATCTTAAAGGGAGTACCAGAAAAAAGCGTCTGTTGGATGAGCCATACTGATTATATTAAAGAAGCGCCAAGTGGCTTTAAAACCACTGGTTATACAAATAATTGTCCATGCGCCGTCATGGAGAATAATGAAAAGAAATTTTATGGCGTGCAATTCCATCCAGAAGTTACTCATACAGAATACGGAATGACGATATTATCAAATTTCGTTTTTGATGTGTGTGAATGTAAAGCTGATTGGAAGATGGACAACTTTGCTAAAGCTTCAATAGAAAAATATAGAAATGAATTAAAAGATAAAAAGGTTTTATTGGCGCTTTCTGGTGGTCTTGATTCTTCTGTTGTTGCACTTCTACTTAATAAAGCAATAGGAAAAAACCTTATCTGTGTATTTGTTGATCATGGCTTATTAAGAAAAGATGAAGGAGACTATGTTGAAAAGGTCTTTAAAGATACATTTGATATTAACCTCATTAGGGTAAACGCAAAAGCGAGGTTCTTAAATGCCCTAAAAGGAGTAACAGATCCAGAAACAAAACGTAAGATTATTGGAAAAGAATTTATTGAAGTCTTTACCGAAGAAGCAAAGAAGATTGGGAATATCGATATACTATCACAAGGCACCATTTATCCAGATGTCATTGAAAGCGGTAGAAACGCCTCAGCAGTCATTAAAAGCCATCATAACGTTGGGGGATTACCAAAAGATATTGGCTTCAAAGGAATAGTTGAACCTTTAAGGGATCTTTTTAAAGATGAAGTAAGAAAAATTGGTATTGAACTAGGGCTCCCGTTAGAATTAGTTTACCGTCAACCATTCCCTGGACCTGGACTAGCGGTAAGAATTATAGGCGAGATTACAGAAGAAAAAATTAAAATTGCTCAAGATAGCGACGCGATACTGAGGGAAGAATTCTTAAAAGCAGGTTTAGATAAAAAAGCAAACCAATATTTTACCGTTGTTACCAACACACACTCAGTTGGAGTTATGGGTGACGCTAGAACATATGGTTATACCCTTGCTATTAGAGCGGTGACAACCGATGACTTTATGACGGCTACATGGACAAGGATTCCTTTTGATACATTAGAGACTATCAGTTCACGAATCACCAATGAAGTCAAAGGCATAAACCGTGTGACATACGATATCACAAGCAAACCACCTGCTACTGTTGAATGGGAATAATATGAAAAAACACATTGTTATTCAACTTGTGATTGCTTTCTTATTTACCTTTATGGGTGGATACTGTGATGGGTATACCTATTTAACAAGAAATGGGATATTTAGTCATATGCAAACAGGCAACCTTATCAAATTTTGTATCGCCCTAGCAAATGGATATTTTGAATATCCTTTATTAATACCTATTATCTTTTTCTGTTTAGGATGCATAGCTGCAACTTTTATTGGAAAACTCAAATATTGTACCTATATCACCACTATTACTTTAACAATAACATTTTTCGCTTGTAGCTTTTGTCCCTTAGAAAAAACATGGAACATTGTTGCTGTCTCTATATTATCTTTTGTTGCTGCTTTACAGTTCCAAGCATTTAATAGATGCCTTAATTACCACTATACTTCAACCATGTGCACGAATAATATGCGTTTATTATCAAATAACATTGCGCATGGAAATTTGAAGAAGGTTGCTTTTTATTTTTCAATTATATTATGCTTTGCTCTTGGTGTAGTTGCTTCTACGTTCGTCGTAAAAGCAATGGACTTTTATGCTCTTGCTCCAAGCGCTTTAATCTTTATTGTTATACTAGTTTTATTATTTGTTGATAAAAACGAAATCAAAATAGATGATGAAGAAATAAACGACTAATCTATTCCTTCATTCTATTTAAACATTCTTTTATTATCTTAGGCAAAATAGAGGCTTCATATTTACTAATTGTACATAAAGCTACTCTTAAACAAGTAGTTGTTGGAATAAGGTAGACTTTATCTTTATGTAATTCTTCTGCCACTTTTTTAGGGTTATTACAAGGAATACAAATAAAGAAGCCCTTTTCATAAGGAAGGGTTATTAAATTAACTTCTTTTGCTTTATCTAGAAAAAGCACACAGCGATCTTCTAGCATCTTGCAAACGTTTTTAATTTCATTTTCATAGCTAAGACGGTATTCATCATTAAGCACTAACTTTTCTATAATACTCATTCCTAAGGTAGAAGAATCAGACCACTTTGCTCTTGTTGAAAAGTTACTAGCGTTTCGAAAAGCTTTAATCTCGTCTTTATCGTGAGTAAGTGCAACTAAAGCCCCAACTCTTAAGCCATATAGTCCAAATGATTTAGATCCAGAAAACACAAAGAACGCAATTGCATTATTTGGAATGTTTTTAAACTTCGTAAATCTATTTCTTATGATGTTTTGGTTAGTATTGTAAAAATCAAAATATGCAACATCCATTATAAAAACAAAACTATTATTCGGATTAGATTTTGCAATCTCTATCAAAGCATCATAATCTTCATCCTTCATACAAAAACCTGTTGGGTTTTCACAAGGATCGTTAATTATTATAGTGATACGGTTTTGTTTCTTTTTTAATTCATTAATTTTGTTAATCAAAAAATCTATGTCAAACAACCCTTCTTTATTAAAGAGATGATAAGTGTCAGAATTAAACCCCATCTCAACACCATATGTAAGATAGTTTTCCCACATATAATTTGGTAATAGAATTGTATCCCCTTTATCCATATAATTTGATAAAACAAGATTAAGCCCTCCACTTCCTCCTGGAGTGACAATTGAATCAATATAGCATTCTTTCTTAATAATAGATATGTTATTTCCAAATAAAGAATATAAGACCGCTTCTTTATAGGTTGGAGTACCTAAAGAATCGGTATAAGCAAATTTCTCATTATTGGATAAGTTTTCAATGACCTTTTTAACAGAATCAAAAACATAAAGGGAACCATCCTCGTTCTTCAACATGCCAGTTGTTGAATTAATAACGGAAGAGTCCTCTTTTTTCGCTTTGATCGCTTCTGATTCAATCGCGAGGATATTGTTATTTAATAGTTTATTCTCACTACCTTTTTTAATAATCATAAAAACACTTTATAACTAAAACAATTATTAAATAAAATACTTTTAATATAGGTATAACCATAGTAAAAACAAATAATAAAAAATATCTCATATCGAGATACTCTTTATTCGTCAACCAGGGCAGTTACCATCCTGGAACACCGTAGCCATCTAATTAGATGCGTCGTGGTCGCGCACTGATTCTCCACCTTTGACGACTTTATTATAGTTGCATTTACAGCAACTTACAATCTATTTTCCTCAATCCTATAGGTAATGAAAATAGTTTTGATATAAGCAGTATGTCTATCGTTTTCTAACAACTTGACTGCTAACTGTATGAAACCTGAACTTTCACCTTTTCTTTTTATGAAATAGTAATAAGTCTCTTTATGAATGTGACTCTTTACATACCTAACATAACTATGGATGCCATCTGGAATAGATTCAATATCCCTTACTTTAAGCTGATGATCCTTTCTTGCAATATGTTCAAATCTTGTTTGATTACTCCTAGCTTGGTCATTTCTCACTATAATTGTAAGATTGTGTTTCTTATCAAATATTGTTTTTGGTAATTTAGCTAGAGCCTCCATAACATTTTCATCATAATACGAGACTTCTTTCTGCTTCATAAGTGTTTCAATGATAGAACACAAAAAAGGAGATAATCAATACATATTTTTCTTAAGAAAAAAATCCCTATTATTATATATTGATAGTACTTAGATATAACTTATTACATAGATATATATAATAATTGGGATAATTATGAAAAAAATTAAAAGGAGAGGTAACCCTCTCCAATTTTGATAATGATTTATCTTATTCCCACTCGATTGTTGCGACTGGTTTTGGTGATAAGTCATATAAGACTCTATTAACACCTTTAACTTCGTTTAAGATACGATTAACAATCTTATTTAAGATTTCGTATGGGATTGGTTCAATTGTCGCGCTTGTGGCGTCTACTGAGTTAACAGCACGGATCACAACTGGCCATTCAAATGTACGTTTATTATCTTTAATACCTGTGCTTCTGAAATCTGGAACGATGGTGAAGTATTGCCATACTTTTCCTTCAAGTCCTGCATTAGCGAATTCTTCTCTAAGAATCGCGTCTGCTTCTCTTACAGCTTCAAGTCTATCACGGGTAATCGCGCCGACACATCTCACACCAAGACCTGGTCCTGGGAATGGTTGACGATAGACCATATTATGTGGTAAACCAAGAGCTTCACCAACAACACGAACTTCGTCTTTATATAAGAACTTCACTGGTTCAACGAGTTCAAACTTAAGATCTTCTGGAAGACCACCAACGTTGTGGTGAGCCTTGATGCCTTTAGATTCTAAGATATCTGGATAAATTGTACCTTGACCTAAGAAAGCAATACCGTCTAATTTACGAGCTTCTTCAGCGAAGACATCAATGAAGATTTTGCCGATAATTTTACGTTTGGTTTCTGGATCGCTGACACCTGCTAAAGCATCTAAGAATCTGTCAACTGCGTCAACATAGATTAAGTTTGCACCGAGTTCTTCTTTAAATACTTTGATAACTTGTTCTGGTTCGCCTTTACGTAATAAGCCATGGTTCACGTGAACACATGTTAAGTTATTACCAATAGCTTTGATTAATAAAGCAGCACAGACTGAGCTATCAACTCCTCCAGAAAGGGCTAATAACACTTTCTTATCACCCACTTGGGCTCTAATTGCTGCAATTTGTTCGGCGATGAATTTATCCGCTAATTCTTTAGTGGTAATTCTTGCCATATTTGGATCTCTAACATCTGACATAATAATTCCTCCTTAGAGATTATCTATCTTCACGGAAATATGTAATACCTAATCCAGCCGGTGGTTGAGCGTTCTTTTTATTAAACACACTAGTCAAGATTAAGACTAAGATTGTAGCTGCATAAGGTACAATAGAGAACATTTGCATTTGGACAGAACTAAGTGATAAGAAGTTTGGTAACACTTGTAATGCTCCGAATAAAAGGGAAGCAAAGATACAAATTGTTGGCTTCCACATTGAGAAGATAACAAGTGATAAGGCTAACCAACCAAAGGCATCAACTGCATCCTTAGGGTTGAACATACCTTTATATAAATCGATTTCAAGAGCCATACCACCTAAGCCAGCAATTGCTGCACCTAAGATAGTAGCGATGTATCTATATTTATCAACATTGATACCGGCAGCGTCAGCAGCAGCAGGGTTTTCACCACACGCTCTTAAGTTAAGGCCAACTCTAGTACGGCTGATAATGATTGCAGCAACAATAGCAACAATAATAGCAGTGTATGTAAATAAGGATTGAGAGAAGAAGATTTGACCAAACCAGTTTCCACCCCATTCAAATCCGCTTGGGACGAATAAGGATTGAATCATGAGTCCAGCCTCGCTCATTCTTGTGGTTGGAATTAAACCAATGAAGTAACAGGATAAACCAACACCAAATGTGGTAATGGTAAGACCTGTAACATTATGATTACACTTTAATGTGACAGTGAAGAAGGAGAATAATAGTCCACCAACGGCAGCAAATAACATTGCAAATAACATTGGCATAAAAAGCACTAAGAATGGATTAAGTGCGGTTTCTGGACCGATACTATCAAGATAAACTCTTTCTCCTAAGATACCACCAAGTGCACCAAGATACATGATGCCTGGAATACCCATATTTAAGTGTCCACTCTTTTCAGTAATAGTTTCACCAGTACTACCAAAGATGAAGACAGTCGCGAACTTAATCGCTCTAGCAAGGAATGCTACAAACATTGTTCCAGTCATACTTATTTAGCCTCCTTGTTATTCTTTTTAGTTTTGCTAATAGGTTTTTTACTTGCTACCTTTTTAAGAGGTTTCTTTTCCTCTTTCTTTGGAGCAGGTTTACTAGCTTTTTTTGTAACCTTTACAGGTTTTTTAATTTCTTTTATTTCTTTTTTAACAGGTTTTTTAATTTCTTCTTTAGGAGTTTCAACCTTTGTTTCTTTTTGAGGTTCTTCTTTAATTTCTTCCACTACTGGAGTAGCTTCTTCAACTGGTTTAACTTCTTCAATAGTTTCACTCGCTTCCTCTTTAAGAGCACTAGCGTTACTAACTTGTCCTTCATAACTAGGTACGGTTAAAACTTTTGCTCCTTGTTCACCATTAACACCATGACGACGTTTGATTTCATAGTTCACAAAGAATTCACTAGCAATAACAACTAAGAAGAACATTCCAGTAATAATGTTTGAGAAATCACTAGAGCTCATACCCATTGAGCTAGCGGCATATGTTGAACCGTTTTGGAAGATACCAACAAGTACTGCATATAAAATCATTTGGCCAGGATTAAATCCACCAAGCCATGCGATTAAAACACCGGTAAATCCTCTACCACCAGCTAAGCCAGTTGATAAGGTGTGATGGTGACCAGCGACGAGCAAAAATCCAACAAGCCCACATAAGGCACCACTAAGAATCATAGTTCTAATAATGACCTTCTTAACATTGATACCGACATATCTAGCAGTATTGACTGATTCACCAACAACGCTTAATTCATAACCATGTTTAGTTTTCTTTAAGTACACAATCATTAAAGCAACAACGATAGCAACAATAATGATGTTGAGCAAATATTTAAGACCTAAATCTGGTAAACCACCATTGGTTAATAAACCGAATACTTGGGAACCACTTGGAACCCAAATGTTAATGCAAAGAGCAATAAGCGCCATCGCGACATAATTCATCATTAAGGTGAATAATGTTTCATTGGTGTTAAAGAATGCTTTGAATATGGCCGGAATAACTGCCCAGATGATGCCAGACACTACAGCTGTCACAAGTGAAACAAGGATAATCACGATATCACTTGCATTCATGAATTTAGAAATTGCCGCGGTCGCTAAACAACCAACAAGGATTTGTCCTTCACCACCGATATTCCAAAATTTCATTTTAAATGCTGGAGCAAGAGCGAAGGCCACTAATAATAACAAGCCAATAGTCTCTAATAAAGACATCAACACTTCAATATCTGTAAAATCAAAACATCCGATAAACATTTGTTGATAGAATCTTAAGAAAGATCCTGGGGTAAGCATGGTACAAATAAGACCAGCTAATAATAATGCTACAAAGAAACCAGCAATTTTAATTAACCAGTAAGTTTTTCTTGGAGTGTCTAATCTTTTAACGACATGGAAAGGCATTTCAAATCTACTACCTGAACCTGCTAATCTCATTATTCTGCCCTCCCTTTAGTCATTAGTAATCCAACTTCTTCTTTAGTGACTTTAGTTGGATCAACGATACCTGCGACCTTGCCGCCACTTAATACTAAGATACGGTCACACAAGGCCATTAAGACATCTAAATCTTCACCAACAAATAAGACGGCTGTGCCCTTTTCTTTTTGTTGATTGAGTAAATCATAAATTAAATATGAGGAGTTGATATCAAGACCTCTAACTGGATAAGCAGCCATAAAGACTTTTGGTGAAGAAGAGATTTCTCTACCAACAAGAACTTTTTGGATGTTACCACCAGATAATTTTCTAACTTGAGTATGAACACCAGGAGTAACAACTTCTAGTTCATCAACGATCTCATTGGCAAGAGCTTCAGGTTTCTTTCTATTAAGGAAGATACCTCTACCCTTACGATAGCTTCTAAGCATCATGTTATCAGTTAAGTCCATAGAACCGACTAAGCCCATACCAAGTCTATCTTCAGGAACGAAGCTAAGTTTGATACCTAAATCTCTAATTTCAAGTGGAGACTTGTCTTTTAAATCAATGATTTCATCTTCATAGAAAATAATTTCTTCTTTATTGACAGCTTCAATGATTTGTTTTTTACTCCAGTGAGTTAAATCTACTCTATTACCCACTAGATCATGGAACGCTCCATTACGAGACATTTCTTTCACTTGCTTAATAGAGTGGTGATATAAAGTTAATGGTTTTTCTTTCTTTGGATTATGGAAAATCATTTCACCGGTCTTATAGTGTCTTAATCCAGCGATAGCGTCTAATAATTCTTTTTGACCACTGCCAGAGATACCAGCGACACCTAAGATTTGTCCACTTCTAAGGACGAAGGAAACACTATCTAAAGCGGTAGTACCATCCATATTTTGAACGGTGAGGTTAGAGATGAATAATCTATCTTCCACATGCTCCATCTTCTCACGCTTAATTTGAAGATTGACCTTACGTCCAACCATCATATTAGTGAGTTCTTTTTCGTTTGTATTTTTAGTTTCAACAGTACCGATATATTTACCTTTTCTAAGAACGACAACGTTATCACTGATTTCCATAACTTCGTTAAGTTTATGGGTAATAATGATAATAGTCTTACCCATTTCTCTCATATTTCTAAGGACATCAAATAATCCTTTGATTTCTTGAGGGGTAAGAACAGCGGTTGGTTCATCAAGAATGAGTATATCAACACCACGATAGAGGGCTTTTACGATTTCAAGTGTTTGCTTTTGAGAAACACTCATATCATAAACTTTTTGATAAGGATCGACTTTAAATCCATATTTTTCACAGATATTAGTGACACGTTCTGCAGCAGCAGCGACATTAAAGCCACGGCTACGACGAGCATATCTCTTATATCTTTTAATTGTTGCTTTTCTTTCTTCTTCGCTCAAAGAAGTGTCATTAAGAGCTTTTTGAATGTGCTCTCTTGATTTCTCCTTTTGATCGATATTAAAAAGTTTATAATCGTCCTTTGTTAATCCAAGTAAGATGTTTTCAGTCGCATTGAAGACATCGACGAGTTTAAAGTGTTGGTGAATCATTCCAATCTTTTGTTTGAAGGCATCACGAGGGGAGTTGATATGAACTTCCTTTCCATGAACAAAAACCTCGCCTTCATCTTGTTTATAGATACCAGCAATCATGTTCATTAAGGTTGTCTTACCACTACCATTTTCGCCTAAAATGGAATAAATCTTTCCTTCTTCTAAAGCAAAGGAAACATTTTGGTTCGCGACCACTTTTCCAAAGGTTTTAGTAATGTTTTTAAATCTTATTGCTTCCATAATTGTTTTTATAAAAAAATAGAAGACTTGCTGGCCGTAACGACCAGCAAGCCTGAGTTAATTTAATTAAGCGTTTGCTTCAGGTAAGTTGATACCATCGATATCGAGATCGAAGTATGGAGCACTGCATTCGTAGCTTTCATTGAAGTAAGATGGAAGGAGTTCAGTTCCTTTAACAACAACTTCAGTGTCACCAACGAAGTCACCATCGGTGTCAGCTTTATAAGAGGTGAGGTGCTTGTTTTCATCAACTTTAGCACCAACATTCTTTTTATCTGTAACTGTTACTGTGAATTTAGAAGTATCAAATACTTTCATAGTACCGGATTTGATAGCTTCTTCTATAAGAGCAAATGCTGTTTGCGCAGAAGTTTTAACGGCTGGATAGTTCTTTACAACATTGTCCCAGTTGACATTATATTCGACAGAACCAGTAGCGACTGTGCCAGTCCAGTTGTGGTTCTTTTCATTAGCAATTGCTCTACCTTCATATAAAGAGTTAACGATTTCTTTATAATATGGAGCCCAGTTGATACGGCTGTAAGCTAAATAAGTGTCAGGACAATCTTTTTTAGTTTCAATGTTATATGTAACATTTGGAATCTTCTTTTCTTCACAGACACCTGGAGCACCCATGGAGTCAGCGTGTTGGGAAACTAAGGCAGCACCACCTTCGATTAAAGCGGTAGCAGCACTTGCTTCAGCATTAACATCGTACCAAGAGTTTGTGAATTTAACATCCATGGTAACTTTTTCTGGATCGACGCCAGAAATTTCAAAAGCGCCTCTAACACCTAAGAACCAAGCGGTATAACCACTCTTAACTTCGGCGTATGGGAAAGCACCAACATAACCGACTTTGGTTGCTGGGAAATCATCAGGATCAGAAACTGAAGGTATTTTATCAGCCAATAATCTTAAACCAGCAGCGAAACCAGCTAAGTATCTACCTTCATAGATAGAAGCGAAAGCGTTGTGATAGTTGTCTAAGTTAGCATTCTTAGCATTGGTACCAGTGGCGTGATAGAATTGAACGGTTGGCCATTCTTGAGCAGCCTTTAACATGTAGGATTGGTGACCGAAAGAGTCAGCGATAACAACGTTACAACCTTTCTTGACTAAGTCTTTAGCGGCTTCATAGCATTGTTCGTTTTCATCTTTACCAGTTAAGATACAGTCATCGGTGAGGACCATTTTGGATTCACCTAAATCTTTAGCAGCTTCTTTTAAAGCATTGATAAAGTTAGCATCATATGTGGATTTGTCATCGTGTAAGCAGATAATACCAACTTTAACTGGATTACCCTTTTCATAAGTTGCACCTTTAACTCCACATCCAGTCATGGCTAAGAGTGAAGCAGCACTGATAGCGGAAACTGATAATGCACGTATAATGGTTTTTTTCATTTTTGTTTTTCCTCCTTAGTTCTTTAAAAATAAAAATGAGCTTCCTATAATTGGAAGCCTCTACTTTAAATTAAACGAGGAAATACAACAAACGGTTATTTCTTCTTTAATTTAATTCGTAGCACTAGATTATACGGTCTAGCGTAGAGACTACCCACCAATTAGGGAATTATACGAATGTCGATTTCTCAACCGACACCGATATTATAAAGGTTTAAAAGTTCATTGCAAGAGAAAAAACATCTTTTTATAACCTTTCTTTAAATTGTAACACCGGGCTAAAAAAGACAATTTTTATATGTGTGTTATATATTTATATATTGTTGTCTAGACAAGATGGATTAATCTTTTAGTAATTATCTATAAAATCTCTTGGGGTTATTATTTTTGGTTTATCTATTTTGAATTCTAATAAATCCTTATCGCCAGTTATTAAAATATCAGCATCAATTAATAATGCAGCCTCTATAACAGGCACATCATTCTTATCCCTTATCAATATTTCAGTTTTATTACTATTAACATGAACAATATTAAGTTGTGGAAGTAAAAAGAAGAGATTACTCACAAATACACCTAAAAGTTCAGGTTTTTTCTTATTAACCACACTATATAATTCAGATAAACAATAATCTGATGTAAAAAGAGAATATGGGTATTCGCTAGCCTTTATTATGGCTTTACCTGGAATTGAATTAGAATTATAAAATGAAGAAAATAGTACATTTGTATCAACAAATACAATCATTTACCATAACGTACTTCGTTAACTAGTTTTTGTACATCATCATCATTTTTAATGCCTAACTCATCGGCAATGCCTTTCATAGAATCTTGCACTACTTCTAATGCTGCCTTAAGTGAGGTAACAAGAATTATTTTATTCCCATCAACCAAAAAAGATACACGATCACCAATGGATATGCCCATTTGTTCACGCACATCCTTAGGAATGGTGATTTGCCATTTCGACGTTACTCTTGCAGTTTCAACAAATGAATTCATACTGTGACCTCCTATCTAGTAAGGAATTCCTTACTTTCCTTACTTTAATCTTATTAAGACCAATCCATCTTGTCAACAAACTATATCAACTTGAATCTAAAAGCATAATTTCCTCCTATATATTCTTTTCAAGACGGAAGAAACACATAGAATGTTGAAAAAAATATTTCTATTTATTACAAATAACGTGAGATGTAAAATAAAATTAACAATATATAAGGATATATACGTATGCGTAAGACCAAAATTATTTGCACTATTGGTCCCAGTAGTGATGATGAGGCCATTTTAATCGAAATGGCAAAAGCGGGAATGAATGTCGCAAGATGTAATTTTTCTCACGGTGACCACAATCAACATCGAGCCAGAATGGATATGATTAAAAAGGTGAGGGAAGAACTTAACTTGCCTATTGCCATCATGCTTGACACCAAAGGACCTGAATATCGTATCGGTTTATTTAAAAATAATGAGGTGAACCTCAATAAAGGTGATAAATTTACCTTCACTACCGAAGAAATCATGGGTGATGAAACTATCGTCTCCGTGAGTTATAAAAAATTAACCGAAGATCTTGAAGTTGGTGACACAATCTTAGTAAATAATGGTCTAGTCGTATTTGAAGTTAATAAAATAGAAGGAAATAAAATTATTACCACTGTCAAAGAAGGTGGTAGATTATCAAATCGTAAATCGATGAGTTTCCCTAATAAACTCTTAAAGCAAGAATTCTTATCTAGTCATGATAAAGAAGACTTATTATTTGGTATTGAAAATGATATCGATTATGTTGCTGCAAGCTTCGTGAGCTGCAAACAAGATATGCTCGATATGAGAGACTTCTTAGACGCTCATGGAGGAGAGAATATCGATATCATCGCTAAGATAGAAAATAGACATGGCGTTGATAATATCAAAGAGATATGTGAAGTTGCTGATGGAATCATGGTTGCTAGAGGTGACTTAGGTGTGGAAGTACCATTTATTGAAGTTCCAACAATTCAAAAACGCTTAATTAGAGAATGTCGACTCATGGGTAAGATTGTTGTTACCGCCACAGAAATGCTTGAAAGTATGACCACTAATCCTCGTCCAACGAGAGCAGAAATCAGTGACGTTGCTAATGCTGTATATGATGGAACATCCGCAATTATGCTTTCTGGAGAATCTGCGAACGGTAAATACCCAGTAGAAGCAACTAGAAATATGGCAAAGATTGCTGAATATACAGAACAGCAAATTGATTACGCTAAACGCTTTAGAGAAACTGACTTTGCCATCCGTAATCCAGTCGATGCCGTGAGTCACGCGACATGTGATATGGCACTCGATACTAAAGCGAAAGCTATTGTCTGTACATCTATTTCTGGATCAACAGTTAAAATGGTTGCAAGATTTAGATGTCCTATAGATATATTAGGCGTTACGACAAGCGAAAAAGTTTGGTATAAACTCGCACTTGCGTGGGGCGTTACTCCAGTCATCACTGGAACATATAATCACACTACCCCAATGCTTAATAATGCTTTATTCCTTGCCACCACTACTTTCAACTTAAAGCAAGGTGATTATGTAATTATCACCGGAGGAAGTGTAGGAGCAAGAAAAGGCTCGACAGACCTTATTAAATTAGAAGTTGTTCAATAATAAACAAACCAAAAGACCACTCGTTCGATGAGTGGTCTTTTCATATACCTTATGCTATCGTTGGCCAATTGCCACCAGTGATACGATAACCTTGTTTATCCCAAGCTAGTTCTGTTACTAGAAGTGGATATTGGTAGAGTTTTTCTTCCTCTTCCTTCTCACTCACTCCATTAGGGAGTTCAACGGCAATGGCTCCTTCAGGACCAATCACACTATTAGCATAGCAATAACATTTGTTATATAGTCCTGCACTACTATCAACGAATCTTCCAACCTTATGATTCTTTGAATATTCTAGAACTGTCGCAGAAGCAATAGACTTTGTGATGATGCTGGTGCTCGTAGAAACACCAACAAATCCACCAGTATTTAATGTCATATCTGCTAAGGCGGAATTATTACCCATATCCACTTTACCAGCTGATAAGGAGTTAGAAATATTACCTTTATTAATAGCGGCAAATAATCCCATTGTAGAATCTGCCTCAACTCCGTCTCTAAATAAGTAGCCTTTAATTAAGCAGGCATTAACAACACCTTTTTCTTCATTAACCCCAATAAGTCCTCCAGCAGTAGCGGGATAATTGGTTCTTGTTCTGAGGTTATAATGACCCTCTTCATAATCTTCATATGAAGTCTCGATATAGGAGTTAATGACATTACCGTTATTAACTGCAATCAAGCCACCAAATGTGAGAGTTGATTCAAAGCTATAATGAATCATCTTTTGAATCGCATCTACCTTACCTAAAACTGCAGAATGAATAACCTTTCCATTATTGGTAGCCACAAGACCTCCAAATGTCATATGGTCTGTACTATAAGTATCTTTCGCAGTTTGCACTTGTTCGCCAGTAATAGTCTGGGTGATATCATTCTTTAAAACACAGTTAGAAATCGTACCATTATTCTCTCCGACAAAGCCACTGGCTCTGGTGGTTAAAACCGCTTCTAATTTTCCAGAAATGATTGAATCATAACCATATTGGAAACGATCAGCGTAAGTAAATGAGACATTATCTTCAACAGTACAGTTTCTAATGCTTCCTTTATTATTCGCAGCATATAAACCAAATAATTGATTATAACTACTTCTTGTTCCAGCGGAAGTTAAAGTCGCATTAATCACTGCATCTTCTAAATTGACATTATCTAGATATGCCCCTTGTTCAATGGTGTTCACTAATAATGCAGCACTGATATTTCCATCACGAGGAACATGATTAAAGTCGGCATGAACTTTACCAGATATAATGGCTGTAAAGTCTTTAAATGTAATATTTGATAATGAACCAGTTAATGTCTTAATCCAACCAATGTTTAAAACGGCTGGAGTTGAATAGTTAACAGTAAATTCTTTAATGGCATGATTCTTCCCATCGATATGAGATTTCACTTCGTTAATCACTTCTAATGCTTCTGATTCAAAAGAAATATCGTTTTTTAAGTAATAATAGCCTGTGCTAGATAAAGCATATAAGAATTGTTCTTTAGTGGAGATAGCACTGACAAGGTTCCAATCTAAATGCACTTTGATATCTTTATCGATAATATAGTTATCATCATATTCCTTGCTACTGCTACCACCTTTGATTTCATCATGCATATAAACCCTAGTTAACAACCAATATTTATCTGGGTCAGGATTCTTAGTAGCATAGTCATCCGTGAGCTGCTTTTTGAAATCAGCAATGGTTGAACCCACATCAACTTTAATCGTCTGTTGTTTATAAGTTTCACGGTTATCAGTATAAACGTAAACATTATAGTAAGTGATCTCTTCAAACTTGGCTACCAAGGTAATATTCTTAGGGGCACTAGTAGGTAAAGTGTCAATCGCTACTCCATCAAGAGTCCAACCTAAGAAACGATATCCTTCTCGAGTGACAGCAGGTAGTTTATCACTGCTCTTTATATTATATGTCTCAATCTTATTATCGAATTTATCCCCTTCTTTGATACCTTGATAAGTGATGGTGTATTCAATTGGTAAATAATGAAGGGTAACTTTACGAACAAGTGTTCCGGAATCATCTTTAACAGTAGGAGCAAAGTTCACACTATATTGCACTTTTTCAAGACTTCCATAATCAAATATGGAGGCAAAGCTTTCATCGTTATCATTGATGGCAGAATATAAACCTTTATATGTATAATAGTCTCTTTTTATGGCCTCTGGTTCTTCAAGTGCCGCTAGTTGAGATTTCCAAGTATCATAATCGTCAATATTGACACGGAGAACATATCGATCATCGACTTCATTATAAAAAGAGATGATGTTAGTAGATGTATCTCCTCCGCATGAGGCTAGAGACAACACCATAAAAGCACTGCTTAGAAAAATTAATCCTTTTTTATTCATAACTGTCTCTAAAAATATGATACATGCTAAAAGAGTAATCAAAAAGTATTATTTATAACAAAAGTCCCGCTTCATCCGCGGGACTAAGTATTAACCAAATATTGGAGTATTGCCGTCAAACGCAACAATATTTGCGCCGCTTACCACTTTAATTCCCATGGCGTTAAGTAATTCTCTACCACCTTGGAAGCTCTTTTCAATTGTGGCACATACACCGACACAATTCGCGCCACCTTGCTTAATAATCTTGATTAATCCAATTGCGGCATTGCCCTTAGCTAGGAAATCATCCACTATTAAGATATTTTCATTTGGTAAGATGTATTTCTTGCTGACTGTAACTGTACTAACAGTACCTCTCGTGAAACTTCTTACTTCTTCACTATACACATCTTCATCAACAATTTTTGATTTACTCTTTTTTGCAAACACCATATTAACATCTAAGATAGAAGCAACCGCGTAAGCAATTGGAATGCCACTTGTCTCTAATGTTAAAACTTTATCAATTCTTGTATCTTTAAATTGATCAACAAAATATCTTGCTAATTCATTAGTGATACTTGGGTTCACTTGATGATTAACGAAAGAATCAACTTTAATGATTTCTCCATCAAGTATCTTTCCATATTTACTAATTGCTTCTTCAATAATTTTCATTCTCGTTTACCTCGAGTATATTATAAAAAAACAATTTATTAATTTATAGACTATTTCTATAATAATAGGCGAGGACTATTAATATGGATTTAAATAAATATATTGCTATTAGAGAAAACTGGCCAAAGGAAGGTATCTCATTCAAAGACATCACTCCATTAACCCAAGACCCAGCGGCATTTAAGGAAGCAGTTGAAAGAATGGCGGAACCATTTAAAGGCTTAGGCATCACTAAAGTGTTATGTGCTGACGCTAGAGGTTTTATCTTTGGTGGACCAGTTGCACTTATCTTAGGTGCTGGTATGTCAATTGCGAGAAAACCAAATAAATTACCATATGTCGCTTATAGTGAATCATATGACTTAGAATATGGAAGCAATACTCTTGAAGTTGCACCAGGTGCAGTTATTAGAGGTGATAAAGTACTTGTTGTCGATGACTTACTTGCTACCGGAGGAAGCGCTATCGCATTAACTAAACTTGCTGAAAGAGCAGGCGGCGAAGTTGTTGGCTATTCCGTCTTAGTGGAATTAACTGGATTAAAAGCAAGAAACAAACTTAAAGCTCCTACTCATTCTCTAATTCAATACGAATTCTAATTAATACTAAAAAAGGATGACCATCGAAGTCATCCTTTTCTTATGCTTATATCTTAGATTTTCATCGCTACTTCATAGGCACGCCAGATAACACTTCTTAAATTGCCTACTTGTAAACAGTCACCAACGAGATAGACATTCTTTCCTTTATTCACTAAAGGAGTAGGAATATAGCCGGTAGAAGAGATAACAGAATCAACTTTTATTTCTTCATCACCTTTTTCGCTAGTAACAATAATTGAACCATCTTTCACTTCTTTTAATTTAGTAGAAAGATAAACAGGTACTTTTTTATAAGCAAAATATTCTCTTAAATATGATGAGTTAGCTAAGCATACTCCTTTTTGAGCAATAAGATCATCTTTCATTTCGATGATGATTGGCTTCTTACCTTGAAGTTCTAATTCATAAGCGATTTCTGAGCCGGTTAAGCCTCCACCAATAACGGCGACAGTCTTGCCCACTTCTTTACCATTAAGATAGTCACACGCTTCAATCATTCTTTCCTTACCTGGAACATTTAAGATACGAGCTTTACTACCGGTAGCGATAATAACTAGTTCTCCTTTAAAGGCATCAAGAGACTTAATCTCACTATGATATTTAACTTCAATAGCAAGTTTTTCCATTTGATAACGATACCAATTAAGGAGTTCTCTAAGTTTACCTTTATATGATTCACTACTTGCAGGGATGAATGTTCCACCAAGTTTATCACTCTTTTCGTAAATGATTGGACGATGCCCACGGAGTTTTAATACCCTAGCCGCTTCCATACCACCGATTCCACCACCGACAATATGAACAGTTTTAGGATGCTTAGTAGGAACAATTTTATGCTTCTTCCACTGCATCATTTCGGCATTCACTGCACAACGAGCAAGATGTAAGGAATCGCTAAGCGCTTGATCATTAGGTACCCCTTTATAATGACACATATTGAAACAGCCA
This sequence comes from Erysipelotrichaceae bacterium, assembly GCA_015059185.1. GTDB lineage: Bacteria > Bacillota_I > Bacilli_A > RFN20 > CAG-826 > SIG220. Next base: position 55,376 of record SVAY01000006.1, read on the forward strand.
TTATGACATAAGATACATGGTCTTATTTCTTTTTCTTCATCATTTAATACTTTGGTGAACCATTCAGGATCTGCGAGGAAATTACGCGCAAATCCTACACCATCAAGCTTTCCTTCTTTTACACTTTTAGCCCCGGCTTCAAGAGTCATTCTTCCTGCAGCCACTAAAGGAACATTCACATATGGTTTAAGTTCTTCAACATATGAAAGGTTACAGTTTTCTGGCATATAGATTGGTGGATGGGCCCAGTACCAAGCATCATATGTACCATTATCACAGTTAAGCATATCATATCCTGCTTCTTCTAAGAGTTTAGCGGCCTTCTTTGATTCTTCAAAATCACGTCCCACTTCTACATATTCTTCTCCTGGGACAGCACCCTCTCTAAAACCTTTTGTCTTACTAACAACGGAATATCTTAATGAGACTGGGAAGTCTTCACCACACTCTTTCTTAATTGCTTTAACAATCTCAATAGCGAAGCGATATCTATTTTCTAAACTTCCTCCATATTCATCAGTTCTTTTATTAACATATTTTAGAGTGAATTGGTCTAATAAATATCCTTCATGGACTGCATGGATTTCAACGCCATCAACACCTGCTTCTTTACAAAGCTTTGCGCTCTTAGCGAACGCTTGAATAAAGAATTCAATTTCTTTCTTCGTCATCTCTCTAGAAGGTAGACGGTCACTCCATCTATTAGGAGAAGGAGAGGCACTAGCAGTAATCTTATCTAGATTCATCACTGGCTTAGCTAAGAAGTTTAATACTTTATTGTTATAAAGCATTTCCATCATGCTACTAACAGTAAAACTTCTACCAAATCCAGCAGTTAATTGAATAAAGAGTTTCGCTCCTGTCTTATGAAATTCAGGCATCCACTTCTTTAAATCATTGAACATCTTTTTATTACGATAAAGCCACTGCCCAAACATCGGGTTATATACTGGTTGACATCCAGGAAGAACAAGACCGCAGTTATTTTTTGCAACTTCCAATATGAACTTTGCACCTTCTTTATCAAAGTGGTTTTTCTCCATCCAACCGAATAAATCAGTACCACCCATGGAGGTCAAAACAATACGGTTTTTAATCTCAAGATTCCTAATCTTCCAAGGAGTTAATAATGGTTCTAATTCTTTTTTCATCATCAAACACCTACTTTCACAGTTCCGTCTTCAAGCACTTCAATTGTGTCCCCAGTCTTTACATTATCTAAGAAGTCTTGACCGAGTCGATCAATAGCGATGACAGGGGAGTTTTCCCAAATCTTCGCTAAGACGATGCCAGAAGCAGCAAGTGAATCAATGGATTCCGAGAAGAGGAAACATGCTGGCGCAATACCCATTTGACATACTGTTTGAATAACTAATCCTCCAGTTGTACTACCAATAGTGATCGGTAAACATAATGCTTTACCAGTAATATTGACGCCAAATAAGTCTTTATTATTTTGATCTGAGACTAATACTTCTTTCGCATTCTTTAATGCGCTTTTTTGGAATGAGGCAAGGGTATTAAAACCTTGATGAGACACGGCAGCTTCACCCTTATAATATCCGCCTGCAATCACGCGTCCTTTATATTCTTTCATATTATTTAGATTCCTTTCCGACAACGAAATCTAATATTTCTTTATCTTTTGCATAACGAGCGAATGAATATGTTCTTAACTTATTTGAACTTGTATAAATTCGTCGTGATTTGGTGAGAGGATTATTGGTATACATAAGTGGACAAATAGTAGTTAATTTCACACCTGTCGCCATTAACTCTTGATACTTAGGAGTCTTCATAAATTTATCCTTAATATCAGGAGCGGTCGTTATGATTGTTCTCACCACTACTTTTTTACGCCCTGTTTCTTTTAACCCTTCTTTAATACGATCTGTCCAACTATTAAGTTGTTCAAATGTTAAATGTGGACAACCAATGAAGACGAGATTGCCTTTCTTCTCTGGTTTCTTCCACATAATTGGATAGCTGCGATAGACTCTTTCAATCTCTTCATCATCAATGACGTATTCTTTCGCATCAGGTAAGATTAATTTCTCACCATATTTCTTTGCTTCTGGAGTAAGTCCATCAATATGATATAAGCCAACTGCTCCATTAGAGGCTGTCGCGGCTCCAAAGTCTTTTAGATAACCGATTGTTTTATCATCAAGTTTATTTCCAATAAGTTTATCTAATCCAACGATATAAGGAACATCTTCCATGACCTTCATACCAATGGCAGATCCTAAAATTTGAGCTTCAGGAACATTCTTACATTTAATAATTACTTTCCATTTCGCTTTTCTTCCTTCATCAGTGATAAAACCAAATTCTGGAACGAGTCCTAAGATGGAACCAAATAATTCAATCATTCCAGAATTACGATTACATCTTGCTCCTAGAACCGAGTTTGCAAACACTACCGCACTTGATTCGGCCCAAGAAAGAATATCTCCTTCTTTAGGCGTATTACCAATTTCTGGTAAATATGCTGCACATGAGAAAGCATTACTATCTTTAAGTCCCACTTTCTTCAACTGCTCTTCATACATTGCTTGCTTTGCATACATAATCTTTGAGAATACGAGTTTCTCAAGTGGATTACATTTAACGTTTTCATAATCAATTGGGCGAGGATCAACAGTGAACTTACCTTTAGTCTTAATTCCACTTTCAATTAATTGATCCATCGTTGAAAATAATGGTTTTAATAACTTAATACCAAAACTAGTTACTAAATGGCCATCATGATGAGTAACTTTAACTAACCTAGGTGCGCCAAAAATATCACCAAACATCACGACTGTTTCCATGATCTTGGCCATGACTGGACCTTGACTTCCGTTCAGGATATCTCTTTGTTCCGAGGTTAATTCCATCTTTGGTTCATACATATGGAATTCTCCTTTATTGATAATTATATTGTAACACCCTATAAAATGAATTTATAACACTAAAAAATCCCTCTATATTGTGAGGGATATTTCAATCACTGTACTTACCCCAATTCATTGGACTAATATCCTCTGAACCGGCACCTATATTATACATTACGTTGTAATAATTCGCATTTGTATTTCATTGGACTGTTTTTCAAGGCCACGATAATACGCTCCTCATTATAATATTTAATCCACTTATGAATTGCTTCACGTAACTGATTAATATTCTCATATCTCCATTCCTGACCATAGAATACTTCTTCCTTTAATCTTCCGAAGAAGTTCTCTGTTGGAGAATTATCTAAGCAATTGCCTTTCCTAGACATTGATTGAATCATTTGATGCTCTTCAAGGAAATCTTGATACCACTTTTGTTGATATTGCCAACCTTGATCAGAATGAATAATAGAACCAGGAAGATATGCTTTATATTTATCCTCTAACTGATGCATCATTCTTTTGATTTGAAGCATATTTGGATGGATTGAGATGTCATATGAAACAATCTCGCGTGTATGGAAATCGATGATTGGAGAAAGGTATAGTTTGTCTTCTCCTATCCTAAATTGAGTAACATCAGTTCCAAATACTCTATATGGCTCTCCAACATCAAAATGACGCTTTATTACATTAGGTGCTTTTGACCCAACTTCTCCACGATAAGAACAGTATTTCTTTTTCTTAGGTTCCGCTGAAATATGATGCTCTTTCATAATTCTTGCCACTTTCTTTTCGTTGATATGAATACCTCTATTGTTTAATTCAATCGTTATACGTGGATATCCATATTTTTTATAATGGCTATCGAAGATAGACTTTATTAGCTTGGCTAAATCATCATCCTTATGTTTTCTTTCTTCTCCATATTTTAAAACATCATAATAAGTAGATTTAGATAACTTTAAATATTTTAGAAGGACATCTAGTTTGATTCGGCCCTTGAGCTCATTAACGATTTGTACCTTTTCCTCAATCGTTTGTCCTTCTTTAAAGCCAGGGCCAAGGATTTTTTTAATATTTCATTCTCATCTTCTAAATGTTTACATCTATCCTTCAATTCTTTATCTGCTAAAAACCTTTGACGGTCTTCATGAAGCATGTACTTTTTTCTGCCTCTAGAAATTTGGATCCCTTCTTCACCTTTTTCTTTATATTTTCTTACCCACTCACCGACAGAATCTGCATCAGGTGTTCCTACCTCAGCTGCTACCTGCCGAGCTGATTTTTTCCCGCTCAAAACCTCTTTAATTGCTGCTAATTTCTCTTCGCGAGTATAGATTCTTTCTTCTTGTTCATCAGTAAAAGGTTTTTCACCATGAATCTGATAAACCTTTGCCTTGTGTTTTAAGGCACTTACATTAAATTTGTACTTTTGAGCTAACTTTGTCATAGGTACGCCATCATCGACGTATAGTTTGACAATTCTTAGCCATTCACTTGGCCGTCTTTCCATAAAGAAAACCCCCTTAAATTGTACCGAATTTTGGTCCAATAAACGGGGGTATTTTCAATCACTTTGGTGCGGCTAGCAGGAATCGAACCTGTACGGGTTGCCCCACTAGATCCTAAGTCTAGCGCGTCTGCCAGTTCCGCCATAGCCGCAAATAGTTAACCCCTCTAAATAGAGGGGTATTTCTTTAAATTGGTGCCGTCTATCGGAATCGAACCAACAACCTACTGATTACAAATCAGTTGCTCTGCCAATTGAGCTAAGACGGCATTTCTTTTTGGTGGACACTACAGGGATCGAACCTGTGACCTCTTCCGTGTGAAGGAAGCGTTCTCCCGCTGAACTAAGTGTCCAATCGCTTATTAATACTACCAAACACTTTTCCTTTTTTCAATTGATAAGGCTGAGGTCGGGGGTTCTTATAAAAAATAAACCATGGAAGGTTTACTTTTTTAAAATCCATTTGGTGGGCCTTAATGGATTTGAACCATCGACCTCACCCTTATCAGGGGTGCGCTCTAACCAACTGAGCTAAAGGCCCAAATTTTGACGCTCAATTACTATACAATACTAGTAATAATTTTGCAATGTGATTTAAGAATAATTTGGGGAAAGGCTTTTCACCTCTCCCCAATTGTTTCCTAAATTTCGTAAACCTTGTTCTAAATTAACGTTTAGAGAATTGTGGAGCTCTTCTAGCAGCTTTGAGACCGTATTTCTTACGTTCTTTCGCTCTAGGATCTCTTGTAACCATACCAGCGACTTTGAGAGTAGATCTATCAACACCAGCTTCAAGTAAAGCACGTGTGATACCTAATCTGATAGCGCCTGTTTGACCTGTGAATCCTCCACCTTTAACTTGGGCTTCAACATCATATTTGGTGTCGGTACCAGTTAAGGTTAATGGTTGTTTTAGATCCATAACAAGGGTGGCATAAGGAATGTATTCATCAACAGGGCGACCATTGACTGTAATCTTTCCTTTACCTGGAGTAAGGAATACTCTAGCGATAGAAGATTTTCTTCTACCAGTTCCGTAATAACGAGCTGTATCTTTTGCCATTTTACCTTACCTCCTTAGAGTTTGATTTCGAGAACTTCTGGTTTTTGAGCTTCATGCTTATGTTCTGGACCAGCATAGACGAATAATTTCTTTTCGATTTGTCTACCTAAACGGCCCTTTGGTAACATACCGTGAACACTTCTTTCAATCATTTCGGTTGGGAAGTTTTTAAGCATTTCACCAGCGGTTCTTGTTCTTAATCCACCTGGGAAACCAGATGCATTGTAATATTTTTTGTTGTGAATTTTGTCACCACTTAAGCTGACTTTGTCGGCATTGATAACAATGACGTAATCACCACAGTCGACATTTGGAGTATAAATTGGTTTAACTTTACCACTTAATACTTGAGCGACTTGTGTGCAAAGACGGCCTAAAGGTTTATCTGTGGCATCAACAACATACCACTTTCTTTGGATTTCGCTATTTTTTGCAATAGTAGTTTGACGTTGCATAACGATTCCTCCTTTACCAAACTAACTTTTTCCTTACCGGGGACTTCATTAATTTTGGCGTGTGCCGATACTAATAATACTTAAAACAATTACTGCATGTCAAATATTTATTTAGAAATAAATGGACGCTATTAAAAATGAGACCTCTTGTAAAGAGAGTGATTCCTATTTATTTGCACTAAATATGAAGGATAGATTATACTTGAATTATGCAAGAAGTTGCCGTCAGTGTCATCATTCCAGTTTATAATTCAGAGAGGTATTTAAAAGAATGTTTAGATTCGGTTTTTAATCAATCTTTTGAACACCCTTACGAAGTGATTGCTTCGGTTAATGGTAGCACGGATAATTCAATAAATATTCTAAAAGAATATAGTAAGAGTCATCCTAACCTCGTAATCATCAATGATCCGATAAATAAAGGGGCTGCAAAAGCACGTATTGATGGCATCAATAAAGCAAGAGGAAAATACGTCGCATTTATCGATAGTGATGACCTCTATCATAAAGATTTTTTAAAGGTAATGTATGAAACAATCGAAGTTGGTTATGACATCGTCGGATGTAACTTTTATTATCTATATGATACAAAAGCAAGAAAGAGTATCTTAAAAGCAAACTATGAATTAAATTCCATTAAAGCTACTCGCGCATTACTCCGCGACTACACAATGCGTGGATATATGTGGAATAAGATGTATAGAAAGGATTTATTTACTGAGCAAAAGGTCTATTATCCTAAAGACCCAAAAACATTATTTGAAGACATTGTGACCTTATATAACATCCTTGCTAACATCCACTCGTTTAAAGCAATCAAAACTTCTTTATATTATTACCGTAAGAGTCAGGCTTCAGTCACAAGTACAGTAAATATAGAAAGGTTCAACCACCATCTATATGCTTTCTGTTTTATTAGATATCTATGTGATCAAAATGAAAATAAAGCATATCTTAAATCATTTAGAAGAACATTCTGGAGAACAAGACTATCATTATTTTTTGATGCATATCTATTAAGAAAACAGTTCCATCATGGTCCATTTAAGCATCTAAGAATTTATAAAAAAGAAATAAGAGCGCTTAAAGACATCAAAAAACCTCTACCGATTGAAGGAGAGGTTTATGAACAATATATTAAAGATTGTTTAGATTAATTATTTAACGTTGTGATAAACGTTTTGGACATCTTGAAGTTCATCAAGCATGTCACATAATTCATCAAATTTACGACGATCTTCTGGATCGTTGATTTCAATATATTCATTTGGTAAATATGAAATTTCTGCAACATCGAAATCTTTGATGCCTAAATCATTGCTTAATACATCACGTGCCTTACCAAACGCTGCTGGTTCAACAAGAACTTCGATGACGCCATCTTCTTCAGTAACTTCACGAACGTCGACATCACTTAAGATGAGGGTTTCTTCTACTTGATCACGGTTATCACCTTTGAAAGAGAATACACCTGTTTGGGTAAAATTATAGATGACACTACCCATGTGACCACCCTTTTTAGTAATAGCAGTTCTCACTTCGGTAAGTGCTCTATTGGTGTTATCAGTTAATGTTTCAATGATGAAATAGGAATTGCCTGGTCCAAAAGCTTCATACATACCTTGGGCATAGCTTTCAGCAGATCCGCCTTTGGCTTTTTGGATAGCTCTTTCAATAACGTCTTTAGTAACGTTTTGGCCTTTCCATTTTTCAATTGCACTTCTAAGTGCAAGGTTCATATCTGGATCAGGTTCACCAGATTTAGCAGCCATGTAAATTTCTTTACTGGCTCTCATAAATAAAGCGCTTCTAGCAGCGGCTGTTGCTGCCATCGCTTTTGCTCTAACTTCGTGTGCTCTTCCCATAAGAATTCCTCTTTTTCCGTTAAAAATAATACATCAATAGATTACATCTATCAAGTATAAGCCTTCGCTTGAGGCTTTATATGAAACAATCTCCCTATTCTTTGAATCGAGATGTTTATATATGTAATTAATATCTTCTTTATTAGTCGCTACCGCTAGAGAAGTGCCAATAATATCTCTAATCATATAACGCATAAAACCATTACCAATTAGTTTCACGCTGATGATATCGTTATCTTCTTTAACATCAACAGAATATATCTCTCTAATAAAGTTATCTTCATCATCTTCTTTTGAAGTGAAATCTTGAAAGTTATGTTTCCCAACAAATAACTTTAAACACTCCCTAAAAATATCAATATCAAATGGGTATGGATAATATAAAGTACGACCAAAAATAAATGGATTTTTGTCACCACGATTTATTAAGTATTCATAGACCTTCTTTTTAGCACTATAACGTGCGTGGAAATCGTTATCGACTTCCTTCATTTCTTTAATATGGATATCATTTGGTAAAAGCATATTGGAAGTATAGAGGAGTTTAGCTAAATCAACTTCCTTATTAACTTCAAAATGGAAGGTTTGGCCTTTCGCATGAACTCCAGCATCAGTTCTTCCACTTCCATAAATATTAATCTCGGTATTTAAGATTTGAGATAAAACTTTTTCTATTTCTTCTTGTACACTATTAGCGTTAATTTGTTTTTGCCAACCATGATAAGAAGTTCCTAAATATTCGACAATTGCGAGTAATTTCATGCTAAATCACTTAAATTCCTACTTCTACACCAAAAATAACATTAATGATATCAACCACTTCAAAATTGTGATCAATAATGAATAAAGTTAAGACTGCACCAAATATCACTAATACGATAAATAAACCAATAATATCAATAAAATGGAACTGTAATTTTTGGAAGTGTGTCCTCTTACTTCTAGGATCGTATCCTCTTGCTTCCATCGCGTTAGCTAACTCTTCGCTTCTTTCAATTGCAGAAACAAATAACGGGATAATAAGTGAGATGATGGCTCTAAACTTATTTTTAAGTGAACCATGGGAAAAATCTACGCCTCTAGATTCCTGTGCTTTCATTATTCTTTTTGTCTCTTCTAATATAGTTGGTATGAAACGTAATGCAATCGAGATAGTCATCGCAATTTCATGAGCAGGAAATCTCACAACTTTTAACGGTGTCATACCCCATTCTAAACCACGAGTTAAATCCATTGGTTTAGTGGTTGAAGTCAAAATCATTGTGATACATAACATCATCACTAATCTAAGTAAGATATAGCCACACTGATAGAACGAATCCCAGTAAATGTTATAACTACCAATACTAAAGGCAACGTGCGTGTAAGTTGAGTTAGGTAAAAAGATATAAATAATAAGTAAGAAGAGGACTAAAAACCACATCCCTTTTAACGATTTAAATAAATCTTTTAAACTTACTTTAGCGATAAGCATAAAGACAAAAAGGAATAATAATATAATGCCTCCAATTATTAAGTTAGTAGTCCATAAGTTAAATTGAAGGAAGATGCTTACGAAAAATAGAATCATCATCAATAGTTTGTTTCTAGCGTCTAAATGATGAATTGGAGTTTCTCTAGCGATGTATCTACCAAATGTTATATCGTTCATCTTTATTTCCTTATATAACTCACTAGGTCACTGATTGTGTGAATCTTATCAAGAGGAATGTTATATCCTCTTTCATTAAGTTTAGAGGCTAAATCAAAAAGGTAAGGAAGATCTAATGTCTTCTCGTTACGTTTAAATAATTCAACTGGTGTACCATCAAAATCAATCTTCCCGCCTTTAAGGAAACAGACTCTAGAAGCATAACGATAGACAATATCCATATCGTGCGTAACTAAAATAATGGTTTTACCTTTTTCATTTAGATTCTTTACTAAGTCCATCACATCTTTACTGCCTTGATAATCTAATCCAGCAGTTGGTTCGTCTAACACTAAAACATCGGGATCAAGAGCGAGGATACCAGCTATAGCAACCCTTCTTCTTTCTCCTCCAGATAATTCAAAAGGTGTTCTTTCAAAATATGATTCATCAATCTTTACTAAAGATAATGCTTCTTTAGCTTTTTGACGTGCTTCTTCTTCGCTCGCTCCAAAGTTACGAGGACCAAATGCCACATCTTTAATAATTGATTCTTCAAATAATTGATATTCAGGGAATTGGAAAATAAGGCCAATATGTTTTCTTAAATCATGAAGCTTCTTATTTTTTCTTTTGTTAGGAGTGACAACATATTCATTTACCTCAACCGTCCCACTATCAGGTAAAAGCAAGGCATTAAGGTGTTGGACTAAAGTAGACTTGCCACTACCTGTTTCTCCAACAAGAGCAACAAAAGAACCATCTTCAATATTAAGTGAGACGTCGTTTAAAGCAAGGACTTCATTAGGAGTCTTTTTATAGTAAGAATGGGAGACATTATTTACTTTGATTGGCATATCTTTTCTACCGCTTCTTCAATACTAGAAGCGTCTCCTATATCTAGGCCTACTTTTAAACATTCATCTCGTACATTAAGTAGGAATGGTTTCATCAAATTGCATTCTTTGATTAACTCCTCATTTGAGAAGATAACGCTTGGTTTATCATAGGCTCTTAATTCGCCTTTATTTAAGAGCACAACTTTATCTGCTTGATAAGCTTCTTCCACATCATGCGTAATTGAAATAATCGTTAAATCTGGCATATTTTTACGCATTTCTTTGATTATTTTACTTATTTCATTTCTTCCACGAGGATCCAACATTGATGTTGCTTCATCAAAAATAATGACTTTAGGTTGTAATGCTAAAATGCCTGCAATCGCCACTCTTTGTTTTTGTCCGCCAGAAAGGTTAGTAGGTTCTTTTTTAAGATAATCGATCATCCCTACTTTACGTGCAAATTCATCGATAATACCTCTCATATCTTCTTGAGGTACTTGTCTATTTTCTAAGCCAAAAGCAATATCATCTTCAACAGTTGAACCGATGAATTGATTATCAGGATTTTGGAAGACGATACCGACTTGACTTCTAATTTTAGAATAATTAGCCTTTTCGAGCTTAAGTCCATTTACTATAATTTCTCCACTTTGGAGGGGAAGTAAACCAATGATTAACTTTGCTAAGGTTGATTTCCCGCTTCCATTATGTCCGACTAAAGCAATATAGGAGCCCTCCTCAAGCTCAAGGCTAAGGTTTTTGATGGCGAATCCTTCTTTGCTATATGAATACGAAACATTCTTGAAGATAATAGTTTTCATGTCTCGTATTATAGCACAAGAGCATTATTTATAAATAATTCTCTTTGATTATTTTTTGGATTTTGTTTTTCATGTTTCTGATTAGGTAGTTTGTTTTGTTACGGGTAAAGTGCAATTCTTCTACAATTTCCTTGATGCTATATTGTTTCATCAACAATAATTCGGCTACTTTTTGTTCATTAACAGTTAGTAACTTTTTCTTACCCTTAATATAAGGTTCAAGGAACTTCATAATTTCGTTTTCCTTTTCATCCTCTCCCACAACATCACTTAACATGATTACTTCATTGTCATAATAACGTTTGTGGTCAAGTGAGAGTCCTGCGAATATTTTGCCACCTGCTTCATAAGAATTTGTTCTTACATAATCATAGATGGCATTCTTTACCATGGTTCTCCAATAGGCATAGAACGTTTTATCAATCTCATCGAACCTTAATACTGCTTCATGCGTTTTAGAGAACGCGATGGCATATAGTTCTTCTAGAGTAATACCAGAGTTCTTTTTAAAGATGTAATAATACTTGTTCGCAAGATGGAGTGAATAATCACTATACCTTTTGTAAAACACTTTCTCCGCTGCTTGACTGTTGGCCCTAATCAAAAAAATCAGATCTTCGTCTGACATTTCGTTTAATAACACTATGTTTCCTCCTTGAACAGGGAGGAACACTAGAGATTATTTATCCTTTTATCTTTGCAAGAAAGATACCTGCTGCTACAGAAGCATTCAGGGAATTAACTTTTCCATACATTGGAATCTTCACAATAAAGTCGGAGTTTTTGAGAACTAAAGGTGAGATGCCATCTCCCTCATTTCCAATTACAAGTACGGTTGGGAAATCATAATCTAAATCAAGATAGCTCTTGTCGCAGTTTCCATCTGCCGCTACTATCCAGAACCCTTTCTTTTTTAAAAGGTCGAGTGTTTGATTTAGATTACCTACTTGGGCAACTGGAACATAATTAATCGCTCCAGCGCTAGTTTTAGCAACGGTAGCATTTAAACCAACTTGGTCATGCTTACCTATCAGTAATCCATTCACTCCAAATATATCGCAACATCTTAATATTGCTCCAAGGTTATGCGGATCAACCACACCATCAAGCAACACTAAAATAGGTTTCTCAGTTTTTTGACAATTATCTAAGATTTTATCTAACGGAGTAAATTCATACGGCTTAATAACGGCCACTATGCCCTGATGCACTCCGCCTTGTGCTAATTCATTAAGTTCATTATTCTGACGCACAATTTGAGGAATTACATGTTCGCGTAGCAATTTTGAAACAGCTTGATCATGGAAAGAATTCGAAACGAAAACTTTAAGGACTCGATTCGCTACAATTGCTTCCTTGACAGCGTTCCTCCCGTAGATAAAATTGGTGAGATTGTCTTTTTTCATATTAGAGTATTTTTCTTTCGATTAATGTTTGTCTAATCTCATCACTTTTGGCAAAATCTTTGTTCGCTTTTGCCTCCATATATTGTTGATATAATTTTTTATCATCATCTGTTAATGATGTATATTTGATATCTAGACCTAAAACAAATAACATGTCGGTTAATGTCTTAAAATAATCATTGAGCAAAACGAGGTCTGGCTCACGTGTTCTAATAGCGGTATTGATAAGCTTAATGAGATTAAATAATTCCATTAAAGCATTAGCGGTATTTAAGTCATCTGCAAGTGCTAATAAGAATGGATTAATATATTTAGCTTCACCTTTACTCATATCAACATTACTTGTTTGAAGTTTAAGAGCTAATTGGCGATATGCAAATTCAATTTTATTTACTTCTTGCTTTGCCGCTTCAAGAGTATCATCAGTAAATGTAACTGGCATTCTATAGTGGGTAGAAATAATCACCATACGAGCTACTGGACCACCAACTTTTGCAATCAAATCCTTTGCAAAAATGACATTTCCTAGAGATTTAGACATTTTTTCATTGCCAAAATTAATAAATGCATTGTGCATCCAATACTTTGCAATCTTATTATTATGTGTTGCTTCTGATTGAGCGATTTCATTCTCATGATGAGGGAATTTTAAATCGTATCCGCCACCATGCACATCAATAAAGTGACGTGGGAAAATAGTGTCGATCATGACACAGCATTCTGTGTGCCATCCTGGTCTACCTTTTCCCCAAGGAGAATCCCAATTAATTCCGACATCAGTCTTCTTCCATAAAGCAAAATCGAGTGGGCTTTCTTTTTGAGTATTTTCTTCAATACGAGCACCGACTTTTAAATCTTCTATATTAATACCACTGAGTGATCCATAATCTAATATTTTGCTCACTCTAAAGTAAACATCACCGTTCACTTCATAAGCGGCACCGATCTTAACTAGGTTATCTACATATTTAATAATTGCATCGATATATTCAGTCACTCGAGGAGTGATGTTTGGGAGCATCGAACCAATCTTTTGAGTGGCATCTTTAAATGCAGAAATATAAAAATCTGTCAGTTCCTTTTCACTTTTATTTTCTTGCGCTGCACTTTTGATAATTTTGTCATCTACATCTGTGAAATTGCTGACATAGGTAACATCATAGCCGATATAACTTAAGAAGCGTCTAAATGTATCAAAAACAACAACTGGACGCATATTACCAATATGAGGATAGCCGTACACTGTTGGACCACAAACGTACATTGAAACTTTATTAGGTTCAATAGTTTCAAATTTCTCTACTTTATTTGTTAACGAATTATAAATTTTTACATCCATATTTCTATCCTCTACTTATATAAGATAAATTTTCTTGTGAAATAATTCCATACTAAGCCAACTAATGTTCTTAAACAGAAGGAGACAAAGTAGGCCCAAAACGCTGCATCTCCCCAGAAGGTAAATGTAAATACTCTTTTAATAATAACATCAACATTTTCATCAATATTAATATTCCACGCGTTGCGGCACACTAAAGAGCATAATTCCATCGTTCCAACCGATAACCCCCACGCAACTGCACTTAAGACTACAAAAGCAATAATAAAACCTATAGTCTTAGTTTTATCCTTATTAGATACATTTTTAAAGACCCAGAAGGTACTGAGTAAGTAATTTATCGTGACTCCAACAATAAATCCCGCTGTCGTTGATATTGCAGTAGCCCAAAAGCCTGTCATACCAGCCTTATTTAAAAGAGCTAGAACCCCATAACTAGTTAAAAAATCTAATAAAGCGCATACCACACCTGTGACAATGAATCTAAATAATTCATTACCAGTCGAAATCTTCTCACTTTTTTCCATTAATGAGATTATACATTTTTATTCATCAAATATGAATAATATTAATTATTTACTTTTGTCTTGAAGTATAGGCTTCATATGGTTCTGGTTTACCATATAAATAACCTTGGAGTCTTTCTACTCCGATACTAGATAAGAAATCAGCTTGTTCTTTGGTTTCAACACCTTCACATAATGTACCAATGCCAAGTGTCTTAGCCATCTCAACAACTGAGCCAATAATAGTTTTAGCTTTAGGATTAGAACCAAAAGAAGAAAGGAAAGCCATATCGAGCTTAAGAACATCAAACGAGAAGTCTTTAAGAACATTGAAGGAAGAATAACCACTACCAAAGTCATCAAGCCAAACTTTATAACCAAACTTATGTAATCTATCGATAGCGTATTTAAGTTTATCTTGATCATCCATTAAAGCACTTTCAGTGATTTCAATATGCAATAAGTCTTTATCAATTTGATATTCATTCACCACTTCTTCAATCATCGAAACAATATCAACAGTGATGAAATCCATACGCGAGAAGTTAATGGATAAAGCAAGTGGTTTATTACCCGCATCAATCTCTTCCCTAAGATGTTTACAAGCATTACGTAACATCGCAATATCAAGTTTATGAATCAATCTCGCATTCTCAAGTTGAGGAACAAAGACAACAGGAGAAAGCATACCATACTTAGGATCTATCCATCTCACTAATACTTCCGCTCCGATAAGCTTTTTATCTTTACTAGCCACAACCGGTTGATAATAAGGTTTTAAATAATTTGATTCAATTGCTTCATCGATATGACGAACGACATATTGATTCAAACGATATTGGTCGTGCATCTTTTCATCATAGAAAGAGATGTCCCCAAGGCTCTTATTTCTCGCTTCTGTATAAGCATAACGAGCTTTCTCAACACCCTCTCTAGATGGCTCTTCTTTTTTCACAAATGTATATGCACCAAATTTCACGTCTGGACGGACGATTGGTTCGTATTCTTTAATCTTTTCGTTGAGGATTTGCACTTTATTTTCAATATCTATGTTTTCTGTGAATAAGGCGTAATGGTCGTCAGCTTGGCGAGAAATATAACCACCAAAAATCTCTCTTAATAATTCTCCAATCTTGATTAAGAATTCATTTCCTTTAAGATATCCTTTTTGGTCATTAATAACTTTAAAGCCCACAACGTCTACGAATAAAAATACCCATTCGTTCTTTTTCACTGTATCTTCTTTAATCACCTTATTAACAGTAGAGGTGAAATATTCAAAAGACATCAAATCAGTTAATGGATCTTTAGTCGCTAAATATTCTAATTCTTCATCCTTCTCTGCCTCGTTCACACGTTGGACATAGATTGATATACAAATCATCGTTAAGGAGATTAAGAAGGTAATGTAGTTAACCAAGTCACCTTCAGGGAATTTACGAGGTGAGACAGTATATTCAAGTAATAAATAAAATCCAATAAATATCGATCCGATGATAGCGATAGAAACATATGGTTTCCAAATGAGCAAGCAACCAACATACATCGCCATCATTAAGAAACATATAATTTGCTTATAATCTGGGTTAGGAACAAGTTGACCGTCTATTGTTCTCACACTAGAGAAGTCTCCATAAGATACTTTCATGCCAAATGAAAGACACACTAAAGCGAATAATGAGATGGTGACAACTGTAGGAATATAGTTCTTCTTACCACCACGATAATGGTAGACGGAGAAGATAATAACAAAGATATTAAATAAAGCGATAGACGCATATAAAGAAATAAGAAGATATAAAGGAACACCGACTATTGGTCTTTTACTATAAATAAATTCAAATGGCATCAAAGCACAGAAAGCAAGAGAAATAGCAGCAGGAATAAGGATACTGATTAGTTTCTTTTTATTACCATTAATCTTTTTATACCCTAAACAAGCAAAGAACATCGTAACGCCAAACGAAAGAAGTAGCCAGAAGTTAGATGTATTTAAAAACACCACCTTAAATAAGGAATTAGTGTTACTAGGATCCGTCATTGTTGGAATAATGTATTTGTTTGTTTGACGGATTAAAAGCCATATTTCAAGAACGAAGATAATGGCTGACATAAAAACGCCAGAACGAACGTTAGCTTCATTAAGATAATCTCTTACGTACTTGCTATTTGAGTGTAAACCAAAAATACGTCTAATGTTGTTCCAAGCGTTTTGAAAAAATGTTTTCATCATTTTTAGAATACAACTTTTTATATAAGTTGTTGAAGAGTTTTCTTATTTTCCTTTCTAAATTGGACAAATGACCATTTTTTGAAAAGATGTAAAGTTATCTTTACATAATTTTTTTCTCAAAATTGATGCTTTTTTATTTATTTTTATTTAATAAATGGATATTATTATGCAGTGGTGAATAATATGAAATATAACGTAGTACTCGTCGGAGCTGGTCCTGCTGGATATTTTGCAGCTTACGAATTAACAAAAATCAACCCATCTTTAAAGGTGGCTTTAATCGACCGTGGTCATAGCATTGAGAAAAGAAGATGCCCAGTGCTTGAACACAGAATCCAAAAATGCCCAATCGGCAAAGGTGGCAGCCTAGGAGAATGTGCTCCTGCATGTTCCATTACCAATGGTTTTGGTGGAGCAGGTGCTTATTCAGATGGTAAATTCAACATTACAACTGAATTCGGTGGTTGGTTAACTGACTACATCAGTGATGAAGAATTATTAGACTTAATCAATTATGTTGATCAAATCAATCTTTCATTCGGTGCAACTGAAACCATCACTAATCCAAACACTCCTGAAGTCAAAGCTATTGAACTTAGAGCGATGTCTGCTGGACTCAAACTATTAAGAAGTAGAGTGAGGCATTTAGGTACAGAAGAAAACTTAAAGATCTTAACTAAAATCTCTAACTATTTAAGTGACAAGATTGATATGTACTTTGGAACAAAAGTTGAAGATATCATTGTCGAAGATAATGTGGTTAAAGGTGTTGTCCTTCAAGATGGTACCAAGTTTGAAGCTGATTATGTGGCCTTAAGCGTTGGTAGAGAAGGAAGTAAGTGGCTCAATGAAATCTTAGAAAGACGCGGAGTCAAGATGAGCCAAACCCAAGTTGATTTAGGTGTTCGTGTCGAATGTCCTAACTTGATCATGGAAGAAATCAATAACACCTTATATGAAGGTAAATTCTTATACAAAACCTCAACTGGAAATACAGTGAGAACTTTCTGTTCCAATCCAGGTGGACACGTCGTTGTTGAAAACTATGAAGGTGTTGTGAACGTTAATGGTCACTCCTATAACGATTCAAAACTCAGTAGTAACAACACCAACTTCGCTTTACTTGTTTCACATCACTTTACTGAACCATTTAAAGAACCAAATGAATATGCCAAAAAGATCTCATCCCTTGCTAACCAATTAGCGTGTGGAGGCGTTATTGTTCAAAGATATGGCGATATCCTTTTAGGTAGAAGATCTACTGAGAAAAGAATCAAAGAAGGCTTTGTTAAACCAACATTAAAAGAAGCGGTTCCTGGCGACTTAACTCTTTGCATTCCTCAAAAAACTATGCAATCCATCATCGAAATGATTCAAGTCTTAGATAAAATCACTCCAGGTATTGCTACAGAACACACCTTATTATATGGAGTAGAAGCTAAATATTATTCTGCTCACCCAAACATCGATGAAAAACTTGAAGTGAGAGAAATTAAAAATCTCTATGTCGGTGGAGATGGCGCAGGTCTCACAAGAGGCTTAGCCCAAGCCGGAGCTTCAGGTGTATATATCGCAAGAAATATTGCGGGAAAGGTCAAATAACTATGTCTAGATACGTAGGAACAACAAGTAGAGGCATTAGATGCCCAATCATCAAAGAAGGTGACAAGTTAGAAGACATCGTCACTGAAAGTGTTTTATTAGCAAGTAAAGAGGAAGGTTTCCCAATTAAGGATAAGGATGTTATCGCAATTACCGAAAGTATCGTTGCCCGTAGTCAAGGAAACTACTGCACAATCGATGATATTGGAAATGATATCAAAGCTAAATTCAATAGCGACACCATCGGAGTTATCTTCCCAATCTTAAGTAGAAATAGATTCTCCATCTTACTTAAAGGTATCGCTAGAGGAGTAAAGAAAATTGTCTTAATGCTCTCCTATCCAAGTGATGAAGTTGGTAATGCATTATTAACTTATGATGATTTAGATGAAAAGGGCGTTAACCCATATAGTGATGTTCTCTCTTTAGAAAGATATAGACAATTATTCGGTTATCGTTTACACGAATTCACCGGTGTTGATTATATCGAATATTATCAAGAATTGATTAGAGGCGAAGGATGTGAAGTTGAAGTCATCTTCTCTAACAACGCTAGAGCAATCCTTAAATACACTCCATACGTCTTAGCATGTGATATCCATACAAGAAGAAGAACTAAGAGAATCCTTAAAGAAGTAGGCGCTAAAATCGTCCTCGGCCTTGATGACATTATGACTTCTTCTATTAAAGGAAGCGGATTCAACAAAGACTACGGCTTACTCGGTAGTAACAAGGCTACTGAAGATAAAGTCAAACTCTTCCCAAGAGATTCCCAATGGTTAGTAGAAGAAATCCAAGCTAGGATCTTAAAAGCAACTGGTAAACACGTTGAAGTTATGGTCTATGGTGATGGAGCCTTCAAAGATCCACAAGGAAAGATTTGGGAACTCGCTGACCCAGTGGTCTCCCCATTCCATACCTCAGGTTTAGTTGGCACTCCAAACGAACTCAAACTCAAATACTTAGCGGATAACGAATTCAAAAACCTCACTGGTGAAGAATTAAAAGCTGCTATTGAAAAGAGAATCAAAGAGAAAGACGCTAACCTCAAAGGTACAATGGCAACTCAAGGTACTACCCCACGTCAATTAACAGACTTAATCGGTTCCTTATGTGACTTAACATCTGGTTCCGGTGATAAGGGTACACCAGTCATCTTAGTCCAAGGTTACTTCGATAACTACACTAACGACTAATTATATTAATAATTAAAGTATTAAGGCCTAACATGAAAGTTAGGTCTTTTTATATCACACATAGTATATTTTTTTGAATACCCAAATTGAAACTAGAGCATAAGCTCTAGTTCATTCAACCAATTGTTCTAATCAACCTTTATAATAGTTCCTATTATAGTTATTTAAGATAAACTTTTTCTAAATGTTTGAATTCTTCAGGTAATTCTTGATCGCTAAGAATGATAGAAGTATCAACAATGAAGACACTTAATTTATCAGTGACTTTAATGCCGTTAAAGTTTTTGATATCTCTATTTGGAGAATAAACAAGCATATTCACTTTATGGGCTTTAAGTTTATTAATGACATCGATAAGTGGAGAATATTTATTTGGTATGCCATATATTCCTACTAAAGCATCATCATCACCTTTGATTTTATCTAAGATAGAATTGGCAACGTGCTCTTTTCTAACTTCATTTGACGCTAAAGTTGCTTCAATGAGCTTTTGAGGAGCGTTATATTCATTCATAAGTTCCATGGAGTCTTTTGGTAAGCAATATCCACCATATCCATAGGATGGCTTATTATAGTAGTCACCAATACGTTTATCGGCACAGACAGCTTTAATAATCTTGTTAGAATCTAAGTTATTCACTTCACTGTAAGTGTCAAGTTCGTTGAAGAAGGCAATACGCATTGCTAAATAGGTATTAGAGAAGAGTTTAACGGCTTCTGCTTCTTCATAATTCATCACGAAACGTTTCTTAGTATTAAATAAAGATAGATAGGTCACCACATGGAGATCTTCAGGATCATCTTTAAGGGTACCAATAACTGAACGGTCTGGATTTCTAATATCTTCATAGGCACTAGATTGACGTAAGAATTCAGGTGTGTAATATAGTCTATCGATTCTTAAGTCATTAGCAACTTTTCTCGTAAAACCAATATTGACGGTAGATTTGATGTAAATAGGCGCATACATATTGACTTTTACTATCTCTCTCACTGCATTTTCAATGAGTGAATTATCGAGTGAGTTAGTCTCTTCATCAAATGGAGATGGTAGACAAATAAACACTGCATCCGCACTTCTTAATTCATCATAGTCTTTATAGACTGGGAACGCGGCTTGAATATCTAAATCATCAATACCAATGATTTTATGTTCTTGCATTAAATAGTCGCCTAAAGCGTGACCGACGTTACCAACGCCAATAATACCAATTCTCATAATATATTACCTACCTCATATATAATTTTATTATAAGGTCAACCTAGTGTCTATAAAATTAGAGAAAAGTTACATAGTCTTTTTGTTGCAAATTTTTATAATTTTTATATGATAAATGGGATGGATGAAATAGATATTTTAAAATCAATGCTCGAGCATTCAAACCGTATAGTCTTCTTTACGGGTGCTGGTATCTCCGTTCCTAGTGGGATTCCAGATTTTCGAAGTGCGGACGGCTTATATAACCAAAAAGATAAATCAAATTATTCTCCAGAAGAGATTATCTCTCACTCATTTTATGTAGCCCATAAAAGAGAGTTCTATACATTCTATAAAGACAAGATGGTTTATCCTAACGCTAAACCAAATATTGCTCATAAATTTATCGCTGATCTACAAAATGAAAAAGAGGTAACTGTCGTCACCCAAAACATCGATGGTCTACATCAAGAAGCAGGAAGTAAAAAAGTCATTGAACTACATGGCTCAGTAAAACGTAATTACTGCGAAAGATGTGGAGCCTTCTATGATGATAAATATGTGATGGCGTCTAAAACTATTCCAACATGCTCAAAGTGCGGAGGAGATATTAAGCCAGACGTCGTCTTATATGAAGAAGGATTAAACGAAGAGGATATTAGTAATGCCATCACTGCCATTATGAAAGCAGATACCTTAGTAATTATTGGCACCTCTTTAGTGGTCTACCCAGCAGCAGGCTTTATCCGTTATTTTAAAGGCAATGCCCTCATTGTCATCAATAAAGATAAAACATCTTATGATAATATGTGTGACTTAGTAATTAATGACGATGTCACGAAAGTGATTAATAAACTCAATGAAAAAAAGACCGCTAAATAAAGAAGAAATACAAAAAATATGGGACTTTTACTATGAATTTAGCAAAAATCCTGTTTTAAATAAACTTTATAACACTCCTCAACATCGTACATCTAATACCTATCGTCATGTCTGTTTAGTTACTAGACTCTGTTTATATAAAGCAACGAAAAAAGGATACGATTTAGATTATGAATCTTTAATTAGAGGAGCGTTCCTCCACGACTTATTTTTCTATGACTGGAGAGTTGATAAAGAAAATAGAAAACATCACTTAACTCGTCATCCAGAAAAAGCAATTAATAACGCGAAGCAATATTTCGAACTTAATGATACTGAAATAGATATCATCCGTAATCATATGTGGCCTATTACCATTACTAAATTCCCTCACACAAAAGAAGGAAAGCTTGTCATGATGATGGATAAAAAAGCAACGATGATTGAAGTCTTTAATAAGCGTAAAAACTTACTAGTATTTGATTTAGATGGTACCCTTGTTGATACCATCCCAGATTTAAACGGCAGTATCAATTATATGTGCGAACAAATGGGCTTCCCAAAAAGAAGTTTAGAACATACCCGTATCTCTATTGGTAATGGAGTCCCTGTATTAGTTAGACGTTCAGTTCCAGAAGGGACTAATGAGATAGATTATTTAAAGGCTTTAGAAATATTTAAAGCTCATTATATAGAACATGCTTTAGACTTATCTAAACCATATGATGGGATGTACGACACTCTTAGAAGATTAAGAAAAAGAGGCTACACTTTAGCAGTCGTTACTAATAAGAATGAAGATATGGCGAAAAAGATCATCGACGGCTTCTATCCTAATATGTTTGTGACTGTTGTGGGTGGAAACGGTATTAGAAAACCTAAGCCAGATTATGAAATGATTAATGAATTACGCAACCGCATCAAAATTCGTCGCCCTCGAAGTGCAGCTTATATTGGCGATACAGAAGTCGATTACTTAACTGCTAGAAGAGCGTTAATGCCTACATATATTGTGACGTATGGCTACCGTACTAGAGATGAATTAGATTCTCTCAATTTTAAAAATGTCACTTATATTGACCATCCAAGTGACTTATTAATGTATTTTACAAAGAAATCAAAATATTAATTATTGTTTAATTAATTGATAAATATATTCTTCGACCTCTTCACGGTCTTTTTCTAGTGATAACGCTAATTCATCGAACATTGTTCTCGCTGCATATTTAAGCATATCAACATCTGCAGGACCAAACTTCACTGGTGTATCAACTTCATCAGGATGTTTAAAGTAATATAATTGCATTGTTAAATAAGCAAGATCATGGATGTCTCCACTACCTAGTTTCTTTTTAAAGACATCACGACGTTGTTTAGTGTTATTAAAATAATCAGGTCTAATAGGTTTCATGAATTTGATTAATTCATTTAAATTTTCCTTATCAAATAAAGGACGGATAATTGCATCTGCCCTGTCTTTAGGGACATATACTTTTTCTCCACCATTAATTACTTCCACAATAAAGTAGGACATACCGTTCATCTCTTTTTCTTCCGAGATAAAAGATAAACCATCACGGAAATGCATTACCTTATCTTTTAGTTTAAAATCCGACATATATAACTATTATGACATAAAAAAAGGGTTTTTGCTAACTGAAAAACCCTTATAACTATTGTTATAACCAACTATAAAGCTACGGAGCCAAATGGAGAGATTGAGACGTCAATAACAGCCTTTTCTCCAAAAGCTTTTTGCATTGCTTCTTTAAAAGTAGGGTATTCTTCTTCTTTAATAAATGAGATGATGGTACCCATAAATCCTCCACCATGTACACGGTGTGCACTATGAGGGGCAACTTTACGAGCAATGTTAAGTGCTCTTTCTGGGGAATTATGATATCTATTAGGAACAGAAGTGTTCTTTAATGTATGGCTACTTGATAAGCCGCTTTCATTAATAACTTTAATGAACTCTGCTTCATCATTTGCTAACAAAGCTTTGTAAGCTTCCTTCACTCTGTCACATTCCTTATAGAAATGCACTGCTCTTTTATATTCTTGTTTTGTTAATACACCTAAATGAGTTCTATTAAATTGTTGGACATCTTTAAGTGAAGCCTCTCTAAGATATTCTCTACCTAATAACTTCGCAACATGCTTCATATCATTAGGGATGCTTGCATAATAATCAGTTAATCCCGCATGACTACCACCTGGATTAGTTAATACAATCTTTAAATCAAATGGGAAGTTGGTATTACTGACAATTGGGTTCTTATCATCAAAGAAATCAACGACAGATATACCTCCATATGCACATCCAATTTGATCTAAGATACCACATGGTTTTCCAAAGAAATCTCTTTCTGCTTCTTGAGACACTTTAGCAAGATCCATCTTACTCACTTTATTATCGTTATATAAAGCGCTTTCAATCGCGCCGATTAAGCATTCAAAAGCCGCGCTAGAACTAACTCCACCGCCACTTGGCACTTCACTGACACAATAAGCATCAAATCCACCAACGTGATATCCACGTTTAATAAGGCCATTCACTACACCTTTAATCAAGGCATAAGTAGTTGAATACTCTTTTTCGTTTGGTTTAGCTTCGCCCGCTTTAATGTTATAGAACTTGTTGCCTTCTGAATTGAGGTTGATAATGTTATCGCTTCTTTTTCTAGCAACACATCTAATATATAAAGATGCACTTGCAACAATAGCAAATCCATGATTATGGTCTGTATGGTTACCAATGATTTCTAGTCTACCTGGAGAGACAAATTCTCTTTCTGGTTCATATCCGAATGAATCCACGAATCGTTTCTTTAATGCTTCGTTCATTTTTCTTTCTCCTTAATGATGAATGCATGTTCTTATTTATAGTCCTGGATATAATCCTGCTTCAATATATCCTTTAATTGCTTTTTTAAGTCCTGGGAGATCTTCACGATATGTGATACCACTCCAAACATCTTGAGTAAGATAAACCTTCACGCTTGCTTCACCATTACTGATTAATTCTGCGACCACACGAGGAATGAGATATTCATCTTTCATTAAATCAGCATGTGCTAAGAAATCTTTCATTCCAATTTCTAATGTATTAAATAAACTTTGAGTGAAGCCCCAGAGATTCATACTAACAGGGGTATTAAGTGGTAAGGTAGTGTCTTTACCTTCGTAATTACAGTTACCTTTATTATCAATCTTAAGCACTTCTTCAACACTCTTTAAGTAGCCATTACTAACTTTACACACTCCACGAGAAACTGTACCGTTCTCACTTACTGTGTTTTTAAGTTCATATGCAACCATCGCGAATTCATTTTCTTTCGCGTGCAAAAGATGTTCATATAGTTCTTTAAAAGCATTAGAACCATAATAGTCATCCGCATTGACAATCGCGAATGGCCCTTTTACAACATCTTTACAGCATAAAATTGCATGTCCTGTACCAAATGGTTTAGTTCTGCCACTTGGAAGGATTGATGTATCTTGAATAACATATTCGCAAGGGATACGTTTAGAAATACGATCTCCAATTAATCTCTTGAAGTCTTCTTTCATATCTTCTCTTACGATAAAAACTACTTTGTTGAATCCTGCTTTTTGGGCATCATAAACGGTAAAATCTAAAATACCTTTACCATCTTCAGTAACTGGTTCAGCTTGTTTTAAGCCACCAAACCTTGAACCCATACCAGCAGCCATAATGACTAAAGTAATATCCATAATTTCTCCTATGATTAGTATGTAAAATGTATCCTTATAATTATACAAAACAAGATAATAAATATCTATTCTATAATTACAACCTTAAGTGATAATTATCATCCGAGTGATAAAAGGATGATACACATTGGCAAATTAATAACATTTATTTTATTAATCTTTGTCAATATTGCTTCACCTTGTTTACAATATTTGGGTAGGAGAATACATATTATGATTTATAGCTTAATTGCCACTTTACTTAAGTATGGCATTGAAAAAGACCTTATTAAGGAAGAAGATAGGGTGTTTTTCCAAAACAAATTAATCGAATTTTTACGTCTTGATGACTATAAGGAAGCAGAACCATTAGACTATTCCTTAGAACAACTCATGGATGCTTTTGATGACTACGCTGTCGAACAAGGTTGGATTGGTAATACCGTCACTGAAAGAGACTTATTTGATACCCGTCTTATCTCTTTACTCGTCGATCGTCCAAGTAACATTATTAAGGAATTCTATGCTAGATATGAAAAAGATAGAAAATCTGCAACAGACTATTTCTATCATAACGTCAGCATCGATAGTAACTATGTCCGTAAATATCGTTGTGACCGCGACTTAAAATGGGTCACTCCAACTAAATACGGCGATATCGATATCACCATTAACTTATCTAAACCAGAAAAAGATCCTAAGGAAATTGAAAAAGCCAAGAATATGCCAAAAGGCGCATATCCAGTTTGCTTACTCTGTAAAGAAAACGAAGGCTATTCAGGAAGAATTAACTGGCCTGCTAGAGGCAATATCCGTATCATCCCGTTACAACTCGGTGGAGAAGACTTCTATATGCAATATTCTCCATATTCTTACTATAACGAACACTGCATCTTATTAAATAAAGTTCATAAGCCAATGATTATTGAAACTTTAACAGTGAGAAAGTTACTCGACTTTGTTGACTTCTTACCTCACTACTTCATTGGTAGTAATGCTGATTTACCAATCGTTGGTGGATCTATCTTAGCCCATGAACACTTCCAAGGTGGTAGCTATACCTTCGCCATGGAAAAGGCCAAGTCCATTTATGACTTTGAAGTGAAAGGCGTCAAAGCTTCTATCATCAATTGGCCATTATCTGTCATTAGATTAACCGGTGATGATAAAGAAAAACTATTAGTAGCCTTTGAACATGTCTTTAATACCTGGCTTAAATATAGCGATCCAGAAGTCGGAATCCTTGCTTATAGCGGAGAAACTAGACATAACACTATCACTCCTATCGCTAGAAAGAAAAACGGCCACTATGAATTAGATTTAGCCTTAAGAAACAATAGAACTGATGAAGCTCACCCACTTGGTATCTTCCATCCACATGATGAATATCACCATATTAAAAAAGAGAACATTGGTTTAATTGAAGTTATGGGTTTAGCCGTCTTACCAAGACGTCTTAAAGAAGAGATGGAAGAACTTAAAGCCGCTTTACTTGCTAAAGAAGATTTATCCACTCATCCAGCCTTGGTTAAACACATCGACTGGGTCAATAAAGACATCTTAGCGAAATACACATTAACTAAAGATAATATTGATGAAGTGGTGAATAAAGAAATTGGTATCACCTTCATGCACGTCTTAGAAGACGCTGGTGTATTTAAAACCACACCAGAAGGAATCGAACACTTCAAGAAATTCACAAAAACCCTCTAGTAAACAAAACAAGGAAAGCATCAGGAATTAGGGTTAGCCAAATTTTAGTAGGGGGTAACCTAGATAAACCCAAAGTTAAGTAGGGATAAAAATCGTCATTTCTTAGGA
>SVAY01000007.1 GCA_015059185.1 Erysipelotrichaceae bacterium
AGGAAGGCGGCTAGTAACAGAGGGCTAATAACTGCCCGACTAGGAAAAACCACCGGATTGTCCGGTGGATAATTATTTTGGTTGTTTTTCTTTATTATTCTTAGAGAATTATTATCTAAATAAAAACGTGCGCGTACGTTAATAATAATTATTATTTAATTTTTAATCAAAATTGCACACGTTAGATGAATGCGTGATATAATCTAATCATTATGAAAATAGATTTAAGAAATTATGAAATTGGTAAACATTATAGTCTTGATTTAGATTTAGATTTTACTAATCATAAATTTTCAAATAATTACCGCATCAGACGCATCAACACCTGTCATGTTATTTTAGATATAGTGGTGTTTGAATATATCACAAATATCAATCTTAAAATGCGTGGTGAGGTAGTGGGAGCGTGTTCATACACCAATGAGGATGTGCTTGTTCCTTATAAAGTGAATGAAAATATGTCTTTCTCAAGTGATCCAGATTCAACCGCAGATTATTATGAACCTAATGATGTTTTTGATCTTGACCCATATATTATTGCTTTAATTGATTCAAGTGTTCCACTTAATATTGTGAAAAAAGGCGCTAAGTTACCTAAGGGTAACGAGGGCTACCAAGTATTCAGTGAAGAAGAATATTTAAAGCAAAAGAAGCAAAAAGGTGACTCTCGCTGGGCAGCATTAGATGATTTAGACATCGATTAACAATTCTTCCCACTAGATATTTTGGAAATTAGATTCTATGAATCTTTTTTTCTTTTTACAAAAAATAGTTTGCAAATATTTCATATGTATGTGTAAAATGTAGGTGCAGTGGTAGAAAGTGGGAGAAAGTGGTAAATGTTTTTTGGACTCTATGAACACTCAATCGATGAAAAAAACCGCTTAATGGTTCCTCGCAAGATGAGGGATGAAGCTGGTGTCAAACTTTTCATCATGAAGGGTTATGATGGAGCTCTCTCAATTTACAAGGCCAATGCATTTGAAAAATTAGTCGCTGAAACTGAATCTCTCCCATTCAATATGAGAAATTCACGTGACTATGTGAGAGCGATGCTCGCCAGTGCATGTGAAATTGATGTCGATCGCCAAGGTCGTATTCAAATCCCGACCACATTGATGAATAAATATAACATCACAAGAGATGTTGTCATTATCGGTGTAGGTGATCACTTTGAAGTTTGGAGTAAGCAAGCTTACGAAGAATATGAAAAAAGAGTGAATGATTCCTTCGAATCTATCGCAGAGAATCTTCCTACAAAAAACTAGTATGGAGCACATCCCCGTACTATTAAAAGAGGTCATTACCAATTTAGAGATAAAGAGTAATGGCAATTATGTCGACCTCACCTTAGGTAGAGCGGGACATAGTAAAGAGATCTTAAAACAACTTAAAACCGGTCATCTATATGCATTTGATCAAGATATAGATGCCATTGAAAAGAGCAAGAAGATTCTAGAAGAAATCTCTCCTAACTTCTCAATCTATCACACCAACTTCATTAATATGAAGGAAGTGTTAGAAAAAGAAGGGGTATACGGAAAGATTGATGGAATCTTAATGGACTTAGGAGTTTCTTCTCCGCAACTTGATGAAGATGCGCGAGGATTCTCATATAGAGTTGATGCACCACTCGACATGAGGATGGATCAACGTAATTCATTATCTGCTTCTGTAATCGTGAATACTTACCCTTACGAAGCACTAGTTAAAATCTTAAGAGATTATGGTGATGAAAGATATGCTAGTAGCATAGCTAAGAATATCATTAAATCTCGTCCCATCAACACGACTTTGGAGTTAGTCGATGTCATTAAAAGAAGTAAGCCTTCTAAGGAACTTAAGAAGGAAGGCCATCCTGCTAAACAAGCTTTCCAAGCCATAAGGATAGCAGTGAATGATGAACTTAATGTATTAAAAGAAACTCTCAAAGATGCAGTTGATGCATTAGCACCTAACGGAAGATTATTAGTAATATCCTTCCATTCTGGTGAAGATCGCATCATCAAAACATACTTCAAAGATCTCACGGTCGTCGAAGGAACTAGAATTAATCTCCCAACAAAAGAGGTGGAGACTAAATTTACACTCATAACCCACAAACCTATTGAGGCGAGTGAGGAAGAATTAGAAGCCAACAATCGTAGCCACAGCGCTAAACTAAGAATAATTATGAAGAAAGGAGAAGCGTTATGATGAAGGACAAGCTTTACAAGAACAATCATAAGACGATGTACTACGTCACCAAGAAAACGCTTTTATCCATGTTCGTTTTCTTAGGTTTAAGTGCAGCCATTGGTATACCTACAACACTTAATGTGTTATCAACAGAACCAAAGACACTTAAGGCTGAAGAAGTCGAGCGTCAAGATAGTAGTGAAGAAACTGAGGATTTAGAACTAGAATCTTACGAAGAAACAAATAATTAGTCATCAATATTAATATGGATTGCCTCCTCTTTCAATGATCTATATTAATTTATGGGCCGTGATCTCCGCGGCCTTTTTTATATGGTTAGCCAAATTTTAGTAGGGGGTAACCTAGATAAACCCAAAGTTAAGTAGGGATAAAAATCGTCATTTCTTAGGATTTGACGATTTTTTATATGGTCCTCTTTTCCCTCTTTTTGGCTTAATTAGAGGTTCACTTGCTAGAGTGTAACTATCGATATTGTTATAGGTATACATAAGCCTATTTCTAAATCTTCTATGAGTGTATAATCCAGGAGAAGTATTTAATAACTCCTTAAACCTAGCGTTGAAATTTTCTATAGGACCATTGGATAATCTTCTTCCATTAACCTTTATGAATGAATTGAGGATATATGGTTTCCAATTAGATAACATTTCTACGACAGGAACAAACTCTTTGATCTTAATAATATTTTCATCATTAATAAATGTCTCAATCTTTATAGTGAATTCTTCTTTTGATGAGTGTTCATTATGATATTGATAAAGCGAGTAATAATAAGTCGCATATTTTAACTCTTCATCTAAAGATAATATCAACTGTTTAATTTCATAACGGTTAAGCCATTTGTTTTTATATCCCTTAATCTTTGCTTTTTCTTCTCCAGGATCAGGGGATTGATATATAAGGTAATGCCATTTCTTGAGTAGATAATATTCTACTGTTCCTCCTTTATATCTAGACATGACTTTTTTCCTTACATCGTTAACAGCTCTAATAATGTTTTGTATCACATGAAAAGAATCAATCGCGACTAAGGCGTGTGGGAAAAATAACGAAGCGACATCGAGATAAGGCTCCCACATATCCATAACAACGTATTGGACGTTAGCCCTTTCTTCTCTATTTATTTTATTAAAATAATGGATAAGCGTATTCTTTTCTCTTCCATCAATCACATCAAGCAGTTTAGAGGTGGAAAAATTAAACAATATACATGAATAAGCGTGATGAAATCTTCCTTTGTTATAACATTCATCCATTGATAGTATTTGAGATAACTTCTCCCGAGAAGGATTCATATATTTATCAAATACGTTTATCGCGGTTTCATCACTTACATGAGCTAAAGAAGCAATCTCTTTCCAAGATCTTTTATAGCTTTTTGTGTAATACATGATAAGTCTAATCGTTTCATAACTTACTCTAGCTTTCCTAGGAGCAAAATCACTTACTTCTGAAAATGTTTTCAAACAACTTAGACATTTAAACCTTCGATACCTATGAATGAAATAAGTATCTCTAGCAAGAAATAATGTATGGTTAATTTCTCTTTCTTTATATTCCTTTAATTCAATCTTAGAAGAATGGCAATAAGGACAGTTCTTTTCCTTCCTTGTAGTGGTGATATAGATTAAAGAATCCTTATCTCTATTGATGACTTTAAAATCTTTGATGATATTAATATCTATGCTTAAAAAAGCAGCTAAACTTGATATAGTAATAATGCAGTCCTCCTTTCAAGTTATGTAGCAATTACTATGATAAAGGACTGCTTTTCATTTATAAACAACCGTTTCTTTTCTTCCCAGCGGGAAAAGAAACTGGAACAAAGAAAAGAAGGCAACCAAAAAAGTAGAAAGTTGTCATTAATACTCCCTACTTAACTTTGGTTAGTTATAAAAATCCTACTTAACTTTGGATACCATATGTTTCCCTACTAAAGTTTGGTTATCTTTTTATATTAACCTATAATTATCAATGTCTAAAATACTAAAAAACTACTAAAAATCTATCGTGCACATAGTCCTAAAATACAGATATTCATCAATAATTGCTTAATATAGTTGTCAAAAATTAATTTATAAATTAAAATATAGACTATGGAAAAACCTGTAGCAGCTATTGAACTTTGTTCAAAATCAGTAAAAATTGTCATTGGATATGTACTTGATGGT
The DNA here is from genome assembly GCA_015059185.1 of Erysipelotrichaceae bacterium. Classification (GTDB taxonomy): domain Bacteria; phylum Bacillota_I; class Bacilli_A; order RFN20; family CAG-826; genus SIG220. Next base: position 4,371 of record SVAY01000007.1, read on the forward strand.
AAAGTACATGTTTTATATACCTTAACAAAAGAAGTTGGACCGATTATCGATCGCGGTAATGTCATTGATCCAACTGCTCTTAAAGGTGCTTTAGAATCTTTAGCGTCAATTGATGACCCGTCAGTCAAACTTAAGATCAATATTTCTGATGCTTTACTTGCTATCCCACCTTATGGCGTTGAAGTATATCAAACTAAACCAGTTGTCACCATCATCTCTGAAGATGGTCGTGTCTCTGAATTTGATATCAGAAACGTCTATACCCTTGTTAGAAAGGCTGCCTTGCCTCAAAACATGCAACTTGTTGATATTATCCCAGCCAGTTTCGTTCTTGACCAAGGTAGAAGTTTTCCTTATCCACCTTTAGGTCAATCTTCTAGTTCGCTTCAAATCTTTACTCGTATCCATACATTACCTAAGAATATTTATTCTAATTACTGTAACGCTCTTGAAAGTGCAGGTATCCAAATTAGAAGAACAATTGTTTCTAGTAGTGCCGCAGTTGAACTAATTGCAAGCTATGGAGATGAATTCCCAAGCGATTACTTCTTAGTGGATATTGGTAGCGATATGACAACCGTATCTTTAGTTGGATATAAACAATTATTCTCATCCCGTTTCTTCTCTTGGGGCGGTGATGACATCACTAGAGCGATTGTTGAACAATTTGATGTAGATGCTAGCGAAGCAGAGAAGATTAAGATGCTTTATGGATATGATGATAGAGAATTATCATTTGATCCAACCGTTTCTACTAGTGAAGGAGAATCCACCACTAAACATACAGTGAAGGAATTAAATGAATTAATCTTAAATCAACTTAATAACTTTTCTAAAGAACTTAATAACGCTTTAAATTCATTACTTGAGAACTATTCAGATAATGATAAATATAGAACCCTCCCAATGATTCTTATTGGTGGAGGAAGCCAACTATATGGCTTAAAGAAATTCCTTGTCGGAAAAACAACTAACTCGGATATTATTATTCCTACTCCAAAGAGTTTAGGAGCAAGAAATTCCAGTTATTTCAACTGCTTAGGCATGATCCTTATGAATTATAAATATCCTAATGCCTATGATGATAATCAAAAGAAAGTAACAGACTTATCTCGCGATCCAAGAGTAGAGGAGAAGAAATAATATGCAAAATTATGATTTAGACAATTTTGAACCCGCTGCAAAGATTGTTGTTATCGGTGTCGGTGGCGCTGGTAATAATGCTGTCAATCGTATGATTGATGAAGAAATTGAGAATGTTGAATTCTATGTTGCGAATACTGATAAACAAGCTTTATCTACATCAAAAAGCTCCAATAGAATTATTTTAGGTTCTGAAATCACTGGTGGCTTAGGCGCTGGTGGTAACCCAGAAATCGGTAAAAAAGCTGCCGAAGCAAGCGTTGACGATATTAAAGAAATCGTTAAAGGCGCTAATATGGTCTTCGTTGCTGCTGGTATGGGTGGTGGAACTGGTACAGGTGCTGCTCCAGTTGTCGCTCGTATCGCTAAAGAAGCTGGTGCTTTAGTTATTGCTATTGTTACTCGTCCATTTACATTTGAAGGCAAAAAGAGATTCGTCAATTCTATTGAAGGTCTTAATAACTTAAAAGAACAAGTCGATTCTATCATCGTTGTTAGTAATGATAAATTACTCATGACTGCTGGAAATGCTCCTATTAGCGAAGCATTTAACGCTAGTGATAAGGTTTTAGCTCAATCTGTTAAAACAGTTGTTAACTTAATCCTTCTTCCTGCTGTTATTAACCTTGACTTTGCTGATGTTAAATCAACACTTGAGAAATCTGGTGTTGCATTAATCGGATTTGGTCTTGGTAGTGGCCCTCAAAGAGCTAAACAAGCAGCGGAAGATGCTTTAAATTCACCTTTATTAGAAGCTTCTATGAAGGGTGCAAAAAGAGCAATCATTGCTGTCACTTGTGGACCAGAAGTTAGCCTCCTTGACGCTCAAGAATGCGTTAACTTATTAACTAAAGCAACTGGACAAGCAATTGATGTTAAATTCGGTGTTGCAATTAATGATCAACTTTCCGATGAAATCTTAGTGAGTGTCATTGCTAGTGACTTTGAACAAGAGATTGAATTCACCACTGAATCTACGGAAACATTTAGAGCAACTTCTATCTTACCTAAGGAAGAGATTAAAAATATTATTGATGAAGACTCTTCTAATGAAGAAGGACAAGAAGAAACTAGTGAAGATAAAAAAGAAGAGGAAATCGAAGACGAAGATATCCTTCCAAACTTCTTAAAAATGTAATTATTTCGTCCCTAGAAGATAACGCCTATTAAATACTCTAATATAGCGACTTAGTGATGGTGGAAGACTAAGAAAGAAATTAATATAGATATCACTTCTAGATGTAAGAAGACTGAACTAATAGTAAGCTTCCGGTTAACTATTCCGATAAATAGTGAATGAAGGTGCTAGAACAAAGTTCTAGAACTAAGGTGGTAACGCGCTAATAAGGCGTCCTTAGGTGACGCTTTTATTTTGGAGGAAAGTCTATGGACTACAAACAATCATTATTAATGGGTAAGTCAAATTTTGAAATGAGAGGTAACCTCAATCAAAAAGAACCTGTACTTGTTAAAGCTTGGCAAGATGAAAATCTTTATGAAGAGATGAATCTTAATCGTAAAGAGGCAAAGGAATTCGTGTTGCATGATGGCCCACCATACGCTAACGGCGATATGCACTGTGGTCACATGCTCAATAGAATCTTAAAAGACTTTGTGATCCGTTATAAAAATATGGAAGGATATAAGACCCCCTTCGTTTTTGGTTGGGATACACATGGCCTTCCAATTGAAAACCAAGTGACTAAATCAGGAGTGAATAGAAAAACTACTCCAATCGTTGAATTCCGTAAGAAATGTGAAGAATATGCTTATAAACAAGTAGAGAAACAAAAGGAACAAATTAGACGTTTAGGTTTAGTTGGTGATTTCTCTCATCCATATTTAACTCTCCAAAAAGAATATGAAGCAATGCAAATCCATAACTTTGCGATCATGGCTCTTAAAGGCTATATTTATAAAGGATTAAAGCCAGTTTATTGGTCACCAAGTAGTGAAACTGCTTTAGCTGAAGCGGAAATTGAATATCAAGATGTCTTATCTCATTCTATCTACGTTGCTTTTAAAGTAAGAGACGGTAAAGGCGTTGTTGATAGTGACGCAAGACTTGTCATCTGGACAACTACTCCTTGGACATTACCTGCTAACTTAGCGATTTCTGCTCATCCTGATTTCCTCTATGGCGAATACGAAACTAATAAAGGTAAATTAGTTTTCTTAGAAGAATTTGCCGACACTCTTAAAGATGAGCTCGATTTAGGTGATATTAAGTTAATTAAAGAAATAAGAGGTCAAGATTTAGAAGGAGTGGTTTGTATCCATCCTTTCTATGATCGTGATTCTTTAGTGATTGTTGGTACTCACGTTACTAATGATGCTGGTACGGGACTAGTTCATACCGCTCCAGGACACGGTGTTGAAGACTATCAAGTGTGTTTAAAATATAAAGGCTTAGAGCCATACTGCCCAGTTGATGAAAAAGGCTACCTTAGAGGGGTAGGAGATAGACTTGAAGGTTTATACTTTGAAGACGCAAATAAGGTTGTATTAGAGATTTTAACTGAGAATAATGCTTTGTTAAAGCATTCAACCTTTACCCATAGCTATCCTCATGACTGGAGAACAAAGAAACCTCTAATCTTTAGAGCAACCAGCCAATGGTTCTGTTCTATCGATCCAATTAGAGAAGAACTTTTAAAACAAATCCATAATGTTAAATGGTATCCTTCTTGGGGTGAAACCAGAATGGTCAATATGATCAAAGATAGAGCGGACTGGTGTATTTCACGTCAAAGAGCATGGGGTGTACCAATTCCTATTTTCTATAATGAAGATGGCACTCCAATCATTGAAAAAGAAGTATTTGACCATGTTGAAGCATTATTTAGAGAACATGGTAGTAATATTTGGTACGAAAAAGAGGCTAAAGACTTATTGCCTGCTGGATATAAGAATAGCCATTCTCCTAATGGTAAATTCACTAAAGAAAACGATATCATGGATGTCTGGTTTGATAGTGGATCATCTTTCTCTAGCGCTATTATTGACCGAGGTACAACTTTCCCAGCCGATTTATATTTAGAAGGTAGTGACCAATATAGAGGTTGGTTTAACTCCTCCTTAATCGTTTCTACTGCAAGTTATGGGACTGCTCCATATAAAAATGTAGTAAGCCATGGTTGGGTTTTAGATGAACATGGTGAACAAATGCATAAATCTAAAGGTAATGGTGTTGATCCTACTAAGATTGCTAATGTATATGGTGCGGATATCCTTAGACTTTGGACAGCAACCATCGATTATCAACAGGATGTCAGAATTGGTGATAATATCGTTAAACAAGTATCTGAACAATATCGTAAACTTAGAAATACATTAAAGTTCATCTCTTGGAACTTAACTGATTTTGATCCTTCTAAAGAAGCTAAAGAATATGAATTAGTAGATAGATTCTTACTTGAAAAGAATCAATATGTCATTAATTTTGTCAAAGACAAATTCTCTCACTTTGACTTCGCTAGTGGTATGAGTGTCCTTCTCACTTATATGAGTAGTGACTTATCTAGTTTCTATTTAGATATCGCTAAAGACACACTTTACTGTGAAGCAAAGAATAGTGTAAGACGTAATCAAGTTCAAAGTGTTTTATATCGAGTTGGAGAAACATTACTTAGATTACTCAATCCAGTTCTTCCATTCACTATGGATGAATTTAATAAGAATCTCCCAGGTGAACGTAAAAAGAACGCTCAATTATATGATTTACCAGAATCTAGAGAACTAGATAATGATTTACTTGCTAAATACGAAGACTTACTTAAAGTGAGAGGTGATGTCCTTAAAGCTTTAGAAGAAGCAAGAAATAAACAAATCATTGGTTCTTCTCAACAAGCAGAAGTGAATCTAGAAGTTAAAGATAGTAAAGTTAAAGATTTATTTGCTAATATATCTTTAGATGAACTCGCTAAGATCTTTGTGGTCAGTGATGTACATTTATGTCCACACGCTGATGAATTAGACTTAGAGAATGCTAAAGTATATGTCGCTCATCATGCTGGTAAGTTCTGTGAAAGATGCTGGAACTATGAGTATGATGCAGTGGAGCAAAGCGATGGCACTTATTTATGTAAGAGATGTCATCAAGTGATGGAGGGAAAATAATGGATAAATTTAAAGACTACGCCAAATGGTTCTACAAATCCTTTATTTGGTTAGGACTCCTTTTACTCATCATTGATATCGTTACTAAAAATGTAATTATTGCTAATAGAACATATATATTAGCTCAAGGTGATCATGGTATTGATTTAATTCCAGGTTTCTTAGCAATTAACTATACAATTAACAATAATGCGGCCTTTGGATTAGGTACGACCAGTGAATTAGCGAATAGAATTCTCTATATTGTTTTTGCTAGTATTGCCTGTATTGTCTTAATCTTTGTGTATGTTAAATTCTTTAAGAGATTAGGCAAGATGTATAAAGCCTGTATCATGATGATTCTTGTCGGTGCTTTAGGCAACTTAATTGACCGTACATTCTTCACTACATCTTATTTAGGAATGACTGGTGGTCAACCTGGTGTTGTTGACTGGATTGATTTTTATGGTATCTGGCCATACATCTTTAATATCGCTGATAGTGCGATTGTTATTGGTACCATCTTACTTATCGTTTGGCTCATTGTTGAAGAAATTAGAGACAGCAAAAAGCGTAATGCTGTGACTTTAAAGAAAGACGTTGTGGAAGCTAAAATTGCTGCTCAAGAAGTTAAGGGAGTGGAGCCAGTAGAAGAGGTCAAAGAAGTTGAACCTGTGGAAGAAGTAAAAGAGGCTGAACCTCTTCCTACTCCAGTCAAAGAAGAAAAGAAAGAAGAAGTAAAACCAGTTAAAAAAACTAACAAAACTCCTTCTAAATCAGCAAAAACTCAGAAAAATAGTAAAAAATAATGAATTTTAAAGTTGATCAAGCTGAATCAAATATTAGATTAGATAAATATTTATCATTGAAATGTCCTACGAAAAGCAGGACTTTTCTTGCTAAGCTCATTGATGACGGAGAAGTAAAGGTCAATGGTAAGACTTCTAAAGCTTCTTTTAAGTTATCTACAAATGATGAAGTAGAAATTAATATTCCTATAGATAAACCATTAGAAGTGAGTGCAGAAGATATTCCTTTAGATATCGTTTATGAAGATCAAGATATTCTAATTATCAATAAACCTCAAGGATTAGTAGTGCATCCTGCTCCTGGACATTATGAACATACTTTAGTGAACGCCATCCTTAATCACTGCAGTGATCTTAGCGGGATTAACGGGGTGATTCGTCCCGGTATTGTTCACCGTATTGATAAAGATACAAGTGGGTTAATTTGTATTGCGAAAAATGATGAAGCACATCACTTTTTAAGCGAACAACTTAAAGACCATACTATGAATAGAGAATATTACGCTTTAGTGAAGGGTGTAATTAAAGAGAACCATGGCAAAATTGATATGCCTATTGGTAGAAGCCGCGCTGATAGAAAGAAGATGGCGGTAAATAAAGAAAACGGAAAAGACGCTATCACTTTCTTTGATGTTGTTGAAAGATATAAAGACCACACATTAATTAAATGTAAATTAGTAACTGGAAGAACTCATCAAATTAGAGTCCATATGGCTTATATTAATCATCCAGTTGAAGGAGATCCGCTTTATAACAAAAGAAATGCTCATTTATTAGCTGATAATGGACAACTCCTTGTTGCTTATAAACTTAATCTTATTCATCCAAGAACTAAAAAAGAGGTTTCTTTTGAAATCCCTCTTCCTCAATATTTTTTAGATATAATTAGTAAGTTAAGCTAATTTGACGCTTATAACTTCTTTATAATTGGCGAAGTTTTTCTTCGCTATTTTATTAAACTCTAAAATGCCGTGGTGCTCAATGAAATCACGAGCAAATTCATTAACCTTACTTCCAGCTCCTAAAGGAATCTTAGTATCGTATTTTAAATTTAATGCATCCATTTCTAATAAAAATGCATATCTAGCAATAACACTAGCAGCGGCGACGCTAGGATAGATAGATTCACCTTTAGTCATAAAGGAGATATCCTTAACAACATTTTCTTCTGGATCATCTAAATATTCATAGAATTTTTCCTTAGAAACAAATTGATCAACATAGACACCAACAACTTCTGGATGTTTATTGACTAGATTATATAAAGCTCTATTATGCATTTTGGCTTTTAAGCCATTAATATTATCTTTACCGATTAAAGCATTATATCTTTCGTTAGATAAGGTTAATTTAGAATATTCAATTTTCTTAACAAGAACTTCTCCGATTTCTCTAATTTTAGCGTCAGTAAGTTTTTTAGAATCGGTAACACCTAATTCTTTTAAGAGCTTAATATCTTCTTTTCTAATATATGTCGCTACCACAATCATTGGACCAAGGAAATCACCAACACCAACTTCATCGCTTCCAATTTGGTCATTGATATCGACCCAGTTTTTACTTCTTGAAACAACTTTGGTTGGTTTTGGTTCAGGTTTAAAACCTTCAACAATCGTCCATCTAGAATATTCTTCTAAAGCATTATCGCCACCGAAAGTGATCTTTTTGTTTTGTTTAGAATTATTATAGCCAGTGATGACTGCATCATTATATTTCGCAACAAAATTAATATATTCCCCTCTAAAAGGAACAGTGAAGAGCTTATAAAAGCTCTTTATTTCTTCGAATCTCGTTTCGTTAACTTTAAGAGTAAAGATATTCATACCTTTGGTATTCTAGCACTTATTAAAAATAAAGCAATCTCTTACGAGTGAACAAAACAATAAAAATATATCATGCAGCTAACAAAAATTATTAAGATAATAATGTAAACGTTATTTTATGTCGGTAATGTTTGACAAAACACCGACACAAAAGTACAATTATGGTATGATACTTACTTATTCAGACATTGTTAAAAAAGAATCTTCTATAAGAAAAGCTAGGAAAGCTATATTTGAAAAGAAATATTTAAAAATTGGTCATGGTTTATACTGCCAAGGAACTATTGATTATGATTCTCTAGAGGTTATTTTTTCTCGTTATAAAAACATTATTGTTACCCTTAATACAGCTTTTGAAATATATGATATGGTTGATAGAAATAGTGATAAATATACAATCGCAACCGTTGAATGGTCACGAGTAATCACCTCAATTAATGTTGATCAAATTTTTACAAGCAAAAAGTATTTTAATATAGGTAAAACTAAGATGCTTTATCAAGGCTTTTATATATATATCTATGATAAAGAAAGATTATTGATTGAATTAATAAGAAACAAACATAGATTTCCTTATGATTATTATAAAGAAGTAGTGAACTCTTATAGGAAACTATTCATTAATCATGAGCTTGATATTAATAAGTTAAGAAAGTATCTTAAACATTTTACATATGGGAATAGCATCCTAAGTAGAATAATGGAGGTGATTGTATGACGCTTAAAGAAATGGTAAGAAGCAAACAACACCAAGGTTTTTCTACCCTAATTGCAGAAAGTTTAGTTGGACAAGAAATATTATTGCAGGCAATCAAGAAATCTAAAATAGTTGATAAAACGCTCATTAAGGGTGGTGTTTTAATGTATAACATTACAAAAAACAATCGAAGAGCAAGTAGAGATTTAGATTTTGATTTGATAAGGTATGATATCAAAAATAATGAAAGCATTGACGCTTTTATAATGCTTTTGAATAAAAGTGTTAACCAGTTAAAAATCGATAGAATTGGAAATATCGAAGAATTAAATCAAGAAGATTACAAAGGCAAAAGAGTGTTTGTAAGGATATCCGATCCTTCTTATTCGTTTACAATCAAACTTGATATCGGCGTTCACACTTTATTTGCCATTGAACAAGATGAAATGGAGTTTAATATTGGACTAGATGGAAGTAAAGTTGTTTTAAAGATTAATCCAGTAGAACAAGTGATTGCCGAAAAACTATATTCTTTAGCCAAATTAGGTGTCGTTTCAACACGATTTAAGGATTTATATGATGTTTATTATTTGCTCAAGAATTACAGATATAACAAGAAAATTATTGTTAAATGTTTAGAACTACTAGTTGGATATGGAAAAAATAATATCAAAGATATTTATGAGTTAATTGATATAATTGTCGATGTTCTTAATGACAATTTTTGGAGGAAAAACTTTGATACCTCAAACACTAATTGGTTGGAAATCCAAGATAATCAACTTATTATAGACACTATAATCAATTTTGTTGAAACTTTATAAAATGATATGGTCGATACATATCATGTTTTAATTTTCGTTCATAAACGGATATAATGTTCACGTTATGCAAGACATTTATCAAACCTTTGAATTTTATAAAATCAAAGAAATGCTTAATGAATACGCGAAGACATCTTTAGCAAATAAGAAGATTGATAGTTTAAAGATGTTTCCTTCTTTTAACGATGTAAATGAAGCATTAGAAGATTTAAAAGAAATTACATCCATCATTTTTAGATTTGGTCCTTTACCAATTGAAAACAGTGTAGACGCTCTTGAATTAATCGAAATGGCGAAGAAAACTGGTATCTTAACTCCACATGATTTCCATATGGTAGATAATGACATCTGTACGATGATCGCTTTAAGCGAATATATTAAGAAGATTGATGTATCTTATCCTCGTATCCAACTGAAGATTGCCTCATTTAAAGACCTGAAGAACCTACAAAATGCAATTAGAAGAGTGATTACTAATTCCTTAACTGTTGATGACAAAGCTAGTGTTAAGCTAAGTGAAATTAGAAGCGATTTAAAAAAACTTAATCGTCAACTTGAATCTAAGGCTGCTTCTTTAGCCTATCAATATGGACAATATTTAAGCGATGAAAATCCAACTATTAGAGATGGGCATTTTGTTTTGCCTGTTAAAACATCGTATAAATCTAAAGTCCTCGGTGCAATCTATGATATAAGTGATACTGGTAACACAACATTTATTGAACCACTTGAAATAATTACCTTAAATAATCAAATCACAGGATTAAAAGTAGAAGAAGCAGAAGAAGTTAGAAGAATATTAAAAGAATTAACTTCTTTGCTCCTTATTCAAGAAGATGAAGTAATTAACAATAATAGAATTATTGGAGAATTAGATTTCTTAAGTTCTAAAGCCTTATTTGCTAAAGAGATTGGTGGAGAAATTGCTACTTTATCTAGTAAAACCCAAGTCATAGATTTAGTTAATGCCCGTCACCCTTTGCTCGATCAAAAGAAAGTAGTGAGTAATTCCTATCACTTTGATGAAGATAAAAGGATTGTTATTATTTCTGGTCCTAACGCTGGAGGAAAAACCGTTTCCTTAAAAGTAGTGGGTTTATTAGTTTTAATGAATCAATGTGGACTTCCTCTACCAGTTTCTAAAGCTACATTATCTTATTTCAATCACATCTATATTGATATCGGTGATAACCAATCTCTAAGCGATAATCTATCAACTTTCTCTGCCCATATGTCGCATATTGGAGAGATTGCAAGGCTTGCAAAAGGTCGAGATCTTGTATTAATTGATGAACTTGGTACGGGTACTGATCCTAAAGAAGGTGAAGCAATTGCCTTAGGTGTGATTAATTCTTTAATTAGATCACATTCATTTGCCTTTATCTCCTCTCACTTTTCAAGTTTAAAAGAATATGCTTTAACTAACCCTCATATTGAAAATTCCAGCATGATCTTTGATGAAGAGAAACTATTACCAACTTATATCTTTAAAATGGGAGCCCCAGGAAGAAGTTATGGTTTAGAAGTAGCCTCTAGATATGGTGTGAGCGAATCAATCATTAAAGAAGCTAAAGATTATATTAATTCTAAACACGACGATAAAACTGACGAATTAATATCTACTTTACAAAAGAAAGTGGAGAACGCTTCGAAAATAGAAGAAGAATTAAAGAAGCAAAAAGCAGAAGTTGATATAGAAGCAAAAAGATTATATATCGATAGAAAGAATCTTGAAGAAAAACGTAATAAACTTCTTTCTAGTGTAGAGAGTGAGAAGCAAGAACTCATCGAAGATACAAAGCGTGAACTCGAAGATATTATGAAATCCTTAAGTGGAGGAGATGTTAAACTCCATGATGTTATTGCACTTAAAAAGAAAGTGGAAGAATTAGAAGAAAAGAATGAACTTGAAAACTTTAAAGAAGATATTAAAGTGAATGATCATGTTTCTATCCCTTCTTTAGAAATATATGGAATAGTAAAGCGAATTAAGGGCAATAAAGCCACTATTAATAGTGACTCAGGTATTTCCTTAGAAATTGATGTTAATCGCCTCCATAAAGTCGCGAAAGCAGAAATAAGAGTGGTAGCAAAGAAGAAAAACATCACTGAACTCAACTTAAAGTCTGTTCCTATTGAACTTAATATCATTGGACTTCACGTTGATGAAGGAAAAGAGAAACTTGTTAAGTATCTAGATGACTGTCGACTTAAACATATGTCAAAAGTGAGAATTATACACGGCTTTGGTAGTGGGGCACTTCGTAAGATGGTCCATACTTATTTAAGCACTCAAAAAGATTTATCTTTCCAATTAGCCGATGGATATGAAGGTGGCGGTGGCGCCACTGTGGTGAAATTTAATGACCGATAAACTTAGAGCCCTTATAGATAATTTAAAACATAAACCTGGTGTTTATTTAATGTATGACAAAGACAATACCATCATTTATGTTGGCAAAGCTAAAGACTTACAAAAAAGAGTGAGCCAATATTTCTTACGCCCTCATGAAGGAAAAGTGCAAGCAATGGTTTCTCATGTTGACCATTTTGAAACGATACAAATGAATAATGAAAAAGAAGCGTTTCTATTAGAAATGAATCTCATTCACGAACATTTACCACGTTATAACATCTTACTTAAAGATGATAGCCATTATCCTTATATCGCTTTAAAGAAAAAAGGTGACCCAACCTTAATGATTAAAAGGAATAATAAAGATAAAGCTTATACATATTTTGGACCATTCCCTAATTCGGGTGCGGCTTTTAGCATGATTGATTTATTAAATAAAATCTTTCCAATTAGAAAATGTAAGAACATCCCAATGACGAGTTGTTTATATTATCATCTTGGTCAATGTTTAGCCCCTTGCATCAATAAAATTGATGAAGAAACATATGATAATCTTAGAAGTGAGATATCTAATTTCCTTTCTGGAGATAACTCTAAACAATATAACGAGATAAAAGTAAAGATGATGAAAGCCAGTGAAGAGATGAATTATGAACTTGCTAAAGAATATCATGATATTTTAAAAGCAATTGAACATATCAACACTTCTCAAACAGTAGAATCTAAAGATAAAACAAATAGAGATATATTTGGTTATTCATCTCGTGAAGGCTATATTGCTTTAGCGATGATTCTATTTAGAAATGGTTTATTACTCGGTAAAGAAGTGTGGGTTGTAGAATCATTTGGAAATAACGAAGAACAAGTGGGAGAACTTATCTCTCAATATTATTCAACTCATCCTCTTCCTACTGAAATCATTGTGAATTCAAATATCATCACAGATAACTTAAGAGATATATTAGATACCAATGTTGTCAGTGTTACCAGAGGTAAACTTAATGATTTAATCTTAACTTGTATTGATAACGCGAATAATGCTTTAGATCAATATTTCTTAAGCGCGAGAGTTGATACAGACAAATTAGCATTATTAGAGGAGCTCGGTCGTATTATTAATATTCCAACTCCGTATCATATTGAATTATTCGATAATTCTCATATCCAAGGTTCTTCCCCTGTTGGAGCAATGGTGGCTTTTATTAACGGTGAACCTGCAAAGAAGTTATATCGTAAATTTAATATTGAACATGAAGAGAGTAGAGACGACATTGCTTCGATGAAAGAAGTAACATTTAGACATTATAAGAGATTAAAAGAAGAGAATAAGAAATTACCTGATTTAATCTTAGTCGATGGTGGACTTATTCAGATTGAAGCGGCAAAAGATTCTTTAGATAAATTAGGATTAAATATAAATCTATACGGTTTATATAAAAATGATCGTCACCAAACAAGTGGTCTAATGGATGTATCTGGTAATACCTATCCAATTGAAAATAAGAATCTATTCTTCTTATTAACAAGGATGCAAGATGAAATTCATAGATTTGCAATTACATTCCATCGAGAAAAACGAAATAAGAAAATGACGGCATCTATTTTAGATGACATTAAAGGACTCGGTAGTAGAAGAGCCCAAATGATTAGAAAAGCTTATCCAGATATTGTTGAACTGAAAAATGCTTCAATAAATGAATTAGCTCAAATTATCCCTTTAGAAGTAGCGGAAGCTTTATATAATAAACTTCATCAATAAGTATTGAAAAAAGATAATTATTCATTTAATATAATATTCGCTGCGCTTGTAGCTCAGTTGGATAGAGCAACAGCCTTCTAAGCTGTGGGTCAGGCGTTCGAGTCGCCTCAAGCGCGCCAATGCTGCTAAATTGCCTGAATAGTTTCAGGCTTTTTTGTTGGCTATTATTGATATGTATCGCAAGGTAAATGCGACCTAGAATATTAGTATAATTCTATTTTTTTCACTTCAAATAAAACATAGAACTTAGAAAAACTTAAAATATTTGTAATTTTTCCAAGATAATGTAATAATTTAGTCGAGGTATTTAATATGTTATTAAAAAGAGAAAACTGTTTGTCAAGAATACGCCCTTTTTATAATGCGGATGTTGTTAAAATATTGACTGGTTCAAGAAGAGCTGGAAAATCTAAAGTTATTGAATTAATCATTCAAGAATTAAAAGAATCAGGTATAAAAGATAAAGATATTATCTATATAAATTTTGAAGATTTGAAATACGATGAAATCGATGATTATAAAAACCTAAACGACTACGTATTAAAAAACAAAGGAAGTGGCAAACAATATTTGTTTTTTGATGAAATACAGCATGTTGCTTCTTTCGAAAAAGCAATTAATTCGTTTAGAGTCTCTTTTGATTGTTCTATTTTTATTACTGGTTCTAATTCAAAAATGCTATCTACCGAGATTTCTACTTTACTAACTGGCAGGATTATCGAATTTAACATTTACCCATTTACTTTTTCTGAATCAAACGAATATTTAAAGTTAAATCATCTTAATGAGATTGATTTTAATAATTATCTTCGTTTAGGCGGATACCCTTTAAGATTAGAAATAAATAATGAAAAAGCCGAAAGAGATTATTTAAATGAATTATTTGAAAATATTTGCCAAAAAGATATTTTTGTTAGAGATTCGGAAATCGAGAAGAATAAATTTGTTAAAATTGCAAAATATGTGCTATTAAATGCGGGATGTGATTTTAATCCTGAAAGAATATATAACTTTTTAAAAACTGAAAATGGTGGCAAAGAATACTGCGCCTTGAGCTCTATCTATAATTATTTAGAAAAGATGGAGATGAGCTTTCTAATCAAACCAATTTATAGATATAACATCGCCGGTAAAGCTGTACTTAAATCCAATCCAAAATATTACGCAATTGATAATGGCATGAGATACATATGCTCAAATGGTAATAATTATGATAGGGGAAAATTTCTAGAAAATGTTATTTTACTTGAACTTTTATCTAGAGATTACGAAGTTTTTGTTGGTAAGACATATAAAGGCGAAGTTGATTTTGTGGCTTCTAAAGATGGTAAAAAATGTTTTATCCAAGTAGCATTAACAATGGAGCAACAGGAAACTATAGATAGAGAATTTGGCGCATTTAGTCCTATTAAAGATGGGTCGCCAAAATATGTTATATCTTTAGATCAAATAGATATGTCACGCGATGGTATCACTCATATAAATGTTATAGACTTTTTACTCAAGAAGGTTGATTTATATATTAGTTAATGAATTCCATACCCAATGTATTTAGTGCTTCTGATAATACATTTATTATTTAAAAGTTATGCATCGGATTACAAACAGAGTTAATTTTTGTGACTGATTGATGTATCGCATCGCAAACACAAAGACATAATCGTATATAATCCCTGATATAAGTTGGTGATTTTTTTGTAAATTCAGCTTTTAAATAAACCTAACTTTTTGCAAATATAGCATATAAACAAACCTGACTTTTTGCAAAACCTCAAGCGCGCCATTGATTTAATTCCCTATTCAAAAATAGGGCTTTATTTTGTACCATAAAGGTGGGTGGGGATATGGAGAATATACCCTCCGCTTAGTCGGAATGGAGACCTTAAACACATTCGCTTAGTGGTGGCGCACCTTAAAACGCCTTTTTTTGTACCATTTTTGCCAGATTTTTGCCATTTTTGCCAGATTTTTGCCAGATTTTTGCCATAACAATTATTAATTTGCCAAAAATGTCATTTTTTGTTTGAATCTGTACAAAAATGTTGAAATTCAAACGAATAACTTGTAGTATTTTCTTATGGAAAATATAATACGAAGCAAATATATCGAAAGAATTAGACCTTATTATGAGTCTGATTTAATTAAGGTTATCACTGGTGTTAGGAGGTGTGGAAAATCTGTAATTTTATCGCAAATAATTGGTGAAATTCAGAGTAAAGTTGATTCTGCCCATATTATTAAAATCGATTTGGAAAGCGTTGAAGGCAGAAAAATTAACACTTGTGAAAAATTAGAAAGTAAAATTTCGAATCTAATATTAGACAACAATAAATACTATGTTTTTATAGATGAAATTCAAAATATTAATAATTTTGAGGTCGCACTTGCGTCTATTAGAGTCAGTTTTAACTGTTCTATTTTTGTTACTGGAAGTAATTCGAAACTCTTGAGTGGAAAATTACAAGATAAACTAACCGGTAGAGCGAAGGAGTTCGAAGTATTACCGTTTACGTTTTCTGAATATATAGAATTTAAACAAATTAACCATTTACCTTTCGATTATGATGAGGATTTCAAGGATTATTTAAAACTTGGCGGCATGCCTCAAAGATTTAACGAAAGTAATGAAATGGAAGTCAGAAGATATCTTAGAGGTATATTTGACTCCATTATTGAAAAAGATGTGTTTAGTGCGCATAAGAAAATAAATAAAAATGAATTTAAACGTATAGCTAATTATGTTTTGTCAGAGTCTGGAAAGCCATTCTCATCGATGTCGGCCGCTAAAGCTTTGGAAAAAGGCATTGACAATGAAAAAGCAAGATCAAAGTCGATTACTATAAATAACTATTTGGAATATTTAATTGAAAGCTATTTAATCACTGAATGTGAACCCCATTATCAAAAGGGAAAAGAAAGATTAAATGGAACAAAAAAATATTATCCTGTCGATATTGGAATGAAAAATTCTTTGGGATTAAACGCTAGCATAGATGAAACGTTTTCTTTAGAATGGGTCATCTATAACGAATTGGTGTCAAGAGGCTATGAAGTTTTTTATGAAAAATTAAGAGATGGTGAAATAGACTTCACCGTTGTAAACGGAAATAAAAAATGTTTTGTTCAAGTCTCATATTATATGGAAAATGAATCCACATTAAATCGAGAATATGGCGCTTTTGATAAGATTAGAGACAATTCACCAAAATATGTGTTCTCTTTGGATAAAAAAGATTCGTCTAGAAATGGCATCACCCATATAAATATTATCGACTTTTTGACTAATAAAGTTGATCTAATGTTTTCATAACTTTCGTTTGAATTTTAACAAAAAAACAGAAATTCAAATGATAAATATGCATTGGCTCTAACGCTCAGGGACAGATTCGTAAATAATTCTTGATACAAGTTGGTGATTTTTTTGCAAATTCAGCTTTGAAATAAACCTAACTTTTTGCAAAACCTCAAGCGTGCCATTGATTTAATTCCCTATTCAAAAATAGGGTTTTATTTTGTACCATAAAGGTGGATGGGGATATGGAGAATATACCCTCCGCTTAGTCGGAATGGAGACCTTAAACCCATTCGCTTAGTGGTGGCGCACCTTAAAACGCTTTTTTTGTACCATGAAAAACTATAAAGAATTTTGTTGCTTACTATTGCATAAAGCTGCCGAAAAATATTATTGGTGTATTTCGTGCTTTATATAACACGAAAATACGTAAAGATTATATTGTAAAAAAAGATATGAATATTTACACTTTAATTGAGTAATAGATTACCAATTAGAAAGGAGGTTCCTGTGACAATTATCTGGCAAGCAATTCAAGCGATTTGGTCTGGAATGATAGTGGGATTCAAGGCTTTCTTTTCAGCACTTCCAATTTATGATGCAATAAGTGGTATTCAAGATCAAATCTGGGCTGCATTTTTAGGTGTTCCTGTAATAGTTATAAGTATTGGTGGAATACTAATCAGCTCTTTTAAACTAGTTGCTAAAATTCTGAAATAGACATTTAACCAAAATAAAAGATATAAACGAATCTTCCAAAGTGATATAATCACATTATTGGAAGGTCTTTTAATATAAGACCAAATACGGGATATGGATGAGGGAAAGAAGTATGGGGTTACTTCCGGAACAATTGGCTAGACTTAAAATTGATAGTCAATTAAATGATGCAGGATGGGACATTGTAAGTAGAGACGAATATGTTCCAAATCGTGCTCAAGCTGTGAAAGAAGCATTAATGGCTGGATCGACTGAGAGCGATTATCTTTTATTTGTCGATAACAAAGCAATTGCCGTAGTGGAAGCAAAAAGAGAAGAGAATCCACTTGGTGATGAAGTTGTTAATCAAGCTGAGAATTATGCTCTAACTCCTCAAGACTGGTATGGTCTATGGTGCCCTCATGAACAAATGATTCCTTTGGTGTACCTCGCTAATGGCAAAAAAATTTACTTCAAAAACCTTCTTGAACCAGATAGTGAGTATGTTGAATTAGATAAAATGCATTCTCCAAAGAAAATGCTCAAACTTATTGGTGAGACATCAACTTATGGTGCTCTTCCTAGAATTGAAAGAAAGGGTCTCAGAGATTGCCAATATGACGCAGAGATTGCTTTTGAGAATTCATTAAGAATTGGACAAAATAAATCTTTAACTATGCTAGCAACTGGGTCAGGTAAAACTTACCTTGCTTGTTTAGCTTCATATAGATTACTTAACTACACACCTGTTGATAGAGTGCTTTTCTTGGTTGATAGAAACAACCTTGCTAAGCAAACAGAAAATGAATTCAATACATTTGATAGAACCGAAAACGGACAAACATTAAATTTCTTATATGACATTAGGCGTTTGAAAAAGAATGATGACATAAAAGGCACAGTCGTCATTTCAACTATTCAAAAACTTTTCGCAGTCTTAACTGGAAACAACATTATTGATGATGGTGACGAAGATGAAAGCGATGATTTCTTCGAAGAAGAAGATAATGAACCACCAGTAGAATTAGGTGGCGATTTGCTTTTACCTCCAGACTATTTCAAATTCATTGTTATCGACGAATGCCATAGGTCTATTTATGGAAAGTGGAGATCTGTTTTGGATTACTTCAGTGATGCGATTGTTTTGGGTCTAACTGCAACCCCAACAGAAGAAGCCTATGCATTCTTTGACAATAATATGATTGAAAAGTATACATACGAAGATTCCGTTATAGATGGTGTTAACGTGCCATTTAGAATTTATGACATCGAAACAAGAGTTACTGCTCAAGGTGGAGAAATTGCTGGTGGAGAAACTGTTACTGAGGTAACAAGAAAAACTGGGAATGAAGGAGAATTGACTCCTAGTAGTACAGTTATCTACACAAACAAAGCCTTAGATAGAACGGTTATTAATAAAAACCAAATCCAAGAAGTTTTAACGGCTTATCGTGACTCGATTTATACAGATTTATATCCAGATAGAGAACCATTATGGGAATACATTCCAAAAACTCTTATTTTCGCTAAGAATGATAAACATGCTGATGAAATAGTCAAAGCTGTGGAAGAAGTATTTGGTGAGAAATTTGATAGCGGAAAAGTACCGACAGGTTTTGTTCAAAAGATTACATACTCTGCTGGAGATTCTACACATCTTATTAAAGAACTTAGAGTTAACAAAAACTTCCGTATAGCTGTAACAGTGACATTGGTAGCAACTGGAACTGATGTTAAGCCACTTGAAGTGGTCCTCTTTATGGCGGATGTAAAATCTGATGTCCTTTATACTCAAATGAAAGGTAGAGGATGTAGAACAATTAATGATGACAAGTTTAAAGAAGTTACTCCAAATGCTGACCATAAAGATTGTTTCTTTATTGTTGATGCGGTAGGAGTTACCAAAGGTGAAAAGATTATTCCTCGCATTCACGCTGGTCATAAGAAGAGCTTATCTCTTAAAGATTTATTGGAACATCTATCTCATGGAGAAGTTTCTGATGAGAATTTAGCTTTGCTACGTGACTATTGCTCTTCAATAACAAATAAGTACGAGGATGATCCTTTATTCCGTAAACATTTAGATGAATTTATAGACAAATTTGGATACTCTCCAAAATTGATTGCTGAGAAGATTAAAGAAGCTTTGGATAACGAGTCATTGCCCCAATATATTGATCCTTCTCAGCCAAATAATGAAAGAATTGCGTTAATCTCACGTTTAATCTTTAATAATGAAGCCAAGGATAAATTGTTAGAGTTGAAGAAGGGGTATTACGTCTTTGCACCAGATAATCCTGACGAATTGCTTTATAAAGGATTCTCTATGGAGGAAGCAAAGAAGTTTATCGAAAACTTTGAACAATGTTTGATAGACCATAAAGACAGCATTGAAGCGCTTAGAATAATTTATAATTCTGAGAAAAAGTTAATAACACATTCAATGTTAACAGAACTAAGAGATATGCTTCTAAATGAAAACAAACAATACGTCCCTTACTTTATTTGGAAGAATTATAGAAGATTAGATTCTGAAGGCAAAGTTGACGAATTAGATCAAAAAACAAATGTAAATGCATTAACAAACCTTATTCAAATTGCAAGATATGCATACCAAAAAAGTGGGCGCTTGAGCAGTTTGCATAGTGTGTTTGCTCAGAGATTCAACTTATATGTCGGAAGTACTAACCACGAATTGAGCGAAACACAAGTTTCAGTAATGAGACAAATAGCAGAATATATAGTGGAAGAAGGCGCTATTGATTCAAACGAACTCAATAGTATTGATACAGACCTTTGGAGAAAAGGTGTTACAGCATTTGGTGCAGCTAAGTTTGCTGCAGAAATGCAGATGTTATCTAGATTCGTATTAGGAGCAGCATAGAATGGCAGAAGAAAAAGCATTAAGCGCATCAGCGTTGTTAAAAAAAGTTGACGGCATCGCAAATGTGATGTCATCAGCGGGAGTTGGTGCAACAGACTACTTAATCCAACTAACTTACATCCTCTTCTTGAAGATGGACTATGAAAAAGAAGAGCTTGGATTAGGTAGTAAAATTCCAGAGGGATATAAATGGAAAGATTTTTGTGATTTGACAGGCGAAGATCTTGTTGAAAAATATGAAGAAATTCTTAAGGAATTATCCAAGCAAGATGGCATAATTGGTACTATTTTTACCAAAGCTGCTAACAAGATTGATAGACCATCTTACCTTAAAAAGGTAATTGACATGGTTGATGAATATAACTGGTATATGATGGAGGGCGATTTCAAAGGCGCTCTATATGAATCAATTCTTGAGAAAAACGGTTTGGATAAAAAATCTGGTGCAGGACAATACTTCACACCAAGACCTTTAATCAAAGCAATTGTTGATTGTGTAGATCCTAAAATAGGTGAAACCGTGGCTGATCCTGCATGTGGCACTGGCGGATTCTTGCTTAGTGCATATGAACATATGAAAAATCAAAGCCGAGACATAGAAAAGCAGAAATTTTTGAAGAACAATACTTTCTTTGGCGCTGATAATACATCACTTGTCGTTACAATGGCTTCGATGAATTTGTATTTACACGATATTGGCGTAGATAAGAGTCCTATTATTTGCCAAGATTCTTTAATTGATAAATCTGACAAAATGTTCGATGTAATTCTTGCCAATCCACCATTCGGAACAAGACCACAAGGAAGCGCGGATGTATCGTCTAATAGACCTGAATTTGAAAAAACATCAGACAACCAAGTTAACTTCTTACAGCATATTATGTCTATTGTGAAAACTGGCGGTAGAGTAGGTATTGTTTTACCTGATAGTGTATTAGCAGATAAAGGTGCAACCGCTAGAGTAAGAGAAAAATTATTAAAAGAATTTAATTTGCATACAATTTTAAGATTGCCTACAGGTATTTTCTATGCTCAAGGAGTCAAAACTAATGTTTTATTTTTTGAAAAAGGAAAACCAACCAAAGATATTTGGATTTACGACTACAGAAGTGGTATTAAGCACACATTAGTTCAAAATCCTTTAAAGCGTAGCGACTTAGATGACTT
The DNA here is from genome assembly GCA_015059185.1 of Erysipelotrichaceae bacterium. Classification (GTDB taxonomy): domain Bacteria; phylum Bacillota_I; class Bacilli_A; order RFN20; family CAG-826; genus SIG220. Next base: position 25,922 of record SVAY01000007.1, read on the forward strand.
TGTGAAATGCTACTGTGTTAACCATATGGAAGATAGAAAAGAGACTTATTCTGAAGACAATCCAAATGGAAGGTGGAGAAGATACAAAGTATCAGATTTAAAAGATGAAAAAAGATTAGATTTAAAGTGGATTCAAGCAGAAGACGATGCTTCTGATTTAAGTTTGTCTGACTTATTAGGCATGATTAAAGAAAAATCCGATAATATTGCAAACGCGGTTGCTGAATTAGAGAAACTTATTGGAAAGGTTGATGAATAATGGATGTTGAAAAAATAAAACAAAAAATCCTCGACCTAGCCATAAGGGGAAAGCTTGTTCCGCAAGACCCAAACGATGAACCTGCATCAGTGTTGATTGAAAAGATAAAAGCCGAAAAAGCTAAACTAGTTAAAGAAGGGAAAATTAAAGCTTCAAAAGAAGAATCTTACATTTTTAAAGGTTCGGATAATTTCTATTATGAGAAAATAGGCAACAAAACCACTTGCATTCAGGATGAAATCCCTTTTGAAATTCCAAGTACCTGGCAATGGACGAGGATAAATAATATTGGAGAAATAATTGGTGGCGGAACTCCATCCACAGCCAATATAGAATATTGGGATAAAGGTGATATAGTTTGGATAACCCCAGCTTATATGAGCAGGCTCGACACACCATTCATTAATGATTCGGATCGAAAAATCACAACAGAAGGTTTGCGGCATAGTTCGGCAAAATTAATGCCTGCTGGTTCAATTATAATGTCATCTAGGGCACCGATTGGCTATTTAGCAATCAATAACGTTCCCGCTTGTACAAGTCAAGGATGCAAATCGCTAGTGCCTTATATCACTGAAACAAATATGTATATATTAAACGCTATTAAGGCAAGCATAGGACGTGTTATAGAATCTTCCAAAGGAACAACTTTTGATGAAATATCTGGAACTCAATTTGGTAATATACTAATTCCTCTTCCACCAATAGTTGAGCAAACTAAAATTAATGAATTAATCTCAAAAGCCTTTGAAGTATTAACCAAAATAGCAGATAATAATCAACTAATTTCAAGATATACAAAAAGTGTAAAAGGCAAAATACTAGAGTTATTTTTTGGTGAAAATAGTTCGTATAAGTCTTATTATAAGAACGGTTTCCTTATAGATGATGTTGAGATATATGATAATTTAAGAAAACCAATAAGTCTTAGCGAACGCGAAAAAAGATTAGAAAAAGCACAAACTCTATATCCGTATTTTGGAGCAACAGGACAAACTGGTGTTATTGATGATTATATATTAGAAGGTGAGTATGTATTGCTGGGGGAAGATGGAGCACCTTTCTTAGATAAAACAGCAAATAAGGCATATCTTGTACAAGGAAAAATTTGGGTAAACAATCATGCTCATGTATTAAAATCAAAAACAAATAATAAATTTTTAATGTATTATCTCAATTGGTTTGATTATTTTGATTATGTAAGTGGCACGACTAGATTAAAACTAAACCAAGCAATGATGAAGAAAATACCATTTCCAATAGTTTCGAGAGATATTAAGGAAGAAATAGTTGATAAAATAGAAAAAGCGTTTGCTATTTTAGATGTTATTAATTGATTCAAGTATGTTGTATAAAGACTTGATAGTTTTAACTATTATTAATTGTTCATTGAGTGTATGAACTTTAACTTTTAATGGAGCATATTCGGATATCCAATATCGCTTATGCGTATCGTTATTAATGTGAATTGTTTGTAATAAATAATACAGATATTCTGAATCAAATTTAGTATCATCTGCATTAGATAAAATTTTCATTGCTGATGATTTAACCTTGAAATCAAAATCAATTATTCTTGAAGCTGTTGTAAAGTCATCAAAAATTATCACTTTTTTACCTTCGACTTTGTATATACCATCATTCTCGTTGGTATATCCTAAAATAAATGATTTTCCCGGTGTTAGAACTGGTGTTTTGTATAAATCGTTGTACTCAGTTGATCTAACAATATATGGTCCAGGTTGCTCATATTCAAGTAACTCTCCTAAAGCATATTCTTTCTCGTAATAAGACTTATACGAACTATTTTCACCGAAATAAGCATCTAACAATTTATGTTTTGTATAGTCGGCTATATTTCTAATTGATTCTTGATCTTTGTTTATTTGATTGATAATGTTAAACAAATTGTCAATTTTAGCGACTATTCTTCTTTGTTCATTTTCTGGAGGTACTCCAATTTCAAGAGATAAAATTGATTCTTTCGTTATACCTGGTATAATTCCGTTCCTTTTTTCTATCAATAACCTTTTATTAGCAAGGATAACATAATACAAGTATTTTGATAACAATCCTTTAATTGGAGCAAGCGACATAATTTGTCGTGCAATATGAACATTGCCAATATTATTAAAAGAAACGTCTCCTATTGTACCCTTAACAGTTATCAAAATATCGCCTTGGTTAGATACATTGGTAGGTTATTCTGTCCATCTATTAATGATTAATCCATCATCTTTAAAATTGGATGCTCCAGTTATATAAGGAATCCCTTTTTTATCGTTGTTTATCATTTTTAATTGCAAATCAATACCACATTGCAAAACAATCACATTACGCAAATTAGACTTAGCCCAATTATCAGGTAAATTCTCATAATAGAAATTATGCAATCTTGTTCAGTACATCGAATAGAGTCGATATTTGAGCAACTATTTCTTTTTGTTTTTCTAAAGGTGGTATTAATATTTGATATTGATTAAATAATATTTTATTTAAATGGGGTATAGCTGATCCAGTTTTAGATTCTCTTAATTTTTGCTTTTTATATAGGATAAAATAGGATAAATAATCTTCATCAATAATTTTTAAGTTAGCGCTGAAAATCTTAAATGTACTGCCCATATATCCGTCAAACGGAGCTACCATTATTTCACCAGAATTTTCACCATCGACCAGTATTACTTTTGTTCCTTTTGTGATAAAAATTCCAGATTGTCTTTGCTCTGCCTCTCTTGCTCCTCTAATTACCTTGGCTTCTAGATATGGTTGTGGGCCTTTATTTGAAATCTCTCCTTTTTCCAATTTGCAAACATCTTTTATGGCACAAGACGGATAATAAGACTTATACGAACTATTCTCATCAAAAAACGTTTCTAAAATTCTTATTTTTAATATGGCTGATATCCTGGATATCTCTTCTTTACTTTTTTTAATCCTGTTAATATATGCATCAATATTTCTAAGTGATGCTATAATCCTCTTTTGCTCGTTATAAGGAGGTAATGCAAAAGGCATTTCTTTAACTTTATCAATGTTCAAGTTATCGACACTGGATCCACCAGCTGTTGATTTAAAAAACCACATATATCCTTGGAGAATATATTGTAGAAATTCGATATCAATAGTTTTGTTGTATATTTCTATTGCCAACCAACCGTCATGGATGCAGCCATCGATGTTTAGAATATAAGGCCTACCAAACGACATTGAATTGGATAGTATCAATGATCCTTTTGTCAAAAAAACGGATTTCTTAGCACTCTCTTTTTTAATTTTTTGTTTTGTTTGATTTATATATATTTCTCCAGGTTTAGTATCTCCTATTTTAATCCAAGGAATTCCGCCAGCCTCCGTAGTTAAATGTTCTTTAATTGGTCTAGGACTTGCGCCTCTTAAAATATTGACTATTTCACCAAATTTGCACAATTGCCACGAGTTAGGTAAATCATCTATTTTCTCATAATAGAAATTATGGCAAATTATACTTCTTTGATTTTATGTATTAGAGTCATAGGAGGAAATAAAGATGACAAAATTTGAAAAGTATTTGAGGAATAAGAATCTTTCTGAAAATACGATTAATGTTTATGCTTTCACAATATCAATGTTTTTTGAAAGGCATAAATCCATCACTAAGGAGAATCTATTAGAATTTAAAGGTTATCTGATAGAAAAATACAAACCAAAAACCGTTAATTTAAGAATCCAGGGAATTAACAAATACCTTGATTTTATTGGGAAAAGTGAATTGCGAATAACTGCGGTAAAAATTCAGCAAAAGTCTTTTTTAGAAAACGTTATAAGTGATGCAGATTATAACTATTTTAAGAAATCACTAAAAAGGGACAACAATTTGTATTGGTATTTCGTTATAAGATTTTTGGCCGCAACAGGTGCTAGAGTTAGTGAATTGGTTCAAATAAAAGTGGAACATGTAGAATTAGGACACCTTGATTTATATTCTAAAGGCGGAAAAACAAGAAGAATCTATATTCCGAAAAAACTACAAGATGAAGCAAATGAGTGGCTTGTTAAAAGTGGCAAAAGCAGTGGTTATCTATTTACTAATAATCAAGAAAGAAGAATTACTACGAGAGGCATATCGATACAACTAAAGAAATTAGCGATTAAATATGGTATTAATCAAAGTGTTGTATATCCTCATTCTTTTAGGCATCGTTTTGCTAAAAACTTCATCGAAAAGTACAACGATATTTCTTTATTGGCTGACTTAATGGGACATGATAGTATAGAGACTACTAGAATTTATTTAAGAAGAACCTCTACTGAGCAAAGGGCTATTGTTGATAAAATTATAACCTGGTAGAGAAGATAGCGGTTCACGATGATTGAACACTAGAATTTCACTTCTTAACTAGTCAATCTTTGTGTATCCAAAGACATAAAAAGACTAAGTTACCAATTGCTGTTTCCAGTTACTTGTATCATTCTCGTAGCACTTAGACATTTAAGTACTTAATCCTTGATACAATTCGTATTGAGGATTTTTTCTTTGCTTACATCGAGCTTTTTTAAATATTGTGACTGTATCAGAACTTGGAATCCTCTCGTTTTTAAGATAAAAATAGTGGTGAATCTGATAAAGAATTATCGTATCTACACAATAATTATTTATCAATGATAGCTTTTTTCTTTATTTCAAAATAAACTTGGTAAAATCTTGGAAATTTTATTCCTAATTGTGCTAATAAAAAGTGGCGACACTGTCGCAACAATTATCTTGGTCCCATTTTGTTGAATTGCTTCCTATCAAAGATAGGACTGAAAGAGAGTTTTACGCTGTTATGTGTCTCAATGAGCAGTGGGATGTGAGAACTCTTAGAGATAGAAAAAAATCAATGTTATTTCAAAGAATAGCAAAATTATTAAAACTAATAGACAAGCTACAAACCTATATGGACACGTTTTTTAATAGTGTTACAGATTCGTAAATAATTCCTGATACAAGTTTGTGATTTTTTTGCATATTCAGCACTGAAACAAACCTAACTTTTTGCAAATATAACATATAAATAAACCTAACATTTTGCAAATTCAATTTAACACATCTATATATTTGTTGTATTATAATGGAGAGGTAAATCAAATGCTTAAAAGAAAAATATATTCTGAATTATTAAAATGGAAAAACGACTCAAAAGGAACATCCGCTTTATTAATTGAGGGCGCAAGACGTGTAGGCAAGACAAAAATTGCCGAGTATTTTGGTGAGAATGAGTTTCCTGCCTATAAAACAATTGACTTCTCTAAAGAATCAGAATATGTGATTAATTCCTTTAATGATTTGAGCAAAATTGAAAAGTTTTTTGAGAGTTTATTTTTAGCTCTAGGAACTAATGTTTTACCTCGAGGTAGTTTGTTAATATTTGATGAAATACAGTTTTGTCCTAAAGCCAGGCAGGCAATTAAAACTCTTGTTGCTGACGGAAGGTATTATTATTTAGAAACAGGATCTTTAGTTTCTATCAAGGAAAACACTCAAGATATCTTGATTCCTTCTGAGGAAGAATCCATTCAAATGTACCCAATGGATTATGAAGAATTTCTTTGGGCTTGTGGCTTAGAATTTGAAGCCCAAACAATAATTAATCATTTCAAAGAAAGAACAGCATTTGATTCGAATATCCATCAATCATTAATGAAGAATTTTAGAACGTATCTCGCTGTAGGTGGTATGCCAAAAGTGGTGGATACATATTTAACAACACATGATTTTTACGCTGTTGATAAAGAAAAGAAAAAGATAATTAAACTTTATGAAGAAGATTTAAGAAAAATTGACAATAAGTTTGGTACTATTTGTTACCTTGTTTGGAAACAAATGCCAACAATGCTTTCGAATCATTCAACTAGATTTATTGTATCGTCGACCAATGAAAGGTCGGATTCTGTGTTATTTACTAATACAATGGAAAAACTGATAGAGTCAAAAATGGTAATAGCGGTTTATAAATGCACTGATCCTAGTGGCGGATTCGCTTTAACTAAAGATGCCAGTTCATTTAAATTATATTTTAACGATGTTGGATTATTTACTTCTATTATCTATCCTAATACTGTCAATGACACCCAGGATATTTATCAAAGGTTAATATTTGATAAACTAAAAACAAATTTAGGAATGTTGTTTGAAAATGTTTCTGCTCAAATGTTAGTAGCAAATTCTTTTGAACCATATTATTACTCTTGGGGACAAGAAACTAATGGTGTTAAAAAGAAATACGAAATAGATTTTATTATCTATAAAGGAGGAAAGACCATTCCTTTTGAAGTTAAATCAAGAAATGTTTCTTCCAAGGAATCATTAGACGAATTTAGAAAAAAGTTCGTCAAAAAAATTGGAGAGAAATATATTGTCCATATAAAGCAACTATCCTATGGAGATAATTTGACACATTTGCCTTATTACATGCTTTTTGCGGTTAAATAAAACATCTTAACTACCATAATCGTTTATAATCTCTGATACAATTTCAGAGATTTTTTCTATTTTAGTTACTTTTTTGGATTTGGCTCGTCATTGATTTAAAATGATAGATTTTTGCCAAAAATAAATATGAACTATGGCAAAAATATTGAGAATATGGCAAAAATGATGGCAAAAATCTTTTTAACAACGACTTAACCGAGAATGAAAAGAAGGTGTTTTTAGAGCTTATAAATAATCCAAGCATTCCATACGACACATTAGTAGTGGAACTTAAAATTTCAAGAAGAACAGTATCTAGGTTTTTGAGTCTTTGGTTGAAAAAGGGTATATTCAAAGAGTAGGAACAAACAAAAAAGGATATTGGATACTGAGTTAAAATGGAAAAGATAAGATTAGAAGAAGATGTTGTTAAAGAATTGGTCACTAAGTTTTTATTAGAAAAACCAAATGGCAATTGGCACGAAGACAGAACTAAAACCGCTGACCTTCATGGTCATGGGGTTGATCTAAAGTTCTGTGGCGGCAAAAGAAATAGTGAGTTCTTTCTTATAGAATGTAAAGGCAAATCTTACGCTAAAAGTGCTAGAAGCATTAATAGACAAAATAGCTGGGTTTATGCTCTTGGACAAATCATCAAAAGAATGGATACCAAGCGTATTATTTCTAGCGGCAAAAGTAAGGGCGATGTTAATAGAGCATATAAATATGGTTTAGCTCTTTGTGATGAAAGTGCTAGGGTAGCACTATACAGCATCCCTAAAGAAATAGCAAATGTTCTCAACCTTCATATATTCTCTGTTAATGAATACGGAGAAGTTATTCAATTCACACCGAGTAAATTTGGTGAGAAATATGACGAGTCAGCATTTTATTTGAAACCACTTAATTCTTATTCGGACTGATTTTGTACTAAATAAGGTAAACCATTCCAACTAGAAAAAATTCCTTGGGTTAACCAAGGTTTTTTCTTTGTAAAAATAATGCTCTATCTTAATTTAAATCAAATAATATTCTTCCGAGTCTAATATGAGTAGCACCTTCTAAGATTGCTTCTTGATAATCATCAGTCATACCCATGCTTAAATAAGGAAGTTTAATATTACATTTCGTTTCTAATTCATCTCTTAATAATCTTAATTTCTTAAATTGAGTAGTGGTATCATTACTCCCTTTAATCGCCATCATCATTAAACCTACAATATGGACGTTATGAAATTGTTTTAGATTATTTATAAACTGTTCAACTTCATAATAAGGAACGCCGTTTTTATTTTCTTCAAGATTAATTGATACTTCGATAAATGTATCTAGTGGCTTTTCTCTTAATTGATCGATCATTTTTGCAAGTTCTAAAGAATCTAAAGAATGTAAATAATCAATCTTATTTATAACGAGTTTTGCTTTATTTCTTTGTAAATGACCGATAAAATGCCATTTAATTTCTTTATTATCTTTTAATTCTTCGTATTTAGCTAAGAATGCATCGACTCGATTTTCACCAAAATTTTTCACCCCGTGATTAAATAAATCTAAGATATCATTCTTATCACCATATTTAGTGGCCGCAACTAGTGTAATATCATTAGGTAAAGATGCTAAAAAATTATCAATATCTTTTCTAATCATTTTTAATCTACATCCAATAATATAAGTGAAGTTTGTCTAGGTGCAATAGATATAGCTTTATTATCATCTATATAAACGTCAATTTCTTCTCTAAAGCCATATTCACTAGTGTAGATACCTGGTTCAATTGAGAAGCCGACATGATTTAATATATGTCTTGTATCATGCGTTTCATAATTATCAATATTTACACCTTTACCATGTGGAGTGTCATCAATAGAAATAGAATGTCCAACACGGTGGATTAAATACTCATCTTGATGATATTTTCTTAATATACTTCTCACCGCTTCATCTACTTCATATCCCGCGACTGGTCTAATAGGAAGATTCTTGTTTAAGAACTCTAATCCATAATCCACTGATTCTTTTAAGATATTAAATAGTTCAACATATTTTTGAGGTGGATTTTTTCCAGTATATCCCATCCAAGTGATATCTGCATATACTCCATAACTAACATCTTGTTTAGCCCAAAGATCAATTAAGATTAAATCACCTTTTTTGATTATAGAGGAGGCATTTTCTTTTGGCTCATAATGTGGATTACCGGCATTACCGTTCACTGCGACAATTGGATTAGAATCATAGACTAGTCCGTTATCTTTAAAATGTTTAGTAATCACTTTAACGACATCATATTCATATACTTTGATATTGTTTTTTAAAGAGTCTTCTATATATTTAAATGCTTTATCTTTTGCTTCTACTGTAATTCTCATCGCTTCATATTGACTCTTTAATGCTTCATTTTCATAAGTAGAAGTAAATTGAATTAATAAATCGCTTGAACTAGTTACGTTAACACCAAGATCTTTAATCATCTTAATTGTTCCATAATCACAATAACTTGAACGAGGCAACGCACCCTGTTCACTCATTTCCATGATGACTTTTTTATATTGAACAAAGTACTTATTTACTAAAGAAATTAATTCATTCCATGTTTGATAATTGATTAAATCAAAGTCTTTTTTAATATTAGCTACATCTAAATATGCATTATCAATTTTATGCGCGATAATATATGGTCTTTCTTTTTGAGGGATAACCATAAAGACTTTACGGGTAAGCATCTTTTTACTAATAAACGCAATTAATGCATCGTTCGAGCATTCATAGTCATATATTATCCAAGCATCTAGATTATTATCTTTAAGATACTTTTTACTTATTTCTATTCTATCCATTAAAAGTGCACCTTCTCATTTATGTATTTAATATAATTTTTATCAACTTTAACGACTTCTCTATCAAATGTAATAAAACCATTAAGTTCATCTTCAACATCACTCAACTGAGTGTATATGAAGGCGGATAAACCTTTAGGAATATTAAGTAAGATATCGCGTTCAATAAATTTTTGATATGTGGCCATAAGTTCTTGCTTAGAATTCATATATTTATAGCCAAAATTTTTGTCGCTTGCTTTATGTCCTTCAATTGCTAAATTATAGCCTCCACATTCTGAAAGAATAATCGCACGATCTTTCACGTGTTTCTTATTAGGCATCTTTACTCTAGTAAAATAAACGTGAAGTGATTTAGTTTCGCTTATCCCTTGATCGTGCCAACCAGAAGCGTGGTCATAGATTCTAGTTGAATCAATCTCTTTCATCTCTTCATAAATGCGTTTAGAGTCAAATTGTCCCCATCCTTCATTAAATAATGTCCATAGAGCAATACAAGGAGAATTATATAAAAGATTAATTGTTTCTTTAAATTCTTTAACGGTATCTCTTCTTCCTTCAATATCCATACGGGAGAACTTCTTATGATTAAGGTCACTATGGTGGCGCTTAGTAATTAGTGGGAACGAAATAGTGGAGAATTTATATGTTGTGCCTCCGTTCACCATATCTTGCCAAACAATTAATCCAAGTTTATCACATAAGTGATACCAGATAAGAGATTCAATCTTTATGTGTTTTCTAATAGTATTAAAACCTAAATCCTTTATAAGTTTTAAATCCTTTTCATAAGCTTCAATATTCGGTGGAGTGAGTAAGGTATCGTTATAATAACCTTGGTCTAATACACCTTTCATGAATATTGGTTTATTGTTAAGGGCTAAAACTTTATAGCCATCTTTATCTAAGACACTAAACTTACGCATTGCAAAATAGCTTGATACGGTATCGTGATGATTAGAAATAGTGACTTCATATAGATATGGGTCATCGGTATACCATAAATGCGGATCTTTAATCTCGATCTCTACTTCTACATTAGTTTGTATCTTATATTTATCTTTATTTAATTCTAAAGTGACTTCCTTAGAAGTGGAGTTCACTAATACTCTAATCACATTATTATCAATATCAGGGGTGAATTTCACTTTTTGAATATAATCTTCTCTTACTGATTCCATCCACACTGGCATATAAATACCACTTTGAGGGGAATACCATATTCCACCATGAGCAAGTCTTTGTTTACCGCGTGAATAATACGAGGTATCAGTGTAGTCTTTCACTCTTAATTTAAGTTCATTAACTTTTTTAATACGGTCTCTATCAATTTCTACCTCAAAAGGAAGAAAACCTCCTTCATGATGAGTTAAGAGTCGATCGTTAAAATAGACGTCACAGATTTGATCAACTGCTCCAAAATGGATGATGACTTTATCTTTGATAAAATTAGATGGAAAGATTATCTCTCTACGATAGAACAAAAAGTCCGTAGGATTAACAAATCTATTGACCTCACTCTTATTGGTTTCAGGTGAAAATGGGACTAATATCTTGCCATCAAATTCACTAGGGAATTCATTAGAATCTCTAATCGCATAATCCCAATAACCATTAAGTGAGATATAAGAGTCTCTTCTTAGTTGTGGGCGAGGATAATCAGATAAAGGAATATTATTTATGCTCATGTTTTCTATTCTCTTTTTCAATCAAATATACAGTAGGGATAAAACATAATCCCATGATGATTGCCGCTCCAAAGAAGATGAACTTGTTTGGTTGAAGCACTTCTTCACCATATTCATTAATATAGGTCATTGGATTGATATAACTTAATGCTTGACCAATGTAAGGACCAGTAACCATAGGAATCATCACGATAAATATCATTCTTATTCCTTGGAATAAACCAGCTTTACCGATTGGAGTGTAATCTCTAATCTTTGCCCCAAATAAAGCGGTTAAAACCATATAACCACTCATTAAGATAATGCCAGCAACAATGACAAAAGCCATATTATCAGCGAACATAAAGAGTATTGCACCTAATGTTGCGACTGCTAAAGCAGGAACGATTAGTTTATTTTTACCCCATTTATCCATAAATAAGCCGATAACAACGGTAATAATAGAACTGACAATTAAAACGGTGCCTAATGTAATCGTAAAATTCATATCGGTAATTTTTAATGTCGTTTGGATATAAACAATTAAATATGGGAAGAATACTTGTATTGCAATTGAGAAGATAGAGAAACAGATTAAAGAAACATATAAGAACTTATTTTCTTTTACAACGCTTGGTCTAAAGCCATAAAAGATGTTTTTAAAATATGGTTCTTTATCTATTTCATCTTTATCAAGTTTTTGATCGTTAGGAATAATAAATAATAAAGCAATACCAATTAATGTGGTTAGTCCTCCAATGGTATAGAAGAATAAATCCCAACTGCCTTTTTTCACATCACAGTTAAATACTCCAGCGATAACAACAATTATAATCATTGCAATCATTGGTAAGACACTGAGAACTGATTCAACTTTACCACGATAACTTTCTTCTGTGTTATCAGTGACATAAGCATTAAATGCCGCATCGTTACTGGTACTACCAAAGAAAGTCATGATACAGTCCATGATGACAATAAATGTTCCGGCGAGAAACATTGAATTACCAACTATCGAGATTTTAGAATGTGGATCAAAGAAAGCGAATAGAGCGATTGATACACCCCAAATGATATAACCGAAAGCAATAAATGCTTTTCTTTTATGTAATTTATCACTTAACGCTCCCATAAATAGAGTGGTAACCGTAGCAGTTACCGCGCTTAACGCTGTCATCAAAGAGAGGAACATCATATCGTTTGAAGCATAGAAAGCATATGTAGAAAGATACATATTTTCTAATGCCCAAGCGATTTGACCAACAAATCCAGCTAAGATGAAAGTCATCCATTTTCTAAATCCAATTTTATTTTCCATAGTTAATTACCTTAATAACTATTATAAAGAATGAATGTTATTCTTTGAATAATATTTCTTATTTTTTCTAGATTATATATAATTATTAATACTATGTTTGATCATTCAATTGCAGTTTTAGCAAACATCTCAAGAAATATTAAAAAATATTTAAATATCACAAGAATTGTGACTCAAGTTTTATTTATGTCTTATTATGCATATTTGATTGTGATTAATGTTTCTAACACTCAATTCTTAATTGCTTATTCTTTGATTGAAGGGTTTGCCTTACTAATTTTATTAGTAGATATTATTACTACCTTAAATGAATTAGATAGAAAAGCAAAAAAGATTAAAGCGAGAACTAAAAGGATAATTAATTACTTCTCCTGGGCTGTGAAGCTCTTAGTTATTATTTATAATATAGTTCTTATAGTAAGAGGAGAAACTAGTGAAGCGGGTAAGATATTCTTAATCTTTTCTGCTTTCTTCTTAGTGATACAAATATTATTAACAATTATTTCTTCTTTAACTTCTTATTATCTAGATTTAATCCTCTACGGCTTAAAGATGGATTATGAAATGATTGTAGATACTGAGACGGCAAAAAGAAGACCAGTTGGTAAATTATTAAATAACGCGACTAAGGATTTAGATTATAAAGATCATATCAATGAATATTCCATTCAATACGAGGTAAGAGGGGCGATTAAAAAAGAACTCATGAAAGAATTACCTCTTAAAATTAATAATAAAGTGGTGAAAAAGAAGAAAGCAGAAAGAATTATCCTTCATTATTATCGTAAGGCTAATAAATATTATTTATCTCATGAAAAACTTAAAGGATTGTTAGATAAATTAAAAGATGAACATATTACTTATCTTACTAGTGATGATCATTTATATGTCTTGCTCTTCTTTGCTAGCAACCATTTAAAGAATAATTATGTTGGTTTAAGTGAATATGCTTTAAAACTTATTATTGCGACATTAATCTTCGTTATAGATGGGAATGACCGCAGCGTTGTTGACCTCACATTTAAAGCAATTAGTAAGGAATTACTAAATATTTCAACTTGGAACAAAGTGATTAAAGCTCCTAAAGATGATTCTGAATATGAGCACGTATTAGAAATCGTCAAAAATACAAAAGAATTAAATAAGAAAAATCGTGAAGCAACAATCATGAGTGAACTTGAAGATATTACCATCGAACAAGTTGCCAATAAGATTGATCCTCCAAAGCCAATCAGAAAGATTGTTGAACATATGATTAGAAAGAAACATAAGAAGTAAGTGACATATTTCAACTTTCATTAACCTTCAAGGTTTCTTTTTTTATTTATTTCACTATTTCTTTATTGCTATAATAAACAACATGAAAAAAGGATTACTAATTATCTTAAGTGGACCTTCTGGTGTTGGAAAAGGCACGGTAAGGGAATATATTGTCAAAACTAATAAGATTGACATTACTTTTTCTGTCTCAATGACTACTCGTAAACCTCGTGAAGGTGAAACTGATGGAGTGGAATATTATTTCGTTTCACAAGAAGAATTTGATCGTCACGTTGCTAACGGTGATTTCCTTGAACACGCTTCGTTTGTCGGAAATAGTTATGGCACACCTAAACAAGCAGTGGAAGATTTAAGAAATCAAGGTAAGAACGTTTTCCTAGAAATAGAAGTTAATGGGGCAACCCAAGTATTAAATACAGTAAATGATGAAGGTGTTATATCTTTCTTTTTAATGCCACCAAGCATTGAAACATTAAAGAAACGTATTGCAGGTAGAAGAACTGAATCCAAAGAAATAATTGAAAAAAGAGTCGCTAAAGGAATGAGCGAAATAAAAGAAGCGGATAAATATGATTATGTCATTATTAATGACAAAGTAAAAACTGCTGGAGAAAAAATTATTAAAATAATTCAAGAAAAATTGGCATAATAGATTATATGAAGCTTGTTGAGCTATTAATCGAATATGCAATATCAAGTTTAGATCGTCATTTTACTTATATATATAAAGGTAATAAGAAAGTCGATGCTGGTTTTCGTGTGCTCGTATCGTTCAACAATAAAGAAATAGTGGGCTATGTTTTAAATGTGAAAGATACTAATTCCTCAAAAGAAGAATTAGAAGAATCTTTGGGTTATATATTAAATGAAATTATTGATGTGATTGATGAAGCACCTTTACTTAATGAAGACTTATTAAACCTCGCTAATGAAGTAAGTGATTATTATCTAGCGAGTAAGATAAGTGTCCTTCAAACAATGCTTCCTCCAAGTTTATCTCCAAAAAAATCTTCATTAAAAGCACCAAAAATTGCATATAACATTTTTATTGAATTAATTGATGATAATGAAGAGGGTTTAACTCCTAAACAAATTGAACTAATTCGTTTATTAAAAGAAGAAGGAAGAGTATTAAAAAATGAACTAAAATCTCCTTCAATAATAAAAAAGCTTTTAGCCTTAAATCGTATTAAGGAAGTGAAAGAAGAGAAGAGAAGATTAGAACTTCCTACTTATGAGCTTGAAGTGAATAAAAAACTTACTGAAGATCAAAATAAAGTCATTGATGAATTTAATAATAGTAACGATCAAATATACCTTTTAGAAGGAGTGACAGGAAGTGGAAAAACTGAAGTATATTTAACTCTTTCTGAAGAGGTCATTAAACGGGGTAAAACTGTTTTGATGCTCGTTCCAGAAATCTCGCTTACTCCGATGATGAATGAATATTTTATCAAGCGTTTTAATAATACAGTTGCTATCCTTCATAGTGAACTTACTCCTGCTGAAAAATATGATGAATACCGTAAGATTGCTAGTGGAGATATTAAAGTAGTAGTAGGTGCAAGAAGTGCAATATTTGCACCTTTAAGCAATATTGGTTTAATTATCTTAGATGAAGAACATGTTGAAAGTTATAAACAAGATGTGCCACCATTATATCACGCTAGAGACGTTGCTATTATGCGAGCAAAAGCGCATCATGCAAAAGTACTTTTAGGTAGTGCAACTCCTTCTTTAGATTCTCGAGCAAGAGCCCAACAAGGTATCTATCATTTACTTAAACTTACTAAACGAATTAATAAACAACCTCTTCCAAAAACAACAGTTGTAAATTTACTAGATTATAAAAATATAGATCGTAATTCTGCGATATTCTCTAAACAATTAAGACAAAGTCTTAGTCAAGTGTTAGAACGTCATGAACAAGCTATACTACTTCTTAATAGAAGAGGATATTCTTCTCATGTTAGTTGTAGGAGTTGTGGTTATACATTTAAATGTCCTAACTGTGGGATTGCTCTTACTTATCATAAGAGTGATGATATGCTTAAATGTCATCACTGTGATTTCGTTATGCCTTATCCTGATGCTTGTCCTGAATGCCAATCTAAATATATTTCTAGAATTGGTTTTGGTACTGAAAGAGTGGAAGATGAAGTCAAGAAATTATTCCCTAATGCTAGAACCCTTAGACTTGACAGCGATTCTGCAAAAGTGCGTACTCGAGTTGCAAAAACTGTAGAAGCATTTGCCCGTCATGAAGCGGATATCTTAATCGGCACTCAAATGATTGCAAAAGGTCATGATTTCCCTTTAGTAACTCTTGTAGGCGTGGTCTTAGCAGACATCGGACTTAACATGCCTAACTATCGTAGTAGCGAACGTGCATTTCAACTTATTACGCAAGCAGTTGGCCGTAGTGGTAGACAAGACAAAACTGGAGAAGCATTTATTCAAACTTATATGCCAACTCACTATGCTATTACCCTTGCTGCTCAACAAAATTATGAAGCCTTCTATTTAGCAGAAATGGATAATAGGAAGAAGACATATTTTCCACCATATTGTTATCTAGCAAGTTTAACTATCGCTTCAAAAAATGAAGAAAGAGCAATTCAAGAGGCTATCAATATTAGTAAGTTATTAACTGAGAAGTTTGGGGACGAAGGAATTATCTTAGGTCCTGTTTCTCCTTACATCCCATTTTTAGCCAACAATCATATACGTGTTTGCCTCGTAAAATATAAGAATAAAGATTTAGCAAAACGCATCATAAAAGAAATAAATATTGACTATTTAACCAAAAGTAATGTAAAGTTGCTTATAAATATAGACCCTTACAATTTCTAGAAAGAAATAGTAACAGTCTATTAGAAAGAACAAATACATTATGATTACACTAACAATTTATGGCCTTGATCAATATATCGTTGGCCGCCTATCGAGAGAAATGACTCATAACTTAGCTGATTTATATGAAGTCAGCGAAGATGATATAAATTTTATCGCGCCTAATAATATGGTTTTCCATAATGGTGTGGAACAAACTTCTTGGAATGCTCTTATAAGAGTGCATCTTCCTAAGAAAGTGATGGTCCTTCAAGATGACGCCGCTAAGCTCATCATGGATATGATTCAAGGACCAACCATCAATGTGGCGGTAGAATTCTATTATTATTCAGAAGATAACCGTTATGAGAAGATTAACGAAGATTACCCACGTTTTATTACCGATGACAATCTAGTAGATGTGGACGAGGATTATGAGGAGACTCAATACATCGAAGGAGATGGAAAGGATGAGGTTTTTACGGGGGATATCTTTAAAAACTTCAACGGTGAATAAGAATGCACAAATTTGAGATTGCAATTGAGATTCTAGATCAAATTCTAGATAATAAAATTCCATTCAATCTCGCAACTAAGAATACTTTGGATAAGTATTCAATTCCTAGTGATGAAAGAAGTATTGTCACAGGATTAGTAGGATGCGAATTACGTCATCATTTATTATTTAGTGAATTAATTAAAGAAGAATTAGAACTTGACGAAGAAACTAAAAGAAGTGGATTACTTTTAGCTTTAGCTAATTATCATTTCTATAACAAGTTTGACGCTCAAGAAGTGGTTGCTATTACATCGCGCCATAGTGGTTTAGATAAAAAGAGTATCGAATCCTTTTTAGCGAAACACCCAGATAAGAGTGATATTATTCCAGCGAAATATGATAAGGGATCATTTGAATATTTATCTTTAAGATATAACTGCCCACTCTGGCTCGTGAAGATGTGGAATAAACATTATGGAAGAGGATTGGCCTTTAAGATTCTTCAAGCGAACACTAAACCAGTCGTTCAATCTTATAAACTTAATGATGTTGAACAAGGTAAAGTAATGCTTAATCCTAACTTTGGTGTGGCGCCTACTGAAGACATGGTCCTTTATATTGGTAGAGGTAACGCTAAAGGTACTGATTTTTATAAAGCAAAACAACTCATTCCAGAAAAGATTGCTTATAAATTATCTTTAGATAAAGTGGATGTTAAGCCATTCTCTAAAGTTGCTATCTATTCTAGTTTTTCCAATACTATGTATATTGATTTAGCGAAAAGAAATATCGAAGGATTAAAAGTTGATTTAATCACACCAGATATCTTTACTCATAATGAAGTGCGTCATCATATCGCGATGTATAACATTAAGAATTTCACCTTATTAGAAGAGAAAGCTGCTAATTTATTAGCCTGCATCTCTGAAAAAGTTGATTATTTCTTTGTTTTAGCAAGAAACTCTAATTTTGATCTCCTTAGAACAAATGCCGATTATTTCTTAAGATTCTCGAGAGATGAACTGGATTCCATCATGAATGAACAAAGATATACATTAGATGAAGCTGCTACATTAATGAATGAAGGTGGACAACTCATCTATATGGTTCCTACCTTAAATAAGAAAGAAACAAAACAAATCATCAATGAATTCCTTTTAACTCACCGTGAGTATTCGTTATTAGAAGAAAGGCAATTCTTTCCATTCGAAGAGGAGAACAGTACTTTGTACGTCGCTCGAATGCTTAAAGTAAAATGAAATGATTAATTTATTAGGACTACCAATTTCAAAACTCGAAGAATTAATGCTAAGTGAAGGGCAGAAGAAGTATCGTGCCATCCAACTTTATACGTGGATTTATGAGAAAAAAGCTACTTCATTTGATGAAATGAGTGATATCTCTATTAAATTCAGAGAAGTTCTAAAAGAAAAATATTGTTTAGATATTCCAACTATTGATAAGATTCAACGTTCTAAAGACGGAACTGTGAAGCTTTTAGTGAAATTTTCTGATGGACTTAAAGTTGAAACGGTTTTAATGCGTTATAGTTATGGTAATGCAGCCTGTGTATCTAGCCAAGTTGGCTGTAATATGGGTTGTAGCTTCTGTGCGAGTGGTTTACTCGGTAAACAACGTAGCTTAACTGCGGCTGAGATGGTTGGCCAAATCATGGTCCTCAATAATGTATTAAGAGAAGAAAATAAAGGTGAAAGAGTAACTCATATTGTTGTTATGGGTACGGGAGAACCTTTTGATAATTATGATAATGTTATGGATTTCATCCGTATTGTGAACGCTCAAAAAGGCTTAGCCATTGGAGCCAGACACATCACAGTCTCAACATGCGGCTTAATTGATGGGATTAAAAAATACGCTAGAGAAGGTTTACAAACCAATTTAGCAATCTCTTTACACGCTCCAAATGATGAAATTCGATTAAAAATTATGAAAGTTGCGAAAATTTATCCTATAAAGGATATAATAGAAGCTGTTAAGGAATACGAGAGTATTGCAAAACGCCGTGTCACATATGAATATCTCCTTTTAGATGGGATTAATGATTCAAAAGAAAATGCGGAAGAATTAATTAAAGTCATCAAAGGGACAATGGGGTATGTGAATCTTATTCCTTATAATGAAACCTCACTATGTGATTATAAACGTAGTAGTGGTAATCGTATTCATGCCTTCCTAGATTATTTAAATAAGGGTGGAGTGAATGCGACAATTAGAAAAGAGTTCGGCAGCGATATTGACGCTGCATGCGGACAATTAAGAGCAAAAGCAGAACAAAATGAAAAAGCCTAATTTAAAAGTCAGCAAACATCTACCAGTTTCTGGACGATATTCATATCGTACAGATATTGGAAAAGTACGCCTTACTAACGAAGACCAAGCTAACGCTACTGTCAACGCTAAAGGCGATGTCTTTTTAATTGTGTGTGATGGAATGGGTGGACAAAATAAAGGCGAATTAGCATCTAGTATTGCAGTTAGTCATCTTTTAGATGACTTTAATTCGTCAAAATTCATTTCAACCTTAGATGTTCAGTTCTGGCTTAATCGTCATATTAGGGCAGTGAATAAATATATTTATAATGAAGCTAGACAAAACGCTTTATATCGCGGCATGGGTACAACCCTTACTTGCGTTATCATCTATAAGAGTTCAATGATTATTGCGCAAATTGGTGATTCACGTCTATATCAAGTTAAACATAATGATTTAATTCAAGTCACCAAAGATCAAACATATGTGAATTATTTATATAACACTGGACAAATCACTAAAGAAGAAATGGCGACACATCCACGTCGACATATGTTAATGAATGCATTAGGAACATATCCTAGTGTTGAAATTGATATTGCTATTAAGCCTTATAATAATGAGTCATTATTACTTTGTAGTGATGGGCTTTATAACAACGTCAGTGAAACAACGATTGCGAGCATCTTAAAAGGTAAAGATACTCCAGAAGAAAAAGTGAATGAATTAATCTCTATCGCAAATAACAATGGTGGAAGCGATAATATAGGAATTGTAATATGGGAGGCAACTTATGGCAGTTAAATTAGGTACAATTGTTGATGGCAGATATCGTATAACTAGCCGTATTGGCCACGGCGGTATGGCGGAAGTCTATGAAGCTACCGATATTATCAATAAGAATGTTGTTGCCATCAAATTCATTAAAGAAGATGTGATGAAAAATACCGTCAATATTAAACGTTTTGAAAACGAAGCTTTAATCGCGGCTAGTTTAAATCACCCAAATATCGTTAAAGTTTATAACCATGGTACTCTTAATGGCGTGCCTTATATGGCAAATGAATATATCAAAGGTCAAAACTTAAAAGAAGTATTGGATTTTAGAGGACCTTTACCTCTTAATGAGGTAATTGACTATATGATTCAATTAACCGATGCTTTAAGCTTTGCTCATAAACACGGGATTGTTCACCGTGATGTGAAACCTGAAAATATGTTCTTAATGACTGACGGAACAATTAAATTAGGTGACTTTGGCATTGCTCAAGCCGAGAACTTAGAAAGTAGTTTTACTAAAACTAGTGAGATTATTGGTTCGGTCTATTATATGGCGCCTGAAATCGCAAAAGGTGAACAAGCCACTAAACGTAGTGATATCTACGCAGCAGGTGTCGTATTCTTTGAATTATTAACTGGACGTCCTCCTTTTGAAAGAGATACACCAGTAAATATTGCCGTTGCCCATATTAGAGATAAATTCCCATCTATTAGAACGATTTTACCAAACTGTCCTAAAGAGATTGAAAGAATTATCTTTAAAGCAACAAAAAAGAATCCATATGACAGATATCAAGACGCCAAAGAATTTGAACAAGATTTAATAGAAGTAAAATCAAATCCAGAATTACTTAAAGACAATAGAGGGTTTTTCTCCCGCTTATTTGGTTTTAAATAATGATAGGTCGAATAATTAGAGGAAACGGTAAAACCTATAGCGTTACTACTGATAACGTTATTTATAACGTTACTCTTTTAGGTATATTAAAAAAGAATAAGTCATTTGTCGCGATTGGTGATTATGTCGAATTTGATGAAAATAGTCTCGCAATTAAAAATATTGTTAATCGTCATTCTTTAATCAAAAGACCGAGAATCGCTAACGTTGATCAATTATTAATCCTTCATTCTTTAGTAGAACCTGATTTTGATCTAGATTTAGTGCTTCGATATATCACTTATGCCAATATGAACGATATCAAAGCAAGTATCGTTATTACTAAAATTGATAAAGATAACGATATTAATAAAATTAATCGTATTAAAGAAATATTTAAATCAATTGGGATTAAATGCTATTTCATCTCGAATAAATCGAAAGTTGGGTTAGATACTTTATTAACTGATTTAAAATATCAAACTATCGCTTTAGTCGGTCAAAGTGGTGTGGGCAAATCTTCTTTACTTAACGCGATAAATATCTCTTATTCACGTAGTGAAGGTGAATATAGTGCCGCTCGAGGAAGAGGAAAACATGAAACAACAGAAACGATCCTTCTCCCATTTAATGAAGGATATATTGCAGACACTCCTGGGTTTAGTGATATTGAATTAGAACTATCTAAAGAAGATTTAGCAAAATTCTATCCAGGTTGTTATAAAAGGAATGCGGAATGTTATTTCTCTAATTGTTTACATGATAGTGAACCAAAATGCGCGGTTAAAAATGCAGTTGATGTTGGCGAACTAGATATAGAAATATATAATGAATATAAGAAATTATTAAGTAGTTTACCTTTAAAAGGTAGGGGGTACTAATATGAGTGTTATCATCTCACCAAGCTTATTATCAGCAGACTTTGCAAATTTAGAAGCTGAACTTAAAAAAGCAAAAGAATTTGGAGCGGAATGGATCCATTTTGATGTGATGGATGGTCATTTTGTTCCTAATATCTCTATTGGAGTACCTGTCCTTAAAGCAGTAAGTCAAAAGTGTGACTTATTAAAAGATGTTCACTTAATGATTTCTAATCCAAAGAAATATATCAAACCATTTGTTGATGCAGGAGCCGATTTATTAACTTTCCATTATGAAGCTTGTAAGAGTGATACTGAAGTATTTGAAGTCCTTGATTTAATTCATTCTTATAATGTGAAAGCTGGTATCTCTATTAAGCCAGGGACAAACGTAAGAAAGATTTATAAGTTCTTAGCCAGCACTGACCTAATCTTAATTATGTCTGTTGAACCTGGGTTTGGTGGTCAAAAATTTGATCCACGCGCCATATTTAAGATTAGTAACTTAAGAGAATATATGAATAAATATGATTTCCATAAGACTTTAATTGAAGTTGATGGTGGAATTAATGAAAGTACCGGTAAAGAATGTGTGAAGTCTGGTGTTGATGTATTAGTGGCGGGTAGCTATCTATTTGGCCATGACGATATGAAAGAAAGAATTAATAAATTAAAGAATAATGACTAATTTTGCGATTGCGTTTCTCTTTTCTAGTGTTTTATTTCTTATAATATTTGTCCTATTCTCTATTCTTAATTACAAGAATAGATTTAAGATGAATTATGATTTAAGAAATCATTATCCTTATGAACTTAATTATGAGATGAAATTTTCCGATAATTTAGTCGGGAATCTTGCAATATGTTTATTTGCTGCTAGTGGGATTGCTTTTTATACTTTATTTGATATGAAATACACTAATGGCTTCTTATTATTTGATTTAATAGCGGGAAGCATTTACTCTTTAGCCTTAATGAGCTTTGCTTTTATCTCATTAAATAAACATTTAAGATTCCATCTATTAGTGGTGCTAATTGGGGTGGTGCTATCTTTCCTTATTCCTTTTTCTAATGCGATGACTTTGTTTAATGCTTATAAAACTAAAGAAGAAGTTGGTGCGCTTGTTTTAGCGATATTTAATGTTGTTTATTGCTTAATCATCTTCTTTATGATGATGAATCCTCGTCTCAGTCACTGGGCAGATTTAAAAGAAGAAAAAGATAAAGACGGGACTATTAAATATGTGAGACCAAAATTCTTTATCTTAGCTTTTATTGAATGGGGTTTAATATTAACTAGTCCCTTATTAATGGTGATGAGTTTATTTACTCAAATCCTAGTTTATTAATTATATTAATTCAGTTAATGAATGGATGAGGATATAATCCTCATTTTCTTTAAATTCATTAAATCTATCTAATAAAATAGGGGTAACACCTGCAGCTTTAGCAGCAAGATAATCGTTATATGAATCTCCGATATAGCAGATATCCTTTTTATCCCCTTGGTAGTGGAATTTATCAAGCGTTAATAAGATACCTTCTGGATCAGGCTTTTGCTTAGATAAAAGTTCGCTTGTAATTTTATAGTTAAAGAAACGGTTGATCTTTTCTTTATCTAGCACCATGTTAACGTGATCAAGCGCGTTACCGGTGACAAGTGCGAGAGGGAGATTATTATCTTTAATATAATTAATAAAGAAAGATGCATCCTTATATATGTTGTTATAAGGAAGTAAGATTTTTGTAGTGATGATGTTATAGCAAGCTTCTTTAAAAGCTGGGATTAATTCTTCTTTATCAACTTTTTCTTTAAATGCTGCTTCTAAAGATATTTTAGAGAAGTGATAGGCTTCTTCATCACTCACATTATAGCCAATTGCTCCAAATGCATGACGATAAAAAATTGGTAGCCCCTGATAGCTATCAATGAGTGTTCCATCAAAATCGACAATATAAATCTTAAATTTCTTCATATAGATAGTAAAAAGCCTTGGATTCACCAAGGCATTTAATTTAATTAAGCGTTTGCGTTGCTTTTGTTGAGGCTACGATAAGCTCTAGTGCTCATCTTGACTCTTTTTCCATCAATCGTATATGTTTGTAAGTTGACATTCCATTTACGTCTTGTCGCTCTTACGGAGTGGGAACGATTATTTCCGCTTACTGGTCCTTTTCCTGTTACTGGACATTTTCTTGCCATTGTTTCAGCCTCCTAACCTTGCAAAGTTTATCATAAGATAACATTAACTTGCAATGATATTTTTATTTATTAGCCAATGAATTGAATAATTTTATTAATTATTGTTTCATCTTGAGCGGTTAATTTCTCTAAACTAGCATCTTTTAAATATGCTTTTCTTTCTTCTAAATCCTTAAATTCACCTTTTCTTAATTTCTTAAAATAATTATCAATAATGTCATCTTTATATTTAACAGATTCTAAAGTGTAATTAGGATTATGTCTTTTACCTTCTTCGATAATAAAGTCTAGATGTTTATTATTAAGTTTTTGAATAGGCTTGATCATTAGTTTATACTTAGCTTTTTTATCATCTTTAGAATGAATAAATAAGATGTTGTTAGTAGTGGATTTTAAATATGATAAGTTATCATCTAATAATAATGTATTATTGCTTGATTCATATTTAGCGATCTTTTTAGCAATTAATCTAGAAGGAATAAATCCTCTCATCGCGTTTTCAACATTTAAAAAGCCTGAGATGATTATTGCTTTTTTAATCTTATTAATTTTGTTAATCACATTAAGTGCAGTGAACGCACCTAAAGAATGACCCACTAACACTAAATCTTCCTTTATATTTATATGATGAATTAATTCTAAAGTGTCTTTTGTGGGAGAGTACATACTAAGTAGTTTTTCTCCGCCTGAGACTCCACAACCTTCATAATCGAGGGTAATCACTTTATAGCCAGATTTCGCTAAAGTGGCAATCTCTTTAAAATATGCTTTATGACCTGGCCCCATTCCTGGGAGAAATAAAATAACCTTGTTATGTTTAACTGGACTATAAAAATAAGTGAAGTAGTGGATTTCAGCATTAGAAGAATTAATAAAAGTCTCTTCTTTTTCCTTTAATCCCTTAAAGTCACTTGTTTGATAATAAGGTATTGCTTCATCAAAATCATACCTCACTAAAAAGAGCTTTTTATAAAGGTTAACAAAATAACTCATATCTCTTATTTAGTAAGCTTATAATAAGCTTCCATTAAATTTGTTAACAAAGTTAATCTAGTTAATAAACCGACACCACCTGGAACTGGGGTTTGGAATTTAACTGGTAAATCTTTTATGGCATCGCCATGAAGTTTTCCTTCAATACGAGAAATACCGACATCAACGATAACAGCACTCTCTTTATATTTAAATGTGTTATCTAAAAATCCTGCTTTACCAATTGCGACGACAATGATATCAGCGTTAGCAATATATCTTTCCATATCTTCACGTGTTGTTTTACTATGTAAAACAGTGACATTAGCAGATTCTTTAAGCAATAATTTAGCCATTGGTTTACCAACAATATTGCTTCTACCTATGACAACCGCGTTTTTACCTAAGATAGGATAGCCTTCATCTTTAAGGAAATTAATAATACCTTTTGGTGTACAAGGATCCATTGCACTTAATGGGTGGAAACCATCAATATCTTTACGTGGATCGACGGCTAATTTGATTGCTTCTTCATTAATATGCTTTGGTAAAGGCATTTGGACAATAAGTCCATGAACATTAGGATCAGCGCAGTTCTTTTTGACTTCCGCGATTAAATCTTCTTCAGATATATCTAAAGGATATTTTTTAAGTTCGCAGTTGATACCGACTTCAGCAGCATCTTTAAGTTTGCCTCTTACATATGCATTACTCGCTTCATCTTCATTCACTTGCATGATGATGAAAGATGGTTTTAGCTCTAAACCTTTAATTTCTTCAGTTAACGCTAATTTCTTATTAGCAACATATTCTTTTATAGTCATAATTAATACTTAATCTCTGGCTTTCTTCCGTCAAATTGACGAATCTTGACTCCGGCAAGTTCAAGCATCTTTAAAGAAGCTTGTACTCCAATAGTGTCTTTATATTTGTTATCAGCATAGACGAGCTCTTTGATACCGGTTTGAATAATGGCTTTCGCACATTCATTACATGGGAATAAAGTAACGTAAAGAGTGCAGCCATTAAGTGAAGTTCCGTCTCTAGTATTTAAGATGGCGTTAAATTCAGCATGACAGACATAAAGATATTTACTATCAAGTCCTTCACCCTTATTCCAACTTAAATCATCATCATTTACTCCACGTGGCATCCCGTTATATCCAATAGAAACAACCTTATGATTGCTATCAGCGATACAGGCACCGACTTTGGTGTTTGGATCTTTACTACGATAAGCGCTTAAAAACGCTAGACCCATGAAATATTCATCCCAATTGATATTAGAAGTAGCCATAATAATTCTCCTTAATTGATACTATTTTATATAAATATAATGATAGATAAAAGTGAATAAATGAAAAATCATAAATTATCACGAAGAAACTACTTTATAAAACTAACTCGTAAAAAACCGACTCGGAAAAAACCGAGTAAAATATTTACAACCAAATTATAAAGATTTATAATGTAGTCATCAAAAGGTAAAAGATATGAATTTTATTGGTAGAAAAGAAGAAATTAATTTATTAAGAAATGCTTACAATAACGATCGATATGAAGGAATAGTTATTTATGGTAGGCGTCGAATTGGTAAAAGTGAATTGATTAAAGAATCGTATAAGAATCTAGATATTGTAAGTTTATATTATGAATGTGTTGATGCATCTGAAGAAACTAATGCGAAATTTTTATCAGAAAAGATTGCTAGCACTTTTAATATTCCTACTCCAGATTTTACTAGTATTAGAGACTGTTTAATTTATATTTTCAATCAATCATTAGATAAACCTGTTATTTTGGTGTTAGATGAATATCCTTATTTAAGAAAAAATAATAGTGCTCTTGATAGCATCTTGCAATCTCTTATTGATGAATATAAATCACGTAGTCAATTGAAATTTCTATTATGCGGATCTTTTGTTGCGGTGATGGAAGATTTGCTTTCTGAAAAGAATCCTTTATATGGAAGATTTTCAATAAAGATTAATGTTAGACAAATGGATTATTATGAATCTGCAGATTTTTATCCTAACTTTTCAAATGAAGACAAGCTAGCTATTTACTCTGTGTTTGGAGGAGTTCCTTACTATAATCAATTTGTTAATGACAAGATTAGCGTTAAAGAAAATATTATTAATCTAATAGTATCAACTAACGCAAGACTATTATCGGAAGCCAAAGATTTCATTTCACTAGAAATCAATAAAATAGCCAATACAAACGAGACTTTTAACGCAATTGCTGAAGGGAATAAAAAGTTTTCAGATATCTTAAATAAATCACATGTCACATCATCACCAACTTTAGTTGATGTATTAAAAAAACTTGAAGAAATGGACGCAATTAGTAAAGTATCTCCTATAAATGATGAGAGCAAAAAGAAAACCATATACGAAATATCAGATAGATTAACTTTGTTCTATTATCGTTATATTTTTAAAAAGACTTCATTCTTTGCCACCATGAACAGTGAAGATTTTTTTGATGAATTTATTAAAGAAGATTTTTACTCAAGTTATGTTCCAAAAGAATTTGAAAGGGTGTGCGCCCAATATTTAGTAAGGGAGAATAAAGCCCAAAGGATTAAACCAGTTTTGTATAAAGTGGGTAAATATTACTATGATGATCCTATTAACAAGACAAATGGTGAATTTGACATCGTAACTTTATCCAAAGATGGTTATGATTTCTATGAAGCAAAATTTAGTAGCAATCCAATCGATGATTCTGTTGTTAATGAAGAAGTCTTTCAACTTTCAAGAATAAATATTAAATACAATAAACTAGGATTCTTTTCTAAAAACGGATTTAATATCACCAAACCTGAAAAATATAGGTTGTATACACTTATTGATTTATATAAATAGATTTACAAAACGACTTTATAAATCATTTTAACGAAATATAACAAGTCTCCCCATCATTTGTAATGATTATATAACCTCTGTAGGCGGGTGATGAATTGCTGCAATATTCAGTATTATTCTATAAATATAAAAAATAATATTTCTTAAATTAGAAATAAGTGTTAAAATTTGATTGACGAAAAAGTCGCAATTGCGAGGAAATCGCTAATGGAAATAAAAAGAGACAAATATTTATTTAAGTTAATAGATTCGAAAAACGATGGACTAGTTAAGATTATTACTGGTATAAGAAGGTGTGGTAAATCTTATCTACTTTTTGAACTATTTTATAAACACTTACTCGAAAACGGCGTGAAGAATGAAAACATTATCAAGTTTGCGTTTGATAATGATGAAGATATTGATAAACTTGATAATTATTGTAATGAAGAATCAACTAAAATCTATTTAGACAAAGGAAAAAGGAAATATATTGTCAACTCAAAAAAGTTCAGAGCATATTTGAGTGATATTACTAACGCAAGTGATAATTGCTATATCTTGCTTGATGAAGTGCAGTTATTACAAGATTTTGTTGGAACTCTCAATGCTCTTTCTAGGCATAATAACTTTGATATTTATGTAACTGGCAGTAACTCTAGGTTTTTGTCTAATGATGTTGCTTCTGAGTTTAGGGCTAGAGGAGAGCAAATAAGAATTAACCCGCTTTCTTTTAAAGAATTTTTTGATGCTCATAAATTATCTTTTGAAGATGCTTACAAAGAATATCAATTTTTTGGCGGCCTTCCTTACATATCAAAGATTGGTAATGATGATAAGAAAGCCGAGTACTTAAAAGAAGTCTTTGATCAGTTATATATTAAAGATTTATTGGACCGATATGAGATATCAAGTGTTAATTCGTTTAACAAATTGATTGATATTTTATCCTCTTCAATCGGTTCATATACTAATCCTACCAATTTAGAAAACGTTTTTAAGAGTAGTTTAAAGATTTCATATCATCATGATACTATAGCTAACCATATTCAATATCTTAAGGAGGCTTTTTTGATTAAAGAGGCCGTTAGATATGACGTTAAAGGAAAAAAGTATGTTGCTTCAAATAGTAAATACTATTTCACAGATTTAGGATTAAGGAATGTTCGCCTTAATTTTCGACAGCAAGAACCTACCCATATAATGGAAAATATTATTTACAATGAACTTATAATACGAGGTTTTAATGTCGACGTTGGGATTGTTGAAAAAAGAGAACTAAACGAAAAAGGAAATGGTATCATTAAACAGCTCGAAGTGGATTTTGTTTGTAACCAAAATAACAAGAGATATTATATTCAATCTGCTTATAGCATTAATGATGAAGATAAGAAAAATAAAGAATTGAGACCATTATTAAGTATTAAAGATAATTTTAAAAAAATAGTTATTATCAACGATAATTTTAAGCCTTGGATTGATGATAATGGGATTTACTACATTAGTTTAAAAGATTTTCTTCTTGATGAAAAAAGCCTTGATTAAGGTTCAATACCATATATATAACTAATCTAAAGTTAAACGTCTTAATCAACTTTATAAACAATTCTTTGAAAGTTCATATTTCTTATATTATTTTTCTTTGAAATATTACATAATATTTGTATGGATAAAAAAGTCGTTGCTATGATATTAGCAGGCGGCAAAGGTACCAGGCTAGAAGCATTAACTAAAAAGAACGCTAAACCTGCTATTAGTTTTGCTGCGAAATATCGAATCATTGATTTTGCAATCTCGAACTGTGCAAATAGTGGTTTTAATAATGTCGGCGTTTTAGTCCAATATGAATCAACAGAACTAGAAAGATATATTGGTAACGGTGATAAATGGGGACTTAACGGCGTGCACTGTCATATGTCAACCATCGCCCCTCGACAAACTGAAAAAGGCGCTTCTTGGTATAAAGGTACTGCTGACGCTATTTGTCAAAATATAGAATTCATCGATAACCAACATCCTGATGTCGTTGTCATCCTTTCTGGTGACCATATATATAAAACAACATATAACGAGATGGTTTCTTTACATGTTAACTCTAAAGCAGACGCAACTATCTCTGTTATGGAAGTGGATATTAAAGAAGCATCTAGATACGGCATTATGGAAGTAAATGATAAAGATCGTATCATTGAATTCACTGAAAAACCACGTCGACCAAAAAATAACTTAGCCTCAATGGGTGTCTATGTATTTAATTGGCCTGTATTAAAACGTTTCTTATTGCTTGATAAAAAGAATCCTAATTCCAGTCATGACTTTGGTCATGATGTAATTCCTTTACTCATTAAATCTAATCGTAATGTTATTGCGTATCGTTTTAAAGGGTATTGGAGAGATGTTGGTACATTAGAATCTTTACACGCTGCAAATATGGATATCTGTTTAGCTAGAGATAAACTTAATCTCTATGACTGGGATCCTCATACGAGAATCTTTACGGAAGATACTCCTAGTATGCCTCAATATGTTGGTAAACAAGGTCATATCGTTAATTCTATTGCTAACCAAGGAGCAGTGATTTTAGGTGATGTCAATGCTTGTGTGATATCAAATGAAGTATTAATTGATAAAGGTGCAAAATGTGATCACTCTGTCATTATGGCGGGTGCAGTAATTGAGCCTGGAGCAGAAATACATAATGTCATTGTTTCTCCTCACGCAGTAGTGAAAAAGAATAGCAAGATTAATCTTGGAAGCGATGAAATCGTATTGGTAAGTTAAGATGAAAACCGCAGTTGGATTTATAAATTTACATGATAACCCTGAACTTGGGAAGCTCACTGAGCGCCGTCCTTTAGGTGCGGTTAGTTTCTTAGGGAGATACGGAATAGTGGACTTTGCTTTAAGCAACTTCGCTAATAGTGATATCCAAAAGATTGAAATCTTAGTTCAAAAGCATCTTGACTCTATCCGTAGCCATATTATTAATAATAACGTTTGGATTTCTAATACAAGAACTGGCTTCCTAAGAGCGGCGATTAATGAAGAAGGATTAATGGATCCAGAAAATAATACAGATATCGCTAATATCTTACAAAACGTTCCTAGCGATGTTATTAATGAAGATTATGTTGTTGTAGCATCTCCTCAATTTGTGACAAAGATTGATTATCGCGATGTCATGAGAGTGCATGGCGAAGTAGGTGCGGGTATCACCGTAATCTATTCTCATATTAAAACACCTAAGGAATATCCTAATTGTTCACGTTTAGTCATCGATGCTGATGGAACAGTAAGAAAGTTTATTAGACCACAAAAAGGTGAAGATGAAGTAAATGTATGTTTAGAGTCTTACGTCTTCTCTAAAGAGGTATTTAATAGGCTTTTGCGTTTCTCTAGAGAAATATCTAACACCTCTACCTCAATTAAGAAGATGGTGGAGTTATCTGCAAACAATAGAATGACCAAAGTATATGCTTATCGTCATAAAGAAGCAGTCTTCCCAATCCTCTCACTTAATCAATATGTGTCCCAATCATTTAAATTTTTAAATAACAATGTGAGAAAGACCTTATTCTCAACTGATTGGCCAATCTATACGACATCACATAATACACCTCCTGTATACTATGGACCATTTGCAGAAGTAGATAATTCATTTATTGCTAATGGAGCGGTGATTAAAGGAAAGGTGCGAAATTCCATCATATGCCGTGATGTTTATATCGATGCAGGCGCCGAAGTTAATAACTGTATCTTATTTACAAAAACTGAGATTGGAAAAGATGTTAATCTCCGTTATGTAATTACTGATAAAAATGTCTCTATTCACGAAGTGAAAAACTTAATGGGGGACGAACTAGATTATTTATTAATATCTAAGGGAGCGAAAATCTAATGAAAATCGTATTCGTGGCAAGTGAAGCAAATCCATTTATCAAAACTGGTGGGTTAGGTGATGTTGTGTACTCTTTAGCAGCGGAATTTGCTAACCTTGATCATGAAGTCGCTATCATCCTTCCTTTTTATAACCGCATTAAAGAAAATATTACTTCTTCTTTAGAACAAGTTGGACGCTTCAGTGTTGATTTGTCCTGGAGAAAAGCTGAATGTAAGATCTTTTATACCCAATATCGTAGAATTAACTATTTCTTCTTAGATAATGATCGATATTTTAATAGACGTAATATTTATGGCGAACAAGATGATGGAGAAAGATTTGCCTTCCTTTCTTTAGCCTCTTTAAAGTTGATGAAAGACTTTAATCTTGCTCCTGACATCGTCCATGTTCATGACTGGCAAGTGGGGATGATTCCTTGCTTACTTAAAGAAAGTCATGATGATTATTTTTCTAAAACAAAATCAATTTTAACAATTCATAATCCTGCCTTCCAAGGAACCTTTGAACGCGACTATATTTTAGATCTATATTCCCTTCCTGATTATGTTTATGATGATGGGGCAATTAGGTTAAATGATCGAGTCTCAACTCTTAAGGCTGGAATCATGTATGCAGATCGAATTACTACCGTTTCGCCAACTCATAAAAATGAACTTTTAACGACAGAAGGAAGAGGCTTAGAAGGAGCGCTTAGACTTAGAGAATATGACTTTGTTGGTATCCTAAACGGTATCGATTATAACGAATTCTCTCCAAGCACTGATAAAGCGATATCATCTAACTATACAATTGATGATTATTATAATGCTAAACAAGTTAATAAAGAGACATTACTTAAACGTTTCAATTTAAGAAATCTCGGATTACCTGTTTATGGTCTTGTGTCTCGTCTTACCTGGCAAAAGGGTATTGATCTCGTTATTCCAATGATTCGTAACCTTGTTCATAGAGGATGTAACTTTGTTATCCTTGGTAGTGGAGAGTACGAATTAGAACAACAATTTGAACAATTAAGACGTGAATTCCCATATAACGTTGGTATCTATATCGGGTATAGTGATGAACTTGCTCACCTAATCTACGCAGGAAGTGATTTCTTCCTCATGCCTAGCTTATTTGAACCATGTGGATTATCTCAAATGATTTCTCAAAGATATGGAACTTTACCAATCGTAAGAAAGACGGGTGGCTTAAACGATTCAGTTATCTGCTATGACAATCATAATGAAGATAAGGCAAACGGCTTTGGATTCTCTCCTAATTCAGTGGAAGAATTTATTCGTACCGTCTCTTTCTCGTTTGAAATATATTGGAACTTACCATTACGTAAAAAGCTCATGAAAAATGCACTTAATACTGACAATTCGTGGGTTAAAAGTGCAGCGGAATATTTAAAAGTCTATAAAGACGCTTTAGGAATTAAATAAAATATACATATAACATTAACAAATGCTAATCTTTGATTAGTTTTTTATGTACCTATCTTGATATTATTCCTTCAATTGGTTAATATATTAACTAATTGTTCGAGGTAATATTATGTCATATGATCATAAGCTAATTGAAAAGAAGTGGCAAAAGTATTGGGAAGAGCATGAGACATTTAAAACTGATGTCTATGATTTCTCTAAGCCAAAGTTTTACGCTTTAGATATGTTCCCATATCCTAGTGGAGTTGGTATCCATGTCGGTCACCCAGAAGGCTATACCGCCAGCGATATTGTCTCACGTATGAAAAGAATGCAAGGATATAATGTCCTTCACCCAATGGGATATGATTCTTTTGGTCTACCTGCTGAACAATATGCGATTGAAACTGGTAATCATCCAGAAATCTTTACCAAGACAAATATTAAGCACTTCGAACATCAACTTAAAGAAATTGGTCTCGATTATGATTGGAGTAAAACCATTTCTACTAGTGATCCAAGCTTTTATAAATGGACACAGTGGATCTTTAAAAACTTATATTTAGATGGCTACGCTAAATACATTGATATGCCAGTTAACTGGTGTGAAGAGCTCGGTACCGTTTTATCTAATGATGAAGTCATTGATGGTAAGAGTGAAAGAGGTGGATACCCAGTTATCCGTAAAAACCTTAAGCAATGGGTTATTGATCAACCTCAATTTGCGGAAGAGCTATTAAGTGGCTTAGATAAGATTGATTGGCCAGAATCTACTAAAGAAATACAAAGAAACTGGATTGGTAAATCTATCGGTGCTTTAGTGGACTTTAATATCGCTGATACTAGTGAAAAGTTCACCGTCTTTACTACTAGATGTGATACTTTATTCGGAGCAACTTACTGCGTCCTTTCTCCTGAACATGAACTTGTAAAGAAGATTGTCACTCCTGAACAAAAAGAAGAAGTGCTTGCCTATATTGATAGTAGTAGTAAAAAGAGTGAACTTGAAAGAACATCTTCGAAAGAAAAGACTGGTGTATTTATTGGCCGCTACGCTATAAATCCAGTAAACAATAAAAGAATTCCTATTTATATAAGTGATTATGTTTTAGCAAGTTATGGAACAGGCGCAATTATGGCCGTTCCTGCTCATGATTCTCGTGACTATGCATTCGCAAAGAAATTTGGTTTAGATATTATCCAAGTATTAGAAGGTGGAGATATATCTATAGAAGCTTATGAAGGAGATGGACTCCACATTAATAGTGGTTTCCTTAATGGTTTAGATAAAGAAACCGCTATTAATCGTATGCTAGATTTCCTTAAGGAAAAAGGGATTGGAAGTAAGAAAATCAATTATAAATTTAGAGAATGGATTTTTGCCCGTCAAAGATATTGGGGTGAACCTGTTCCTGTTGTACATAAAGAAGATGGAAGCATCTATGTTCTTAAGGATGAAGAATTACCTTTAACTTTACCAGTCCTTGATGACTATAAAGGTCATAACGGTAAAGCACCTTTAGAAAATGCCACTGAATGGGTGAAATATGATGCAAATGGTGTAAAAGGTAAAAGAGAAACATCTACGATGCCAGGTAGTGCAGGTAGCTCATGGTATTTCTTAAGATACGTTGATCCACATAATGATAAGACATTCTGTGATAAAAAACTCGCTGATCACTGGTTACCAGTCGATTTATATATCGGAGGACCAGAACACGCAGTTGGTCACCTTATTTATTCCCGTATTTGGACAAAATATTTATATAAGAAGGGTTTAATCAGTTTTGATGAACCATTTAAAAAACTCGTTCACCAAGGGATGATTTTAGGTGCAAACGGCATCAAAATGGGTAAAAGATATCCAGAATTTGTAATTAACCCTAGTGACGTCATCGCAGAGTACGGTGCCGATACATTAAGATTATATGAAATGTTTATGGGACCACTTGAAGCTTCTAAACCTTGGAGTGATCAAGGAGTGGAAGGCGCTCATAAATTTATTGAAAGAGTCTATAGATGTATTGTTGAAAATAATATTATCGTTGATGATGAAGTCAAAGAACTTGATATTATATATAACCAAACAGTGAAGAAAGTCACTGATGATTACAATAATCTTGCTTTTAATACTGCGATTTCTCAAATGATGATTTTTATTAATGAAGTCTATAAAGTGAATAGATTACCTCGTAAATATGCAGAAGGATTTGTGAAACTTATTTCCTGTGTTACCCCTCATATCGGTGAAGAGATGTGGGAAAAATTAGGTCATACAAATACTATTGCCTATGAAGCTTGGCCAACTTATGACGAATCTAAACTTAAAAACGATACCGTGAAGATGGCGGTTTCAGTAAACGGAAAGTTACGTGCCACCATTGAAGTATCTCTAGATTTAAGTGAAGAAGAACTTAAGACTATTGCCTTTAACGAAGAAAACGTTAAACGTCATATCGAAGGAAAAGAGATTAAGAAAGTGATTGTTGTAAAAAACAAGATTATTAATATTGTTGCGATTTAATTATGAAATTATGTATAGATGTCGGTAATACGACAATTGGATTTGGTTTCTATAAAGATAATAAGCTTGTTAATAAGCTCACTTTAGCAACCTCACTCGATAAACTTAGTGATGAATATAAAGCAAGTTTAACTTTGTTAATGAAAGAAAATGATATTAATAAAGAAGAAGTAAGTGCGATTTTATATTCAAGTGTTGTCCCACTTATTAATGAGATTCTTTTAGAAGCGATATCTTATCTATTTAAAAACGCCAAAGTATATGAACTAGATTCATCTTCTCCTCATGATATCAAGATGGATATCGATAATCCGAAAGAAGTGGGAAGTGACTTAATTGCGGATTTAGTGGGAGGAAAGGCAAAATATAATTTACCATTAGTGATTATTGATTTTGGTACCGCTACTAAATTATTACTTCTAGATAAAAATGCTCATTTTATTAGTGCATTAATTATGCCAGGGGTCGAAGTAGCGTCTAAATCATTATTTTCAAAAGCCGCTTTACTTCCAGAAGTGGATTTGAAAAGTGCCACTAATTTATTAGATAGTAAAAATACTATTAACTGTATTAAACACGGTATCTTATTTGGCCATTATGAATCGATTGAAGGCTTATGCCGTCGATACGAAGCTGAACTCGGTTATAAGTTAAATAAAGTCATTACTGGAGGTAGTTCAATCTTCTTTAAAGACTTATTTAATGAACAATATATA
This sequence comes from Erysipelotrichaceae bacterium, assembly GCA_015059185.1. Classification (GTDB taxonomy): domain Bacteria; phylum Bacillota_I; class Bacilli_A; order RFN20; family CAG-826; genus SIG220. Next base: position 62,411 of record SVAY01000007.1, read on the forward strand.
TTTGATGAGAACCTTGTCTTAGACGGGGAACTTGTCATATTAAACAAACTAATTGGAGAATAAAGAGGGAGTGATATTATGTCAAAATTAACAATATTCTCAAAAATTACTCAAAGCTACGAGCAAGAATTAATCGATAAGATTAAAGGATGGGTAAGTATTAATTCTCAATATGATGAAGCTACTAGAAACACTTCTAACCCATTTGGTATCGGAGTAAGCGAAGCTTTATATTATTTTGAAGCCCTTGCTAAATCAAAAGGATTTACCGTTACTAACTACGATAACTATTTAGTCGAAGCTCTTATTGGAGATGGCCCTAAAAACATCACTATTATGGCGCATGCAGATGTTGTTCCTGAAGGTAGTGGTTGGGATCAAAACCCCTTTGAAGTAGTGGAAAAGAAAGGCGTTTTATATGGTAGAGGTGTCGCGGACGATAAGGGACCAGCACTTGCTTGTTTCTACGCTTTAGTGGCTCTAAAAGAAGCTAATATGCTTGGTAATTATCAAGTTCGTTTCTTAGTGGGTGGTAACGAAGAACGTGGTTCTGCCTGTATGGAACATTATTTTAAGACTTTAAAGAAACCTCAACCAACTTATGGCTTTTCTCCTGATAGTGATTTCCCTCTTATTTTTGCCGAAAAAGGTATCTTTAACTTTGAAGCAAGAAAGAAACTTCATATTCCTGGCCTAGTCTCTATTCACGGAGGCTTTGCAAGTAACGCAGTTATTGAAAAATGTACTGTTAAATTTGATTTAAATGATTCTATCATTCCGTTTATCATCCAACATTATCCAGATGCAAGCGTCATCACTAATGATGATGTAGTAGGAATTACCTTTACTGGTTTAGCAGCCCATGGTTCAGTTCCTGAACTTGGTAAAAATGCTGGTATGATGGCGTTAGAATTTTTAGCAAGTTACACTAAAGATCCTGATTTAATTAAATGTATCTCACTTTTTAGTGATCCATACGGTAAAGGTGTTAACGGATACGGATATAGTAAAGAAATGGGTAAAAACTCCCTCAACGTCGGTTTAATTAACTACACAAGAGGCGAAGAACTCAGTATCATCGTGAACTTTAGGTTTGTTAATGGTGTTGATGAAAAAGTACTAAAAGCTAATATTAAAGAAGCGTGCTCACCATTTAATGTAAAATGTTCTGTTAGTTCCCCATTACTTTTCTATAGGAAAAATCATCCATTAATTAAAGCCCTTATGAGAGCGTATAAAGAAGAGACAGGAGATACTGAAGCAACTCCTTTATCTACAGGCGGCGGAACATACGCAAAAGAAGCAGACAACGTCGTAGCGTTTGGTATGCAGTTCCCAGGTAGAGATCCTAAGATGCACGCGGTCGGAGAAAACGTTTCTATAGAAGATTTATATGAAGCAATGGCGATTTATGCCCATGGCATCTATGAATTAGGTAAATTAATCGATGAGAACTAAATATAAGCCTTGGGCAAAACCTTATTTAGAAGAACATAATGAAGTACAAGTTACTGAAGAAGTTTTATCGACCCTTGATAACTTATATTTAGAAATCGGTAGTGGCAAAGGTCAATTTTTAGTGGAGATGAGTAAAAAGAATCCTGCTAGAAATTATTTAGGTATAGAAAGAAATGTCACTTGTGCCGGTTTCACTGCAAAAAAATTAGTGGAAGATGAAATAACTAACGCGAAGCTATTATATATGGACGCAGAAAAAGCATTATCTATTATGAAAGAGAAGTCAGTAAATATATTATATTTAAATTTCTCTGATCCATGGCCTAAAACTCGTCACCATAAAAGAAGATTAACTAGTGATCGATTCACTTCTTTATATAAAAAAGTTCTTAAAGATGATGGAGTGATTATTCAAAAAACTGATAACCTTGAACTCTTTAATTTCTCTATTGAAACATTTTTAGAAGCAGGATTTAAGATTATTGAAGAAGATCGTAATTATATGTTAGATGATGAAGACGTATTAACTGAATATGAAGAAGATTTTAGAAGCAAGAATCTTCCTATATATAGAATGAAGGTAAGTTTATGATAGCTAATTACTGTTTATATTATGTTCCAAAAAGTTCTGAACAAGTTAACGACATGTTAATGATCTTTTTTGGCGAGAATAAATTAGTAAATAAAAGAGAGCTTAAAGATGATTTAATCTATTTAAAGAATAATGATGAAGTAGTGGGCTACGTCATCCTTAACTTCTCTAAATTCTGTAAGATTAAGATTAATGGAACAATTTATCTACCAAATGATACATTAATCGATTTAATCAATGATATTTTGCTTAATCATAAACTTGATACATTAAGTTATCGTTCTCATTCTGGATTATATATTGCTCAAATCATCGATAAAAAAGAACATCGTAAATCATTTATTTATAAAGTTGATATTGGTAGTAGGACTTATCAAACTGAATCAACATTTGATTTACCAATAAACACAAAATTAGTGTTCGCGGTAAGTGGTACCTATATCATGCCTGGAAGAATGATAAATGATTATATAACACAAGATAAATTATCTTTAAGTGGACGTATCGTCACTTATGAAGATTTAGAAATGAACATTGAAAATCCCTTCTACCCAATTCTCCTTTTAGATGAAGATATGAAAGTGGGTAGTGACTTTTTCTTAATGGAGGAAAAAACCGATGCTTGAAATTGAACTTAAGAAACAAGGAAAGATTAAAAGATTAACAAACAAGACTTTTAACTTTGACCCAAGACTAAAAGATGGCTTTTATAGCGCGAACTACTTTTTAAAAAGTAGAAAGATTGTTTTAGAAAATGAGCCTAACCATTTAGTCACTATGCAGTGGTTCCAAAGAAAAGATGTAGCGATGTTATGCGGCATTGATGAAGCTATTGCGATTCTACATACATTTGCCTCTCACCCAGAAGAATTAGTGATTGAAGCACTTCAAGATGGCAATATTATTAAAGCCAACGAACCAGTCCTTAAAGTTACTGGAAGATATGAAGACTTCGGATATCTAGAAAGCGTTATTGATGGTGTACTTGCTAGAAGAAGTAGTGTCGCTACCAATGTAAAAGAAGTGCTCGATGTAGCAGGAGACACTGTTGTTTTCTCTATGGCAGACCGTCAAGATGATTATTTAACCCAAGTTGGAGACGGCTATGCTACATATGTAGCAGGTATCTCTAGAGTCAGTACCGATGCGCAAGGCTTATGGTGGGGTGGAAAAGGTATGGGTACGATGCCTCACGCTTTAATCCAAATCTGTGGAGGCGATGTTTGTAAAGCAGCAGATATTTATCGTAAGAGTTTCCCTAATGAAAAAGTGACTGCCTTAATTGATTATCATAATAATGTAGTAAGAGATTCATTAATCTTAGCGAGACACTTAGGTGAAAATCTTAAAGCGGTAAGAGTAGATACTTCTAAAGCTTTAATCGACCATTATTTCGATGATAAAGATACAAGCGATTTTGATCCTCATGGAGTATGTAAAGAATTAATATTTGCTTTACGTGATGCGCTTGATAAAGAAGGATTTAACTATGTTAACATTGTCGTTAGTAGTGGATTCACTAAAGAAAAGATTAAAGAATGGAGAGAACATAACGTTCCAGTCAATATGTACGGAGTTGGAACTTCACTCGTCAACAATATGACTGTCGGCTTTACTGGGGATTTAGTAGTACTCGATGGTAAAGCGGAAGCTAAAGAAGGAAGAAGTAATTATCCTTCCTCCCGCTTAGAAAAAGTAATCTATGGAGAAAACGAGAATGACTGATGAACAAAGAAAAGTAATTAATGCTTTATATGAGCTAGAAGTGAATGATTCTCACGCGACTCATGATCACATTAATAAAGAAGCCCTATATCGCTTCATTGAGAACTTAAAGGTCGCTTTATTTTATAACTATTATAAATGCGAAATAACTAAAGACTCTTTAGATGCCAAATTATTAGAATCATATAACGATTTTAAAGAAGCTCTTACAGAAGTTATTGATAAATATCAAGATAAGATTGATGAATTCTTTAAGTTTCTCCCTGAATTAAGAACAGAATTAATGAAGGATGTCGAAATCACTTTTAACGGTGATCCAGCGAGTTATTCTTATGAAGAGATTATTTCTACTTATCCTGGCTTTATGGCGATTTACTGTTATCGTGTTGCCCATAAATTCTACGAGATGGGAATGAAACATCTATCTCGCCTTATTAGTGAATATGCCCATTCTAAAACCGGTATTGATATCCATGCCGGCGCGAAGATTGGTAATCCATTCTTTATTGATCACGGTACTGGTATTGTAATTGGTGAAACTGCAGTTATTGGTGATAACTGTAAGTTATATCAAGGCGTGACTTTAGGCGCCATGTCACTTAAAAAGGGTAGACAACTCATGAACACAAAACGTCATCCAACCTTACTTAACAATGTTGTGATTTATTCTGGCTCCTCTATATTTGGTGGAGATACAGTGATTGGTAATAACGTTACCATTGGATCTAACGTCGAAATAAAAGAATCTGTTCCTGATAATACAGTAGTAAGAGGCAATAAATGATTGAAATTAAAAAAGCCATATTTACTGATGAAGTAGTGGAACAGTTAATTAACTTATCTCACGTATGGTGTGAAGAAAATATTTCTAATGGATTAATTCCAAATACCAAAGAAGATCTAAAAGAACCTTGTTATATCGCTACTTTTGATAATAAGATAGTTGGTTATATATTTGGTCATTATTACAATAATGAAAAGAAAGTATCTCTAGAAAATGGTGGTTCTATCCCTATTGGAGAAAAATGTTTTGATATTGATGAATTATATGTGATAGATGAATATCGTAATCAAAGTTTAGGTAAGAAATTATTCCTTGCTATTGAAGAAGAAGTTAAAAAGAATACTAATTACATTACTTTAGGAACATCTACTAGAGATTATAGAAAGATACTTCATTTCTATATTGAAGAAGTGGATATGACTTTCCATAGTGCATTCCTTTTTAAAAAATTATAAGATAATTTATATAGGGAGTTATATATGGGTTTTATCTTTGGTAAATATGGTATTTACATTGAATTTAACGATGGCGAAAAAGGATTTGTGATGGGTGTAAGAGGAGATCATGTGATGATCACTTCTTCTTTCCAAAACGCCGAAAAATTTATGTCACAAGGTGCTGCTGAAAACTATTTCTATAATAAGGGAGTTGGAAGTGGTAGTAATTCTAATTTCTCAGGCGTGAAAGCAGCTTGGGTATATAGTGACGGTAAATTCTTTAGAATGTAAGTTTTATACAAAGTATAAAAAGGGGCTGTTAAGAAATTGAATTCTTAGCAGTTCTTTTTTTTGATATAGAAAAGCCCGATTTCTCAGGCTAATGTACAATATTCTTGTTCAAGGAGGTATTGTACATGCCTTATTTTAACATAGATAAAGTATTTTTATTCTCCTCCTTCGAGATAAACAAGAAGGAAAAGGAAAAATTGGATACTTTCCTAACAATTTTAGAAGAATCAAGTATCTCGGAGATAATTGAAAAAGAAACTTATTCAGACCCTTCTTTACCTGGAAGACATTCTTATAATCCATATAGACTATTCGCTTCTATCATATATGGTTTCTCTAAACATTCAGGAAGCATAAGAAACATAGAAGAAAGTATAGAATACGATCTAAGATTTAGATATCTGATGGAACAAGAAACTCCATCGTATGTCACTATATCTCAATTTCTTAACAACGTAGTTGTTCCACACCATCAAGAGTTATATTCTCGTATAATTTCATCAATCATTAAACATTTTAATATTTGTATTGATGATGTCTTTTTAGATGGAACCAAGTTTGAGGCAAACGCGAATAAATTCAAGTTTGTTTGGAAGCCAACTACATTCCACAACAAGTTAAACGAGAATATTAGAAAACTATTGTTAAAGCATTTTGAACTGCCGCACTCCAAAACAACTTTTGTTTCTAAAGAGATAGGCGAATACTTAACTAAACTAATTGGACTCGCTAAATCAAACGGACTAGATCCAGATACTATAAAAATAGGAAGAGGCCACAAAAAAGTAGAAATTATATCTGATATCAAATTGCTTAATGAATACTTAAATAAGGCATTAGATTATGAAGAAAAAGAAGAGATATGTGGAGATAGAAACTCTTATTACAAAACAGATAAAGATGCCACGGCAATGTGTTTAAAGGAGGATTATTATTCAGGTTTAGGAAGCAACATGCATGCTGGATACAATGTTCAAATCATTGTTAGTAAAGGTATTGTTTTAAGTTACTATGTCGGTCAAGAAAGGAACGATTTCTACGAATTTATTCCTACTTTAGAAGCTTTTTATAATAATTACGGATTTTATCCAAAACGAATATGTGCTGATGCAGGATATGGATCTTTGCTTAATTATCGGTACTTAAAAGAACGTCATATCGAAAACTATGTTAAGTACACTATGTGGAGGCAAGATGTCTCAGGAGAAAATATAGATTATTTCCATTTTAAGGACCATAAACTAATCTGCTTGAACGATAAGGTTGCTACTGAACAAGCAGTCTTCTATGGTAGGCACCCAAAAGCTAAAAATAATAAGTTCTATTTAATTGATAACTGCCGAAGGTGTAAACTCAAGCCACTTTGCTTTAAGCCAATTAAAAATAAGAAAGCAACATTTCGTGTTTTCGAAACCAACGAGGAACTATACCAATATAAAAAAGAGGCTATGGAAAACCTTCTTTCAGTTAAGGGAATAGAAATGAGAGTTAATAGAAGTTCACAAGTTGAAGGTGTATTTGGAGTTATTAAGCAAGATATGAACTATGAAAGAGTTAGGAGAAGGGGTTTAGAAAAAGTATCCGCTGAAATTATGCTAGTTTGCTTGGGTTACGTAATAAGGAAAATCTTTGGTTTGATTGATGGGAAGGGAAGCATTGAATATTGGAAAGCACCTGAAGGTCTTAAACCAGAAACGATACCTCAAATAAACATTGAAAGATACATAAATAAAGCATCAAAAAGAAAAGGAAAGAATGAAACATTAAGAACCTCTTATAAGCATAAAGCAAGTAAGAGAAAGGTAATTTCTTAACAACGTAGTTGTTGCATAAAAAAAGAGCCGCTAAGAGTTTAATTTCTTAACAGCCCCTTTTCTTTTGGTTTTGATGTTGGATTATAACTTACGGTTATAGAATTCAACGATTTGTGATTCGGTGATATCTTGAGAGAGTTCTTTTCTTTCTGGTTCTCTTAAGATCTTACCGCTTAAATTGGTAGCGTCAACTTCGACCCAACCGACATTAGCGGATAAGCTTTCTAAGCTTTCCTTAATCACTTTCATGCTCTTAGCATGTTCAGCGACTTCGATAGTGTCGCCGACTTTAGTTAAAGCACTTGGGATATCAACTTTCTTACCGTTGAGTAAGATGTGACCATGGTTAACAAGTTGTCTAGCCCCTGCTCTAGTTCTTGCAAATCCCATACGGTAGACCATATTGTCTAAACGGGATTCAAGAAGTTTCATGAAGGCGAAACCTGTAACTTCTTCACTCTTAAGAGCGAGCATGAAGAGACGTCTGAATTGTCTTTCGTTCACTCCATAGAGTTGTCTTAATTTTTGCTTTTCTAAAAGTTGTTTACCATATTCAGATGGTTTTTTCTTTCTAGAAGCACCGTGTTGGCCTGGGCCATAAGAACGTTTCTTAAGTTCTTTTCCGGATTCAGAAATAGACACACCTAAACGTCTACTTCTTTTCCAAGTGGATCCTGTAAATCTCATTTTCTTAATTCCTTTCTAATTTACATTTGCAAATTAGATGTGTTATTCCCGTGCTTCGGATGAATGAATTTCGCCTCTTTAGCCAAGGTTACTTTGTCCTCTCAATCATCAGACAAGACGTAATAACATGCTAACTAACATGCTTAAATAGATTACAAGATTCTTAGAATCTATGTCAATAAAAAAGATGAAAATATCTAATATAGATAAGCAATATTATCTTGCTTCTACTCTTTTGATGTATTTTTTAATAAGAATCGTGGAGATTACAATATCAACAATTGCAACTAAAACCGCTAGTCCAATAGCGACAAAAGCAATGACATCTGTATCAATAAAGAGTATTAATAATCCTCCGACTAAAAAAGTCACAAACATCACAAGTCTAATAATACCCACGATATGATTGATTTTTTTCTTATCTTCATCACTTACAAGTGAGCTATCAACTCTCGCTAAAGCTTGATTCTTATTAAGTAACTTTAATATAGCAGTCACAATCGCATAAGCGGCTAAGAAGAATAAAACGATATAAGTAATTTGATGAAACATACTTTTTAAGTATATCACTTTAATAAAATCGTGTTATATTATTATAAATAGAGGTAAATTTATGGCAGAAAAGAAAACACCAAACTTAAAAGATGGTACTAGAGTGTACCATGTCGCAAAAAGAGAAGACGGCAAATGGGCTGTCAAGTTCGCTGGCGGAGACAAAGTCATTAAATTATTTGATACCCAAAAAGAAGCTCTTGAATTCACCAAAGTAATGGCGAAGAATCAAGATGGTAAAGTGTTAGTCCACAATTCTAAAGGTGCTAATAAGGGTAAAATTAAGAAAAAATAGGAGGAACTATAAATGTCAGGCTATGTAAAATGGATGGATGATCATTCTAGAATCGTCAAACTCATTCTCTGTATCTGGATTTTAGATATTACTTGGGCTGTTTATCGTATCGGTAGAGCAGCTAGCAAGCAAAACTGGCTCCACATGATACTTGGAATTCTCTGGGTCATCGCCGCTGGTACTGTTGGATGGATCTTAGATCTTATCTGGATTATCTTATTCAATCGTATCTTCTGGTTTACCAAAGATTAATTATATTTGAAACTAAAATAGAGGCACTTTGAATGCCTCTATTTTTTGTTGCTCAATAATATATTATTGTTCGATTGATCTTTTTTCAATTTCTTTATCTATTCTTTTATCAATTTTGTTTTCAAATACAAGTTGAGAAGTATATGTTTCTGCGTTAATTCCTAAGATGCAGACAATTAACATTGCAAATGGAATAATTACTAGTATAGCAGTAATCGGATTCATTGTTAGATATATAGCGACACTAACTCCAATTCCAAAGATGATATCAATTAAATCACCAATTAATAAAGTGATAGTGTTTTTAATGTTCACAACCTTAAGGAATTTTACCTTTCCTACTCCATAAAATAAATATGCTTCAAATTGAGATATAAGCAATACACCTAATACGACTAATGCTATTGTTACCCACATCCAAACTTCGTTATTGACTTTTAAATAAGAAAGAAGAATCATAACGCCAGTAAAAACCAAAGCATCAACAATAGAAATAAGAAAGGCCTTAAACATATTTGTATTAGCAAGATATCTTCTAATAATAATCTTTAAAAAGATAAAGCCTAAAAATAAACCAATAACTAAAGAAGCAAAGATAGCGACTAAATCACTCATCACTTCAATAACGGCATTTTCTAAAGTGGCGACTATCTCATTAGTAAGTGATTCTAGTCCAAATGTTTCCATTGCTATCTCTTTTAATAAATTAACAATTCCTTCAGGAGAAGAGATGAGAGCCATCGCTTTACCTATATCACTAGCGTATTCCATGAATTTTGCAATTAATGCACTTTGTATAGCGTTCCAATCAAATGAGGTTTGACCGATACTTGTTGAGATGCTTTGATATGCACCTTTAACGACCCCAATCATATGAGGAATGGTGATACTTAAACAGATCATTAGACAAAATGCCATCACACCGAGCGGGATGAAATAAAAGCCTAATGATTTAAAGAAATTCTTAATACTTGCCTTAATCATTTTTTCTATCTCCTAAATTGAATAAAACTATTATAATGATTTTGTTATTAAATATAAATATTTATATAATAGGAATAAGAATATTTATAAAGCCTTACTAGGAGGTGGAGCAAATGAATAAAGAAATTAAGTGTCCTCACTGCGGGAAAGTCTTCCAAGTGGATGAAAGTGAATATGCTTCTATCTTAAATCAAATTAAAGAGGAAGAAATATCTAAACAAGTTCATATTGAGCTTGAACGTCAAGCTGCTATCTTTAACGCATCTAAAATTAAAGATGAGAATGTTATTAAAGATAATTATCAAAACGAATTAAATGCATTAAACGATAAGATTAACAATCTAACTTCTAAACTTAACGAAGCTTCTAAAGATAAAGAATTAGCAGTTCTAAACGCCAAAAAAGAAGTGGAAGATAAATTAAATAATAAGGAAAAAGAGATATTAGAACTTAATAATAAGATTAATAATGCTGAAAAAGATAAAGCCTTAGCCTTAAAAGATAATGAACTTAAAGCAAGTGAAGCACTTAATTTTAAAGAACAAGAAATCGCTAAACTCGAAGAAAAGATCAAAGATAAAGATGAAGAAATCGCTTTATATAAAGATAAGAAAGCCAAATTAAGTGTCAAACTCTTAGGTGAAGATTTAGAGCAACACTGTTTAACACTATTTAACCAAATCAGAATGCAAGGCTTCCAAGATGTTTATTTTGAAAAAGATAATGAGGTCATTGGTGGATCTAAAGGTGACTTTATATATAGAGAAAATACTCCAGAAGGCGCAGAAGTATTATCTATCATGTTTGAGATGAAGAATGAAAGTGATATCAGTGCGACTAAACATAAAAACGAAGACTTCTATGAAAAACTTGATAAAGATAGAAAGAATAAGAACTGTGAATACGCAGTATTAGTATCAATGTTAGAACTTGATAATGAATATTTTAATGCTGGAATAGTGGATGTCTCTTATCGCTATCCTAAGATGTATGTCGTAAGACCTAATTGTTTTATTCCTATAATCACTTTACTGAGAAATGCTGCATATAAGAACATTGAGATTAAAAACGAATTAGTGAATATGAAAAATGAAAATATTGATATCACGAATTTTGAAAACAAACTATATGATTTCCAAGATAAGTTTTCAAAGAATTATGAAAGGGCAAAAGACCAATTTACTAAAGCCATCGAAGAAATTGATAATACTATTAAACATTTAACAAAAGTTAAAGAATCATTGTTGAGTAGTGAGACTAACTTAAGATTTGCTAATGATAAAGCGCAAGACTTGTCAATAAGAAAACTCACTTATGGTAACCCGACAATGAAAGCTAAATTTGATTCTTTAAAAGACAAATAGTTACAAATTGCTTAAATAAAATACTTATCTCCAAATAATTGGAATTAAAAATCTTAAAGTCGTTTCTAAAGAAAAATATCACGATTTGGAAATGACTTTTTTATTGTCTAAAAAGTATTTGGTGATAATTCAAAATATCTAATATCATTAAGTTATCTCCATCAATTATTAAGGGCATGTTTAAAACTCTTAGAACCATGAAATTAAATTCTCAGTTCCAAGTTAAGATGTTTCTAGCCCTACTTAATGATGAATACCTATTTCAGTAAAGTTGGGGATAATAATACTGAATCAGGTTCGACGAATTGGTACTCGTTTAAGCCGAGTACTTTTTCGTTTAGGAATAGTCTTGCGATTGTTCCTGGAGCGTGTCTATTCAATATGCCTCTAGGTTCAGAATTGATATGTGATAAAGCGACATTGATTTGGTTTTGTGTGTATTTAGAAAAGTCTGTACCTTTAGGAAAGATCTTCCTTAGTTCAACGTGATTCTTTTCTATTTTTCCTTTTTGTCCTGATTTACCAGGATCACAGTAGAAAAGGTTAACCAATTTAACCCCTGTCTCATAACTAAATTCAATCACGCGAGGATCAGCAAATTCACTTCCGTTATCTGTTAAAATGCAGTTAAAGGTTAGAGTGAATAATTCTTCACCTAACTTATCCAATATAAAGTCATATATTCTTTTCACCTCATTAACAGTTTTCTCTTTAAGTAGAAAAGCTAACATAAAATTAGACTTTCTAAATAACATAGTGAGTAAACAGTAGTTAGAGCCAATTGAAGAAAGGACCGTATCCATCTCAACAACATCAACATGAGGGTTTTCACTTATGTAGTTAACAAAATCATCGTATGTTCTATTAGTGACAAATGCCTTATTTGTTGGTTCGTTTGTATGCTTCTTATAAGAAACTGGATACCTTACTCTTTTAGTTAAATCCCCGTTAGTGAGCCCAGGGATTAGTCTATTATCGATGTAATAAAGAATTGTTGGATAACTATATCTAATCTCTTCTTTATGAGTCAAAAATATTTGAGGTAATGATTGATGCTTGTCTTTTATTAAAGGAACTAATAATTTCGATAGCCTCATTAACTCTTCTTCATCCGCGTGGACTCCTTTTCTAGATTCACTTCTTGTTGTAACTATCTTTTCCTTAACATAACGAGAGTCATATAGAAAAATGTTATTTCGACATACTTGCCTATCTTTACAACCATTACATACATAAGGATATTTCTTTATTCTTTTACAATCTGGAATAGGAGTGTATAAAGAACATAACCTATTACATGGTTTAGCTTTGCAGCTTTTACATTTGTTGTTGTATGTCTTGTTGCCACATACAATACATAAGTTTTTTATTTCACATGTTTTCTTATGCCCACATCTATTGTAATTCTCTGTATAGATTAGCCTTCTATACTTTTTGATGTGCTTGATTAATCCAGACACATCGGTCCCAATAGCATTAGCTAATTCAGAAGCATTGTTAAACTTATCAATGTTATCGTATATTTTGTCTACCAGATCATCATCGTATCTTTTGTACATTAAAATTATCTCCTTTCTAAAGATGAAGTTAGTAGGGCTAGGGATTATATTTTATAAAATTTGGAAATAAGATTTTTAATTCCAACTATTTGGACATAAGTATTTTATTTAACAATAGTTACAAATTTGCAAAAAAAGTATTTATTTTCAATAAGGTGCAGTTGTAAAATAATTTCAAAGGAGATTTATTCTAATATGAGTAAAAAATTATTTTTAGCGTTAGTACCTTTTTTAGTGTTCGGCATGTCCGCATGTCAAAGAGGTAATGGCGGAACATCTTCAGGTGGCACAAGCGGAAAAGATTCTGGAACTAGTAGTCAGTCCAGCCAAGCTAGTGGTGACCAATCAAGCGGAGATGAAAGCAGCGCAGATGACAGCAGTGAAGAAGGTGGCAGCACTGATGATTCTTCACAATCTGGTGAAGCTAGTTCTTGGTATGTCGTCGGATCTGGTGAATTTATTGGCAGTGGTACAGCGTGGTCAACAGAAGGTGGTGTTAATTTAATTGTTAACCCAACTTCAGAAGATCCAAATGCTACTAGCGAACAATGGGCTACTGTTACATTTGGTGTTGGTGATCAATGGAAAGTTACCGATGGTACAATTTGGATTCAAATGGACTGTGTTGAAGAAGGTACAAATGCTGCCTATGCAGCTGATGGTTCCAAGCAAATGAACAGAGTCGATGATGGATTTGGCAAATATAATGTTAATGTTTTAGAAGCAGGTTCATATGATATCTATTTCAAAACATATGCTTCAGCTAATACAGAAGGTACTACTGGTTATTCCATTTGGGTTCAAGCTCACGCTTAATCTAATAAATAATTATTAATTATAATTGGAGACTCTTTGAGTCTCCTTTTATTTTTTACTTAACAACAATTTACACATTATATATAATGTAAACAAGGAGATTTTGTATATGAAAACAAAAACAAAAAAACTATTTTTGAGTTTGTTTGCTTTCGCTTCTCTTGCAATTACTGCCTGTAGTGGAAATAACGGAGGAAGCTCAGGAGCCGGTGATTCATCTGGTTCTGTAACAACTTCTTCTGAATCCAGTTCAGGAAGTAACACTTCAACTACAAGTGAAGCAGATGTCGATACAAACTTATATGTCAAAGTCGACAATGGTGAAGAGCAAACAATTGCTTATGATGAAGATGAAGGTACCTATACGATTGGACCTGTCGAATTAACTACATCACAAGTAATTGAAATCTACATCAAAGAAGATGGTGTCAAACAATCTGCATTAGACATAATAGATGTCGAAGCAGGAAGTGCTGCCTATCTTGACGTTGACGAAGATGAAGGCACCGTTTCTGTTACTAGTGACGGCACCTACACATTTGTGTTCACTTATGATGATGGTGAGCTAAGCTTAGCCATTACCAAAGAAGCAGAACCAACACCTGTTCCTACCAAGAGTGGAATTTATATTAGAGGTACAGTTGTAAGTGGTTGGGATGTTGATCCTAATTACGAACTTGAAGTTGCAGAATCATCAAGTGATAGATTAGCTTATATAGAAGGCGTTACATTTACTGTAGGTGAATTTAAACTCGGTGATGCTACATGGTCTGCTGGTCATGAATGGGGTTGGGAGTATGATAGCCATAATACAGTTATTGGTGAAGCTGCTGCTAACTTCAAAAAACCTAATGAAGCTACTAATTACAACATTGAATGTACAGTTCCTGGTACATATGACCTCTATTTAAAGAAAAATAATTACATTTCAATTAAATTACATGACGAAACTCCTCATGTATTTAAGGCATATCTTGGTTCAGATGAAATTACAAAAGTGCCTACTGAAGATCAAGAAAATCCTTCCAATAAAGCCGAGTTCGTTAAGAATGTTACCGCTGTTGAAGGCGCTTTAAGTGTTAAAAAGGATGATGTTGCTATGGATATTTATGCGGTTGATAATGTCCCATGCGCAGCAGGAACAAAGAGTTTTGATATAGTGAATACTGGAGAACATAAAATTTATGTTACATCCGAAGAACAAGTGTGGATTGTTACTCCTGACTATCCAACCGTTCGTAACATTACCGCAACATTTAGCTCTACTTATTCATGGTTCTTAGGTGATCCAAATGTTGATATCTATGCTTATTACTGGGGTACATCAATTGATGCGGGTTGGGTAAAGGCAACATTCACATCATCACAAGCCACATTTGAATTACCAAACGAAGCAGAAGGATTCCTTTTAACTAGATGTTATAAAGGTTCTACTCTCCCAGATTGGTGGGTAAACGGTGACAAAATTAACCGTATCTATAACAAGACTGAAGATGTAGTACTCACAGCTTCTAATAATTATGAGGTTCCAGTACCTGCAAATAATACAAATAATGGTCCAGTTAGACTTATTAAGGTTACTAGAGGTAGCAATACATTCAATCTTTATGCAAACGTTCAGGGAAGCGGTGATTCAACTGAATATTACGCAGAAAATATCTCATTACAAGCAGGCGATAAATTAAGCGCGATAAACAATGAAACTGACGTACCGTACGAGATTACTGTTAAAGACGGATGTAAAGATTTATATCCTTCTACAGGTGTTGTTGCTGATGGTCAATATGATGTTTATATCAATGTAAGTAATCAATTCTGGATTCAAAATCATCCAACTGTCTAAATTATCAATTCATTAAGGAGTGCACTTCGTGTACTCCTTTTCTTATGGAAATAATTATCCTTAGGATATAGAATTAAGATATGAAGAAGAAACTACCTATAATTTTATTAGGCTTATGCGGCCTTATTTCTGCTTGTTCAACATCAAACAATGTTTCAAGCAATGATTCTCAAGGTGATGAATCCTATGAATCAAATGTATCTATTCAACCAGAAGATACGAGTTATATTCCATCAACTGATACTGGTTATACCAAAGTTAAAAGTGCTAAAACTTATAAAGATTTACCTGTATGGACTAAATATGGAAAAGAATATTGGTCTATTGCCTCTCCTTATAAAGGCAAAAGAGATGATTTTAGAGACGAATCTATTTATTTCTTGATGACTACTAGATTCTATAACGGCGATAAATCTAACGATGTTAGATGCTGGGATGGTGTGAATAATAAAGAAGATGATCCAGAGTGGAGAGGTGACTTCAAAGGTCTTATCCAAAAGATGGATTATATAAAAGCTTTAGGTTTTACTGCTATATGGATTACTCCAGTAGTAAAAAATGCTTCAGGTTATGATTATCATGGATATCATGCGATTAATCATAAACAAGTTGATCCTCGTTATGAATCAGAAGACGTTAAATTCATCGATGTCATTAAAGAAGCACATAAACGCGATATGAAGATTGTTCTTGATATTGTTTTAAATCATACTTGTAATTTTGGGGAAGAGAATTTATACCCAATGTTCACTAAAGATCCTAAAGATATGACCATTAACGGTATGAAACAAAAGGACAAATCCTTATTACCTGATAATTATGATTCTTTAAATGGTGATGCCCAGTATGGTGCTCGTATCAATTCCATGAAGAATTATTCTATTGATAAAGAAGAGTTATATCACAACGAAGAACATTGTGACTGGGAACAATATAGTGAGCAAACCGGCCAAATGGCAGGGGACTGTGTTGATCTTAATACAGAAAACCCAAGTGTCGCTAATTATTTAGTGGAAGCTTATGGCGAATTTATCCGTATGGGTGTTGATGCATTCCGTATTGATACCATGAAACATATATCTCGCTTAACTTTTAATAATTATTTCTTCCCAGCATTTAAGGAATTCGCTAAGAAGTGTGGTAATCCTAATTTCCATATGTTTGGTGAAGTATGTACAAGAGTAAGAGAAGTATGGAATAGAAATCAAGCTTGTGACTCCGCTCCATTTTATACCTGGAAAGAAAGTAAAACATATAACTGGGGAGATACTAAAACTAATTTGGCAAGCACATTACAAAACTGGAATGATAATAACACTACTGATAAGCAGCCAACTTCTAATAATGCTTTATTAAATAATAACTTAACATATCGTGCTACTGATTATTCTAAGAGTAGTGGGGCTTCAGTTATTGATTTCCCAATGCATTGGAACTTCCAATATGCTAGAGATGCATATAATGTTGCAGTGAATAACGATACTGTATATAACGATGCAACATATAATGTTGTTTATGTTGATTCTCATGACTACGGACCAGATGGTATTAGTACCGTGAGATATAATATGGGAGAAAACGCTTGGAAAGAAAACATGTCCCTCATGTGGACCTTTAGAGGTGTTCCATGTATCTATTATGGTAGTGAAATAGAATTCCAAAAAGGTAAAGACATTGATAAAGGACCAACTATTGCTCTTAAAGACAGTGGAAGAGCTTATTACGGCGATAATATCGAAGGAACAGTAAAAGCAACTGACTTTGGTAAATTCACCGCTTCAGGCACCGTTAATACTACTTTAAATAAGCCGCTTGATAAACATTTAGAGATGCTAAATAAGATTAGACTTCAAGTTCCAGCCTTAAGAAGAGGCCAATATAAGAGCGTTGGAGAAATGGCATTTGTTAGAAGATATACTTCCGGAAATGTTGATTCTATTGCGTGTGTCACTATTAGCCATGGCCAAACATTTACTGGCTTACCTGGTGGTACATATAAAGATTTAGTATCTGGTAATAGTGTATCTGTTTCAAACAATGGTTCCTTAACCGCTAATGTCAGTGGCCAAGGTAACTTAGCAGTATACGTTAAACAATAATATTTATTTATATAAATAGATTTGTTAAGATAATTAGCAATTGGAGGTTTTTTATGAGTAAAGCTGATGAAATATTTATTCAAAATATGAAAGATATCCTTGAAAACGGATATTCTGATGAAAAACTTAATGTTCGTCCGCATTGGGAAGACGGGACTCCTGCCCATACTATTAAGAAGTTTGGTATTGTAAATAGATATAACTTACAAGAAGAATTCCCAATCATGACAATTAGAAGAACAGCTTTTAAATCATGCTTAGATGAAATCCTTTGGATTTGGCAAAAGAAGAGTAATAACATTCATGACCTCCATTCTCATATCTGGGATAGCTGGGCTGATGAAAATGGTAGCATTGGTAAAGCGTATGGCTATCAACTCGGTAAAAAAGCTATTTATAAAGAAGGGGAATTCGATCAAGTTGATAGAGTATTATTTGATTTAAAGAATAATCCTCAATCACGTCGTATTTTGACTAATATTTATAACTTTGAAGATCTCCATGAAATGGGTTTATATCCATGTGCTTATTCAATGACCTTTAACGTCAGTGGCGACACTCTTAACGGTATCTTAAATCAAAGAAGTAACGATATGTTAACCGCGAATAACTGGAATGTTGTTCAATATTCATTATTATTAATAATGATGGCACAGGTCAGTGGACTTAAGCCAGGTACATTAGTCCATGTTATTGCGGACGCTCATATATATGATCGACATGTTGAGATGGTAAAAGAACTACTTAATAAACCTCAACATAAAGCTCCTAAATTATGGGTCAATCCAGAAGTTAAAAACTTCTATGATTTCAAGCTTGAAGACTTTAAGCTTATTGATTACGAATATGAACCTTTTGATAAAAAGATTCCAGTGGCTATTTAATTATGATTATTACAATTCTTAATGCAGATAAAAATTACGGTATAGGGAAGAAAAACGGATTATTATTCAATCTTCCTTTAGATATGAAGTTCTTTAGAGAAACAACTAGAGGACATACTGTTTGTATGGGTGAAAATACTTTATTAAGCTTCCCAGGGAGTAAACCTCTTAAAGATCGACTAAATATCGTGCTCTCTTTAGAAAATGAATATGATTTCCCTAATGTGATAGTGGTACATCAATTTGATGAATTCTTACGTATCATTAAAGAACATTCTATTTCTGAAGATGTATATATCATTGGAGGAGCATCAATCTATCGTCAAACTCTTCCTTATGTCAATAAAGTATTATTAACTAAAGTTAATGCAGATGGTGGAGCGGAAGTCTTCTTCCCTAATTTAGATACTAATCCAGATTTTGAATGTATCGATGAAGGTAGTCCAATTATGGATGGCGACATCGAAATTAGATTCACCACTTATATTAATAAAAACCCTAAACCTATTGAATAATGAACCTCGTACTTGTGAAAGCTAGTAATGAATATGAAGCTCTCATCGTTAGTATGTTAGACGAATGGAGAGCTTTTAATGATGCTCATATAGAGACCGATCATTCTCCTTGGGCAATATTTTATAAAGCGAAAGACTTTACTGATTATATATATAATCTAAATTATAAAGGTGAACATTATAACGAATACGACGAAACAAAAGTTCCTGCGTCTACTTATTTCGCTTTAGATATTGATCTTAATAAAATGGTTGGAGCGTGTAATATTCGTCATTATTTAAACGAAGATTTACTTAATGGTGGAGGTCATATTGGAGATGGGGTAAGACCTTCGATGCGTAATAAGGGATACGGAAAAGAAATAGTAAGACTCGCTATAGAAGAATGTCATAAATTAGGAATAAAAGAAATATTGATGTCTTGTAAATCTACTAATATCGCTTCAAAGAAAACAATTATTTCTAATGGTGGTACATATTATAGAACCATTATAGAAGACGGAGAAGAATTAGAACAATTTTGGATAAGGTGAAGGAGCAACAATTGCTCTTTTATTTTAACATAAACAAGCAGTCCCCCATCTTGATATGACTAGGTCATCACGAAGCCATCAAGATTATTTATAACCTCTATAGGTGGGGGATGAACTATAGCAAAAATAATATATTATTATGGATTAGGTAGCGTTTTAATTTTGTAGGTATGTCCTACTTTGTTAATTGTTAGCAACATTCTAATATCCATATTTGATTTT